>CBDFHR010000008.1:0-297643 GCA_965247555.1 Dehalococcoidia bacterium | reverse complement strand
CCGTGTACCTCGTAGGCCCGGACTCGTAGTCGAGCAGGGTCCCGGAGCCGACGGTGATCTGACCGGTGGAGCCGTCTATGACGAAGGAAGACGCGTCGGTTCCTGACAACGAGTAGGTCAGGACATCGCCATCCGGATCCTTCGCGGTGATAGCGTCTCCCACCAGACTGCCCGGCGGCGTGTTCTCATCGACGGTGAACGTGACGCTGTCACTGCCAATAATGAAGTAAGGTGCTCGGTTGGGCGCGGCCGGTTGGGCGGTCTGCCGTTCCATGACCGCGTGTGCGGACTTGCCCGGGCCGTGTCCGTCCGTATAGGAGGCCGTTGCCTGGAGGTAGATGCCCACATCGTCCGCGACCGGGGTGTAGGAGTCCGAGTTGGCCCCGGTGATGTCGCTCCAGTCCGTGCGATCTGAGGACCTCGCCCACTGCCAGGAGATGTTGGAAACCAAGCCGTCGGGATCGCTCAGGGAGACGACCAGCGCGGTCCCGACCTCCGGTTGTTCCAGGGACACCGACACCGTCCCGGCTTCATCCACGTTGCTGACGTAGATGCTCACTTCAATGAGGTCGTCGACCGCGGTGTCGTCGTTGCCGTAGGCGTCTCCGCCATCGTGGACGGAGACGACGACTGTGTACCTCGTAGGCCCGGACTCGTAGTCGAGCAGGGTCCCGGAGCCAACGGTGATCTGACCGGTGGAACCGTCTATGACGAAGGAAGACGCGTCGATCCCCGACAGGGAGTAGGTCAGGACATCGCCGTCCGGATCCTTCGCGGTGATAGCGTCTCCCACCAGACTGCCCGGCGGCCTGTTCTCATCGACGGTGAACGTGACGCTGTCACTGCCAATAATGAAGTAAGGTGCTCGGTTGGGCGCGGCCGGCGCCGGCATGGGCGTGGCCCGGGCGATGTTTGAAGGCAGGCCTTCTCCATAGAAATCCACGGCGCGGACCTGGAAGGCGTATTCCACACCGTTGGTCAGGCCTCCCACGGTGGCGGACGTGGTTTCTGCTCTGCTTGCCAAAAAGCCCCACTGTGGGATGTCCGACACGTAAACCGAACCGAAGCCATCGTTCCCCTCGGGTGCCCCGACTAGGATGTTCTGGCCGTCCAGGGCGACGGAGTTTCCGAACTCGTCGGACTTCTCTACGGCCCCTTCTTCGATGGGTAAGGTGAGCTTGCCTGACTCCGTTCTGTGGTCTTTGTTCGGATCGTTGACCCAGTCAACGTTGGCCGGCTTCGTGAAGAGGTAAGCCGCACCTGACCTATAGTTATCTTGGCAATCTCCGCCTTGGTCCACTTCTTCGCATTCGTCGATGTTGGCGGCGTACGCCCCGACCACGATCGTGCCACCTCGGATGGCAACGGAGGCTCCGAAAGAATCACTTGCGCCGCGGTCGGAAGCGGCGAGTCTGGCCGTCTCAGTGTTGTCGGCCCAGTCGTTGTCGGTGGGCTTTGTAAAGACGTAGGCTGAACCCCCTGTATTGTCGTCTTGTTGGGCCCCGACTACGACAGTGGCGCCGTCCACCGCTACCGATTGCCCAAACTGGTCGTTATCATCGGCGTTGGAGGCGGTGAGCTTGGCCCTCTGGCCCCACAGACGGTTTTCCGAATCCCAGGTGAAGACGTAGGCCGCACCGGGGGTGAGTCTGTGTCCCCGCGCCCCAATCACGACGGTGTCGCGGTCCACCGCAACGGAGTGCCCGAAATAGTCGACTGCTTCGCCGTCGGATGCGGTGAGCTTGGCCGTCTCTACCCTGTGGGTTTCCCCTGGGTCCGGATCGTTGCCCCACACACCGCCAACCTTGGTGAATACATAAGCCGCACCTTTCTTACCGTCGTCTCCGCGGGCCCCGACCACGATCGTATCCCCATCCACTGCAACGGAATGCCCGAACCAGTCGTTCTCCGCGCCGTCGGCGGCGATCAGCTTGACCGGCTCGCTCCATACACCGGTAAGCGGGTCCCTGGTGAAGACGTAGGCCGCACCGGCATCGGCGAGGATGTTGTTTTCGTCGTCGGTAAGGTCGTGCTGGTACGCCCCGACCACGATCGTATCCCCATCCCCATCCACTGCTACGGAGTACCCGAACCAGTCGTTCGCCGCGCCGTCGGAGCCGGCACTGAGCTCGATCGGGCCGCTCCACTCACCGGAGTTCGGGTTTCTGGTGAAGACGTAGGCCGCACCGGCATCTGTGATGGCGTTGCCTCCGGAGTCCGTGCCGTCGTGCTCGGGCGCACCCAACACGGCGGTGCCATCGTCCACTGCTACCGATTCCCCGAACTCTCCGTTCGTCTCGCCGTCCGAGCCGGCGGTAAGTTTGATTTGCTCGGTAGGCTGCAGTACCTGGTAGCCGGTTAGGGACGAATCGCGGGGGTCATGCCAACTGAGCGTTACCTGGGAAACTCCTGGCTGGGCGGCCAGACCTTCGGTCTTGCCCGGCTTCGCACTCATGGGCGTGGCCGCGACGGTTTCGTTAGACGGACGATTGGCGGCGGCGTTCACCGAACGCACCCGGAAGGCATACTCTTGGTCGTTGGTCAGTTTGAGCACCCGGTAGAAGTAATCCTCGCCGTTGTCGGTCAATTCTGTTTTGACGAAGTCCGTCCACTCCGCGTCCGAGATGTCCATCGCGTAGGCAAAACCGCGACTATCGTCGTCCTGGGGCGCGCCTGCCAGGAGGGTACCGTCGTCTACCGCAACGGAGTATCCGAGCCCGTCCTTCTGGTCGGGGTCGGGGCCGGCGAGATTGAGCGTCTGGCTCCACACCCCTAACTGCCGGGCAAACACGTAAGTCGAACCGGTGTCACGAGCGGCGTTGTCGCGGTCGTCCAGGTACGCCCCGACGACGGCGGTATTGCCGTCCACCGCAACGGAGTTCCCGAACCCATCGTCTGCGTGGCCATTGGAAGCGGTGAGCTTGACCGGCTGGCCCCACTTGCCGGAGTTCGAATCCCTGGTGAAGACGTAGGCGGCACCGAAATCAGCCAAATTATTGCTACTGTCGTTGAGATCGATGTAGTCGGCCTTGTGCGCTCCAACCACGACGGTATGAACGTCGATGGCCACCGAGTTCCCGAATTCGTCGTTCGCCGCGCCGTCGGGGGCCGTGAATTTGGCCCCCTCAGTGTTGTCGGCCCAGCCGCCGCTGGCAGGCTTAGTGAAGACGTACGCAGCACCGGCATTGGCGTTGGTACCAACGTCGTGCTGGTGCGCCCCAACCACCACGGTATCATCGCCCAGCGACACGGAAATCCCGAACTCGTCGTCCGCCGCGCCGTCGGAGGCGGTGAGCTTGGCGGTCAATGCGGTCTTGACCTCGTCATTTAGGGAGCCCCAGTCTCTCCAGTCTTCCGAGTCGTCGTCGTTGGCGTCGTCTGGCTTGGTGAATACGTAAGCCGCACCATTGCGAGCGTCGTCCTGGCGCGCTCCAACCACGATGGTGTTTCCGTATATCGCTACGGAGATTCCGAACTCGTCGTTCTCCGCGGCGTCGGAAGCGGTGAGCTTGGCCGTCTCCCTCTTGTAGGTCTGATTCTCATCATTTGCCCAGACGCTGTCGGGTGACTTGGTGAATACGTACGCTGCGCCGTTGCGAGTGTCGTCCTGGCGCGCCCCAACCACGATGGTGTTTCCGTCTATGGCCACGGAAATTCCGAACTCGTCATTCGCTGCGCCGTCGGAGGCAGTCAGCGTGGCGGCTGGGCTCCATGCATCGTCCGAATCCTTGGTGAAAACATAGGCCGCGCCGGCGTTGCTGTTGCTCCCCGGGGCCCCAACCACCGCGGTGTTGCCATCTATCGCTACCGAATACCCGAACTCGTCGTCGTCAGCACCGTCGTCGGCGGTCAGCTTGCTCTGGGGAAGGTGCAGCTGGTGCTTGTCTATCGGCCGATCCGTGGTTTCGACCGTCACATTCCAGTGGTACGTCGCCTGGGTGTCGCCGCTGGTAGTGCCGAGCCCGGTGGGCCGCCTTGGCTCCCCGACGATCGTCACGTCGCGGGAGACGGAAGAGAGGCCCGGGAGCGTGCCGCTGTTGACGGCCCGGACGGCAAACGTATACATCGTGTCCACCATCAGACCGGAGACGATGTGCGAGACCGTGCCGGAATCGCTCCCGGAGATGTCGCTCCAATTGGAACCGCCGTCAGCCGTGTACTGATAGCCGGTGACCGTCAGGCGCGCCCCAGCCGTGTCCCACGTTAACTCCACCTGGCCGACCCCGGTCTGCTCGGCATTAAAGTTTGTCGGCCGGGCGGGGCGGGAGCCGGACGCTGACGGGGTCGCGTCCTCCTCGTTGGTCGTGTCGCTTCCGATGGTCACGTTCACGGCCCGGACCCGGAAGGTATAGGGGATGTCGTTGGTCAGACCGGTCACAATGTGGGACCTGGTCGTCCATGTGCTTCCGGTGACGTCGGTCCAATCGTCTCCGAAGTCGCCCTCGGTCTTCTGCTGGTATTGGAACCCCGTAGTCGACGTTTGCCCGCCGGAGTAACGCCAACTCAGCTCTACCTGCTCGTCGCCGGCAACGGCAGTGAGCACGGTGGGTCTGTCCGGCGCTGCAGCTATTGTTACCGACCAAGGGTCGGAAGAAACGCCTTCTCCGGCGCTGTTGACGGCGCGGACCGCGAAGGTGTACGTGGTGTCCACCATCAGATCGGAGACGGTGTAGGAGACGGTGGTGGAATGGCTCCCAGTGGCTCTCGGCCAATTGGAACCGCCGTCAGCCGTGTAGTCAAACCTGACGATGGTCAGGGGATCGGCGCTCGGCTCCCACTCCAAACGCACCTCGCCTGCGGCAACCTGCACCGCGGAGAAGTTCCTGGGTTTCGCGGGAGCCGAGGGCTCGGCCGCCGGTTCCGCGGACGCCTGATTAGACGGGCCGCTTGCACCGCCGTCGTTCAGCGCGCGGACGGCGAAGGTGTGCTCCAGGCCGTTGGTCAGGCCGGTCGCAAAGTGGGACCTGGTCTCTCCCGTGCTCCCGGTAATGGGGGCCCACACCCGGATGTCGTAAAGGTAGGCGGCCCCTTGGTCGCCGCCGCCTTGCCAGTCCGCCCCCACCAGAATGGTGTCCCTGTCTATTGCTACGGACCATCCGAATTGGTCGTCATCGCTGTCGCCAGGTCCAGGAAGCTTGGCATCCTCAGAACTGTCTACCCACCCCGCGCTGGGCTTGGTGAACACGTAGGCTGAACCCGCTACATCCGTGCCCTCTCCGGTATTGTCCAGATGCGCCCCAACTACGACAGTGTCGCCGTCCATCGATACCGAACGCCCGAACTGGTCGTTGTCCGCACGGTCAGAGGCGGTGAGCTTGGCCGTCTCAGTCCCTGGGCTGTTGGCCCAGCCGGTGTCGGGCTCGATGAACACGTACGCCGAACCGGAATCAGTCGCGTTGTTGCTTTCGTCGTCGGGATCGATGTAGTCGTCCCCGTAAGCCCCGACCACGATGGTCTTACCGTCAATGGCTACTGAACGCCCGAATCTGTCGTTGTCTTCGCGGGAGTAGGCGGTTAGCTTGGCGGTCAATGCGGCCTTGTCAACTTTGTTTGGGTCGTCCCAGTCTTTCCAGCCGTCATCGGTGTCGGGCTCAATGAACACGAAAGCCGAACCCCTACCACTATCGACTCCGCTGGCCCCGACCACTACGGTGTCACCGTCGATTGCTACCGACCTGCCGAAATCGTCGGAACTCCCACTCCGGCTGAGCTTGAGTGTCTCTGTCGTGTCGGCCCAGCCGGTGGCGGGCCTGGTGAAGATGTAGGCTGCATTTTTATTGCGGGCCCCGACCACGATGGTGTCCTCGTCATCGTTGACCGCTACCGCCTCCCATCCGAATTCGTCGGAGGCGCCGCCCCCGTCGGCTAGGAGCTTGGCCGTCTCTATTCTGTGGTCTTGGTTTGCATCGTTCCCCCAGTCGGAATCGGCGTCTTTGGTAAAGACGTACACTGCACCGTGACCGGAGCTCCCAGTGCCTTCCCTGGGCGCACCAACCACTATGATGTTGCCTTGCAACGCCACGGAATTTCCGAACAGGGCATCAATTTCAGGGGTGCTGGGTCTGAGCCTGGCCACCTGGCTCCACGTGCCGAATGAGTCCCTGGTGTATACGAAGGCGGCGCCGGAATTATCGGGGTTGTCCTCTCCGGGCATTCCGACCACGGCGGTGTCGCCGTCAATCGCTACGGCATACCCGAACTCATCGTTAGCCTCCCGGGTGTCGGCGGTCAGCATGGCGTTCCCGGCATGCTGCCACAGCTGGTAGTTGTTGATGGGCGGCGAGCCCTCGACGGGATCGTTCCAGCTCAGCTTCACCTGGGTATCGCCGGGCACAGCAGAGAGCCCGGTCGGCTTTGCTGGCCTCGGCTTTAGCGGTATTGCCCTGACCTCAGAGGGCAGACCGGCGCCGGCCCCTTCCACCTTGTCCACCGCGCGAACCTGAAGGCTGTACTCGACCCAGTTGGTCAGACCGGTGACGGTGTGGGACGTGGTCGTCGGTCCGCTACCGTTGATGTCGGCCCACTGCGGGACTACCCACAGGTAGACGGCGCCTGAATCGGGCCCGCTGATGTTGGACTTGTCCGCTCCGGCGATGACGGTATTGCCTACCACCGCAACGGAATGTCCCAACCAGTCGCCCTTTCCACGGGATGGGCCGGTGAGCTTGGCCGTAGGGCTCCACTTGCCGGAGTTAGAATCCTGGGTAAAGACGTAAGCCGAGCCGGAATCCTCGCCATTGTCGTCGTCCAGGTATGCCCCAACCACGATGGTGTCGTCGTCGATCGCTACGGAAATCCCGAACTCGTCGTTCGCGGCGGCGTCGGAGGCGATGAGATTGGCGGTCGAAGTGCTGGTGGCCCAGCCGTTGACGGGCTTGGTGAAGACGTAGGCCGCACCGGCGTCAGCCTTCTTATCATTGCCGACGCCGACGTCGTACTTGTGCGCCCCGACCACGACGGTGTCGCCGTCCACGCCCACGGAGATTCCGAACTCGTCGTCCGCCGCGCCGTCGGAAGCGGTGAGCTTGGCGGTCTCGGTGGCGTTGGCCCAGCCGCCGCTCCCGGGCCTGGTGAAGACGTAGGCTGCACCTTCGTTGTTGTCTTGGTCATCGGCGTCGTTTTGGTGCGCTCCTACGACCACTGTTTCGCCGTGCACAGCCACGGAGATTCCGAACTCGTCGTTCTCCGCGGCGTCGGAAGCAGTGAGCTTGGCGGTCTCGATGGCGTCGGCCCAGCCGCCGCTCCCGGGCTTGATGAAGACGTAGGCGGCGCCGGAGTCAGCGACGTCGTCGGTGGTGTCTACGTCGTCGTCATTGGCGTTTTCCAAGTGCGCTCCTACGACCACAGTGTCGTCGTGTACAGCCACGGAGATACCGAACCCGTCGTCCGCTGCGGCGTCGGAAGCGGTGAGCTTGGCCTTCTGGCCCCAGATACCGGAGACCTTGGTGAAGACGTAGGCGGCGCCTTTGTTGCTGTCGTTTTGGTGCGCTCCCACGACGATGGTGTCGCCGTCGACCGCCACGGCAATGCCGAACTCGTCGTTCGCGGCGGCGTCGGAAGCGGTGAGCTTGGCCGACCAGCTCCACGGAGCGGCAGACGAGCTCCTGGTGAAGACGTGGGCCGAACCGGAATTGTCGCCGTTGGTGGCGTCGTCGTCCTGGTAGGCCCCGACAACGGCGGTGTCGCCGTCTGCCGCCACGGAGATTCCGAACCCGTCGCCCCGCACCACCGGGTCGTCGGTGGAGGCGGCGGTCAGCTTCCCACCCTGAGTAATCTGCAGCATCTGGTACTTTTCTATTGTCGAATCTTCGGGGTCAACCCAAGTCAGGTCCACCACGGCATCGCCCGCGTCCGCGGTCAGCCCGTCCGGCGGGTCCGGTATCGCAAACATGGGCGTACCACCGGCGCCGGCCGAGGCCAAGCCGCCGCCCGCGGCGTTCGCGCCCCGCACCTGGAAGGTGTGTTCCTCGTCGTTGGTCAGGCCGGTGACGATGTGAGAGGTGGTGGTTGTCGCTCCGCTATCCGGGATGTCGGACCAATCCAAAACGCTCAAGAAATAGGCCGCACCCTCATCGTCATTGGTGTCGCCGTCGGTGTCGTCGTAGTCGTTGTAGGGAGCACCAACCGCGATGGTGTCGCCGCTGACCCCGACGGAATACCCATAGCGGTCCTGGGCTGCGGCGTCGGAGGCGGTGAGCTTGGCTTTCTGGCTCCACCCACCGGCGGAGTCCCGGATGAAGACGTAGGCCGAACCGGAATCGTTGACGGTATTGCCGTCGCTGTCGATGTGGTTGGTTAGGTTCGCGCCGACGATGATTGTGTCGCCGTCCACGGCGACGGAGATTCCGAACTCGTCGTTCGCCGCGCCGTCCGAGGCTATGAGCTTGGCCTTCTGGCTCCACACGCCGGAGACCTTGGTGAATACGTAAGCCGAACCGTTCCTGGTGTCGTCCTGACGCGCGCCGACGATGACGGTGTCGCCGTCCACGGCCACTGAACTTCCGAACTCGTCGTTCGCCGCGCCGTCCGAGGCTATGAGCTTGGCCTTCTGGCTCCACACGCCGGAGACCTTGGTGAATACGTAGGCCGAACCGGACTGGTTGCCGTTGTCGTCGTCCTTACGCGCCCCGATCACGGCGGTGTCGCCGTCCAACGCGACGGAGATTCCGAACTCGTCGTCCGCAGCGGCGTCGGCGGCGACGAGCTTGGCGGTCTCTACTCTGTGGCTTCCTGAGACCGGAGCGTTGCCCCAGACGCCGCTGAACTTGGTGAAGATGTAGGCCGCACCGGAATCAGTGACGTTATTGTTGGGGTCGGTGTCGTCGTCATTGGCGTCTTCCAGGTGCGCTCCTACCAGGATGGTGTCGCCGTCGACGGCCACGGAGATTCCGAACTCGTCGCCCGCAGCGGCGCCGAAGGTGGTGAGCTTGGTCGTCAAACCGGCCTTGCCATTGGTATCCAGATTGCTCCAGTCGCCCCAACCCAGGGCGGGCTTGGTGAAGACGTAGGCCGATCCGGAATCAGTGATGGCGTTGCCTCCGGAGTCCGTGCCGTCGTCCAGGTGCGCCCCAACTACGATGGTGTCGCCGTCCACCGCGACCGAATACCCGAACTCGTCGTCGGCCGCGCCATCGGAAGCGGTGAGCTTGGCCGCCTGGCTCCACACGCCGGAGACCTTGGTGAATACGTAAGCCGAACCGTTCCTGGTGTCGTCTTGGTGCGCCCCGATCACGGCGGTGTTGCCGTCCACCGCGATGGAGATTCCGAACTCGTCGTCCGCCGCACCGTCGGAGGCAAAGAGCTTGCTCGGGTCGATCTGAAAGAGCTGGTGCTTGTCTATGGGCGGCGGGTCGGCGCTGGGGTTGTCCCAACTCAGCTTCACCTGCTCGTCGCCCGCGACGGCGGAGATTGAGTCGGGCGCCGCCAGCTGCGCTACTACAGTTACGGACTGGCTGCCGGCGTCGTCTTGACCGAAACCGTTGACGGCGCGGAGGTCGAAGCTGTAGGTGTCTCCGGTAGTCAGGCCGGTGACCGTGTGGGAGGCGGTGCTGGAATCGCTTCCGTGGATGTCGGCCCAATCGTCATTCGCCCCGTTCTGAAACGGATAACGGCTGACGGTCAAGGGGTTAGTGGTCGGGTCCACGTCAAGAGCACCTTGCCGACGCCGGTCTGAGTGGCGGTGAAGTCTGCGGGTACGGAGGGTCGGGAATTCGCCGCCATCGGCTTCTCCGCCATTTCGGACACAACGCCCTCTCCAGCCGCGTTCACCGCGCGGACCCGGAAAGTGTGCTCGGCCCCGTTGGGTAGACGAGTCGCGATGTGAGACGTAGTCCCCGCTCCGCTGCCGGGGATGTCGGACCACTCGGTGCCGAACACGTAGGCCGAACCCTTAACGCCGTCGTCCCCGACTGCTCCAACCAACACGGTGTCGCCGTCGACCGCCACGGAGTTGCCGAAGCGGTCGTCCCCACGGCGATCGTAGATCGTGCGCTTGTCGGTACCTGCGGCGACGGTCCAACCGTTGGGGGGCTTGGTGAATACGTACGCTGAACCGCGCTTGCTGTCGTCTTGGTCCGCACCAACCACGACGGTGTTGCCGTCAACCGCGACGGAGAATCCGAACTGGTCGTTCTCGGCTCCGTCGGAGGCGGTTAGCTTCGCCGCAGTGCTGGTGGAGACCCAACTGCCGCTGGCGGGCTTGATGAAGACGTAAGCCGAACCGGAACTATCACCGTCGTCGTCGTCGAAGGGCGCCCCAACCACGATGGTTTCGCCGTCGAATGCGACCGACCAGCCGAACTTGTCGCGATCGGCGCGGTCGGAGGCGGTCAGCCTGGCAGTTGCGTTGCTTCCATTCTTGTTATCCCAGTCGTCCCAGACGCCGGTGGCGGCGGACTTGGTGAACACATAAGCCTCTCCTCGGTCGTAGTCGCCCTCCTCGTGCGCTCCCACGACGACTGTGTCGCCATGCACGGCTACGGAACGGCCGAACCGGTCGCCATTCGACTCACCTGCCAGCTTGGCCGTCTCAGTACCGTCAGCCCAGCCATTGGCGGGCTTGGTGAAGATGTATGCGGCCCCGTTCGCTGGGATGGTTTGCTCGCGCGCCCCGACCACGATGGTGTCGCCGTGCACAGCCACAGAAGCTCCGAACTCGTCGCTGGCCACGGCGTCGGAGGCGGTGAGCCTGGCCGTCTCATTCATGTCGGCCCAGCCGGTGGCGGGCTTGGTGAAGACGTACGCCGCACCGGCGTTAGTCGTTGTCGCTGGGTGGTTCTCCTCGTACGCACCAACCACGATGGTGTCGCCGTGCACCGCGACGGAATGACCGAAGCCGGCATCATTCCCGGCAAATGGATCAGCGCGATTTTCAGCTGCGAGCTTGCCCACCTGGACCCAGCCCCTGGCGTCTCGCGTGAAGACGTAGGCTGCACCGGTATTTCGGGGTTCGTCCCCAAGTGCCCCAATCACCAGGGTGTCGCCGTCCACGGCGACCGACCACCCTAACTCGTCCAATTCCGCGCGGTCGTCGGAGGTCAGCCTGATGCTCGTAGGAGGAAACTGCCAAAGCTGGTACTTGGTTATGGACGCATTGCCGGGGTCGTCCCAGGTCAGCCGCACCTGGGTGTCGCCCACCGTAGAGGACAGTCCGGTCGGCGCCGACGGTTTGTCGACGACAGTCACGGGCTGGGAGTCGGACTCGGTTGAACCGGCGTTGTTGACGGCGCGGACCCGGAAGGTGTACGTGACGCCCTGGGTCAGGCCAGTGATGATGTGGGAGACGGTGCCGTAATTGCTCCCGGAGATGTCGGTCCAAGTGGACCCGTTGTCGTGGGTAAACTGGTAACCGGTGACGTTCAACGGGTTGGAACTCGCCTCCCACGTCAACTCCACCTGGCCGATGCCGGTTTGTCTGGCGGCAAAGCCTTCGGGTTTGACCGGGGCCGAAGACGCCGTCGCCGGAGTCGCAGACTGCTCGCCGGACGAACCGCTCTCCCCGGCTGCGTTCACGGCGCGGACCTGGAAGGTGTAGGACGTGCCGTTGGTCAGGCCGGTCACGATGTGGAAGGTGCTCCCCGTTCTGCTTCCGGGGATTGTCTGCCAATCGCCGAAGGCGTCGGTGCCCTCCTTCTGCTGGTACTCGTACCCGGATATGGTGAAGTCCGCGGGGCTTCTCCAGCCAAGCCACACCTGTCCGTCGCCCGCGACGGCAGAGAATGAGTCGGGCGCCGCCGGCGCTTCGCTTAACTTCAACGACTTGGAGTCGGACTCAGTTGAACCGGCGCTGTTGACGGCGCGGACGGCGAAGGTGTAAGTGGGAACGGCGATCAGGCCGGTGACGGTGTGGGAGACGGTGCCGGAATCGCTTCCTGGGATGGGTTTCCATACGGTGCCGCCGCCGGCGGCGGCGATGTACTCATAACCGGTGACGGTCAGCGGGTAACGGTGCGCGTCCCACGTCAACTCCACCTCACTGTCGCCAGTCTGCGCGGCGGAAAAGTTTCGCGGTCTGGCCGGAGGGTAGGCAGCCGCCTTCGGGGTCTCCGACACGTAGTCGGACGGATCACTGGCTTCGGTGCCGTCAACCGCCCGGACCCTGAAGGTGTGCTCGATGTCGTTGGTCAATCGCCTCACGATGTGGGACTTAGTCGCCGCGTTACTACCGGCGATGTCTTCCCAGTCCACGATGTCGAACACGTAGGCCGTATCGTTGTTTTGCGCCCCAACCACGACGGTGCCACCGTCTAGTGCGACGGAAGAGCCGAACCTGTCGTTCGCGGCGCGGTCAGAGGCAGTAAGCTGGGCTGCCTCAGTACCGTCGTCCCAGCCGGAGGCGGGCTTGGTGAAGACGTAAGCCGAACCCCTGCTGCTGTCATTCCCGTAGGCCCCAACCACCACGGTGTCGCCGTCCAGCGCCACGGCATACCCGAACTTGTCAGTGGCCGCGGAGTCGGAGGCGGTGAGCTTGGCCGTCTCGGTACCGGTGGCCCAGCCGGTGCCGGGCTTGGTAAAGACGTACGCCGAACCGGTCTTCACTTGGGAGCCATCAACGGTGTTTTCGGCTTCATCAGCCCCGACTACTATGGTGTCGCCGTCGATTGCTACTGAACGGCCGAAGTAGTCGTTGTCACCGCGGGTGGAGGCGGTCAGCTTAGCCGCAGTGCTGGTGGAGACCCAGCCGCCACTCCCGGGCATGACGAACACGAAAGCCGAACCCATAAAGTCCAAGGTCTCGGACTGACCGTCATCACCGCTCGCTCCAACCACGACGGTGTTGCCGTCAACCGCTACGGAGCTGCCGAATTCGTCGCCCGCCGCGGCGTCGGTGGCGGTCAACGTGGCCGCAGTGCTGGTGGAGACCCAGCCGCCGCTGCTGGGCTTGGTAAATACGTAGGCCGAACCGGAATTAGCGACGGGATTGCCGCCGGTGTCCGTGCTGTCATCCGAGTACGCCCCTACGACAACGGTGTTACCGTCCACCGCTACGGAATAGCCGAACTCGTCCTCCACCGCGGCGTTGGGAGCGGTGAGCTTGGCTGGGTCAGTCAGATCGACCGGGTCAGTGCCATTCGGGTTGTCCCATCCGTCGCCAGGTTCGACGAAAAGGTACGCAGCGCCTTTCTTGCTGTCGTCGAAAGGCGCTCCAACCACTATGGTGGCGCCGTCGAATGCGACGGAGCTTCCAAACCCATCATCCTGAACAGCATCGTCAACACCATCACCGTCATCATCGCCGGTCTTGAGCCGGTACTTCTGGGACCACGCGCCGTTAACCTTGCTGAATACAAAGGCCGCTCCGGAATCACCGCTGCTATCTTCATCATCGGGCATGCCGACCACGGCGATGTCGCCGGCCACCGCCACGGAATAGCCGAACTCATCGTTAGCGCCTGTGAGCGTTGCGCTTTGGGCAATCTGCCAAAGCTGGTACTTGTCTATCGTCGAATCTTCGGGATCTGCCCAGCTCAACATCACCTGGGTGTCGCCGGCCTCGGTGGACAGCCCGGACGGCTGCTCCGGGGCGGTGTCACTTTGCGCAGACGTGGTCAACGGGATGGTGGACCCCGAAAGCAAGGCCAAGACAGTGACCATCGCCGCTATGGCCAATCTCTGGGACCGGGAGCTAGACCGCGTCACAGTTGTGCCTTATAAGTCGTACGTAAGCGGCGCATATCGCCGAACTGGCGTCAAGCCATGTGCGCACAATACAACTCAAACCACACAATTACAACACTTTGAGTCCTATGGAAGGTCAATCTATGGTACTTCCAAGTCTCCCACCTAACAAGTGGGAGATTCTTTCGGCAGCAAGCGGCGCACCCTTCTCTTTGGGATAGAGCATCTCCTCTGATAAGGGCGGCACCCACGCCGAGAACGTCATGATGTCCAACGGCTCCACATACGGCGAACGTCCAGCTTCAGATGACAGATACGGAGGATCGGCGACTCGGCGTCCGTGAACACTTCAATCCACGGCGTCTCGTGGCCGGGAATCTCTGTACTCGGCCTATCGGTGGAGGGACCGACGGCGGCGAGCTCCTGGTTGGCCTCGCCCTCGGGCGGCGGCGCGAAGTGCTGCTTCACCTTGGCTTCCATCGAATCAACAACGAAGTCGCCAACGGCTACCACGGCCATCAGGTCAGGGCGGTACCAGCGCTCGTAATACTCCCTCAGGCGCTCCACAGGCGCTCCCTTTACGACCTCCGGGAGGCCAATGGGGCTCCGTGGGCGTAGAGGGAGGATCCGAACAGCAGTTGGAGCAGATTGTCCTGAAGCCGGGACCCGAACCCCTGATAAAGGCGCCACTCCTCCAGGACCACACCGCGCTCGAGGTCCACCTCTTCCGGATCGAAGGATATTCCGTAGGCCCAGTCGCTTAGAAACTATCTCAAAATCATAACGCACATTGCCTTGAGCGGTTTATGAGGAGTTCGTATGGTTTCTCCAAGAACATTTGGAGGAACTTCGTGAACGCCGAGAGGGCTTGGAAACCATATGGGAAGCGTCGGACGAGCTTTGGGAACTCATTGGGCCTATCATCTTGGAGGCAGACCCTCCGAAAGTCAGAGGCCGCAAGCGCTGACCCCAGACAGATGCTCAACGGCATCATTTTCCGTTTGCGCAGCGGGTGCCAATGGAACCGATTGCCGAAAGAACTGGGGGACGACAGCACAATCCATCGCACCTTTCAACGGTGGGTGGAACTGGGTGTCTTGCGCCGAATATGGGGAGCCTTGGTGGAACAGTGCGAAGAGTTGGGCGGCGTGGACTGGGAATGGCAGGCGGCAGACGGGGCCATGGGCAAGGCACGTTTGGGGGGGATCTGATTGGACCCAACCCAACGGATCGCGGCAAGGCTGGCAGCAAGCGGATGCTTGTGGAAGGACCGGCCCATGAGCATTGTGGTTGCCGGAGCCAACACCCACGACGCCACCCCTGGAGGCGATTGTGGTCGAACGTCCGCAACTCACCGGGATGACCCACAGCACCTGACTTGGACAAGGGGTATGACAATCCTTCGGGTCGTCGAGCCGTCGCCAGACACGGCTATCGGCCACCATCCGCGCATCGGCGAGGAGAAGTTGGACGGTTCTGGGCGCAAGCCCTGCGCGCCGGTGGGTTGTGGAACGGACTCTAGCATGGCTCTCCAAGTGCCGTGCTGTTCTGGTACGCTACGGGCGTCGAACTACATCGGATTGCTGCAGCTTGCGTGCGCACTCCTGTGGTTCCGTCGCCAATGGCGACTTGCCATTTTGAGATAGTTTCTTAGTATCCGGAAAGCGGTTTCGGCTATTTCGGAGTCGTTGGTCGGAATCTCCAGCCAGTGCGTCGTGGCATCGAAGCTGGTTTGGGCGTTCACGTCAGGGCCAAAGACGTTTCATATGGATTCCAGATACTCCACTATCGCCTGCTTGGCGAACCGCTCCGTGCCATTGAACCCCATGTGCTCCACGAAGTGGGCCAGCCCCCGCTGATCCTCCTCTTCATGGACAGAACCAGCCTTTACAACCAGCGCAATCTGGGCGCGGTCCCGCGGCTCCTCGTTGTGCCTGATGTAGTAGCTCAGGCCGTTGGACAGGGTGCCGCGAACCACAGAGGGATCGAAGGCCAGAGGAACGTCGGGATCAGGTGTCGGCTCAGGCGTGGCAGTGGGCGTTGGGGTTGCAGTGGCCGTGGGCCCAGGAGTCGGGGTAGCCGTAGGTTCCGACGTTGCAATGGGCGCGGACGTTGCTGGAGCTACGGTGGATGTGGGTAACGGCGCTGCAGTGGGCGTTGGTTCGGGGTCGCACGCGATCAACGCCGCCAGCATGAGCGTAATGCAGATAAGGGTCAACGCTGATTTCAGATTTGCGCTCATCTATACGATCTCTCACATTTTTCTTATCGCCCCGTCCTGCATCGTTAGCACCCGGCTGCAGGCGTCGCTAACCCGAGGGTCGTGGGTGACCAGAACCATCGTCTGCCGCCTCTCCACGTTGTACCGGCGCAGCAGTTCCAGCAACTCGCCGGTGTTCTCCGAGTCAAGGTTGCCAGTGGGTTCGTCGGCCAAGAGAAGCGCCGGCCCGGTGACCAACGCCCGGGCGATGGCCACTCGCTGTTGCTCCCCGCCCGACAGTTCCATGGTACGGTGGCCCGCCCGGTCCCCCATTCCCACCGTCTCCAACGCCTCTGCGGCAGCAGCCCGCGCCGCCTTTCGCCGCTGGCCCGCGTACTCGGCTGGGAGCGCCACATTTTCCACTGCCGTCAGCGTCGGAACTAGATTGAACGCCTGGAACACGAACCCAATCCGCTCCGCCCGCATCCTGGTCCGCTCTCGGTCCGGCAACTCCGTTACGTCCGTGCCGTCGAACACCAGGCTCGGCGGAGGGTCATGGCCGCTATCTGGCGAGTGCAGCAGACCGAGAATGTGCATCAAGGTGCTCTTGCCCGACCCCGAAGGTCCAACGATCCCCACCATTTCCCCGGCTTCCAACGTCACGTCCACTCCTCGCAGGGCATGCACCACATTGTGCCGACTGAGGCGGTAGGTCTTGCTGAGACTGCAGGCTTTCAGAAACGTCATGCCTCGTCCTTACTCATACCGCAGCGCCTCGATGGGGTCCAAGCCCGAAGCGTTCCATGCCGGCAGCGCTCCCGCCACGGTTCCCAGCGCCGTCGAGAAGGCCACTGCCAATATGGCCATCCCGGGAGTCAGCAGGAACAACACCGTCCCTGAAGCTTCACCGATCTGGTTGGCTCCGTACACGAATGCGGCTCCTGACGCCAGCCCGAGTAGGCCACCGATCAGGCCGATGATGACCGCTTCGGATAACAGCTCCCGCATGATCCGGCCCCGCGATGCTCCGATGGCCCGCTTGATACCAATCTCCCGGGTCCGTTCCGCTACGCTAATTGTCATCGTGTTGATAACCGAAAGGCCGCCCACTACGACACTTATCAGCGCCACGCTGAGGATGATCGTGTTGAATATCGCCAGCGTCGACCCGAACTGGTCGTCGTACTCGGCGCCGGTGATGGCTCGCACCTGCGGGACATGCTCTTCTATGCTCCGCGCCAGTGGGCCGGTGTCCATTCCCTCCTCCGGATAGACCGTCACTGTGGACGTCAACTGGCCCGTATCCAGCCCTCTCCTCACTAGGACGGGGGCCTCCTGCGCCAGCATCGCTTGACCCGCCGCCAAGGGAATTACCGCAGATGAGTCGAAGAACATCAGCCTCGGTTCTCCCACACCGACGACCTTGAACTCGGTCCCGCGTATCTCGAAGGTATCTCCCGGCCGCTTGTCGAACTCCCGAGCCAGGTCCGAGCCCAGGAACACCACCCTCTGCCCTTCGTCTCCAGCCGACGTGGCCCGTCCCTGCGCAATCTCCAGTGGGAATGTCTCATGCCCCCGGTCGGCTCCCACCGTGTATCCGACGACAAAGCTTGGCTGTTGGAAGGCGTTGCTCGGGTTGTCGGGGTTCATGAGAAACAGTACCCGGGGTACCGCGACCGCCACGCCGGGCACCTGTTCAATCTGTTGGACGACGTCTATGGGCAGGGGTGTGAATCCGTAAGAGAAGGGAGTGCTCGCCGCGTCGCTAACCACAACCTTGTCTCGAAAGTAGCTGGAGCCGCCTTCCACCAAGACGCTCAGCTTGGTGGCTAACGCGGCCATCACCACCAGCGCCCATATCCCAACCGAAATGCCGATGACGGTCAGCGCGGTACGCAGCTTCCTCCGCGTCAGGTTGCGCAGCAGGCTCAAGGTATTGTTGCAGCTGCGGTTGGCAGGAAACGAATGGGGTGGCGTTCAATCATCGGCTGATGGTCTGGCTTTGGCGAAATCATCAACCGAATTTTACACCGGGGGATACCGTCGCTGATACTCATCGTCCCCCAACCCAAGATACCTCAGTGCAAAAGCGACAGGGCGAACCACTGGTCGGCCATGGGAGAGCGACAGCCAGGCTTCGCACGGAAGGAGCCCTAAACGCGGGACATTCCCTGACAGTTCGCGGCGGTTTGACGCCCGACGAGGTGGGGAGCTGGGCCTGAGGGCAGATCCAGAACGAACTTCAGGGCAAAGGTTCTCGATTTTGTCCAGTCTGGTGGGCCAACATGTCCTGTACTGCGAACTTTCCGGCATGTGGTTCCGATATAGACTCTACAACTTTGCAACGAACCGGCCCAAAACGCGAAGGACAACGGGTGGCGTAAAAGGCGGAGAATGTGGCTGGTCAGCGCAAGGTGAGCGCACCATCTACGTACCGCCTGACATAAAGCTACTAGGTAGTGTTGACATTTCACGTTATTCCGCTTTTCCTTGTCATTGCGAGTGAAGCGTGGAATCTAAAAGTTTGTGCTTGCGCGATGATTTTAGATTCTTCACTCCGCTCTGCTACGTTCAGAATGACAGAATGTCAACACTACCTAGAAGCGTCCTGCCACTTTGTGGATGCTGATACCAACTCATGGAGTTGGAGGGCATCAGATGATCGGTCGACCGTTTCGAGTGGATTGGCGCACAGAGGATACGCCGGAGGCTTTGAAGGCAGCATATCTTGCAGAGCAGGACGGCACACTGCGTACTCGGCTGCATGGACTGTGGCTGTTGCGCTCAGGACGGCAGCTCTCAGAAGTGGCCTCGGTAGTGGGGGTCCATTATCGGACGGTACAGTCATGGGTCGGCTGGTATAGACAGGGAGGTGTGCAGGAGGTGCTCTCTCACAACAAGGGAGGCAGGGGAACACCGCGCTATCTGAGTACAGAGGAAGAACGGGGATTGGCACAGGAGGTGTCGAAGGGGCGCTTCAAGACGGCGGGCGAGATCAGAGATTGGATAGAGTCTGAGTATGAAGTGAGCTACAAGCCGGGCGGAGTGTACAGTCTGCTCAAGAGGTTGGGATGTTCGCCGAAGGTGCCTCGTGCACTTCACGAGAAGGCAGACGCTGATGCTCAGAGGGTGTGGAAAAAGGGGGCCTGAGTCGAGCCCTTGCCGGAGCGGGGGTGAGTTCTGAGACGGTTCTTGGCTTTGCCGATGAGATGCGAGTGGGTTTGCAGGGGACGGTTCGGAGGGTATGGGGTCGTCGTGGAGTGAAGGTGCGTCAGCGAGTGCAGTTGGTGTACCGATGGATATACGTGTTTGTGGTAGTAGACGTTCGGAGGGGGAGGCTGCTGTGGAGGTGGATCGAGTCGATGAAGTCCGAGTCGATAGCGGAGGCCGTCAATGGATTCAAGCATCACTCGGACATAGAAGCGCTGGTGTGGGATGGAGCGCGTGGTCACCGGAGCGAGGTGGTGCGGAGCGTTGGACTGCCGACGATAGTGCAGCCTCCGTACAGTCCTGAGTTGAATCCTGCTGAGCGGGTGTTCGAGGAGGTCCGTCGGTGGGTGGAGGGCAGGATATACGGGAGTATAGAGGAGAAGGTGAAGGCAGTGGACGCCTACCTGAGTGAATTGGCATCTGATCCTGAGCGCGTGCGTTCACTCGCAGCATGGGACTGGATCGAAGATAACGTCCGACGCCTCCCAGCACCCTTTATGGCCCCATCCAAGTGAAATGGTATAAGACCTGCGAAAGAATTATCAAATTGGTCAGTTACGAGCGAACCTGTATCAGTTTAGTCGGTCTGGTGGTTGAGTCGGAGCTATACTCACGCCCCGGGTCATGGACTCCCGCCTTCGCGGGAGTGACGAGTGGGATGTAAGGCCATCCTCAAGAACTGACCTACCGACCAAACTGATACAGGCTCGTTACGAGCAGCGAACGTTGTATTGTTATACCTCGGTCTATATAATGCGCGAAATTCCTCGGCTGAGGAACACATGACTCTCCAGAGCGGGTCGGCCCTCCTCGACATCCATGGCTTGAAAACCCACTTCTTTCTTGACGAAGGGATAGTGCGGGCCGTCGATGACGTGAGTTTCAAGGTGCCAAGGGGTAAGGTACTTGGAGTTGTAGGCGAGAGCGGCTGTGGCAAGAGCGTATTGGCCCGCTCGATCATGCGCTTGGTCCGTCCGCCCGGTCAGACCGTAGCAGGCGAGATCCTTTACTATCCGAACGAGACGGCCAATGGCGATTCTCCCATCGACTTAGCCAAGCTCGACTCGGACAGCAGGGATATCCGAGCGGTGCGCGGGGGCGGCATCACCATGATCTTCCAGGAGCCGATGGCCTCGTTCAGCGTGGTCTATACCGTCGGCCAGCAGATCATCGAAGGGATACTGAATCACCAGGACGTATCGAAGGCCGAGGCGCGGAACCGCACCATCGAGATACTCGGTAGGGTGGGAATACCCAACCCTGAGCGCAGAATCGACGACTACCCGTTTCGTCTCAGCGGCGGTATGAGGCAGCGCTGCATGATCGCCATGGCGCTCGTAAATAACCCCGAGCTGGTCATCGCCGATGAGCCGACCACGGCTTTGGATGTGACCACCCAAGCGCAGATCCTCGAGCTCATGGCTGAGCTCCAGGAAGAATTCGGCATGGCGATGATGCTTATCACGCACAACCTCGGAGTCGTCGCTCAGATGGCCGAGGAAGTCATCGTCATGTACCTCGGCAAGATCGTTGAACGCACCGACGTCAAGACGCTATTCAACGATCCCAAACATCCTTACACCCAAGAGCTTTTGAAATCGATCCCAAAACTTGGACGCTCTAGGCAGACGGAGAGGCTGGCGGCCATAGCCGGCACCGTCCCTCCCGCATACTTGACGCCGCCGGGATGTTCGTTCCATCCGCGATGTCCATCAGCGCGGCTGGGTGTCTGCGACAGCACTGTCCCTCAGGACATCTCCGTCGGCTCCGGCCACACCGTTCGCTGTCTGTTGTATTCGGAGACCGGCCAAGCAGGACCCGCCGCCGCATGACACAAGAAACCGTCACAAGCGCTCCTGCCCTCATCAAGGTGGAGGACCTGAAGGTCTACTTCCCGATAGTCGGTAGTGGAATCCTCCAGCGGACGAGCGGCCACGTACGCGCCGTCGACGAAGTGAGCTTCGAAATATACGAAGGTGAGACGCTGGGACTGGTAGGAGAAAGTGGCTGCGGCAAAACGACCGTCGGCAGGGCCTTGATGGGCGCGGTGGAGGCAACCGGCGGGAGCATCAAGTTCACCACCCGCGACGAACGCGAGCTCGACCTTCTCAATACAGCGAAGGTTGGTTGGAGCATCGCGCGCCAGCAGATGCAGATGGTCTTTCAAGACCCCTTCTCATCCCTGAATCCCCGCATGACCATCTACGACATCGTCGGAGACCCTCTGCGAGTCAACAAGCTCGCGAACGCGAGGGAACGCGAAGAGCGCGTCGCGGAAATGGTCCGCCGGGTCGGACTTCCTCCCGAGGTCATCAGGAGATATCCCCATGCGTTCAGCGGAGGCCAAAGGCAGCGCATCGGCATTGCCCGCGCCCTCATCATGAACCCGCGACTGGTGATCGCGGACGAGCCGGTCTCAGCCCTCGACGTCTCCGTCCAGGCCCAGATACTCAACCTGATGCAGGAGCTCAGGGAGCAGTTTAACCTGTCCTACCTCTTCATCAGTCACGACCTCAGCGTCGTTCAGCACGTGAGCACGCGCGTGGCCGTGATGTACGTTGGCCAGCTCGTCGAGGTAGCGTCAACGGAGAGCATCTTCGCGAGGCCGATGCATCCCTACACCCAGGCGCTACTATCGTCCGTACCCCTCCCGAACCCCGATGTACGGAACCGTGGGAAAGCGCTCGAAGGCGAAGTGGCCGACCCTGCAAACCCACCAGGCGGGTGCTACTTCAATCCGCGGTGCCCATTCGTCCAGGACATCTGCCGCACGCAGGCGCCGCCGCTAACGGAGGTCGTGCCGGGTCGCCTTGCCCGCTGTCACTTCGCCGGGGAACTCGAACTGGCAGGAGTCGCAGAATGACTGGAGTCGCTCCATACTTACTAAGAGGGCTGGCTTGACGATGCAGACCACAACGGGACTGCAGGTTATCAACGAGGCCCTCGACTCGCCGTCGACGATCGGGATCGGCGCGAGCGACATGGAGATGGACGGGTTCATCGACGATACGTTCAGTGAGTACCGCCAGCGGTCAGCCGTACGCACGGAGCCGGGCGGGAAGCTCTCCTTTACGGCTCCGAACTGCGGGACGCGCTATCTGGGGTTTGTGATCTTCGACTCGCTCGACACCGAGGAGGTGGAGGTGTGGGTCGACGAGGTGAAGTGGGGCAAGGCCGTCGTGGACGGGAATAACCAACGCGAACGCCTCTTCACGCTTACCGAGCCTTGCGACTTCCGTGGAGGCGAGCAAGTTCGCCTAGTCACCCCGCAATCGGCGGCGGAGACGAATGGGCAGAAGCCCGGGAAGCCCGAATGGGAGGGCGACCTCGGCATTGAGGGACGACTTCGAAGGATTGGCGGGGAGCCGTACCGGATAGAGTGCGCAGCCCTGTTTGCCGAGCTCCCTCCCGCCAACGACTTGCTGTGCGAATTTGAGCACATTCACGCCGAGCCGGTCTTCTCCGAGGCCGACAACAATGCCGGTGCTATCGACGCGTCGGCAACTTCGGCCCGGTTGACTTGGGTGACCACGTGGGACGCGCGCTGTCGCGTCGAATATTGGATACAAGGGGCGGACGACGTTAGCATGATTGATGAGGCAGAACATGGGGCGAATCATCGCGTCATTGTGAACGACCTCGCTCCCGATACCGCATACTGTTGGCGTGTCAGCGCCTCCGATAGGAGAGGTATTCGTTTAGAGACCTCGGTCCACGCGTTCCAGACGTCACGTCCACTCCCCGCAGTGGGCACCGGAGTTTCGGAGCGTCTTGCCCTGACGGTCCGGAATCCTTCGCACGTGGCGCGTCATGCCGCACCTGTTCGGTCGGGCGTGCCGTTTCCCGAGGGCGCGCTGGGCTCATCGCGGACCATGCGATTGATCGACTCGTCGGGCAGTGAGATCGCGCTTCAGACGCGGACGCTGGGCCGATGGCCTGATGGGACAGTGAAGTGGGTGCTGGTGGACTTTGAGGCCGACGTGCCCGCGTCGTCCAAGGCTGAGTACACGCTGGAGTATGGAACGGCGGTCAACCGTGGGACGTTCGAGAGTTCGCTGCTTGTGACCGAAGACGCGGGCGGGGTGACGGTGGACACGGGGCGATTGCGGATTCGGTGGGACCGATCGGCGTTCGGCCCGTTCTCAGAGATCACGCGCGATGCGGACAAGTACATAGACGATTCGGAGTTGGTGGTCACTGGTACGGACGGACGGAAGTATCGTTCCACCAACGCGAAGGCCGCGTCGCTTGAGGTCGAAGAGAGCGGCCCTATCCGCAGCATCGTGCGCGTGGAGGGGAGTCATGTGTCAGGAGATGGCGCTCGGCTGCTGCGCTCGGTGTTTCGGGTACACGCTTTTGCGGGAACGGGATACGTGCAGGTCGATCACACCTTCGTGAACGACAACTTGGCGACGCCGTTCACGGACATCGAGTCGATGCATTTGAGGATTGGGACCAGCGGGGCAGCAGACGAAGCTAGTGAGATAGTTCAAACGCACGACGATAGGTCGGTGATCGACGGTCGTGCCAGCTCCGAGCGGCTTCGAGGTCACGTTCGGGCAGGCGACGTGGAAGTGGAGGTCGAGGACTTCTGGCAGCAGTACCCGAAGAGTCTCCGCACAGGGGCCGAGGGTATCGAAATAGGGCTGTGTCCGTCGGTTGGTGAGGGAGATTATCGTGGGGGCGGCGAGGAAGAGTACAAGCTGTACTTCTACCTGAAGGACGGGGTGTATCGATTCCGAGAGGGCATATCGAAGACGCACACGATATACGTCGGAGAGGGCCTCGAGAATGGCGCGTCGTCGCTGGTGGCGCAGGCGTCGGTTGAGTGGAACTGTGCGAGTGGGGCATTCGGGGAGATCACGTCCGGCAGGGATGGTGGCTCCCCCGACTATGAGGAGAGAATCGAACAGCTATTCGCCGAATATAAAGAGAGTCACGACGCGAACCGTGAATACGGGATGCTGAATTTCGGTGACTGGGCTTTCGACAACTACAAGGACTGGGGTAACTCCGAATACGACACGGGCTACGTTTTCTTCACCCAATGGGCCCGTTCGGCAGACTTGCGCTACTTCGAGGAGGCAAGTCGCGCGGTCCTGCATCACCGCGATGTTGATACGTGCCACGTCTCCACCGATGGATTCAAGGTTGGCGGGGTGTACAGGCACAGGGTTGGGCATACCGGCGACTTCCATCCCGGCGGGTACGGCCTCGCCGATAGGGCCATAGCGACCGGTGAATTTCCAGACACCAACCTGTGGGTGGACCTCGTCGATTCTAGGGAGTTGCGCGCGACCCTCATCTGGGGAGGCGAGTTTACCATTAGCCACACCTGGATCGACGGCTTCCTGCTCCACTATTTCTTGACGGGCGATCCGCGTTCGCTCCAAACGGCCGAAATGGTCGCTGACAGGTACGACGGCCGCTACGCCCGCAACTACGAATTCACAAATGGTCGCAACAACGGGTGGCACCTCATCCTCACGATGGCGATGTACAACGCCACGGGAGACCGCTTCTACCTCAATGCCGCTCATATCATCGTTGAGCGCACCCTGGAGAGGCAGACCGAGGACGGCGGTTGGCGACGCATGTTAGTGCCCGCCCATTGCCATTGCGACCCACCGCGCCATATGGGAAACGCGGGGTTCATGGTGGGCATCCTGCTTGTTGGGCTCAAGTTCTATCACCAAGCGACGGGAGACCCGCGAGCCGCCGAGTCAATCCTCCGCGCCGCGCAGTTCCTTGTACGCGACATGTGGGTGGAAGAGAGCGCCGGCTTTCGGTCGACGTCCTGTCCCTACACCCGCGTGTCCACCGACAACTTCCAGCATGGCTTGGCAGGCATTGCCTATGCCTGGCGGCTCTCCGGTGACCCGGAGCTTGGCCGTATCTTGCGACGCTCAGTCCCAAAGGCGATCGAAGCGCTGCAAGCGCAAGGGAGAATACTGGGGAGCCAGCTTCGGGCGGCGCCGGAAGTGCTGTATGCCCTCGCGCAAATGGCCCCAATCCAACCCGTCTCATCTGTACCGAGCGACGACGGAGGACCGAAATGAGAATGCAGACGACTTGGGGAGCGAAGACCATTGATAGGGCGGTCGACTCACCGTCGACGATCAGGATTGGCGCGAGCGACATGGAGCTCGACGGCTTCATCGACGACACGTTCAGCGAGTACCGCCAGCGCTCCGTCGTCCGCACGTCACCGGACGCGTCGCTCTCCTTCACCGCCCCGGCCTGTGGGCCTCGCTATCTCGGATTTGTGATCTTTGACTCGCTGAACTCCGAAGAGGTGGAGGTGTGGATAGACGGGGTGGAGCAGGGCACGGCCTTTGTGAATGGGAATATCCAGCGCGAGCGACTCTTCACATTAGCCGAGCCTTACGACTTCCGGGGAGGAGAACAGGTCCGCTTGGTAACATCGAAAAAGAGCGACGATGAACACGACCCTACCCTTCGTGGCCCGGTGCGCGAGATGACCCCGTACTATAGCCAGTGGGAAAAGGGCGGAGAGTCGTACCGGATAGAGTGCGCAGCCCTGTTCGCCGAGCTTCCGCCCGAGAATGAACTGCCGTGCGAGTTCGCGCATGTCCATGCCGAGCCGGTCCTCGCCGACGACGACAACGACGACAACGGCATCGACACGTCATCATTGTCAGCCAGGTTGACGTGGGTCACCTCGTGGGACGCGTGCTGTCGCGTCGAGTATTGGGTAGAGGGGACGCACGATACTACGGTGATCGAGGAGGCGAGCCCTGGGGCCAATCATCGGGTCATTTTGAGCGACCTTGCTCCCGATACGACTTACTTCTACCGGATCAGTGCCTCAGGAAGGGATGGCGTTCATGTCGAGTCCACGGTCAACACCTTCAGTACGTCCCCACAGACGCCTACGGCTGGCAGGGCCATTTCGGCGCGACTCTCCTTGACCGTAAGGAGTCCGCTGGATGCGGAGCGGCATTCTGCACCCGTACGGTCGGGAGTGCCGTTCCCTGAAGGAGTGCTTGGTTCATCACGAACTATGCGTTTGCTCGACCAATCGGGCAGCGAGGCCTCATTGCAGACGCGGACGCTGGGCCGATGGCAGGATGGCACGGTGAAGTGGGCGTTGGTGGACTTTCAGGCGGACGTGCCTGCTTCGTCCGAGGCTGAGTACACGCTGGAGTATGGGGTGGCGGTCAGCCGTGGGACGTGTGAGACTCCGTTGCGCGTAAGCGAAGATACGAATGGAGTGACGGTGGACACGGGGCGGCTGCGTATCAGGTGGGACCGCGCTGAGTTCGGGCCATTTTCGGAGATTACACGCGGAGGCGAGCGATATATCGACGGATCGGAGGTCGTAGTCGTGGGTACGGGCGGGCGAAAATACCGCTCCACCAACGCGAAGGCCGAGACGCTCGAGATCGAAGAGAGCGGCCCTGTCCACTGCGTCGTGCGCGTGGAAGGGAGTCACGTGTCGGATGACGGCGCGAGACTGCTGCGTTCGGTGTTTCGAGTACATGCGTATGTGGGAGCGGGGTACGTACGGGTTGACCACACGTTTGAAAACGACAACTCGGAGACACCGTTCACGGACATTGAGTCGATGTACTTGAGAATCGGAACCGACGGTGGAGCGGGCGAGACACATGAGATTATCCAGACCCACGACGACAGGTCGGTGGTGAACAGTCAGGTCGGCGTTGCGCGTCTTCGAGGCTATGCTCGCGCCGGAGACGTGGAAGTGGAGATAGCGGACTTCTGGCAGCAGTATCCGAAGAGTCTTCGGACGAGCGCCGACGGCATTGAGATAGGACTGTGTCCTTCCATTGGCGAGAAGGACTACCGAGTGGATGAAGAGGAAGAGTACAAGCTGTACTTCTACCTAAGAGACGGGAGGTATCGCTTCCGAGAGGGAATGTCGAAGACACACACGATATACGTGGGCGAGGGCGTCGGAGACGGCGTGTCGTCGCTCATGGCGCAGGCATCCGTAGAGTGGAACAGTGCGAGCGGGGCGTTTGGGGAGATCACGCCCGGAACGAATGGCAGATTCCCTGAGTATGAGGAGAAGGCCGTTCAGGTGTTCGGCGAATACCTAGAAGACCGCGATAGCGGCCGCGACTACGGAATGTTGAACTATGGTGACTATTTTGCGGGGAACCGCACGTGGGGCAATACCGAGTACGACACCGGCTATGTCGCCTTTCTCCAGTGGGCGCGTTCCGGTGACTTGCGGTACTTCGAGGAGGCGTGTCGCGCAAGTATTCATCACAGGGACGTGGATACGTGCCACGCCTCATCGGACCCCGGGCGGATAGGCGGCGTCTATCGGCACAGCATCGGGCACGTCGGAGAGTATTTCTCGTACGAAGACCGCGCCGCACCCGCCGTCACTCTGGACGACGAGGCCTTCAAGAAGCGCTCGCAGTCCGGAGGAGTGCCGTGGGGCACGTTCACCGTCAGCCACACGTGGATAGACGGATTCCTCCTCCACTACTTCCTGACGGGAGACCGTCGTTCGTTCGAGACCGCCATCGAGGTCGCCGAGAGGTATGCAGGTGAGCACACCCGCAACTACGAGTTCACGAACTGCCGCAACAATGGCTGGCACCTCATTCTCACGATGGAGATGTACCGGGCGACGGGAGACCCCTTCTATCTCAACGCGTCGCACATCATTGTCGAGCGCACTCTCGACCGCCAGACGGAGGAGGGAGCGTGGAAGCGTATGCTGGCGTATGGCCACTGCACGTGCGAGCATCCGCCGAGACACAGGGGAAATGCGGGATTCATGGTGGGCATCCTGCTCGTCGGGTTGAAGTTCTACCACCAAGCATCGGGTGACCCGCGGGTTGCCGAGTCGATCATTCGAGGCGCGGGCTGGCTGGTCGACGTCCTGTGGAAGGGGAACGGCTTCCAGTACACGACATGTCCAAACTCAGGTCTCAAGTCAGAGGACATGGGCCAGATGATTACGGGGCTCTGCTACGCATGGCGAATCAGTGGCGACGAGGGTATCAGGGACGTATTGGCCCCCGCGACGAAGTTGCTCTTCGATGGCTTGGACCGTTCGGGTCGCCTGCTGTCGGCGCAAGGCCGAGTGGCGCCAAACATTTTGTATGAATTGGCCCAGTTGGATACATAGCCACGGCAGGCACTGGCAGTCTCATCCGTGTGGCCGCGCGTTGACACCGAAGCAGGCGTTGTGATACACAGGGAACCCTACCACGGGGTAGAGAGGCTGTGGAGAGGTACGTTGAAGACCTAGGGAGGTTACGAATGATGCACAAAAGGCTATTGTTCCCGATTGTTTTCGTAGTGGCGATGTTCGGATTCGTTCTTGCGTGCGGCGGGGATGAACCGGAGTCGGCATCCCAGCCGGCCCCCGCTCCGACACCCGACATTTCCAGCCTGCTCGATCAGGCAGTGAGCAGGGCAATGGAAGCGGCGCCTAAGGGCGCGAGCGCCGAGGAAATGCAGAAGCTCGTTCAAGATGCGGTAGCCGCTTCTGCACAGCCCGGCGTAACGGCCGCCGAGGTGGAATCGGCCATCCAGCGCGCAACGCGAGACCTGCTCGATCAGGCCGTGAGCAGGGCAATGGAAGCGGCCCCTCAAGGCGCCAGCGTAGAGGAAATCCAGAAACTGGTCCGAGAAGCGGTTTCGGCTTCCGCCCAGCAAGGTGTGACTGCCGCCGAAGTCGAAGCGGCCGTCCAGCGAGCGGCACGCGGCCAACTGTCCGCTGCGGAAGTCCGGTCGATCGTCGCTGAATCGATCAGTAATCTCCCAGCGCCGACGGTGAACGCCGACGAGCTGAGGCCTCTGATCCAGCAGGCCGTCCAGCAAGCAGTGCCGAGGGGCACGAGCGCCGAAGAGATACGGCAGATGGTCGAGGCCGCCGTTCAGGCTGCCACGGCAGGTTCCCTGACCATGGGCGACCTGCAGGCCACGATTTCAGACTCCGTCGGCAAGGCCACCGAGGGCCGCCTGACCGCTGAAGACGTGCAGCGGATCGTGGCTGCTTCGATGCAGGCAACCGAGGAGGCCTTGCAAGTTGTAGCGGCCGCTGCCGAGGCGGCTAGGATGGCGGCTGAAGATGCCCAGGAACTCGCGCTTGCAAATATCACAACCTACAAAGAAGCGCCAATGCTAGCTGCAATGGTGGCGAACAACGAGCTGCCGCCAGTAGAAGACCGACTTCCGGTTGATCCGGTAGTTATGCCGCCTTCAGGGCGTGAGGCCCAGATCGGTCAATACGGTGGAACGATGCGACGCTGCCACCGGTCCTCGGACCACTGGACGTACGGCTACATCTCGCCTGAGGGGATGAACCGCTTCGCTCAGGACGGCAGGACGCTCATACCGTCGATCGCCAAGGCGTGGTGGTCCTCGGAGAACAACCGGGTATGGACGTTCAAAATCCGCGAGGGGCTAAAGTGGTCGGACGGTGCGCCCTTCACGATGGAGGACTTCCTCTTCGAGTACGAGGACGTCATTCTGAACGATGACCTCATGCCGGCCAAGCCTTCGAAGTTGGTTACGGGAGCGGAAAAAGCAGTTGTTCAGTTCGAGGTGCTCGACGATACGACGATACAGTTCCGCTTCAAGCATGCGTTCGCGGACTTCCCCGACGTCGCCGCGCAGTTGAACCGTGCCCGCTCACTCGAGCAGACCCTCTGGGCGCCCAAGCACTACCTCAAGAACTTCCATATCACGTACAACCCGAAAGCCAACGAGCTTGCTGAAGCGGAAGGCTTCTCCAGTTGGATCGAGTTGTTCCAAGCGAAGGATGAAATCGTCCTGAACCCGGACCGGCCGACCATGAGGCCCTGGATGCTCAGGAGCAAGATGACCGATCAGAAATGGATAGCAGTGCGTAACCCGTACTACTACGCCGTCGACCCTGAGGGCAACCAGCTCCCCTACATCGACCGGATCGAGTGGACGAACCAGCCTGACCCCGAAGTCGCGATCCTGGAAGTCCTCGCCGGCAACATCGACTTTGACAGGAGCTGCGGCATCGGAGTCGCCAAGTATCCGATCCTCAAGGAGAACGAGGCCAGCGGCGACTACCGGGTTATCCAGGCCTTTTTCCCCGGTGGGGCTCAAACCGTCAATATGAACCAGTCGTACCAAGGGCGTGAAGGGAAATGGATCAGGACCAAGGAGTTCCGCTTAGCGCTAGGGCTTGCGATCGACCGGGACGCGATCAATGAGATCCAGTTCCTCGGCCTCGCAGAAAAGATGAATCCCGTGCCACAGGCCGATCACCCCTTCTACCCCGGCGACGAGTTCAAATACTTGAACACCGAGTACAGCCCCGACAAGGCGAACGAGATTCTCGACAAGATCGGCCTTAACAGAAGGGACAGCGAGGGGTTCCGTATCGAAGAGGACGGATACCGCCCGCATCTCTTGTTTATGACCACGGGGTGCAGCGACACTACCGAGATCATCATAAGCGGCTGGGAGGCTGTCGGTCTCAAGTCGACCTGCAACGCCTACGAGAGGGCGGTGACTTATGCGAAGTCGTCCGACAACACCATGATGTTCGCCGGCGGCATGATTAGCAACTCGCCGTTCATCTTCTCCGTGCCGTCGCACACCGCGCCGGTTGACCACAAGCTCATCAACAACATGGGCGCTGAGTTTGCAAGATGGCACGAGTCGGATGGGGTTGAGGGACTTGAGCCAACGCAGGATATAAAGGAACTAATCAACCTCCACGTGGACGGAGCGGCCGCCGAGACTGACGAAGAGCGGGCGATGTACGGGCAGGAGATTCTCAAGCGGCACGCTACCGAGCAGTGGCAGCTTGCCCTCCTCGGGAACTCGCCTCAGATCTACGTCGCGCACAACGACCTGGCGAACGTTCCGGACCGCTGGGTCGCCAGCTTCATCAACAGGTACTACGCCGTGACCTTCCCCGAGCAGATGTGGTACAAGTCGGAACACAGGAGAGCGGGCGGATTCTAAGAGTCGATTCAGCGAAAAAGTAAGTAGGAACATAGACGGAGGCGGGTAGCGGTCCCGTAGGCCATTAGGCTTTACTGCTGCCCGCCTTTGTTCTTTGTAATCGCTGTCGAAGGGCTGTGTGTGGCTTCGACAAGCAAGGTGTCAAAGGTGTTGCATCCGAGAATTCGCCTTCAGTCGGTAGAATCATGTGCCTTGCTATGGCGGCACGCTCCACCGGGCGAGTCGCCCCTCAATCCAACCGTCTGGTGAGATTGTGCTTGTCTTCATAGTCCGTCGTCTGGCGATATTCATTCCGATGCTTTTCTTCATCTCGGTCCTGACGTTCGTGCTGATTCAGCTTCCGCCGGGGAATTTCATAGACGACTACGCGGCCATGATTTCGCTCGGTGCGTCAGGAGGGACCGGCCCCGCATCGTTCGGTGAGGAGGTGAACGAAGCGGAGCTGGAGTTCCTGCGACGCCGATACGGCCTCGATCAGCCGATCTATGTCCAGTACCTCAAATGGCTTCGTGGAGTCCTTACTTGGGATCTGGGCCTCTCCTTTATCTATCGCATTCCCGTAAACGAGCTCATCAACGCCAGGCTGACTAACACCCTCATCTTGTCCGTCTTCACCGTTCTCTTTACGTGGACACTCGCCCTCCCCATCGGCATTATCTCCGCCGTTAAACAATACTCTTGGATCGACTATATCTTCACGTTCCTGTCGTACTTCGGCATCGGAACGCCCAACTTCATGATCGCCCTGGTCGCGTTATGGCTCGTGTTTACGATATGGCATCAGCCGTTGGGCGGTCTCTTCTCAAGGGAGTACATCGACGCTCCGTGGAGCTTCGGGCGGGTCATAGATCTCCTAAAGCACCTCTGGGTTCCCATGATAATCGTCGGCACCGACGGGACGGCGCGCCTCACCCGAATCGTGCGCGCCAACCTGCTCGATGAGCTTGGCAAACCCTACGTCGAGGCGGCGCGCAGCAGGGGGACAGGTAGCCTCAAGGTGGTCGTCAAGTACCCCACGCGGATAGCGCTTAATCCCTTCATCAGCGTCGTCGGCTGGACGCTCCCCTCGCTCTTTTCGGGCAGCCTCATCATCGCGGTGGTACTGGGCCTTCCGACAATCGGTCCACTGCTCTTGGAGGCGCTTCGCGGTCAGGACATGTACATGGCCGGGTCGATCCTGATCGTTCTGAGCTTCCTCACCATCGTCGGCACCCTCGTCTCGGACATTCTCCTCGCCTGGGCCGACCCCCGCATTCGCTTCGGCGGCGCGCAAGGATAGGGGTCGCTATGGCAATCGCACCAGAGGTCTTGAATCCAATTCGCCCCAGTGAGGATATCTACACTGCTTCTCAGTTCCGTCTCATGTGGAGGCGATTCCGGAGGCATCGCGTCGCCACCGGCTCTTCCGCTGTTGTGCTCATTCTCTACTTCATAGCGGGATTTGGGGACTTCCTCTCGACCCATGACCCGTACGAGCGGCACCTCGACCATATCTACCTCAGCCCTCAGATCGTCCGCCCATTCGACGGCTGGAAATTCGCGCCCTACGTCCACGGCGTCAGGAGCCAACGCAACCCTGAGACATACCGGATGGAGCACGAAGTCGACTCGTCCGTTCGATATCGGGTCAACTTCTTCGTTCGGGGACATGAGTACAAGTTGCTGGGGGTCTTCAGAACCGACATCCACTTGATGGGTGCCGATGCCGATGTCCCGTTTTACATCTTAGGAAGCGACCGGATGGGCCGCGACATGTGGTCCAGAATCGCATACGGGGCCAGAATATCGTTGACTGTTGGCCTCGTCGGCGTCACGATCAGCCTATTCTTGGGTGTGCTGATCGGCGGCATCTCCGGCCTCTTCGGCGGCGTAATCGACCTGCTCATCCAGCGACTCATCGAGCTTCTGCTGTCCATACCGTCCATACCGCTGTGGCTGACCCTATCCGCCGCTATTCCCGCGGACTGGTCAGTCGTGCGCGTCTACTTCGCCATCACGGTCATTCTGTCCGTCATGGGATGGACCGGCCTGGCAAGGGAGACGAGGGGTCGCTTCCTCGCCCTGCGGGAGGACGATTTCGTCATGGCCGCCCGTCTCTACGGTACAGGCCAGTTAACCCTCATCTTCCGTCACATGGTGCCGTCATTCATCAGCCACATAATCGCAACAACCACCCTTGCCATTCCCGGCATGATTATCGCCGAGACCTCGCTCAGTTTCTTGGGGCTCGGAATGCGACAACCGGCGATCAGCTGGGGGGTCCTTCTCGTCGAAGCCCAGAATCTCCAGTCCGTCGCCTTGGCTCCATGGCTTCTGCTTCCGGCGGCCTTCGTCTTCGTCACTGTCGTGACCCTCAACTTCGTCGGTGACGGCCTCCGCGACGCCGCCGACCCCTACGCCGCCACGCAGTCTACGGGATAGAATCAGACCACGTTAAGGTCAGCAGATCATAGCTAGACGCCAAGAACCTGTTTCAATCTAGTACGAGACTTCGGCATGAGCGCTGGGTTTGCTCCTCGATTTCCCTTTACTCCGGCCTTCACCCGAGTGACAGCGACGGCCATCATAGGATCCGCGAGTGGCACACCTACCGAACAGAACCACTATCAGGCGTGAAGAGTGGGGTAATTTCTATACGCGTATGAGTCATAGGATTAAATTACTCTAATCCTTGATATAGATGTAGCCCGATGGCTCAACGTGTATACCGCCACGACCCTGCATCGAGTACGGCAGGTTTTGGTGTCTCCACTGTGGCGATTTCCACCACCGATTCACCCGCGATGGCAACCCGTGTCAAGGGTGTCGATGTCCAGCGATTATGTCCGCCTAAGAAACTATCTCAAAATGGCAAGTCGCCATTGGCGACGGAACCACAGGAGTGCGCACGCAAGCTGCAGCAATCCGATGTAGTTCGACGCCTTTTTGTCGTAGCGTACCAGAACAGCACGGCACTTGGAGAGCCATGCTAGAGTCCGTTCCACAACCCACCGGCGCGCAGGATACCGCTTGCGCCCAGAACCGTCCAACTTCTCCTCGCCGATGCGTCGGATGTGTGGCCGATAGCCGTGTCTGGCGACGGCTCGACGACCCGAAGGATTGTCATACCCCTTGTCCAAGCACAGGTGCTGTGGGTCATCCTCGGTGAGTTGCGGACGTTCGACCACAATCGCCTCCAGGGTCTCATCCAACAACGTGGCGTCGTGGGCGTTGGCTCCGGCAACCACAATGCTCAATGGCCCGCCCTGTCCTTCCACAAGCAGGCTCCGCTTGCTGCCAGCCTTGCCGCGATCCGTTGGGTTGGGTCCAATCAGATCCCCCCCAAACGTGCCTTGCCCATGGCCCCGTCTGCCGCCTGCCATTCCCAGTCCACGCCGCCCAACTCTTCGCACTGTTCCACCAAGGCTCCCCATATTCGGCGCAAGACACCCAGTTCCACCCACCGTTGAAAGGTGCGATGGATTGTGCTGTCGTCCCCCAGTTCTTTCGGCAATCGGTTCCATTGGCACCCGCTGCGCAAACGGAAAATGATGCCGTTGAACATCTGTCTGGGGTCAGCCCGCTTGCGGCCTCTGACTTTGGGAGGGTCTGCCTCCAAGATGATAGGCCCAATGAGTTCCCAAAGCTCGTCCGGCGCTTCCCATATGGTTTCCAAGCCCTCTTGGTTGTTCACGAAGTTCCTCCAAATGTTCTTGGAGAAACCATACGAATCACCTCATAAACCGCTCAAGGCATTTGTGCGCTATGATTTTGAGATAGTTTCTAAGTGGTCAGGGAAAATGTCATCCCATGGAAGGAGTGACATTGACGCAGAAGGAGCAGACGAGACTTCAGGTGCTCAACAGCGTTCTGGCAGATCAGGTGCCGGTATGTCAGGCGGCCGAGGTCCTGGGAGTGAGCGAACGCCACATGAGGCGTATTCTGGCGGCCTATAGGAAGGAGGGCGCCGCCGCACTCGCCCACGGGAATCGTGGCCGCCGACCGGCCAACACCACGACGGAGACCAAGATGACTTACGTGGTGCAGCTGGCCCGCACTCGCTACGCTGGAACGAACCATACGCATCTGACCGAGTTGTTGATGGAACGGGAGGGCATCGACCTGAGCCGCTCTACGGTACGCCGCATCCTGGTCAGCGCCGGCATGGACAGCCCTCGCCGCCGTCGGCCGCCCAGGCACCGTGTCCGGCGCAAACGCATGGCCCAAGAAGGGATGCTGCTGCAGATAAATGGGAGCCACCATCGGTGGCTGGGGGAACAAGGACCCCGGTTCGCCCTGCTGTTGGCCGTGGACGACGCCACCGGCACGGTGCCTGACGCTCTGTTCAGTCAGGAGGAGGACACCCGCGGCTACTTCCTTCTCATGGAGGGGTTGATCCGGCGATGCGGAATGCCGCTGGCCGTCTACAGCGACCGACACGCGGTCTTCAAGCATACCGGAGAGGTCGGCCGGAAGCCGGCCGGGCCATCCCAGTTCGCCCGCGCCATGGAGGAGCTGGGGATACGCCAGATATTCGCCAGATCACCGCAGGCGAAGGGCCGGGTCGAGCGGACGGCGGGGACATTCCAGGACCGGCTGGTGACCGGGCTGCGCCTGGCGGGCGTCACCACCATCGACGAGGCTAATGCGGTCCTGCACCGCTTCCTGCCGCGCTTCAACGAGAAGTTCGGGGTTCCGGCAGAGTACTCAAGCGTTGCTTACCGCCCTATGGAGTCATCGGTGTCCCTGGATCAGATACTCTGCTTCAAGCACCGCCGCAAGGTGGCCAGGGACAACACCGTCAAGTACAACTGGCGTACCTTGCAGCTGCTGCCTGGTAAGGAGCGGCCTAGCTACGCCGGAGCGCAGCTGGAGGTCCAAGAGGGCCTGGACGGTCAGCTCCTCGTGCAGTACCAGGGACGCACGATCCCCACCAGGAGGCGACGCCGCGCCCTGCAGTTCTCCGTGCCTCCAATGGTCCTCTCCGATATGGCCCCGGCCTTGACCGTAGGGTCAACGGGGTGGGCAACCACCCCAAGGAGAGCCTGGCATCCCTCGGTGTCATCGAGGCCGACAGCGCCACATTGAACGGCGACGGCAGAGTTCGCAAGCCTCCGGCATCGCCACGCAGGAAACCCACGCCGCGACAGAGGGTTCGGTGGAAGGCCGTGCAGCAGGTTAAGCTTCGGGGCCTCTCCATTCGGGCAATCGCCAGGGAGTTGGGCATCCACAGGAACACGGTCCGCAAGTACGCCGAAGCCAAGAGCCCGCCCATGATGCGCACCAGGGTCAGGTCCCACGCATCACAGTCCGATGGTATGACAGCGGCCTAGATGGACATTTTCCCTGACCACTTAGGCGGACATAATCGCTGGACATCGACAACCTTGACACGGGGAAAACTCAAGCCGAGCACTTACACTAGGGCGAAGGGTATGGTGGACTCGAACTGCCGAGAAGCAGTCTATAGAGCCGTTACACCGTTCCGGACCTCTAGCTAGCATAGCTGGTGGGCTAAAGTGTCCTGTACTGCGAACTTTTCGCTGGGAGGTCCTAATATAAGGAGTCGCTCAGGCTACCTCGAATAGGCCCCACGAGCCTCCGGCCTCGAGGAGTTGGAGGCTCGGCAGCTCAAGGGAAGGCCAGCCTTGCATGCCATCCTCGACCGCGCCACACCATTGCGGCCGCAACCGGTTGAGCCCGAGGCTAGAGCGAACTCTCTATGCCCGGCTCTCACGCCCTAGACAATCTTGCGGATTGAGCTTGCGTTGCTCCACCCATTGTCTCAAACCACTTCTTGAACTGATTCGTACAAATTAGGGTATTTGTTCTGCCGCAGCCGATACTTTGTTCCGTGGTTGTGCCCAGTCCTAGCGTCGAAATCGACAAGGACATCTCCACGGCTAATGGCTTCCACGAATCTCTCCCGTTGAAAATCTTCCAGCATAAGAAATCTGGAGTAACGGAAGTATTCGATTCCACCTGCGCGCCTTCTCTCGGCAATGACGTACAACGTCTTATTGAGCTTTGTACCAGCCTTGTGAAAGAGATCATCGAACCCCCAGTACGGTTGAGGGTCAAGCTCAGCGAGCCCAATACGATCCCCTACACTATTCAGCCATTCACCGTGCTTGCTAATGTCAACGCGGCTGGGATCAAAAGAAATCTCGATTCTTCCATCGTCACGGTTGACTATTACAGCAAAGCCCCGATTGGTCCTCACTCCTGACGTGAGTGTTTGACGGAAACTCATCTCATCCCAAGGGTATTTGATGCCCGCTTCATCATGGGGCCACCCGTAGAGTGGGAGCAAGATACGCGGCACGAAGCGCAATGCTCGTGGTGAGGGTTCCATATGGAAAAGTATAGTCAAGGCCGCGGTATCACAGGGCAATCGCATCTAAACCATTGTATAAGAAGTAGTTTAGACTATTGGCCAAACCCATGATTGGAGAGGCCTTATGGAAGGAACCCCCGCAGTCTCGCTGATTGAACACTTTGCAAAGTTGAAAGACCCTCGGATTGATCGCACCAAGCACCACAACCTGATCGATATCGTTGTCATCGCCATCTGCGCGGTCATAGGTGGCGCGGATTCATGGGCGGATGTCGAACTGTTCGGCAAGTCAAAGAAGGAGTGGTTCAGCAAGTTGCTAGACCTGCCTAACGGGATTCCATCCCATGACACGTTCGGAAGAGTCTTCGCTCGATTGGACGCTGAGCAGTTCGAGAACTGCTTCATAGACTGGGTACGAGCTGTCAGTGATGTGGTCGAAGGGCAGATTGTCGCCATAGACGGTAAGACAATTCGCCGTTCTCACGACAGGTTCATAGGCAAGTCCGCTATTCACATGGTCAACGCCTGGGCATCGGCCAATCGTCTGATTCTCGGTCAGACCAAAGTGGACGAACGCTCCAACGAGATCACCGCAATACCCGAACTACTGCGGGTGTTGGATGTATCGGGATGCATCGTAACCATAGATGCCATGGGATGTCAGAAGGACGTTGCAACAACGATCACCTCCCAGAACGCCGACTACGTGCTGGCTTTGAAGCGGAACCAACCCGAACTGTACCAGGACGTCAAAGACACGTTCGAGCAGGCGCGGCGTGACGGGTTTGCCAACCTCAAACACGACTTCCATGAGACGGTAAACAAAGGCCATGGTCGAATCGAGACGCGGCGGTGTTGGGCAATATCAGACTCCGCCCACATAAACTATGTTAACGACCGGCAGCAGTGGAGCAACCTTACGAGCCTAGTGATGGTTGAGTCCGAACGACTCGTTGAAGGACAGACATCTGTGAAGACGCGCTACTACATCTCCAGTCTGCCCAACCGTGCCGAAGTGTTGCTTGGGGCAGTCAGAGGTCACTGGGGCATAGAGAACTCAGTCCACTGGGTGCTTGACGTTACCTTCGGTGAGGACAACAGCAGAGTACGCAAGGGTAACGCCTCGGAGAATCTGTCCATCCTACGCCGCTTCGCGCTCAACTTACTCAAGCGGGAAACCACTTCAAAAAGTAGCATCGCCGCCAAGCGTAAGAGAGCAGGTTGGGATACTGATTACCTCCGAACAGTCCTCAGTCAATAAGATGCGATTGCCCTGCGCGGTATCAGCTCTCTGCCCCTTAATCTCCCATTCACCGGCATTCGGGAGTGGCAGGTTGTTTTCTTCGATGCCGAGCAGATCCTCAAGCGTGTTTCCTACACCGCCGTCGTTGCCTTTGCGCCGAGTCTCGACCCACCCGAGGGCACGTATCTCGCGCAGACGATCCTTCAGAGATTCCTTGGTGAAATAGTTCATTCAGGCCGCCAGAAATCCAATAGATACTCGAAGGTTGTGCCCATTGTGATGTAGTTACTCGGCCAACCGAAGATTCCAATCCGATTCACAATATTTGTACGATCCCAGATAATGGTGTTCCGAAGTTCGTATCCTCGTCTGCGGAGTTCTTCTATCAGCGCTACGTGAATCGTGATGCGTTCGTTCTCCCACCACATATCTGGAACGTTGATTACACAATGCGCTTTCCTGCGGAGTAGAGGCAACAGAGATTCAAAGATGACTCCCATGTTCTCAGTGTACGTGTCAAGGTCCATCGTCCCCAAGTCTCTCGGGTCCTGAGAGTATTGCTCGATTTTGCCGAGTTGTCCGTTGTCTCGGTTCCTCCTAGACTTGTTCTTGCGTTTGCGATTCAGCAAATTCGCATAGGGAGGAGAGGTGACTACAAGGCTTACCGACTCTTCGGGCAGGTGGCGAGGAATGTTCCGAGCGTCATCCTTGACCGCGAGTTGCACCGAGGGGTGAAACAGCTTTTGTTGAGATATACGTTCGCGGCTGAGCTTCACATACTCGCACGACAGATCGAAACCCACAGCGTTTCGGTTTGCATCCTGCGCGGCCAGTAACGCAGTACCACTACCCACGAACGGATCTAACACTAATTCCCCTTGGTGAGTGAACTGTTCGATAACACGCAGGGCCAGGGAAATTGGAAACGTTGCAGGATGCACCGTCTTGTCTCTGATGTCCCTCGCTTCATAGTTGAAGCGCCATACTCCAAGCTGGTTCTTCAACCATTCTTTCGCCGTGAGACAGTTGATATGACTAGGTAGTGTTGACATTTATATTATACTGGGTATATGTCAACAATTAAACTATCTCCAGAACAATGGTCACGGGTGTTGGAGTTCCTTCGTAGTCAGCCAGACTTGTATGTCGGACAGGAGTCCGACTGTAAGCGGTTCATCGAGGCCATCATCTGGATGAGCAGGTCTGGTGCGCCGTGGAGGCTACTGCCTTCCGAGTACGGGAAATGGAACAGCGTCTACAAGCGGTTTGCCCGATGGTGTGAGGGCGGAATATGGGAACGAATGCATCAGCATTTCATCGATGACCCTGACATGGAGTACCTGATCATCGATAGTACCGTAGTCCGGGCCCACCATTCCGCTGCGGGCGCTCCCAAAAAAACGGTGGTCAAGTATCTCAAGCCCTCGGTCGCAGCCGAGGTGGGTTCACTACAAAGGTCCATGTCGGTGTCGACGGCCTCGGCAACCCGTTGAGATTCAGGTTGACCGGAGGGCAGGAGCACGATATCACTCAAGCTGAGGAACTCATAGACGGACTCGATAGTGAGTATGTGGTCGCAGACCGAGCATACGACTCCAACCAGTTCATCGAGTCGATCATTAGGAGCGGTGCAGTTCCGGTGATACCTCCTCGCTCCAACCGGAAGGCGGCCCACTCATACGACGAGTATCTCTACCGGGAACGTCATCTGGTCGAATGCTTCATTGGCAAGATCAAGCACTTCCGCCGCATCTTCTCCCGGTTCGACAAGTTGGCGAACAGATACCTCGGGTTCCTCCATTTCGTCGGTGCGCTCATATGGCTAAGATGAAATGTCAACACAACCTAGTCTCTACCAATCTGACCTGGCTTGAATGGACCCAAACCGACCGCCCACGAGTACTTCAGCTTTCCGTGTCTATTGAGTCCAGAGAGTGAAGTTTCTTGATTCTGTGCAGCTTGATGGCGATTGAGGATGTGGACAGTACAGGCACTGTACTGGATCCTGCTAAGCCGACGGTTCTTGAGCCTAACAGAAATCCGTGGCTGCTTCCTCCCGTCAGGAGAGACATGGTAGGTCGATCACTGCGCCGGCCGCCGAAATTCTCGTCCTGCATCGATCGACATCGATACGAGGGACAGGCTTGCGCCGTGTCAGGCAACCTAGCTGCAGTCCCAGAAGATCATTCCCCGGCCTGGGCGGCCGCGCCCGATGATGCAGGCTCTGAGCAGCAGGGACGCTAGGAAGGGGCTGAGGATGCGTTCTTGAAGTTCTGTAATTCAAAGGAGTATCATACCAGCGGCCGCCAGCTCAGCAATTCCATTATTCAAAACTATTACGGATGACATTTGAAAGACCCTGAAGAATCTAGCACTTGGACAACATTGCAAGTCCTTAACGGTCACGGGCGTAAGCCACAATACCTGTCCTGTTGAAGTTCGCGAGAAGTTCGCGGTCGCCGATAATCGGATTCTCTCCGATAGCCATGCGCCAGATTCCGAACTGGTTTGGCTCAGCACCTGCAACAGAACCGAAATGTATTCTGTTTCCAACTGCGCTGGCGCCGCTGGAACAACTTTCGCGGAAGCTCTCCGTATCCCGACTGCTCTTGCAACCCGATACACATACATTCTGGAGGGCGCGGACGCCGCCGTCGAGTCATTCAACGGACGTTTCAGGCAGGGGTGCCTGAACGAGAACTGGTTTCTGTCCTTGAAGGACGCTGAAGAGAAGGTGGAGTCTTGGCGAAGATATTACAATGGGGAAAGACCCCACAGTGCCCTGAACAACCTGTCCCCGAGGGAGTTCGTCGCATTGGCAACGACGGCGGATTGACCCGCAAAACTCTCACTCAGGCTGGTACAGAAAATGGGGCAAGGTCAGGATGAAGGAGCGGGTCATCGAGGCGGGGCGTGAGGTGATGCGGGCGTGCACCGACGCAGGAGGAGCTCTTACCGGGGAGCACGGCATCGGGGTGGAGAAGCAGATGGGCCTTCACCGAGCAGGACATGGCTGCGACGAAGCGGCTGGGGGCGGCCTTCTGCCCCGATGCGGCCTTCAACCCCGGCAAGAGCTTTCCTGACGAGGCTCAGCCGCATCGGGAGTCGGAATTACATAAGCCAGTGCCCCAAGCCTCTGGGATGTATGTCTAGCGCCCGGATGGAACGGCAAGTTCGGATTTCACCAGGAGAGAACCATGAGCAACTTTGCGAAATTGCAGGGCCGCCTGGCAGCGGGGGCGACGATTTTGATGGACGGGGGTATGGGCTCGGAGCTCGGGAGGCGGGGGCTGGAAAGCCCCACCACGTGGTCGGGCGGTCCGATGCTCACCCTTCCCGAGTTGGTGAGGGATATTCATCAGGAATACATAGAAGCGGGCGCCGAGATTATCATCACAAACACCTTTAGCACAGGGCGTGACATGCTGGAAGTGGGCGGCCTCGAGCACAAGGTAGCCGAGGCCAACAAGCTGGGAATCGAAGCGGCGGTGCAAGCAAGGAGAAACGCTGGGAAAGAGGACTCGGTGGTCATTGCGGCCTCCGTATCTACGATGGCTCCCAAGTCACACGCGGAAGTTCCGGTGCCCTATGAGAAAGCTCTAGAGACCTACCGGGAGCAACTGGGAGAGCTGGCCAAAGGCGGCCCGGACGTGGCGGTGGGCGAGATGTTGGTCCGGATATCAGACACGCTGGCGGTGATAGAAGCGGCAGCGGAGTTGGGTCTCCCGGTGTGGGTCGGGCTCTCCCTAGTCCGGGATGGAGACGGGCTCTACCTGGGCATCCAAGACAGGCATGGAAGCGAGACCCTTAAAGACGCCATGGACGCCATCAAGGACAAGGACATCGCATCGGTATTCATAATGCACACGCCGGTGGACGACACGGGGCCCGGGCTGGAAATAGTCAAGAAGAATTGGTCGGGAACCTTCGGCGCCTACGCCCATTTCCCCCGCCACGTCGGCCCAACCCTCAAGGCAAATGCCCTGGACCCACAGCAGTACCTGGAATACGCCAAGGGGTGGAGTGAGCAGGGGGCACGGATAATTGGAGGGTGCTGCGGCACGAGACCCGACCACATCCGGGCACTTAGGGAATGGCTGTCCGGCTCCTAGCCCAGAGTCCGCCAAGCTTTCGTATAACATCATGACCATCCCTCACTCCCTGTAATGGGTGTCAAGGGCGGCGTGAAAATGTACCGGTGTGGTGAGTCAGGCGTAGAGAAAAGGCGCTTGCAAACTGTACCACCCACCGTCTTCCATCGAGTTCCATACAACTCGATGGAAGGTGTGAAGGATGTACAAGGTGGATATGTACGTGCGCGTCCGCAGGGCATGTATGGTCGAGGGCATGAGCATCCGGGAGGCTGCTCGGGTGTTCGGCCTGCACCGAGACACGGTGCGCAAGATGCTGATGTATTCAGTGCCTCCGGGGTACCGTCGAGAGCGTCCGCCGCGGCGTCCGAAGCTGGAACCATACGTGGGGATGATCGACCGGATACTGGACGAGGACCTGGGCCTTCCCAACTAAGACCTAACGCTTTTAGCAGGCGCGCGCTTTTCAGCGTCTCCTGGCTAAACTTGTTAAGCCCTTTATAGTAGATGGCAATTCCCTAAACGTAGCGACCTTGGCAGTTGCCTTGGACAAATCGTGAGCTGCAGTGAACTCGTTTGCAACCACGATGCAGTCAATACCCGCCGCTATTGCCGACTTCAACCCTCTCGCCGAGTCTTCAATAACTACCGTTTCAGCGGCAGTAGCACCAAAGCGTTGGAGTCCTCTCAAATAGGGTTCGGGATGTGGTTTAGCTCGCTCGTAATCCTCCCGCGTTAAATAGAATTCCATATGATCCAGGATGGATCGCCTTTCGTGTATTAAGGCGAAATCAGGTGGTTTGGAGGTAGTAACTATACCCATCCTATACGTATCTGCGAGTTCGGCTAGTGTTTGCAGGACACCCTCGATCTCGATGTCTTCGGTCATCAGGTATTCCTGGTAGTATCGGTTTCTTAGTTCTCGGCCACGATTAATGTCAGATTCGGATATTCCTGAAACTCGTGCCGCCTCCCACGCGGAAACCCCATTGGCCATATTCACCAAATATGCGTCTCGTGGGAGATCAATTCCGAGAGATGCCAGCGCTCGTTTGTTTGCCAGGTAATACCAATGTTCTGTTTCGACTAAAATCCCATCATGGTCAAAGAGAATGTATTTTTTCACTTCTGTGCTCGATTCAATTTCGGCTTAACGATCAAGCTAACTTGACGAGCCCCGGCGACAAATCGTCGGAGAAGAGTTAACGGTGTTTGCGACGCGATGCGAAAACTTTAAGAAAACCTTCGCTGGCTCGGTCAAGTTGAGCGCCTGGTTAGCCTACACTTCATGTTTATTGGATAGGGCTTTCTGTCAATTGAAGTGGAAGCAGAATCACCTTGGCCCTATTGCCCTCCGTATAACTTCATGTGATTCCTTCAAGGTTGCTTTCCAAACGTGTCTCGATCGGTTGGTCCGCCTCTGGAAACTCGAAAGAGCGACCGGTGATCTTCTCGTAAAGGTAGATGTGGCGTCTTGAGAGCTCGATTACAAGGTCATCCGGTGCTGGTGGTAGGACCTCATCCTCGTAGGGGTTGCAGTTCTCCCTGAACCAGAGCCGAAGGAATTCTCTGTCGACGTTGTCGGGTTCCTGTCCCTCCAGCATGCGCTGTTGATAAGAGTCGGCGATCCAGTAGCGACTAGAGTCAGAGGTGTGGATCTCGTCGATCAGAAGGATCTCACCGGTCTCGTCACGGCCCATCTCATATTTGGTATCGACGAGAATTAGGCCACGCTCCGCTGCCTTGGCTTGACCGAACGCGAAAAGTTCCTGCGCGATGCGGCTACATTGTTCCCAATCATCGGCCGTCATCCAGTTCTCGGACACGATCTCGTCAGGGCTGATCGGACGGTCGTGGTCCTCCTCCTTGGTGGTCGGTGTGAGGTAATTCGTCGGGAGCTTCTGGTTTTTCATTAGGCCGTCGGGCAAATCGTTGCCACTGTAGTCACGCTGACCACTCTGGTAGACCGTCCAGAGGGAGGTGTTCGTGCTTCCGGTGATGTATCCACGCACCACGAACTCAATCGGGAAGGCGGTACATGTTTTGGCAATTGTGACGTTTGGATCGGGGATGGAGAGAACCTGATTTGGCACAATATGGCGGGTCTGTTCAAACCACCATGCGCTCGTCAAGTTGAGGGCCTGCCCTTTGAAGGGGATAGCGGCCAGCACCCGGTCGAAGGCACTCTGTCGGTCGGTGGCGATGAGTACCATACGATCCCCAAGATCGTATCGATCCCGTGCTTTGCCAATGAACTTCTCACCTTGAGAAAGATTCGTCTCAATGAGGCAGTTTCCGAGCTCTTGTCGTATTCGATCCGTGTAGCCCTCTGGGGTGTAAATAGCGTTCTCCATTATTATTGTCTCCACAAGGTTAAGAGCCTATGCCAGATGGCCCTATTGCACCAATAAATTACTGGCCTGACGGAAGTTTCCTGTCCCGTATGAGGGCCTTGGAATTGGCCAAATGTTGTCTTCTTAAAATGGCTTCTTCAAGTCTTTTCTGGTTTCAATGGGTAGCCTAACTCATAGTAGACGCCCTAACGGGCGCGATACCCCGCACCATATCCGGTGTCTATCATGTCGCAGCGGTTTCTTCGACGACCTGCTACCAACAGCAGTTCCGGGATTAGATACCAATGCTGGCGGCACGTTATGTTCCATCGTCCCTTCCGTCTCTGGTCATCCCCGGAGGAGAGGCACAGGGCCGGGTCCACCTGGCGCGCGAACGGTGTCACAAGGCGGTGCTGTCTCTGATTCGTCGATGTTACTCACACATCCGTGCTCCGGACCGGCCGCACGGCCGGGGCGTTCTTCGTCGCCGATGCGCCCAGCCGTCTGCACCCGTCGAGAGGGACACTCCAGTACCGTTCCCGAGCCCTGCCCAAGGCCGCCCGTGCTCCTGCTTGGCACGCAGACGGACCGTGTCCCATGTTTTTGGGACCGGTTCTTGTATTGAGCCGTCGACAGAGCCATCACCACACCCCGCAAAACATGCCGTTCGTCGCTAGTCATGACAGCCCCCGCGATTCAGCCTACAAGTATCATATCACGCTGTGGCCGCGCCACACTGTCCCATTGCGCCGGGAATACTGCGCTCCACATTTGGGCACAACCTGAGTGTCAGTGGGAGCCGCGTGCCCGTTGCCGCTCTGTTTCTCACAAGCCCTTCGAGGCCCACCATCTTGGACAAAATCGAGAACCTTCACACTGAGGTTCGTTCTGGACCTGTAACCAGGCCCTGAATCCCCGTCGTGCGAAGGCCAACCGTGAGTGGTGGTGTCAACACGCCCTTGTTGAGGGTAGGATCCAGTCGGGGCACTGCGACTTTTGCGCGTTGGCTGTGGCGGTTGATGAGCGCAACGATGTTCCTGACGCCCCCGTTCGCAGCGCCTGGCGGCTCTCCGTTCCTGTCCAGGATAGCGCTGACCTTGAAAACCAGGCGCGTCCGCCCTACCATTTGCGCTATGTTGCTGACCATCTCTACAACGCATCAGCCTGCAACCGACCTTGGGTACCTGGTGCATAAGAACCCCGGTCGATTTCAGTCGTTCACGCTGCCGTTCGGGCGGGCTGATGTCTTCTATTCCGAGGCGGAGTGCGGCCGCTGCACGGTAGCGCTTTTCCTGGTCATCGATCCGATAGGTCTGGTACGCCCGAAGCCCGGCGCGCCCAGTACCGGCGGCTGGCTTCAGCAATTCGTGAACGACCGCCCCTACGTCGCATCATCCCACTTGAGCGTGGCGATTGCCTCCGTATTCGGTAGCGCGCTTGCCGGCAAGAGCCAGGAACGCCCGGAGCTAGCGGAGTCGACCATTCCGCTTGAGGCCCGGATCGAAGTAGTACCCTCCAGAGAGGGAGCGGACCTCATCCGGAGCTTGTTTGAGCCTCTCGGCTACACCGTTGAGATTCAGGGACACCCACTGGATGGGCGCTTTCCCGAGTGGGGAGCCAGCCCGTACTTCAGCGTGCGCCTCACGTCGGAGACTCGGCTCCGGGACCTACTGGCGCACCTGTACGTGCTTCTGCCAGTACTGGACGACGACAAGCATTACTGGGTCGGCGACGACGAGGTTGCCAAGCTATTGCGCTTCGGCAAGGGGTGGCTTAGCAGCCATCCGCAGCGGAACCTCATCTCTCGCCGTTACCTGAAGCATCAGCGCGGCTTGGTGCGCCTGGCGTTGGCTCAGCTGCTTGACGCTGGTCAGACTGACCCGGGTATCACTGCCGCGCGATACGAACAAGAAGAGGAACAACTCGAAACTCCGCTTCGACTGGGTGAGCGGCGCATACAAGCAGTGTTAACCACGCTCCGCCTGCTCAGCGCAACCAGGGTGCTTGACCTTGGTTGTGGTGAAGGAAGGCTGATCAACGAGCTGCTCAGTGAGCCTGCGATTCGATCAGTAACCGGCTTGGACGTGTCACATCGGGCGTTGGAAGTGGCGCGTGAGCGCCTGCGCCTCGATACTCTCCCCATGGCGCAGCGTGAGCGAATCACCCTGCTTCACGGATCCCTCACATACAGAGATAAGCGTCTGTCCGGCTATGACGCCGCGATAGCAATGGAGGTAATCGAGCACATAGACACGCCACGGCTTGACGCGTTCGAGGAGGTCGTATTCGGGGCCGCGAGGCCGAGTGCGGTCCTCATTACGACGCCAAACGCGGAGTACAACACGCTGTTCGATGGGCTACCCCCTGGAGCCTTCAGGCATAGGGACCACCGATTTGAGTGGACGCGGGAGCAATTCCAGGATTGGGCGCGTCAAGTGGCTGACCGCCGCAAGTACGATGTACGTTTCCAGGGCATCGGCCCTGAACATCTCACTTACGGCACGCCAACCCAGATGGGTGTCTTCACCCAATGAAGATCGCCATTCCTGAGCTATGTCTTGTGGCGCTCATTGGCCCCACAGGATCGGGGAAGTCCTCTTTCGCCGCCAGCCACTTCAAGCCCACCGAAGTGGTGTCTTCGGACGTCTGTCGAGCGATGGTAGCGGATGACGCCACCGATCAGGCCGCAACGCCCGACGCCTTTGCAGTGCTCAACTTCATTGCGGCCACACGCCTGCGAGCTGGACGCCTCACCGTCATTGACGCTACCAGCGTTCAGCCACAGGCGCGTAAGTCTCTGGTGGCGCTCGCCAGGGAAAATGACTGCCTGCCGGTGGCAATCGTACTGAACATGCCGAGGGCTCTATGCCTGGCCCGCAACAAAGGGCGTCCCGACCGGTCGTTTGGTTCGCGGGTTGTGCGTCAGCAGGCGGAACAGCTCAGGCGGTCACTGCGCGGGCTAAAACGTGAGGGCTTCCGGTACGTGTTCGTGCTCAACTCCCCTGAAGAGGTGGAGGCGGTGACCATTGAGCGCGTACCGCTGTGGACCAACCTCCAGCACGAGCACGGGCCGTTTGACATCATCGGCGACGTTCACGGGTGTTTCGATGAACTCGTCATCCTCCTCGAGCACCTCGGGTACGAGATGGAGACCCGTGCTGACGCTGACGGGGTAACTGGTTTTTCGGTTACCCATCCAAACGGGCGCAAGGTCGTATTCCTTGGCGATCTCGTAGACCGCGGCCCGGGCGTTGCCAAAGTACTCAAACTCGTGATGACCATGGTGGCGGACGGCGTGGCGCTGTGCGTCGCCGGCAACCACGAGTCCAAGCTCAACCGTAAGCTCCACGGCAGGAATGTTCAGGTATCCCATGGACTGGCAGAATCGCTCGTACAGCTGGAGATGGAGTCCCCAGCGTTCCGGCAGCGGTCGGCCGAGTTCCTGGACGGACTGATAAGCCACTATGTACTTGACGGTGGGGACCTGGTGGTGGCCCACGGGGGAATCAAGGCGGAGTACCAGGGTCGGGCGTCCAAGCGTGTTCGGGATTTCTGCCTTTACGGCGAGACCACCGGAGAAACGGACGATTTCGGGCTCCCGGTGCGTGTCAACTGGGCGGCCAGCTATCGTGGGCGGGCGATGGTGGTTTACGGCCATACCCCGATCATGGAGCCTGCCTGGCTGAACAACACCATGAACATTGATACTGGCTGTGTATTTGGTGGCAAACTGACCGCGCTCCGGTACCCGGAAAAAGAGCTCGTGTCAGTTCCGGCAGCACGGGTCTACTACGAGCCGGAGAGACCTCTGCCCGAGGCTGCCCAGTCGGAAGAACCCCCGGCGCCAGCCGGGGCTCGCGCCGCGAACCTCCTTGAAATCGACGACGTGCTCGGGAAACGTATCGTGGAGACGCGGCTCCGCGGCAACATTACGGTCCTGGAAGAGAATGCGGCGGCAGCCCTCGAGGTGATGAGCCGTTTCGCCCTGGACCCCCGCTGGCTGGTCTACCTCCCGCCCACAATATCCCCGTGCGAGACATCCGGACTCCCCGGCCTGCTCGAACATCCAGCAGAGGTGTTTGCCTACTACCGAAATAGCGGCGTGTCCAGCGTGGTCTGCGAAGAAAAACACATGGGTTCACGGGCTGTCGTAGTGGTTGGGCAAGACGCCGCAGCCATCGAGAGACGCTTTGGCATAATCGGCGAAGGTATCGGCGCCTGCTACACGCGGACTGGACGAAGGTTCTTTGAAGACCGCGCTCTCGAGGCCCAATTCATGGAACGCGTCTGCGCGGCGCTTACGACAGCCGGTCTTTGGGCTGAACTGGGGACCGACTGGTTGGTGCTGGACAGTGAAATCATGCCGTGGTCCGTCAAGGCTCAAGAGCTGATCCGAGAGCAGTATGCGGCGGTAGCGGTGGCAGCACGGACCAGTCTCAAGGCCGTGGAAACCGTCTTTCAACAGACGGCTGCTCGTGGCATTGACACCGGCGAGGCCCTGCTCGGAGTCGAAGAGCGGCTGCGCCTCGCCCAACTCTACAGCGACTCTTATGCCCGGTACTGCTGGCCAGTGACTTCGCTAGGCGATGTCCGACTCGCGCCATTCCACCTGCTGGCGAGCGAGGGCCAACTGCACACCGATAAGAACAATCTGTGGCACATGGATATGGCCGCGCGCTTGTTCGAGGCCGATCCCGCTTTGTTCCAGGTTACCAAACATAGGGTGGTACAGTTGGACACCCCGGATGAGAAGGAGGCTACTGGTTGGTGGGACGAACTAACAGACAACGGTGGGGAAGGCATGGTAGTGAAGCCGATGGCCTTCATTGCGACTGGCAAGCGTGGTTTGGTGCAGCCCGCCATGAAGTGCCGAGGCGTCGAATACCTGCGCATAGTCTACGGTCCGGAGTACACACTGCCGGAGAACATAGAACGTCTGCGGAATCGCAGCCTCTCCAAGAAGCGGTCGCTCGCGCTTCGGGAGTTCGCACTGGGCGTAGAGGGTCTCCGGCGTTTTGTCGAGCAAGAGCCTCTCTACCGAGTACATGAGTGCGCCTTCGCTGTACTCGCCCTAGAAAGCGAGCCGGTCGACCCTAGACTATGAGAGGCACCCGGAGCCGACCGACCGTGTGGAGCACGCCGTGGACACCTGTCCGGATTGCTGTACGCACCTCGGTGGGGAATGGACTCCATGGGCCCCACCTAAGTGGACTCGAACCGGTCAGCAATGCGCAACGTTGTGGGGCGTAGTGTCCGTGGAATTAGCCTACCTTGATGTGTCGAACTACAGGGCCAAGGAGCAATCCAGCTTGTGTTCATCTGTAAACGTCCTCATTTGCTGTGAAGGAGGCCCTCTGCCCGACTACCCTCAGGACGGTTGGGAAGCCCAAGACCGAGGCTTCACCTTGTCGCAGGAACTGAGTAGCTGACGAGATCAGTCGAGCCACGCCCGAGTCTCAAAGACGAAACCCTGTCTACGGCACCTCGAGAGAATTGTTCCCTCGGCTGTCTTCTGTCACGTAGTTCGCCCACTTCTGCATGAGTGCGCGGCGTCGCTCGTACAGGTCCGAGCGGGCGTAGGCCTGTTCGGTCGAATTGCCCAGGGTGTAGCAAGCGCCGCCTCCGCAACTGCCCACGGCGTATTTGTCATTTCCATGCTCCAGTTCTTGAAGCTGCTGCGAAACCCGTGAACAGTACCTCGTTCGGCAAGGCCGGTTGAACCCAGTAGCATCGTGAGCGTCATGTTGCTAAGAGTCCTCCCACGCTTTAGCGGTGACGGAAACACCAAGCCGGACTCATCGCGCAACAGGTATGCCTGATCCAGCACAGCTAGTGCCTGCTCACTGAGAGCTACTCGATGCTCGACGCCAGCCTTCATGCGCGACCCCTGTATCCTCCATGTCCTAGCCTCCAAGTCGATCTCGTCCCAGGTTGCACCCCTGGCCTCCCCGGAACGGGCCGCCGTCAACACGAGGAACCGGAGACAGAGTTTGGATGACAAGGACGCGCCGGACGCCTCGACGGTCTTGAGCGCTGCTCTGACCTCCTGATAAGGTAAAGACCGGAAGTGCTCTCTGATGTGTGGCATCGTAGGCAACGCGCCGTCTATCACCTCCCCAGCCGGATTGTGGTCAATAAAGCCGTGCGACATAGCCCAGCGGAAGACCATTCTCATTCTCTGTCGGACCCGGCGCGCCGGCTCCGGCTTTGTCGTCCAAATTGGCTTGAGCACTGCCAGCACGTCGGTGCGATCTACCCGGTCGACGGGCATGTCGCCAATGACGGGGAATGCGTAACGCTCAAGCATCCGCAACCAACTCTTGGCATGCTTCACACTCCTCCAACGTGGTACGTTCATCTCGTGAACGGTCTCGGCAGCTTCTCTGAACGTTGCTACGGTAGGCTTACGCTTTTCCGCGACGGGATCAAGCCCGGCAGCAATGGCCTTGCGGTTGTCCGCGCATCGTTCTCGCGCCTCAGCCAGCGAAACAGCGGGATAGCCGCCCAACCCGATATCACGACGGCGGCTATGCACCACCACACGCTGAACCCAGGACTTGGTTCCCGTGGCCGTGACATTGAGAAAGAGGCCATCGCCATCACCGTAACGGCCCTTGTCACGAAACGCCTTGATTTTCGTCGCCGTGAGCTTCGCCATGTTCCCTCTCGCGTCTCAAGTGATCCCATACCTTCCCACAATTAACCCCACACTGTGCGTGCGATTGTGAAGGATTGGATGGGAAGGCACAAGAGTTACTGAAGGCGATATCAGCTACGCATACAAGGGGAGATGAAACCAATTGGGAACTGGTTGGAGGAACCTATTACTTCGGAGTGAGGAATCTAAAGTCCTTGGCCTTCAAGCGGAGTTCCGTAGCTGGGACGGCCTCAATGACGACGGAAAAACATCCTAGATTCCTCGCTGCGCTCGGAATCACCATGGCCTTGCGAAGGCCACATAAGGGGATGAAAACGGGTTGGCGCCGGGAACGGACAACCACAAGGGTTGCCCCTACAACGGGTTTGACGTGGCCTATTTTCATAGCAATTAGCCATGCCGGTTGCCACCGGCACCATGGAAGATGAAAATGTGTGTTTTGGTCTACGCAGCCGCTCCGGGGCTTATTTTCAGAGGAATGACAGACTGTCATGCCAGTTATGCAAAAGTCTCATAAGCGGATTCGGAAATGAACCGCACCCTCTCGAAATTGAAAGGGTGCGGTGTGCGTTTCCCGCTGAGGTAGACGCCTAAACGCTACTCGAACAGCCTACCGGACGAGGGCGGGCCGCCGTTCCGCTTTGTGTCGGGAGCCGGCGGAGCCGGAGGAACGGTTGGCGTGACCTGAACGACCTTCTCTTCCGGCACCTCGAACTCACCGACACAGGAGATCGACGCCACGGCATCGCCCTCCTTCGGGTTGAAGATGCGCACGCCCTGGGTCGCGCGTCCGGTGCTGCGAATCTCGGAGAGGTTTGTGCGGATCACCTGGGCCTGCTCCGACACGACGTAGACCTCGTCACTGTCAGCGATGACTTCGGCTGCCGCGACTTTGCCCGTCCGTTTCGTGACGGACATTGTCTTGACACCCAACCCACCGCGGCCCTGCGACGGGTAACTCTTGAGATAGGTGAGTTTACCGTAGCCGTTCTTGCTGATGACGAGCAGCTTGCTATCGGGAATCACCATGTCCATCGACACGATCCGGTCTCGCTTTGAGAGCATCATGCCTCGCACGCCGCCGGCAGCCCGTAATCGCGGCTTGACGTCCTGGACGGGGAACCGTATCGACATTCCCTGCTCCGTTACCATCATGACGTCATCGCTCTCGTGGGCGAGACGCGCGGTCACGAGCATGTCCTTATCTCGCAGGTTGAAAATGATCAGACCCGCGCGGCGGATGTTGGTGATCGCGTTAAGTGCCGTCCGCTTTACGCTCCCCTGCTGCGTGGCCATGACGAGGTAGAGATCAGGCTGGTCCAGAGACTTGACGCCGATAATCGCCTCGACTTGCTCCTCACCGCTCAACGGGATCACGTTAACTACCGGAACCCCTCGCGTATTGCGCGACGTATCCGGGCGAAGCTCGTAGGTCTTCAGCGGCAGAACCCGCCCACTGCTCGTGAAGAACAGCAGCATGTCATGCGTATCGACCACGAGTATATGACGCACCGGGTCGTTGTCACGCGTGTTCATCCCCGATACACCCTTGCCGCCCCGGTGCTGGTTGCGGAACGTCGTGGCCGGGATGCGCTTGATGTACCCGCCCTTGCTGAAGGTGATGACCACCTGCTCGTGTGGCTCGATGTCGTCGCGGTTGATATCGATGGAGGCGTCGCTGATTTGCGTCCGTCGCTCGCCGTCGATCTTCTTCTTGAGAGTGCGCGTCTCCTTCTTGACTACCACGTCCACCTTGCGGGGATCCGCCAAGAGGTCTTCGAGTCGGCTGATGGTCTCCTGGATCTCGCGGTACTCGTTCTCGATCTTCTCGCGCTCGAGGGCGGCCAACCGCCGCAGCTGCATGTCGAGGATGGCCAGGGCCTGCTTCTCGTCGAGGGCGAACCGGGCCATCAGGCCCGTCCGCGCCGTCTCGACGTCCGCAGCGTTGCGGATCAACTGAATGACCGCGTCCAGGTTCTCCAGCGCGATCCGCAGCCCTTCGAGGATGTGAGCGCGCGCTTTGGCCTTTCTCAGCTCGAACTCGGTCCGGCGACGAACGACCTCGCGACGGAAATCGACGTAGTTTTGCAGGGCCGCCCTCAGGGTCAAGAGCTCCGGCCTGCCGTTCACGAGCGCCATCATGTTGGCGGAGAACGACTTCTGCATCTCGGTGAGCTTGTACAGGTTGTTGAGGATGACCATCCCCTGCGCGCCGTTGCGAAGCTCCATGACGATGTGCATACCGCGACGGTCCGACTCGTCACGAATCTCGGTGATGCCGTCGAGCCGCTTGTTCTTGACGTGGGCCGCGATCTTCTCGATCAGCCCGGCCTTATTGACCTGGTAGGGAAGCTCGGTCACGACGATCTGCATCCGGTTCGAGCGCTTCATTGGCTCGATTTCGGCCACTGCGCGGGTTATGATCTGTCCGCGACCTGTCGTGTAGGCATTCACGATGCCCTCGCGCCCCATGATCGTTGCGCCGGTCGGGAAGTCGGGACCTTGAACAAACTGCATCAGTTCTTCGTCGGTCGCCATCGGATTGTCGATAAGATGTATGATCCCGTCGCAGACTTCCAAGGGATTGTGCGGCGGGATATTCGTCGCCATGCCTACGGCGATCCCCGCCGCCCCGTTGACCAGAAGATTCGGCAGGCGTGCAGGAAGCACGACCGGCTCTTGGAGAGACCCGTCAAAGTTATCTACGAATTCGACCGTCTCCTGGTCGAGGTTCGTCAACATCTCCTCGGCGGCGGAGCTTAGGCGTACTTCGGTGTAGCGCATCGCCGCGGGCGGGTCGTTGTCCACGCTGCCGAAATTGCCCTGGCCGTCGATCAGCGGCACCCGCAGTGAGAAATCCTGGGCTAGGCGGACCATCGCGTCATACACGGCGCCATCGCCGTGTGGGTGGTACTTGCCCAAAACGTCGCCCACGAGTCTGGCGCTCTTGCGGTATGATGAGTTGGGGCGCATCCCCATCTCGTGCGCGGCGTACAGGATTCGCCGCTGAACCGGCTTGAGGCCGTCCCGGACGTCCGGCAAGGCCCTACCCACGATCACGGTCATCGCGTAGGTCAGGTACGAGCTGCGCATCTCCTCTTCGAGACCGTGCGGTCGGATGTGTCCAAATTGGGTCTTTGTTACCATCTAAGACTCCTGTGGGAGCGGTCACTACAGGGGCGAAGCCGGTTGAAGATGCGTTTCGCAGAGCGCTCAGGTGTTCTTGACAAACGCATAGACAGTATACCATATTTTGCCTGTTTTCGTATTGGGTATCGTAGGTGCGAAGGCCGACGTTACTCCATATACTGACGTATAGATACTTCAGCCGTACGGACCGGATTTTTCTACACAGGAGGAAGAACATGGCGAAACGACTGGGCGGAGGCGATTACCTATACGAATCGGTGGACAACTGGCACAAGACCGACATTCCCGGCGTCGTCTCGGACGTAGCGACCGACTCGGAGGACAGGGTCTACCTGGCGGTACGGACGGCACAGGGTTTCGACGATAACACCGGGGCCATCCTCGTCTTCGACCGAGACGGGAACCACCTGAACACGTTCGGCGAGGAGAAACTGCGCACACCGCACGGCCTGTGGATCACGCCCGACGATACGCTCTACCTCGCCGATACATTCGACCACTGCATCCGCACCTACTCGACCGGCGGAGACCCAGGCATGGTGCTCGGCGTGCCGGGCGAGCCGGGACCCGCGGGCTGTCCATTCAACAGGCCAACACTGGCCGTTCCGTCTCCCGTCTCGGACGATCTGTTCGTGTCGGACGGCTACCGGCAGAACCGCATACACCGGTTCAGCCCCACAGGAAGCGACCCTGCCGCCGCCGCCAAGTACCAACACCTCAAGCGCGGCTGGGAGAGCTCCGGGATGGAGCTCACCGCCTCGTGGGGCGGCGGCGATCTGAACTACCATGACGACCTCTCCTGGGGTTCAACAGAAAAACATGGCACCGGTCCGGGCGAGTTCCTCCTGCCTCACGGGATAGCCGTTGACGGCGAGGATCGCTCATACGTCATGGACAGGTCGAACGACCGCATCCAGGTTTTCGACCGCGACGGGACCTACCTGACCGAGTGGAGTATCCCGAGCCCCAACCAGGGATTCATCGACAGCGATGGCGCTATGCACGTACCCGGTGCTGGGCTGATCTATGTCATAGACTTGGATGGCAATGAGATCGCTTGCTGGGGTGAGCGGGGAGACGAGCCATGGCAGTTCTCGGGAGGGTCACACGGTCTGTGGATCGACTCGCACGGCGACATCTACGTCGCTCAGGTCGGCGAGGTAAACGCCTTTAACAAGTTCGCTCGCATATAGGCCGGAAGCACGGCTGTGAAAGAAAGCGCAGAAAACCGGCATGTCCGGCTAGGAAGTGTTGACGCTTCTCCATCAGTCCCCCACAAATCCTTCTTCATATGGGGATACTGGCGAGACCCTCGCGCTTAACCGTCATACCGGCGAAGGCCGGTATCCATGTGGTCGGATGCCTTTACTGGTTGCTGCTAACCCTTTCTCCTCACTCCTTTGAAAGTAAGCTCCCATGTAGCATCAATTCCGGCGATCCGTCCGACAGTCCCCCAGCACCTAGCACTTAGGACCCAACACCCGTAACTGTTCAGAGTCGGTGAGATATTCAGGAATTGTCCTCATACTGTCATTCTGAGGAGCGAAGCGACGAAGAATCTACAGTCTCTCCCCCGGCGGGGGAGAGACACAGAGAGGAGGGTCTTCGCAATTTAACTCACGGAGACTGAACAGTTACCAACACCCTCAGGGCAATCGCATCTTATTGACTGAGGACTGTTCGGAGGTAATCAGTATCCCAACCTGCTCTCTTACGCTTGGCGGCGATGCTACTTTTTGAAGTGGTTTCCCGCTTGAGTAAGTTGAGCGCGAAGCGGCGTAGGATGGACAGATTCTCCGAGGCGTTACCCTTGCGTACTCTGCTGTTGTCCTCACCGAAGGTAACGTCAAGCACCCAGTGGACTGAGTTCTCTATGCCCCAGTGACCTCTGACTGCCCCAAGCAACACTTCGGCACGGTTGGGCAGACTGGAGATGTAGTAGCGCGTCTTCACAGATGTCTGTCCTTCAACGAGTCGTTCGGACTCAACCATCACTAGGCTCGTAAGGTTGCTCCACTGCTGCCGGTCGTTAACATAGTTTATGTGGGCGGAGTCTGATATTGCCCAACACCGCCGCGTCTCGATTCGACCATGGCCTTTGTTTACCGTCTCATGGAAGTCGTGTTTGAGGTTGGCAAACCCGTCACGCCGCGCCTGCTCGAACGTGTCTTTGACGTCCTGGTACAGTTCGGGTTGGTTCCGCTTCAAAGCCAGCACGTAGTCGGCGTTCTGGGAGGTGATCGTTGTTGCAACGTCCTTCTGACATCCCATGGCATCTATGGTTACGATGCATCCCGATACATCCAACACCCGCAGTAGTTCGGGTATTGCGGTGATCTCGTTGGAGCGTTCGTCCACTTTGGTCTGACCGAGAATCAGACGATTGGCCGATGCCCAGGCGTTGACCATGTGAATAGCGGACTTGCCTATGAACCTGTCGTGAGAACGGCGAATTGTCTTACCGTCTATGGCGACAATCTGCCCTTCGACCACATCACTGACAGCTCGTACCCAGTCTATGAAGCAGTTCTCGAACTGCTCAGCGTCCAATCGAGCGAAGACTCTTCCGAACGTGTCATGGGATGGAATCCCGTTAGGCAGGTCTAGCAACTTGCTGAACCACTCCTTCTTTGACTTGCCGAACAGTTCGACATCCGCCCATGAATCCGCGCCACCTATGACCGCGCAGATGGCGATGACAACGATATCGATCAGGTTGTGGTGCTTGGTGCGATCAATCCGAGGGTCTTTCAACTTTGCAAAGTGTTCAATCAGCGAGACTGCGGGGGTTCCTTCCATAAGGCCTCTCCAATCATGGGTTTGGCCAATAGTCTAAACTACTTCTTATACAATGGTTTAGATGCGATTGCCCTGCCAACACCCTGCCCAAATTGACAAACAAGAACACATGTGCCACAATATATGTGAGCGGTCATCCGCCGTCCAACTTTACAATAACGCGAAAAATGCGACAGTTTGCGACACAATGCGACACTTTCGAAAAAAACTTCCGTAGACAGTCGCTCGCAATCCCCCATCTGATCCCCTCTCAATCCGCCAGCGACTCCGCCCATGATGCGGACGTATCACCAGGGACCATCCATCAGCCTACTTTACGATAACGAGGGAAATGCCCCAGAATGCCCCAGAATGCCCCACTTTCAGAGGAAATTCTCTCCGACGGCAACGCGCTCGTAGTCCCCGCCTGACCTCCTCTCAATCACTCAGCGAACCCCCCAAATACGGGCATGCGGCCCGTCAAGGACCATCCGGCACTGAATGAACGTGCCGTTTCTCGGCGAGTACGAACGAAGGTGCGAATGACGCCGCTTCCTAAAGCGGCTCGAAGAACGTCAGGTCCGCGCCATGATTCTCCATCGCAGCTACTTCATCACCGCGTAGCTGGACGCGGATGTCGCGAGTCACGTGGCTAAGCACGATCTCCTCGGTCGGGAGTTCGTACCGGAAGGTGATTGGCCTGTTGATCGGAGGTCGTGCAAAGAACAGGTACCCGTTGGTATGGCGAGGCTTGTCGTCGACACCGGCGATTTGAATACTGTCGGGATCGCACCAGGGTGGTATTCGCACGAACAGCGGCCCCGGCGTCTTCACCCTTACGCTGAGAGCCGGATGGGTGTAGGCCGACTGTACCTCGACCTCCGCCGTTTCATGGTCGAACAGAAGATTGACCCGGTGGCCCGCCTCATCGAACCGCGTCATCTCCCGCAACGCCTCGCACAGTGACCCGACAGTCCCTCCGACCACGTCGGTGTTGAAACGCATCCGCCCGCTGTCCCGCTGCTCAAGGGGTTCATGCCCGAACGGCGCGGGGAACCCCCATGCTCCTTGCGTTCGCTGGGCTACCTCGCGGAGCGTGTCGAGGCCGTCCGGGTTGTCGGGTGTCGGTATCCACGAGATGTCACGCAGCTGGGACGGCAGGAGGTGGCAGCGCACGATGCGCTCGGCATCGTGGAAGTAGTCCGTGTAGCCCCACCGCCCGAGAATCAACGCCGTCTCCAGGATATCCCCGGTGTTGTTCATCTCGCCCTCGTCGGGTTTGCCGCTGTCCCCGACCCCGTGCTCGCGAGACCAGCCGGTCTCGTCTCGCATCCCCCACAGCCCGTTGTCGTAGAAGGCCTTGACGATGCCCATAAGCGTCGAGTCCTGGGTAAGGTCGGCAAGCTGTGCGAGGGAAGACATCGTGCAGGTCACGGAGTGCGCGTGGGTACCGAACAGTACAGGGTCGTAAGAGCCGTCCGGCGTATAGTGCCCGTCGAGGCACTTCTCCTTCAGGACGATGGCCAGATCGAGCGCCGGGCCGTACCCGGTCGTCCGGTAGTACTTGACGAGGGGGCCGATTGCCCTGGCCACACCGGAGATATAAGACTGCGAACGCTGGACTACGACGCCCTCTTTTTCGAGTCGGTCATAGTCCCACTCGGTGCTGGGGTTCCAGTAGTCCAAGACTGCCGCGATGCTGGCCGCCGCGATCTCCTCGGCCCGTTCCGACCCTCGGTACTCCACGAGGGCGTTGAGCGCATGGAAGCCTTCCCTGATGTGATGTGGATTGAAGACCACGGGCGAGTCGTACTGCCCATCGTTACGGTCGAGAGGGAACGGGACCGGGCCGCTGTAGGAGTAGAAGCAGGCATTTGCGAATCTCTCAATAGTCTCTTCGTCGACCTCCAAGCCCGCCGCATCCTCGGCGTTGAGCAGCGCGTTCAGGTGCCGGCCCGGCACATGGCTCTCCAACGGGATGCCGAAATACGCCTCAGGAAGCACTGCTACTCGAAAGTAGGGCACGTCCTCGCCGTTCGGGTCGAAGATGCTGCACATGGCATTTCGCGCCAACTCGATAGCCCCGATTATGTCGGTGGTATTTACGTCCGTGAGTCGCGTCATAACACAGGCTCCCTTGCCGGTAGTCTCCTGAATCGGGGGTATTCTACCCTTCCGTATGACAATCGGACAGTGGATGGAGTGACAGGCTCCAATCGACGGGAGCGCAGGGCAATCGCGTTTAACCGTCATTGGTATGAAAGTGAACGACAAACCCCTTTTCGTCATTCCCGCGAAGGCGGGAATCCATCTTTGTTCACTGCCACAAACCCAATGTCGATAATGAATGCACTTCCCACTTTCAATGCTGGTTGTGCAGCACACAAGGCTGCAAGAGTGATTCCGGCGAAGGAACGTCACCCCGTACCCCGATACGGGGCCGGAGTCCAGGGGGATGGGTCGGAAGCGTGCCTCCGCTTTGACCCGATGGCGTAATTCTGTACTATGTGCGGAGGATCGGAGCGGTAGAGAAAAGCACATCTTGAGAGGGAGGGATGATGTTCGACGAAATGACAGACATGAGTGTGATACGTCCCCGCATCGAGAGGATTCGGGCCTGGCTGGAAGCCAAGAACCTTGGTGCGCTGTTCGTCTACTCGCCCGCGGCCGAGCACAAGTGGGGTCAGACGGCCCACGTCGCCTATCTGACGGGCTGGGCGAACCATGACCGCATCGTCGACTCTGCCGTCGTCGTGCCGGTGGAGGGCGAACCCGTGCTCATGTTCGCGGGGCTTCCCTACATGCTGGAGCAGATCGAGCAGGTTTCGCCGATCACGGACGTGCGCCTCGTCAAGGCCGTCGATCCCAACGCGGTGGCCATGGACACCAAGACCATGGGCGGCGCAAGAGCGCCAGGCACTTTCGCGGAGGAGGCCGTGGCGATCATGCGCGAGAACGAGATATTCAACGAGCGGGTTGGCGTCGTCGGCGTCGACAATATGCCCGTCCCCTTCTACGAACACCTGCACGCCGAGTTGGGTGAAAACCTCGTGCGAGGCGACGACATCGTGGCGGAACTGCGGGCCGTCAAGACGCCGGAGGAACTGGATCTCATTAGACACGCCGCCCGCCTCGGAGACATCGGATTCCAAACGATGGTCGACGTGGCGCGCCCGGGAATGCGCGGCATAGAGATCGTCGCCGAGATGGAGCACGCCGTGCGAAAGGCGGGTGCTGACCACGCCAAATACTGGATGGGTTCCGGCCCCGACACGAAGTGGGAGGATACGCGCCTCGATATCCGTCCGCACCTGCGCGTCCTGCAGGAGGGCGACTTCATGAACACCTGCTCCTACATCGTCTATAAGGGGTATTGGAGTCACGGCCAGAGGGCGGGCACGCTCATGCGCCGCAACGCTTACCTTGAGGACATCATGCAGACGGCCATCGACTCTCAGACTGCCGGCATCCAGCAGATGCGGCCCGGCAACCGCGCTGGCAACATCGCCAAGGCCATCCGTGAGACGTGCGAGGCTGCTGGTTGGACTCTGCTGGGTGGGCGTGTCGGACACGGCATCGGCATGGACTACAGCGAGCGTCCGAGTCCCGCCGAGAGCAACGACGCGATACTTGAAGCGGGAAACACGATCATCCTGCACTCTGCCTTCGCGCTGCCTGGCTCCGGCAAGATGTTCGTTCCCATCGGAGACCACATGCACGTCGGCGAGGACGGACCTGAGTTCCTGATGGGATTCGAGCGAGGGCTCTTCGTCGCGGGCGAATGAGGCGAGCCAGGATACCGACACTTTCAATCCTCCCCTTTCGTTGAGGTTGGGAAGACTGTACTTGCGCCGCACTCCCATCGCTCCGATTTCGAAGCGATGCGGTATACTTACTCGCACAGTCTTAGGACAGGTATTGAACCGCAGAAATGCTGAGCATCGAGACGATCCGCAACGAGACCGATCAAGTCAAGAAGTCCATCGCGGACCGTGGCCTGACCGGCAACATCGACCGGATCATCGAGTTGGACATCCGTCGGCGTGAGATCATCGCCCAGACCGACACCCTGCGCGCTCGTCGGAACGAAGTTAGCGGTAGTCTTGGCAGGTCGAAGGAAAAGCCGCTGGAACTTATCGCCGAGATGCGCGAGGTCGGCTCTCGCATCAAAGAACTCGAAAGCAGCCTCCGCGATGTCGTCGGCGAATACGACGCCCTGCTCCTGGACGTGCCGAACATCCCCGAGGCCGACGTGCCGGTGGGCAACGACGACGCCCACAACGTCGTAGTCAAGACGGTTGGCTCCCCGCCGGACCTCTCATTCGACCCCAAGCCACATTGGGAGTTGGGAGAGACGCTCGACATCATCGACTTTCGGCGGGCGGTCAAGCTGTCGGGGTCGCGGTTCTACATCTTCAAGGGCAAGGGCGCAACACTACAGCGGGCGCTCATCACCTGGCTTCTTGATACTCACGTCAACGAGTTCGGGATGCAGGAGCTCTACGTTCCCCACATGGTCACGCGGCAGGCGGCCACTGGCAGCGGGCAGCTGCCAAAGTTCGCCGACACGATGTACCACGATGAAGAGGACGACCTCTGGATGATCCCGACGGCTGAGGTTCCCATCACGAACCTCCACGCCGACGAGATCCTCGATCCGGGAGTGCTGCCGCTTAAGTATGTGGCGCACTCGCCCTCTTATCGACGGGAAAAGGCGGCGGCGGGCCGCGATACGCGAGGGATAAAGCGGGTGCACCAGTTCGAAAAAGTGGAGATGTTCCGCTTTACCGAGCCGCAGGGCTCCGCTGTCGCTCTGGACGAAATGGTCGCGGACGCCGAGGAACTGTGCAGCCGTCTGGGACTCCATCATCGCGTGCTCCTCCAGTGTACCGGCGATCTGGGCTTCGCGTCGGTCAAGACCTACGACGTGGAACTCTGGGCCCAGGGCAGCAAGGACTGGCTCGAGGTAAGCTCGGTCTCGAACTGCACGGACTTCCAGGCCCGACGCGCCAGGATACGGTACCGCGCCGAGGAGGGCGGTCGTCCGCAACTCGCGCACACCCTGAACGGCTCCGGGCTCGGCATTCCCCGCACGCTCATCGCCATCATGGAAAACTACCAACAGGAGGACGGCTCGATCGTCGTGCCTGAGGTCTTGCGGCCATATACCCGATTCGACGTAATCGATTCGACAAAGTAACGAGTCCGGCTATCGACCGAGGACAATTCCCTGCCAACCGAAGAGAACAAGGTACCCACCACACTTCCGACCCACGACTGTGAGAAATCGTGGGCGATCACCTAGAGAATAATCAGACACAAAGGAGTTCCCATGGCAATCAAGGTTAACTGGCGAGACGTGACACCCTATATCGGACATGAGACTGCAATCGTCTGGCCGATTCTCGGGCCGGAGAGCGCGGGAGAGGGTTCGTCGTACAATGCCACGCCCCTGCGGGGGTTCAGCGGCGTCACCCGACACATGATCCAGCCGGGCAAGGCAGGAGACTACCACGTCCACTACGACCGCGAGCAGGTGTACTACTTCACAGAGGGCAGTGGCAAGATGAACATCGACGAGGTGATCTACCCCGTCAAGAAGGGCGACGCCGTTTGCGTTCCGCCAACGAGCTACCACCACATGATCAACGACACCGACGAGTGGCTCGTCCACCTCATCATCAACGGCAAGCACGTCCCCGAAGCGCAGCAGGAAGAGAACAAGCGGATCATCGCCGCGTCCAACGCGCACGGCTCGAAGCAGCCCATCGCGCACCGCCATTGGCTCGACAGTATGCCCCACGTGTCACACGGCGCAGCGCTGCTGTGGTCGGTGTTCGCCGGCAAGGGGACACCCGGTCGCTCTTACACCGAGGCCCCCGTCGAAGGCGTGCAGAAAATCACGATCCACCGACTCCAGCCACGCCTCGAAACGGGCACTCATTCACACTCCGACAAGGAGCAGGTCTACGTCTTCACCGAAGGGACCGGCAAGATGATAGTCGGTGACGAGACGGTCAGCGTCGAGGAAGGCGACTTCGTGTACGGACCGCCGCGGGTACCCCACGGACTCATAAATGACAGTGACGGCTGGCTCGAACACCTCATCATCAGCGCCGAAGTGGAATAGCGGTAGCTATTTGTTAGAGCGCGACCACTACGTCTGAGATGCCCCGTCCCCATTTCGGTATGCGTCCTTGACTTCCTGGGTCAACCCATACTTTCGCGGCTTCGTGCTCAGCAATTCGACTCCGCGCTCATCAAGAATGGGCCAAATCTTGTTGGCGAACTCCATACCGAAGCGTACGCTCGACATCCTCGCCATGGGATCTCCGGGCCATTGTGATTTTATGACGCGCTGGCACTCCGTGCTCCTGAAGGACCCGGCAGGAAGCTGTCGGATGATGAGGTCGGCCACCTCAACCAAGCGGTCCGCGTGGTTCTTGCCGTCATCACCGGCCGGGGGCGCACTCATTCCGACAGGTCGAGTTCGGCGTGAGCCATTGGACTGAGTCTCGCCGGCATCACTGGCCGGGGGCGCACTCATTCCGACAGGTCGAGTTTGGCGCGAGACACTGGACTGAGTCTCGCCGGCATCACTGGCCGGGGGCGCACTCATTCCGACAGGTCGAGTTCGGCGTGAGCCACTAGACTGAGTCTCGCCGGCATCGCTAGGCCGTGACGCTCTTCGGGTCTGCACTACATGAATGTGGGCGTTGGGGAAGTAGTCCCTGATGGTGGTCGACCGCGTCTTGGTGCGGTCTGTCACCAACCACAGGAAGGGGACCCGTCTTGCCTCCAGTTCCTTCAACTTTGCATAAAGCGGGATGAAGTCGCTGTCGTCGCTCATCACGGCCACGAGCTGAGCGACTCCGGTGACGTAGTCGGCGATTGCGTCGATGGCTATCGCGATATCGGCAGAATTCTTGGACTGCCTGTTGCTGAAGTGCTGTATACCTTTAGCCGTTGTGGTCAACTGGGGAAACCGGCCGTTAGCCCATATGTCCCAGAGGGAGACTCGGTCGGCCTGTACATAGAGGTTGAGGCGTGTCAGCGGCGGGGTTCCCTCCGGCCAGTCCTCGATGATGTTCTCTATGAGCGTTTGGGCGCTGCCCTGAAGGTTCTCGGTATCTACGTACAGAGCGGTCCCGGGACCTTTTGAGTTGTCCCTTGTGAGCCCCCCGCCGAGACCAGCGGAGAGTTCGGGTGTGATGTGTTTACGAAATAGTTTTACCATTCATCCCTCGTCGCCGAAGCGCTGTACTTCCTCGGTCATCTCTTTTGAAACGTTCGCCGGCACGTCTCCGGCGGCGATCTTCGTCTGCTGCACAATCTCCCGGATCTCGTCGACCACCTCAGGGTTGGCCAGGGTGGTAACGTCGCCCACGTCCACGAAGTTCGAGATCGCGGCTGTCACGCGCCGCATGATCTTGCCGGATCGCGTCTTCGGCAGGTCGGGAGCGATCCAAACGTACTTCGGCCTAGCAATCGGTCCAATGATCTGGGTGATGGCGGCCTTGACCTGGGTGGCTACCTCGTCGGGATCATGGCCCGCGTGAATGGAGACGTACATTTCGGGAGACCGGCCCTTGAGCTCGTCGAATGCCGGGACGGCGGCGGCCTCAGTCACCGCCTCGACAGTCAATGTCGCGGATTCGAGCTCCTTCGTGCCCAGCCGATGACCGGCCACGTTGATGACGTCGTCGAGCCGGCCGACCACGCGGAGGTAGCCGTCCGCGGCCTGGATTCCACCGTCGCCGGTCATGTACGGCCAGTCCCGCCAGTCCTTGCTCTCGGGGTCCTTGTTGAACTTCGTGTAGTACGTGTCTATGAAGCGCTGATCGTCTCCCCAAACGGTCTGCATTCGTCCGGGCCAGGGGTTTCGGATGCAGACGTTGCCTGCAACGCCGCTTCCGGGTTCGATCTCGTTACCATTCTCGTCATACACGACGTGCTGGATACCGAGCGAGCCCGTCCCGCAACTTCCGGGCTTCATGGGCTGCAGTGCGGGCAACGTGACGCCGATGAATCCTCCCGTCTCCGTCTGCCAGTAGGTATCGACGACGGCCGCCTCGCCCTTACCGACGACATCGTAGTACCAGCGCCAGACCTCAGGCTCAATCGGCTCGCCAACGGTCGTCATGTGCTTGAAGTGGTAGTTGTACTTGGCAGGCTCATCCGGCCCAGCCTTTCGGAGCATCCTGATGGTGGTCGGGGCGGTGTGGAAGATATTGACGTTGAGACGCTCGGCTTCGCGCCATGCCCGACCCGGGTCAGGATAGTTAGGGACACCCTCGAACAGCACGCCCGTAGCGGCCACCGACAGCGGACCGTACACAATGTAGGAGTGGCCGGTAATCCATCCGATGTCGGCGAGACACCAGTAGGTATCGGTGGGATGGATGTCCTGGTAGTACTTGGACGTACCCGTTACATAGGCGAGGTATCCTCCCGTGCTGTGCTGGGCGCCCTTTGGCTTGGCGGTTGTCCCACTCGTATACATGAGGAAGAGTGGGTGATCTGAGGGCAGCGATACCGGCGCGACCTTCTTTCCCTTATGCTCCTGGATGAGATCGTTGGCAAACACGTCCCGCCCCTCGACCATTGGAGTCGGCGAGGAATACTTGCCGGGGTAGCGCTGCCATATGAGCACCTTGTCAACCTCTACACCCTCGTTCTTCGCGGCTTCCACCGCCTCGTCAGCCTTGACCTTGTGGTCAAGCAGGGTTCCAGCTCGATGGTAGGCGTCAGCCGTTATGAGGATCGAGCTGCCGGAGTCGACGATCCGGTCACCGCACGCCGCGCCGCTGAACCCACCGAAGACCTCCGAGTGGATCACTCCCAGCCGAGCGCAGGCCAACATGGTGATCGGCAGTTCGACGATCATCGGCATGTGGAGGGTGACACGATCACCGGCCTTCAGCCCGAGGCTTTGCAGCAGGGAGGCCGTTTCGTTGACGCGAACGTACAGTTCCTGAAAGGTGAGCACAATGTCCGGCTCGTGTTCGAGCTCGGAGACCCAGATGAATGCGGCCTTGTTGGCGTGCTCCTCCAGGTGCCGGTCGACGCAGTTGTAGCTGGCGTTAAGCCGTCCCCCGACGAACCAGTTGAAAAACGGAGGATTGGAATCGTCAAGGGTCGTATGCCAATACTTGTCCCACGACAAGAGGTTGGCGTACTCGACGAAACAGTCGGGGAACTTGTCCGGCGTAAAGCGGTCGAATACTGCCGGGTCGGACAGATTGGCCTGCCCGATGAACCCGGGACTGGGGTGGATCAGTTCCTCTTCCTTCCAGTGGGAGGCGATCTCGGCTTCTGTGACGTTACCTTCCGTCGTCATCTTTCCTTCGACTCCTTGTGTTGATCTTCTTTTCGCCCTCGCGGACGATGAATAATGTACCACAAACCTTAGAGGCGAAGTTGATTAGGGAGTCTTGCGTAGTGAGTGGATGGCCTAGCGATCGGCCGCTTTGTATGCGCGCCGCGAGTCAAAGGCACGGCCTTCGAGTGTCGAATAACCGACCTGCTACTACGCATCTGGGGATACGAGCACTCCCGGGCAGAACGCGGAATAGGCAAGGCGGCATACCTCGGCGATAGGCTCGTCCGCTCGAACGTCGTTAGAACTAGCCGTGGCGAACGCCGAGACGATCATCGGGCCGCTCGGCAGGTACACGATGCCCACGTTCCCTTTAATCCGTCCGCTGGAACCGCTCTTCTGCGCTACAACGATTTCGCGCGGAAGATCCCGGCGGATCATGCGAAGCTCGCGAGCGTTCTTCATCATCTCCAGCATCTCAGACGACGCATCGGAGCTGACGAGCGTACCCTCGTACATCCGCTTCATTATGCCTCCCATTTCGGCGGGGGCCGCAACGTTATTCTCTAGGGAGTCGCTGTACGAGACGCTCTTGTAGTCGTTCGCACCGGCGGCTGAAGCTTCCGCCTGCAACACATCGTTTGCGCGGTTTGTGGGCAGATCGTCTTGGTAGGTCATTCGATAGTGGTACCGACCCATCGTTACGCTGGTGCGTGTGTTCGGACAACCCAATCGGTCGAGGAAGGCGTTGATGTTCGGGATACCAACCGCCTCCATCAGGAGATCGGTCGCCATGTTGTCGCTGATGGTAATCATCATGCGGCAGTAGTCACGCAGGGTTATCTCCGGCTCGTCCTGCATCAGCTTTAGTTGCCCTGAACCGTGGGGCGAGTAGCGGTCTTCCATCCGCTTCCGGTCGTCTAGCGATAAAATGCCCTCCGCATCCTGTCGGAATAGTTCGGCCATTACCGTGATCTTGCAGACGCTGGCGGTCGGGTATCGGTGGCTGGCAGCGTACTCGTGCGTTTCTCCGGTCGTGATGTCCTCGAAAAAGAAGCCCATCAGTCCGTCGAACTCCCTTGCGATGGTATCCATGTCACTGGTCGGGAACGTCATGCGACTCCTCCTAAACGTGAGGATCCGGATCGGAAATACATAATCCTGGAGAGTATATCAGACGAGAACATCATAGTCATGAAGTACTCGCCGAACTGGTGCCCGATACGATCAGACTCCCTTCTGAATGGGGTGTGACGTAGAAGAGGAATGCATCACTAACTATATCTGAATTCGCACAGTCGCAATTGCGTCGGTTAAACGGAAACCTCAACGCACTGGAGCTCGTTTTTCTTTCACATTTGAAATCTTTGACAAACACACGCGGCTGTCCTATCCTAGCTTACCGAAAGGGCTGTCGGACCCTTAGGAGAGGCGGGATTCCAAAAGGATCGTGCCCAGTAACGTTTCCTTTGACGAGGATCCGTACTCCGTCCGTATAGTCCAGAACTGACACATCAAGGAGGCTTAGATTGTCAAGACTAGAGATTGTTTCTATAGAGGAAGCCATGGCCAAAACGGCTTCCGGCAAACGAGCTAAGATTATTCACGAGTATCTTGGCTTTATCCGTCAGTTGGAGTCGGGTCAAGCCGGAATGCTCTCCGCGACCGAAGACGAGAGCGCCATAGCGATAAGGCGTCGTCTGAATCAGGCAGCCAAAGCGGCGGGCGTCGAGCTCGTTATCAAGCGATCGGGCGACGATGTCTACTTTTGGACCCCCGCGCGCAGAAGAGGGCGTCCTCGCAAGTCGAGTGTGTAGGTCCAAAAACCTCCCCCTTCCCACTCAATACCCGGGCACGTGCGAACTTTCTCACTCGCTGGAGTGAGTCGGTTTTCACCGATTCCGAACCTCCGCATGCAGACACCGTTCCTCTCCAGAGCGCGAGACACGCTTGGGACGGAACGGTGTTTCCCGTTAAGAGGCGATTCCCGAAACATCCCCTAAAATCGCTCTAGCAGAATTGCCGGCAGATACTGGTAGAATACCCGCCGTACCCGAATCGGTAAGTTTCTGTTCGTCTGGAGGGATGTATGCTTGATCTTGCGATCCACAACGGAATGGTCGTGGACGGTACAGGCAGCCCCGGTTTCCGTGCTTCAGTCCTGGCAAAAGACAATCGAATCACCATCCATCGGGGCGACCACTCCGGCATAGAGGCAGCACATACCATCTACGCCGAAGGGAAGGTCGTATGCCCGGGATTCGTAGACCTTCACTCCCACGCCGGACTGACGATGCTTGGCGAGCCACACCACGATCCCAAGGTGCGCCAGGGCGTTACGACCGAGTTGGTCGGCATTGACGGAATATCGCATGCACCCTTCAAGTCGCAGGACGAGCTGCAGAGGGCAATTTGGCTAGACTCCGGATTCAATGGGTACTCGCCGGGGTCACCCGACTGGCTCAGCGTCATGGAATTGTACGGCAAGTACGACAACGCCATATCGATCAACGTTGCGATTATCTTGGGTAACGCCGCCGTGCGCATTTGGAGCGTTGGATGGCATGACCGTCCTGCCACAGCAGCCGAAATCGAAGACATGCGCGCCGTTACGCGAGAGGCGATGGAGGAGGGTACGTGGGGTCTCTCGTCTGGATTAGACTACCCGCCCGGCTCATTTGCAAGCACCGACGAGCTGGTCGCTCTCGCCGAGGTCTCGGCGAGGTACGGAGGACTCTACCACACGCACACTCGAGCGGCACTGCGAGAGCGCGGCCTGCTCGCTCCGTGGGAAGAGGCGCTCGACATCGGGCGACGCTCCGGCATCCCCGTACATCTCACCCACTACCGACAGGGTCAACAGGGTGTGGGCAGCCACCTCGACTACATCGGCCTCGTCGAGCGCGGACGGGACGAGGGCATGGACGTGACCTTCGACTGCTACTCCTACCCCTACTCCGGCACAACGCTATTGATGCTGATCCCGAATTGGACGATGGACGGCGGCCCCGAGCGCGCCATCGCCGCGTTCAACGACCCCGACGACCGCGACCGCATCAGACGCGAGGTCGACCGCGAGACCCTTTCCGAGACGTGGCTCACCAATTTCAAGCAACCGCACAACATGGAGTACGACGGCAAATCGATCACGGAGACCGCGCACATGCGCAGCCAGGACCCGATCGACGCGATCATGGACCTCCTCCTCGACGAGAACCTCTCCATACACATCGTCGGCACTGGTACCAACCAGCACACCCTACCCGCCTTCGTGTCGCACCCGTACGGCATTATTGCAAGCGACGCCATCCTTCTCGGGGAGTACCAGAACCCCCGCTCGTACGGCTGCTTCCCGCTCGTGTTGGCGGAGTTCGTGCGAGCCGAGAAGCATCTCCGCCTGCCTGAGGCAATTCGAAAGATGACCTCATTCCCGGCTCAACGGCTCGGCCTACCCGACCGAGGCGTCCTCCGCGATGGGTTCAAGGCCGATATCGTGGTCTTCGACCCCGATGAGGTGAAGACGGACGCCACCCTAGGCGACCCGAAACACTACCCCGTCGGCATCGACTACGTGATCGTCAACGGCCAGATCGTTATCGAAGACGGCGAACATACCGGCGCGCTGCCCGGTCGTGCGCTCAGGCGAGGAAAGCCTTCGTAGCTAGGTAGTGTTGACATTTCACGTTATTCCGCTTTTCCTTGTCATTGCGAGTGAAGCGTGGAATCTAAAAGTTTGTGCTTGCGCGATGATTTTAGATTCTTCACTCCGCTCTGCTACGTTCAGAATGACAGAATGTCAACACTACCTAGCAACTCGCGCGCTATATCTTGATTCGCTTTTCGGGCGGGACGGTCTTGTCGTGCTCGACAACGCCGTCGCGGTGCTCGCCGCGCTCGACCATGACCTGCCTCGCGGCAATACGCATCCGATCCTCGTGCGAGAGGAACTTTTGCACCTTCCAGATGAATTCGGATAGCGTCTCCTCAGGAGAGAGATCGGAGTTGTCGATGACGAACCTCTTCCGAATCAGCGACGCGGCGAACTCCTCCTGAAACCTCTGTAGGGCCTGCTCAACGTCTTGTTCGAGGAGGACTCCCGGTCGCCGCCCCTTCTGGTCGCGCGGCATGGGATCACGGCGCATCCGCTCCTTGATGACCTCGGGCCGGGCAGTCAGCAGCACCATGATGGTGTCGGGAGCTTCCTTCATGATGTCCTGCTCTATGTGGCGCGCGAAGGAGGAGCGTTCCGCGTACTGACCACGCCCGCCGTAACCGTAATACAGTGGCGCGAACACCGCCTCCTCGATGTGGTACCCGACCAGAAGGTGGTCAGCGTCCGACAGGAACGCTCCCCCACCGTGGTAGGCGATCTGGTAGCGCTGGAACCGCTCCTTGAAGCCCGGACTCATGCGCATGAATAGCTCCCGGTCCTCGTCGGCCACCTCCGGGGACGGGACGGTAAAGTGGTCGTGAAACGTTCGGCTGTACCCCGTAACGTCGGCAAGCCATCGCGATACGCCGTCGGCCAGCGTCGTCTTTCCCACATGCTCACAGCCGGTAATGATAAGTTTCATAGTCCCCTCCTCCGAGTCTTTGCGTAACAGAGTACAGGTGTCGCATCGCTGGGACAACATACGTGTCCTTGGCGTGTCGCCGTGCTTGACCAACCTATCAATGAGGGATTATCTTGGCGTGAACAAAAGTCAGCAGTCTTTCAAGCCTACCTGCGGGATGGGAAAAGCGGTCACGAATGCGAGCCTTTGAAGACATCCTCTAACAGCACCATACAGGACCTGCGCACGTGACGTTTGTACGATTCAGCCTTTTCTGCTCAGACACGCTTAACGAGTTCCTTGACAAGAACTGCCCATACATCGCGGGGGCAATCGCGTTCTACACGCTCTTCTCGATGTTCCCGCTCCTCCTGGCCATTATCTCGGTGTTGGGGTACCTGAGCCCCACTACTCTGGAGGAGCAGCAAGAACTCGCGATGCGCACAGCCGACATCATACCGGTATCGAGCGACTTCATTGGGGAGACGGTTTCAAGCGTCTTTAGGGCTAGGGTCGTCACGGGCATCGTGAGCATCCTTGGCCTGCTATGGGCTGCTACGGTGGTATTCGGGGCGATACGTAAGGGAATCAACGCCGCATGGGGCATCACCAAGCCGAGGCCATTTCTCAAGGAACGACTGATTGACTTCGGGCTGGTCATCGGGGCAGGAATACTCTTGCTCGCCGTCCTGTTCAGCCCCCCAACCCTCGGCATCGTCCGTGGGGCTTCCGGGGTCTTGGCGCCGGAATCCGAATACTTCAACCACGCAATGTGGAACGTCATCGCGCGGCTTATTCTCCCCGCACTGGCATTCGTCACCTTTCTGGTGTTGTACAAGTTCATCCCCAACACTTCGGTGAAGCTAAGCAATGTGTGGGCAGGTGCACTCCTTGCCTCCCTGGCGTTTGACTTCGCTAACCTCTGCTTTGTGTGGTACGTTCAAAACTATGGACACTACAGCCTTCTTTACGGCTCGGTTGGGACCATCCTGGCGACGTTGACCTGGGTGTATCTGTCAGCAATCATCCTTCTCCTTGGAGCCTTGGTTACCTCCCGGTACAGCGCGTATGTGGAAAGCCTTCCTGAACACCAACACAGTCTCAAGGTCATCTGGTCCGGTTTTTCGCGCGTCCGACTCAGGGTCGTCGACACTTATGCGCGCTAGTACGCTGACCCTCACCTCGCTTTCGATACTCGCCGCCCTCTCCGTGTTCGCCGCGGTCGCGTGCGGCGACGATCCTCCTTCAGAGCCGAGCCCAACGCCACTGCCGACCTATACCCCTGTACCTCCAACGCCTACGGCTTCGTCCGAATCAGAGACGACTTCAAAAGCCACGGCGGAAGTAACGAAGAATCCAATCGCCAGCGCATTGCCGTCACTAGCGGATGTGGTTGAGAAGATCGAACCGTGGGTCGTCTCCGTAACAACCGAGCGGTTCGTTCGTGGGTTCTTCTCCACGTTCCGAGACGAAGGTGCAGGATCGGGATTCATCGTCAGGCCTGATGGGTTCATCGTCACGAACGAGCATGTCATCAGGGGAGCGCAAGAGCTTCAGGCGCACCTGCCGAACGGCGAGACCTACCCGGCTACGGTCGTCGGTAAGGACATCGTGACCGATATCGCGATTCTCAAAATCGACGCCGACGGGCTGCCGTTCGCGACGCTGTCCGATACGAGCGACATCCGCGTCGGGGACTGGGTCATGACCCTCGGAAACGCCTTGGACATGAAGGGAGGTCCAACCGCTACGTTGGGGATCGTGAGCGGTCTCGGAAGGTCGATTAAGACCGAGCAGGGCCAGCAGTTCTTCAACTTGATCCAGACCGACGCGACGATCAATACTGGCAACAGTGGAGGCCCGCTTGTTGATATGAACGGCACGGTCATCGGGATAAACCAAGCCGTTCTCGCCGAGGCGCGATTCGGGTTCGCCATCAACGCGGCGGTGGCAGGGCCGGTCATCGATAGTCTAATCGAAGACGGCATGGTGTCGCGCGTCGAGATCGGCATCAAGGGCGACGACGTCACTCCCTCTATCGCCCGTTCGTTCAATCTGTCGGTGACGGAGGGCGTCGTTGTCACAGCTATCACCACGGACGGCCCGGCATACGTCGCAGGCCTCCGGGTCGGGCACATCATCACGAAGCTCGACGACATCCCAACGCCCGACCTCGCCTCATTTCTGCCCCGACTTTGGGCATACAACCCCGGCGACGAGGTTGTAATCGAGTACGTGGAGGACAACACCACGAAGGTCACGACCGTAACCGTGGAGAGCGATCTGGCCCATCGGTAGGCCCCTATCGCGCATTGTGTACTGCGTAGAACTTATACTGTGATTGCTCAGGCTACCGGACGTAACTGTTCAGAGTCGGTTAGAAATGTAGGAATTGTTCTTCTACTGTCATTCTGAGGAGCGCAGCGGCGAAGAATCTACAATCTCTCCTCCCAATCCCTAGACTTGACAGATAAGAACTTATGTACCATACTGCATGTGGGTGACTTGCCGCCTAACGATGTGACAACCCCAAAAATTACAAAATGCTACAAGACGTTACAAAAACAAGAGAATTCCTCGGATGGGCAGCCACTTGTGGCCTCCCCACCGGACCACAACCAACCTCCCCGCAACTTTACAATAACGAGAACATGCAACAGAATGCGACAAAATGCGACACATTTGAAAAATCTCGGCCATAGGCGGGCGCTCCTACTTCCCTAGTGGTTCAACTTCCTAGTATTGAAGGGTAACGGGGCTATGACTTGGTAGGGGCGGGTTTGAAACCCGCCCTGTCTGTACAACGCGAATCCAACCCCCAATTACTACCCGACATTTCAAAGATTTCGTCTACTAAGAAACTATCTCAAAATGGCAAGTCGCCATTGGCGACGGAACCACAGGAGTGCGCACGCAAGCTGTAGCAATCCGATGTAGTTCGACGCCTTTTTGTCGTAGCGTACCAGAACAGCACGGCACTTGGAGAGCCATGCTAGAGTCCGATCCACAACCCACCGGCGCGCAGGATACCGCTTGCGCCCAGAACCGTCCAACTTCTCCTCGCCGATGCGTCGGATGTGTGGCCGATAGCCGTGTCTGGCGACGGCTCGACGACCCGAAGGATTGTCATACCCCTTGTCCAAGCACAGGTGCTGTGGGTCATCCTCGGTGAGTTGCGGTCGTTCGACCACAATCGCCTCCAGGGTCTCATCCAACAACGTGGCGTCGTGGGCGTTGGCTCCGGCAACCACAATGCTCAATGGGCCGCCCTGTCCTTCCACAAGCAGGCTCCGCTTGCTGCCAGCCTTGCCGCGATCCGTTGGGTTGGGTCCAATCAGATCCCCCCCAAACGTGCCTTGCCCATGGCCCCGTCTGCCGCCTGCCATTCCCAGTCCACGCCGCCCAACTCTTCGCACTGTTCCACCAAGGCTCCCCATATTCGGCGCAAGACACCCAGTTCCACCCACCGTTGAAAGGTGCGATGGATTGTGCTGTCGTCCCCCAGTTCTTTCGGCAATCGGTTCCATTGGCACCCGCTGCGCAAGCGGAAAATGATGCCGTTGAACATCTGTCTGGGGTCAGCCCGCTTGCGGCCTCTGACTTTCGGAGGGTCTGCCTCCAAGATGATAGGCCCAATGAGTTCCCAAAGCTCGTCCGGCGCTTCCCATATGGTTTCCAAGCCCTCTTGGTTGTTCACGAAGTTCCTCCAAATGTTCTTGGAGAAACCATACGAATCACCTCATAAACTGCTCAAGGCATTTGTGCGCTATGATTTTGAGATAGTTTCTTAGAGTTGGTAGGAACACCGTCAACCGTCACTCCGGCGAAGGAACGTCACCCCGTACCCCGATACGGGGCCGGAGTCCAGAGGGGTGGGTTGGGAGGCTCTCCCAAGGCTGGCTCTGACTGAAATGCGATTGCCCTGGCAACTGGGCGATTCCGCTCGACACCTCTGGGCTAATCGGATATATTCTTACGCTTAGAACTTCGGATGCGTCTACCATTGATCTATGCGCCCGTTTGAAGATGAAGCTCCTATAGATTGAAAACAGCGCCGTCAAGAAGTTCCCTACTCAACTGCGATTGGAGACTTAGGTCATGCAGCAAGCAAAAGGGCCGACAGCGCTTGTCGACCAGCTGATCCCCCGATCGAGCACAGCGCTGACTAACGCGGTGATTGACACCGTGCTCATCGTAGGATTCGCCGCGCTCACCGGGCTTTCCGCCAAAGTAGCCATATACCTCAATCCTGCGGTACCCATCACCGGCCAGACCTTTGCCGTGCTTCTGTCCGGGGCCGTCCTGGGCAGCAAGCGTGGCGCAGGCAGTATGCTTGTCTACCTGGCCACAGGAATTGCAGGAGTGCCGGTATTCGCTCCCGAGGGGGCGATTCCTCATGCCAGTATCGGGTACTTGATTGGGTATCCTGTCGCGGCATTCATCGTCGGGTGGGTCGTCGAGAGGGGCTGGGGAAGAAATCCTCTGAAACTGGCTCTAGCTATGCTCTTGGGTGAGGTAGCGATCTATGGATTCGGGCTACCCTGGCTCGCGTTCTACATTCCGGATTCGGAGTTAGTCGAACGCTCAAGACTGGCCGTTGTGTACGACTGGGGGCTGGAAGATTTCATCATAGGCGACACCATCAAGCTGATTATGGCAGCGGTCGGGGTCCCACTCGCATGGGAGGGAATCCGCAGGCTCAAGGGAGAGGACCGGCCAGAATAAGAGACTACTTTCGTAGTGCATATTGCGTAGATCTTCTTGAGTCAGCCGCATAGAAGGTATGTGAGAGACGCCCGCACGGGCGTCTCTTTCGTTTGAGGCGTTCCCGTACATTCGTAATCGTTTCGTCACACATCCGTTAGGGCGGGTTAAGCTTGTTAGCGGATACTTGAGATACCACCCCTTGGAACGTGCCCGCGGATGAGATCACTAGTAGTCGCAATAATGTCGTGGCCGCTTTTCCTGCTTGCGTGCACACTCGCGTGTGGCTCGGAAATTCCGACAGTCGTGCCCACCGCGACGCCGACTACGATGCCGACCGGGGTTCCCACCGCCACTTCGACTTCAACGGAGTCCATTCAGACAAACGTAGATGTCGAGTCGGACGAGCCGACCGCTCCCGAGTTTGCCGGTATCTCCGGCTGGATCAATTCCGAACCGCTCAGGATGGCCGACCTGCGGGGGAAGGTCGTTCTCATCGACTTTTGGACCTACACGTGCATCAACTGCATCAGGACATTCACACATCTCAAGGAGTGGCACGCCAAGTACGCTGACAAGGGACTGGTCGTCGTAGGCGTACACTCCCCGGAATTCCTCTTCGAGGCTGTGCGATCAAACGTGGAGCAGGCGGTCTCCGACTTCGGCATCGAGTACCCGGTGGCGCAGGATAACCTGCTGAATACATGGCAGGCCTTTGGGAACCGGAGTTGGCCGGGCAAGTTCCTCGTGGACAAGAACGGGGGCATCCGCTACCGGCACTTTGGAGAGGGGCAGTACGCCGAGACCGAGAGGCAGATTCGGAAACTCCTGGCCGAGACGGGAGTATCGCTCGACGACGTTTCCGAAAATCCGGCGGCTGACGGCCCGGTATATCCCGGTCTACAGAGTTCTTCCAGCATCGAGGAGGAGGTGACGAGAGAGCTATTCGCCAGTTCCATCAAGAACCGAAGCGCATTTCGAAACGGAGGTGAGAAGCTCGCGTACATCGGAAATTCCGAATACTTTAGCGAGTCGGCAGGGGTCACGACCTACACCGACCCGGGCGAGCATCAGAACCATTACCTGTACCTGGAAGGGAAGTGGGAGAGCGGACGGGAGAGTCTGACCCATACGAGAGAGACGAGCGGCTACGACGACTACGTCGCGATCAAGTTCTACTCGAACGACGTGAATGTCGTTTTGGGTATGAATGACTCGGAGTACGAGGTCCGCGTTACCCTGGGTGACAGCTCGCTCGCTCGCTCTCAGGCAGGGGACGACATCCGGTATGACGCCGAGGGAAACAGCTATTTCGTCGTCGATCAGGCCCGCATGTTTAACATCGTCCGGCTCGACGAGTTCGGGACTCACGAACTGAAGATCAGCTCCAATTCCGATGACTTCGAGCTGTTCACGTTCAGCTTCGGACACTACCAGCGGACTCCGAGAGAATTGGCTGGCATAACGGATTGGATCAACACTGCCCCACTGGCCCTGAGCGACCTGCGGGGGAAGGTCGTCCTAGTCGTATTCTTTTCGGTCGCGTGCGACGACTGCATCCAGAACCAGCCATTCATAGAGTCATGGCGGCGGAAGTACGACGGCCATGGGCTGACGGTTGTCGGCGTTCACACACCGCAATTCGAGTTCGAGAAACGGCTCGATGTCGTCATTCGCTCGCTGGAAGACCAGGGAATCATGCACGCCGTCGCGGTAGACCGAGACGGGGCCACCTCGCGCGCCTTCCGCAACCCTTCTGTGCCCGGCATCTATCTTTTGGACAATCAAGGGTTTATTCGCCACGTTCGGTTCGGGCCGGGTGGATACACCCTGATGGAGCAGGAGATTAGACACTGGCTGGAAGATGCAGGGAAGGACGTGTCGGGCATCCCGTTCAACACTCAGAAGGAACTCGAACCCGACCCGCGTACGTTCGCGTTGGATAGCGAGTTACGGCGGACTAGGGACATCTTCATGGGCGCATCACGGAACGACCCGGAAGGGCCAGACCCATTCTTCCGACAACAGGAATACTACCGACAGACAAGCAAGACTGTTGAGTACAGAGACCCCGGTGAACACGAGAACCACTACGTCTACCTTCATGGGCTATGGCGAAGCGACGAGGAAAGCATTGTCCATTCGAGCGACACGGCTGAATCCGAGAACTACGTGGCATTCAAGATGGTCGGGAAGAAAGCAGCGGCCATCCTGTCAAACGGAGACTCTTCAGTCCAAAGGGTGCGCGTCACAATGGACGACGCCCCCGTGCCGCAGGAAATGGCCGGGGAGGACGTACTGTATGATACCGACGGAGAGAGCTACGTGACGGTAGACCGCCCCCGCGTTTACTACCTGATCGACTTGCCCGAATATGGAAGCCATGACGTGAAGCTGTGGTCGAACTCCGCCGGGCTGAAAGTCTACACAATCACCTTCGAGGCAAATGCATTCGAGCCGGAACCGTTTTAAGTAAAGGCCCCTACAACCCGCAGTGCGGCATCATCGCGCTGCGACATGACACTCAGGAGTTACCATGACTATCCTACGAAACCTCTTATCGATCACAGCGCTTGCCCTCGCTCTTGCATTCGTGTTGGCCGCATGCAGTGGCAGCAACGGCACGGAACAGCCGGTTGAACCGACGGCGACGCCCAGGGCGACCGCGACCCCCTCCGCAGCCAGTGTGGACACCGATAAGGCTCCCCCTCCGCCAACGCCGGTCCCTGATCCGACAGCGACCCCTACCCCTGATCCGCAAGCGGGACCGCAGGGACGAGAGGGCCTGCTCGCGCCCGACCTGGCGGGCATCAGTTCGTTCCTGAACACCGAGCCGTTCACACTGGAGGAACTGCGCGGCGACAAGGTCGTTCTTATCGACTTCTGGACCTATACCTGCGTCAACTGCGTACGCACGCTACCGTTCATCAAGGAGTGGCATGACAAATACAAAGACGCCGGTCTCGTGATCGTCGGCGTACACGCGCCAGAGTTCGAGTTCGAGAAGCTCGAAGCGAACGTCAAGATGGCCGTGGAGGAATGGGGCATCAAGTATCCGGTCGTCCTCGACAACGAACACGAAACATGGGACGCCTTCCTCAACCGGTCGTGGCCCGCCAAATACCTCATCGACAAGGACGGAGTAATCCGCTACACGCACTTCGGCGAGGGCGAATATACAGAGACGGAAGATGAGATCCGCGCGGTCTTGGCGGAGCTCAGTGAAGACGTGGACGGCATTGAACACAGCAACATCCAGGACGCAGACTTCCACCTCGACGCGCTCGCGGAAGACCCCCTGGAAGGACTGACTCGTGAGTTGTACGCCGGGGTGGAGCGTAACTACGGCGCGATTCAGTCCGGCGGCTCCCCGTATGTCCTGCATGAAGAGTACTACCAGGGTCTCGGTCGAGTGGTCGAGTACGAAGACACGGAAGAGGAGCACTACAACCAGTTCATCTACCTGCAGGGCTCGTGGATCAACGAGTTGGAGCACCTCCGTCACGCGCGAGTAACCGAGGACTACGAAGACTATATCCTGGTCAACTTCAAGGCGGCGGAGGTCAACATCGTCCTGACCGTCGGAGACAGCGAGGAATCGTACGACGTACGAGTGCTCGTAAACGACGAGCCGGTGAAGGAGGAGCAGGCGGGCCTCGATGTCCAGTGGGACGATGAAGGCAACAGCTACATTCGGGTTGAAGAGCCTCGCATGTACCGAGTGATCCAACTCGACGACTTCGAGGGCCACGAACTGAAGCTTAGCTCGAACTCCGACCAGTTCAGGGTATTCGCGTACACGTTCGGGGCCTACGTGGAGGCTCAGCCGCTTCCGTAAGGGCGAGCTGTAGGTCCATTTGACGAATGGTCCAACCGACGGCCCGGCAGTGATCGAATAGCTAGCGATCACTGCCGGGCCGATTTGCGTCCAGCCGGAATTCTCGGTAGGCTGAGCGGGAAATCGCGGCGCGGAGAAACTCAGCATATTGAATGTTATCCTCCTCGGAGCCGGACGCGGTGAACGGCTTATGCCCTTAACTGCCTCGCAGCCCAAGTGCCTTACCGAAGTCGCGGGGACCAGAATTCTCGATTGGACACTGCGCGCGTTCCAAGAAAACGGGTTGGACGAGTTCGTGTTCGTGGGCGGGTATCTCATCGACGTGGTGCGGGACGCCTACCCCGGCTTCGCCTATGTGGAAAACCCCGCTTGGCCGACGACTAACATCCTCGCCTCTCTGGTCTGCGCCCGGGAGCACATGGCTGACGGCTTTTACGCGACCTACACCGACACTCTGTATCTCGATGATGCGGTAAAGAGTCTTCACGACTCCCCGCACGACATCACTCTCGTCATGGACACTCGCTGGCGTGAGAGGTACGTGTTTCGCAGCATGCACCCGGAGTCGGACGCCGAGAAGATGGTCATAGACAGCGACCGCGTGGTGCAGGTCTCGCGGACGATTGAGCCACACGAGGCCTCCGGGGAGTACACCGGCGTTATCAAGATGACGGCCAAGGGGGCCTCGCAGTTCCTGAAATTCTACGACGACCTCCACGCCACGCTAGGAGATGAGCAGATCATCGCCGACGGCAGACCCTTCCGCATGGCCTACGTGATTCACCTGCTCGACCGGATGATCCGTGCGGGAATTCCGGTACACTCAGTCGCGGTGCCGGGTGACTACCACGAGATCGACACCATCCAAGACTATCACCTCGCCACCGCCGACTGGATGCGGTTCGCGACCTGACTTTTTCGTACAAGTCAGACAACGGGGAGAAGCAAACGCGCGATGCCTTGCCAGGATGACGGATGAGCAAAAGCCTTTTCACGACCACAGTCGTCGGCTCGATGCCACGTCCTCAATACGTGCGAGACCTGATTGAAGAGCAGGTCGAAGGCGGCGTGTCTTCAGTCGACTTTCGGCGCATGATGGACTCCGCCATACCGTACGTGGCGCAGATGCAGGAGCTTGCCGGAATCGACGTGATCTCCGACGGCGAATGGCGCAGGAAGTCGTACATCGGCGTGATAGCCGACATCTGCAAGGGCTTCGAGTTATCCATAAAGGACGTGCTCGGACAGCGTCAGACCTGGCATGTCGTCACGTCGGAGTTGGAGGTCGTAAACCCCGGACTGCTTGCAACGGAGGCCGGCTTCCTCAAACAGAACACAGACCGGGACGTCAAGGTCGCCATACCGTCGCCATACCTCATAGGCGAGCGGATGTGGGACCACGAGCTGTCTAAGGCAGCGTATCCCACTCGGCGGGACTTCACGGAGGCGCTCGTGCCCGTCCTGCGGCAAGAGTTGATAGCCCTCCGCGACGAAGGGGTCGCGGTCGCCCAGCTCGACGACCCACACCTGTGTCTGTTCGTCGATCCGACAGTGCGCGCGGGGTACGACGATCCGCAAGCCGAGATGGCCTACTGCGTCGACCTGCTTAACCGGGTCGTCGATGGCGTTGACGGTGTCCGACTAGCCGTGCACCTCTGCCGTCGGAACAAAGGACGCGCCGGATGGGTTGGTGAAGGCGGATACGGACCGATTCTGCCCGCTCTGTCCGATCTGCAGGTCGATATCCTCATGCTCGAGTTCGCGATACCGGCGGCCGGCGACTTCGCCGTCCTGCGGGACTTACCCGAAAGATTCGACATCGGTCTGGGATGCGTCGACTGTCGGAACAGCCACATCGACACGCCGGACGAGATCGCCGACCGCGTCCGGCGGGCTGTCCAATACATCGCGCCAGAGCGAATATTGCTGCACCCCGACTGCGGCTTCGCGCCGGGGAGCTCGGCCGACATCCCCCTCGATGAGGCGTATTTGAAGCTCAGGAGTGAGGCGCTGGCGGCAGAAATGCTCCGGCAGGAGTTTGGGTAACGCAGCACATGACCGGCGTGCATTGGCTTCGTGGGCGAAGTGGTTCCAAAAGCACTGAATCGAACTCTAATTGGAGGAGTAGCAATTGCGTCAGCTACGAGAAAACCGGATCAAGAGGAAGGTCGAACGAGGAGAGATCGTCAACGTCTTCGAGGGGTTCCACACGGCTGAGATCGTCGACTTCCTCGGCCCTATGGGGTTCGACGGTGTATGGGTCGAGACGGAGCATGGCGCAATCGACTTCCGGGAGATCCAAAACATCACACGGTCGTGCGACTTGTGGGGAATGACATCGCTTATTCGCGTCAATCGGGTCGACTACGGACTGATCTACCGGACGCTCGACCAGGGCGCTCAGGGAATCATCGTCCCCCATGTCGATACGGCGGAGCAGGCCCGGGAAGTAGTCCGTGCGGCGAGGTACGCGCCAATCGGCGAGCGAGGGATGTACGAGAGCCGGCAGGCATACGGACTCGATTCTCTGCAGTACTTCCGGTCCGCCAACCGTGAGACGCTCGTAGTCGTGATGATCGAGGACATCCAGGCAATCGAGAACCTGCCGGAGATTCTCGCCGTTGACCACATCGACGTGTTCTTCGTCGCGCCAAGCGACCTCGCCCAGAGCATGGGACTGATCGGCCAGATCGACCATCCTAGGGTCAAGCAGACAATCTCCGATGCCGTAGCGCGCATCTCAGCCGCCGGGCGCACGGCAGGTGCCATCGCTTGGGCGTCGACGGCGGAGGAAGTGGTAGAGGCCGGAGCGAGATTCCTGATGACTAGCTGGCTCCCATACTTATCGGCGGGCGCGAAAACCTATCTTGAGGCCGTGCAGCGAGCTGTCGGCAAGAGTGGAAACTCGTCCTGATGGAGAGGAAGAAATCGCTGTAGCGCCCTCCCCACGTGCTATCATTACCGACTCATGGAACACGACGAACTGAAGCACTGGATCGCCTTTACCCAGGTGCCTTACATAGGGACGGTACGCATTCGCCTGCTGGAGAAAAGGTTCGGCAAACTCTCCGGCGCATGGAGCGCAAGCGAGGGTGATCTGCGCGAGGCCGGCTTGGATGAACGAGCTACTCGGTCGGTCCTGCGGCATCGGAATAAGATCGACCCGGACGCCGAGTTGGCGCTGCTCGATCGGCATAGTTGCTCCGCCATCACGTGGAACGACAGCGAGTATCCCGCTCGGCTCAAGGAGATTGACGACGCGCCGCCGGTGCTCTACATCAAGGGCGAGTTGCTGCCGAAGGACGAGAGATCGGTCGCCGTGGTCGGCACGAGGCGGGTCACTGCGTATGGCCGCGAGGTCACGCATCGGCTCTCGTCTGATCTGGCCAAGTCGGACGTGGTGGTCGTAAGCGGACTTGCCAGCGGAGTAGACGGCATCGCGCACCGGGCGGCGCTGGAAGCTGGAGGCCGAACGCTTGCAGTGCTCGGCAACGGCGTGGACATCGTGTACCCCCGTCAGCACGCTCGGCTCGCCGAGCAGATTGCGGAAAACGGCGCAGTCGTATCGGAACACCCCATCGGCACCAAACCGAAGGCCGAGCACTTTCCCCGGCGGAATCGCATTCTGAGCGGGATAACCCTGGGGACGCTGGTGATCGAGGCCGCCGAAAGCAGCGGCGCCTTAATTACTGCCAGGCACGCCCTCGATCAGAACCGCGAAGTCTTCGCCGTGCCTGGCAGTATCCTGTCACCCGGCAGTCGCGGCACCAATTCCCTGATTCAGCGCCTGGAGGCGAAGCCTGTCCACAAGCACGAGGACATTCTCGAGGAACTGAATCTCTCGTTCGTGGGAGCCCAAATCGAGATGGCGGCCCTGTTCCCGGCTAACGACGACGAGTCGAAAGTTCTGTTTCACCTGAGCCAGGAGCCGACGCACATCGACGAGGTCATCCGCGGTTCCGGGATGACCATCTCCGTCGTGAGCAGCCTTCTGGCAATGATGGAATTGCGTGGGCTCGTGCGCCAGGTGGGCGGGATGAATTACGTGCGAGTATGAGTATAGCGGTCGGATTCGGTCGGAAAGCGGTTGCAAACCGGATGCGCCCTGTGTTCATAATACCTAGAGTATGCAGGCCCCTAACCTGCCTGTTTTGTTGCCACAATCCCTATTTGACAATATAGATGGAATAGCAATGGGCAAAGACCTGGTAATCGTAGAATCGCCCGCCAAGGCCCGCACGATCGGGCGCTTTCTCGGCGGCAAGTATGACACTAAGGCCTCGATGGGCCACGTGCGCGACATCCCCAAGAGGGAAATGGGCGTCAAGGTGGATGATCTGAGCTTCGTGCCCAAGTATCGAGTCATGGCCGACAAGCGGAAGATCGTCAAGGAAATCGCCGACGCGGCGAAATCCGCGACGACCGTCTATCTCGCCACCGACCCGGACCGCGAAGGCGAGGCCATTTCATGGCACCTCATCAAGGCGGCCAAGATTGACGCCTCGAAGGTGCAGCGCGTGGTGTTCCACGAGATCACCGACGGAGCGGTCAAGGAGGCCTTCGCGCACCCCCGCGACCTCGACGACAATCTCATCGACGCGCAGCAGGCGAGGAGGGTGCTCGACAGATTGGTCGGCTACGAGCTCAGCCCCGTTCTGTGGAAGAAGGTGCGGCGCGGCCTATCGGCTGGCAGGGTGCAGTCGGTGGCGCTGCGACTCATCGTCGAACGGGAGCAGGAGATCGAGGCATTCCAGACGGAAGAGTACTGGAGCATTGAGGCCAAGCTCGCCCCGAAGTCGAAGAACGGCGCTGACGCACAGACCTTCACGGCAGGTCTTCAGCGGCTCCAAGGCAGCAAGGCGCGCATCGAGATCAAGAACGAAGTAGAGGCTTCTGCGATTACCGGCGACCTTGAGGGCGCAGGGTATCGCGTGATATCGGTTCGTAGACGAGAACGCAGAAGCAAGCCCTCGGCACCGTTCATCACCAGCACGCTCCAGCAGGAGGCATGGCGAAAGCTCCGATTCACAGCGCGCAGGACGATGGTGGTAGCCCAGCAGCTGTATGAGGGCGTCAATGTCGGCACAGGCGGAACGACCGGTCTGATCACTTACATGAGGACGGATTCGACAAATGTCGCCGATTCCGCGCTTCGCGAAGCATCCGCCTACGTCAAGGAAAAGTTCGGGGCGAGCTTCGTGCCCAAAACGGCCCGTCGATACACCAAGCGTGTCCGCGGCGCGCAGGAGGCCCACGAGGCGATACGTCCGACCTCCCTCTTCGCCGAGCCGGTGAAGGTGAAGAACCACCTCACGCCCGAGCAGTTCCGTCTGTACGACCTGATCTGGCGGAGAATGGTCGCAAGCCAGATGAACGACGCGGTCTTCGACGCGACGCGGGTCGATATCGACGCCGAGAGCGTTGTCTCGGGTACCCACTATGACTTCCGCGCCACAGGCTCGGTGCTCAAGTTCGCGGGATTTCGGAAGGTCTACATGGAGGGGACGGACTCCTCCAACGGCAAGCCATCCGAGGAGTCGCGTGACTTGCCACCCTTGGAAGACGGCGATGCGCTCGACTTCATCGCCCTAACGCCGGAGCAGCACTTCACGCAACCGCCTCCCCGCTATACCGAGGCGACCCTGATCCGAACGCTGGAGGAGGAAGGGATAGGACGACCGAGCACCTACGCACCGACCTTAGCTACCGTGCTCGATCGCGACTACGCGCGCAAGGCGAAGGGAAGGTTCGAGCCGACGAAGCTCGGAAGAGCAGTGACCGGACTGCTCATACAGCACTTTCCCGACGTGGTTGACATCGGGTTCACCGCAAAGGTGGAAGAGCAGCTCGACGAGATAGCGAGCGGCCAACGCAAGTGGAACCCTATGCTCAAGGCTTTCTACCAACCCTTCAACTCGACCGTAAAAGAAGCGCTTGAAAAGGCCGAGCGTGTCCCCAGCAGCCAGATCGACGAGGAGAGCGGTGAGGTCTGCGAAAAGTGCGGCAGCCCGATGGTCATAAAGTCGGGGCGGTACGGACGGTTTCTTTCGTGCAGTGGGTTCCCCAATTGCCGGAACTCCAAGCCGCTGATGGAGCGGATAGGCGTGGAGTGTCCGAAGGACGGCGGGGACATCGTCGAGCGACGACAGCGCGGCAAGGGTGGCAGGAAGTTCTACGGCTGCGCCAACTACCCGGACTGCGACTTCACGGTCAACCGCAAGCCGCTGGAACAGCCCTGTCCGGAGTGCAGCGGCTTGCTTGTAGAGCAGGGGCGCGACCGCTGCCAGTGCCGGGAGTGCGACTACAGAGGTCCGGTCCCTGAAGCCGTCGACGCAGGCGAGTTGGTCGAGGCGTGAAACTCGCCAAAAGGTGAACTCTCAATACGTAGGGGCGCGCTCTGTCGCGCCCTTATGATTGTGTCGAGATGACCGAAGCTGCTTGGCGGGAACTGATTGACCAGTTCGACACGCACTTGACGGCAGAGAAGGGGCTTGCTCCCCTGACCCGGCGCAACTACACGACCGACCTTGAACCGCTCTTCGAGTTCATGCGTGGCGAGGCCATAGCCGACCTCGGCGAACTCGACCGCTACCGCATCAGAGCGTACCTCGCATGGCTGGTCGAGCTCGGTTACGTGAAAGCGAGCGTCGTCCGGAAGCTCAGTGCCCTCCGAACGTTCATACGGTGGCTCATACGCATCGGCGTTCTGACGGAAGACCCTCTCCCAACGCGGGGCATGATGAAGAAGGAGTCCCGCCTGCCGCGGTTCCTCTCGCAGAACGAGGCCGCGCGCCTCGTATCCGCTCCCGACGGTTCGGACGAGCTAAAGCTCCGTGACCGCGCGCTGCTGGAGGTGATCTATGCCGCCGGGCTGCGGGTCAGCGAGGTGCGCGATCTGAATGTCAACGACATCAACTTCGAAACGAAGGAGCTTCGCGTTCGCGGGAAGGGCTCGAAGCAGCGAGTCGTCCTTATCGGCGAAGCGGCGCACCGAGCGCTGTACCGTTACCTTCACGAGGTCCGTCCGAAGCTGGTGACGCGAGAGAGCGGCGCGGCGGTGTTTCTTAACCGCAGCGGAGGGAGGCTGAGCCAACGCAGCATTCAGGCGAAGGTGCGCAAGTACTCGACGATGACCGGCCTGCGGACCGACGTGCACACGCACACGCTGCGTCACTCGTTCGCGACGCACCTGCTGGAGGGCGGCGCGGACCTGCGAGTCGTGCAGGAACTGCTGGGTCACGCATCCCCCGCGACGACTCAGATCTACACGCACGTGACGCAGACGCAGGCCCGCAAGGCGTACCTTGCGGCCCACCCCCGTGCATCCAAGTCGGCGCCGCAAGGGGAACCGAGCGACTAGCGGGAACGCACGGATTCCCTGCGTACCTCTGCTACAATCGGTTAGGTGAGTTCCGTACGGCCCGACGATCAGCCCCCTGAACTTGCCGAGCTGACCCTCCTCGACGAGATAGGCCCGCTTGGCGACTGTCTTGCCGACTTCGAGGACGGGCGAATCAACGTGTTCGGGGGAATTCCCGGCGAGCGTGTTGTAGCGCGAATCGTTCGATACCGTCGGCGTCGGAAGCGGATGGTCTCGGGCATAGTGCAGGATGTCGTCACGGCGTCGCCCCATCGCGTTTCCGCGCCGTGCCAATACTTCGGGGCGTGTACCGGGTGCCAGTGGCAACATATTTCGTATAGCCATCAACTCGTCCTCAAGCGTGGGTACGTGGAGCGGAACTTCGCTGAGTATCCGTCGCTGAGCGGTACCAACATCGAACCGTGCATACCTGCGCCGAGCCTCTACGGCTACCGGAACCATGCCCGCTACACGATCAGGCGGGAAGGCAGCCCCGGCTTTGTGAACCGCATTACTCGCAGGTTCGTCCAGACGGACGAGTGCATGTTGATGACGCCGGGAATTAACCGGCTGGCCGATAGCCTCAAGGGTCGGGCACAGGAGACGAGCCAGCTATCCATCCGGTACGGCGTCAATACCGACGACTGGCTTATCCAGCCAACGCTGAAGAGCGATGATATTCCGCTGGAGTCCGGGCAGAGTCACTACACCGAAAAGCTACTAGGTCGGACGTTCCGTATAGCTTCACCGTCGTTCTTTCAGGTCAACACCGAGCAAGCGGAGCGTCTGGCGGAGCTTGTGGGCCGGACACTGGAGCTTTCCGGCCAGGAGTTTGTCGTCGACGCCTACGCGGGCGTAGGGACGTTCGCCATACTCCTTGCAGAGTCGGTGAAAACGGTGGTCGCTATCGAGGAGTCCGCCGCCGCGGTCCGGGATGCCGCCGCGAACGCATCGGGCATAGAGAACGTCGAGTTCATCGAAGGGAAAACGGAAGACGTGCTCGACTCGATGCAGGTCCGGCCCGACGCCGTGATCCTCGACCCGCCTCGGTCGGGGTGCCATCCGACTGTGCTGGAGGCGCTCATACGACTGGCCCCTGAGCGGACTGTGTATGTGTCGTGCGACCCGGAGGCGCTTGCGCGCGACCTTGATATTCTTGTCCAGGGCGGCTTCAGAATCGAGTCCGTACGGCCCATCGACATGTTTCCACAGACGCACCATGTCGAAACGGTGGCGCTGCTGAGAGCGGAGTGAGTAGAAAGTATTGAGTATTGCGTAGGGGCGAGCTTGTCGAACCATGAACGGCACTTCGACCCTTCGACAGGCTTTCACGTAACTGCGGGAACCCCCTCTCTGTATCTCTCCCCCGGCGGGGGAGAGATGTTGTGTGGTTGCAGGGCAGTTGCTCTTGCTGGGCACGGCCTAGGTCGCGGGACGTATGGCTGCTCAGGGTGAACGGATTTGCTATTGGACACCCCTTTATGGCATGACCGTGATGTCGATCTCGTCGATGAGGATGTCGCCGGATGCCTCCTTCTCTTGCTCTGTCAGCGATACGCCGAGGGTGTTGTCTCCGTCGATCATGTCGTCGGGGTTGAGGTCGAAGATGACGGTGGAGTAGGCGGGGAGCGGACGGCCGATGTTGGTGGAGCGACCGCTCTCATGCCACATTCGACGGACGCTGTCGTCAGGGACGGCCACGCCGTTTAAATCAAACGCCACACTATCTTCGGGCCTGAGATTCTGGGCCCGGACGGCCGCATAGGCGTACCCGATCTCGTCCCACTGCTCGCAGAGACGCAGGCGGTATCCCTGCCGGACGCTGGCGGTCTCGCGGCTCAGGACGATCTTGTCGTCCTTGATCGCGCCTGTGGAGGCCATGCCCAGCGCCCCGTGGTAGTCCACGCCGCCCATCATCGAGCGGAAGAGGTAGGTGCGATGGCGTGACCTGACGGCTTCAGGGTCCTTGAGTTCTCTGAGTAGGGCCAGTGAGCCGGGGAAGTCGCCGATGAGGTTTCCCGTGTACTGCTCCTGATAGTTGAAGCTCGATACGCCGTCGGCACCGGCCCCGTACATGTTATTGGCGAGGGCGCGGTAGTTGTCAGAGGTCATTGGGCGGAGGTAGACCCGCGACTGGAAGGCCATATGGTCGGTGGTGCCGCTTTTGCCGGTGTCCGGCTGGAGCGCCCAGGGGACGGTGTCGCTGCGAGCGTCGCTCGCCGAGCAGAACGGCATGATGCCGGGCAGCAGACGGCAACTTGTCCCCTTCGTGAGGCTCGAAAACTCCTCCCATTGCGCGTTGTGGTTCGAGTACATGGAGTTGCCCGGACTCACATAGTCGAGAATACCCGTGGTGATCCACGTGAGAATGTCGAGTCCGCAGTCGTGGCACTCGTCAATTGTCTCCGGCACGCGAACGCCCAAGAGCAACTCCTTGCCCTTCCTGCGTCCTTCGTCGTCCAGCATGACGCGGATTCGGCGAAATAGCTCGGTCATCAGGTGCTGGCGTTCACGGGAGATCGAGCGTGGGTACGGGAAGTGGCTGTCGCTGCGGAAGGTTATCTCGATGCCGTCCACATCGAAGCAGCGGGCTATCTCCGCAATGGCCTCAAAATGGAAGTCACGCACCTCTTTGAACGAGAAATCGAGCGTATTGCCCGGGTTGGCCAGCGGTCCCGGCGGGACGTCCTTCAGGATGAACTCAGGGTGGTCGAACATCCACTGAGCGCCCTGGGTGGGAGCCCCATGGTCGTCTCCGAACCGCGCACCCGCGATGAACTTCATCCCACGCTGATGGGCGCGTTCGCAGAATATCTCGATGGGGTTGATGCCCCGTTCGAGCATGGGGAGCCAGCGGCGATGCTGAGGGCGCTGATCGTACTCATAGGTGTCGGAGTAGAAGTAGACCACCCATCCCTGACCGAATACTTCCTGGCCCAAAGCGTCGGCCCCACTCAAGGCGAAGTGGTCTACCAGCCTTTCTATCTGTTCCGGCGTGGCGGTATCGCTGATGAACGGCTCCCTAGCGTGACTCGAAAGGTCGGCCACGAAGAGCAGGCGGATGTCGCCCTTGGGTTTGATGGGTCTCGGTCCCGGCGGTGCTGGAGGCATTACTCCTCGTTCTCCTTTATGCCGAGCGCCGCCCGGTCCAAGTGCGCGGAATAGACCTGGTGCCAACCGCCCTCGTCGTCGATCTCGTAATCGTCGGCGCTGTCCTGCGGCTCCCATCCGAGCACGTCACGGGTGTGCTCGATGTCGATCCAACGGTACTTGTTGTTGGAGGTCGCGCGGAAGATGTCGAACTTCAGCGACGGCGGAGCTTGCAGGCACTTGTCGACCACGCTCACGCAGTCGCGATGGCTGAGGTAGCCCATCGCCTGTCGACGCTGCGTCGGCCTGTTGGCGGGCGTGACGGCCCCAAGCCGGATACAGAGAATCGACATATCGAACACGTCCGAGTAGTAGCGGGCCAATGCCTCGCCGAAGACCTTGCACGCGCCATAGACGCTCTTCGGACGGACGGGGTCGAGATGGGTAATCATCGGCCACGTGTCGGGCAGCTTGTCGTACTCGCCCGCGCCTATGAGTCCATACGGGAGGCTCTTATCGTATTCGTAGCCCGTTTGCGTGTCGCCGGTGCTGCCGTACACGATTCTGCGGACGCCGTGAATTCGCGCCGCCTCGTAGACGTTGCGGGTGCCGATGATGCCGGCAGACAGGTGCTTCTCCCAGTCGAATACGTCGTCGATGTAGTTGGCCATGTGCACGACCATCTCCACGCCCTCGAACGCCGGCAGGATGGCGTCGAGGTCGGAGATGTCGGCCTGCGTGCAGGGAATCCCCTCCACGGGACGACGGTTGAGCGCGCTGAAGTCGTACTTGTCGGCCAGTCGCTCCACGATGATGCCGCCGATCAGGCCGCTGGCGCCAGTGACGAGGACTTTCGGTTTGGTCATTTGTTACACCTGACTAATGGCAATTTACCGCAGAGGGCGCGGAGATCGCGGAGTGGGTGATGGATTCCCGCCCCGTATCGGGGTACGGGGTGACGTTCTTTCGCGGGAATGACGGATGATGGCAGCTATTTTCTGAGGTATATGCGCAGAGCGGAGACGGACGACCACAAGGGTCGCCCCTACGACGGGTTTGCCCGAGGTTGTTTTCAGGGTAATGACGGACTGGCGTGGTGGGCATGTAGTTTGCGGTGTAATGGAAAAGAATTGGCATGGGTTACTTAAGGATGATGTCGCCGCTTTTACCTCCGGTCTTGCGGCGGAGTCGGATATCTCCGATGCGCATTCCGCGGTCTACGGCCTTGCACATGTCGTAGACCGTCAGAGCGGCGACGCTGACGGCGGTCATCGCCTCCATCTCAACGCCGGTCTTGGCGGTCGTACGGGCGGTGGCGCGGATGTCTACCGTGGCGCGCTCGTGGTCGAGGCGGAACTCGACCGTGATCTGGTCGAGGGGCAAGGGATGACAGAGGGGAATGAGCTGCGCGGTGTTCTTGGCCGCCATTACGCCCGCGATTCGCGCTACGCCCAAAACGTCGCCCTTCTCGATGTCGTTGGACTCGATCAGCTTCAGGGTCTCGGGCTGCATGAGGACGGTGCCCGTGACAACGGCGACGCGCTCGGTCGCGGCCTTTGGGCCTACGTCGACCATCTGGGCCTTGCCGGAGGCGTCGACGTGGGAGAGTCTTGGTGGGGGCACTTGCTCGCCGGTCTGGTTTGGAGGGAGGACCGGGGATGGATTCCCGCCCCGTATCGGGGTACGGGGTGACGTTCCTTCGCGGGAATGACGGGGGTGCGAGGGTTGGGAAGGCTGTGGTGGGTCGTTGACCGGTTCGCCGCGGGCTTCGGCGTTGGCGACGCGGTCGGCCTTTTCGTTGAGCGGGTGACCGGCGTGGCCCTTGACCCAGTTCCACTGGACTCTCCGCTTGGCGACCTCGAAGTCGAGTCTGGCCCACAGGTCCTGGTTCTTTTTTTTCTTCCAGCCCTTCGTCATGGTGTTGATGAGGTATGTGCTGTCGCTGTGGACGCGCACGTCGACGCCGGAGGGAGTGGCCTTGATGCCCTGAATGGCGGCGAGAACCTCCATGCGGTTGTTCGTCGTGTTCTCATCGCGCCCGTGGACCTTGCGTGACCCACCATTCTCGACGATGATCGCGGCCCAACCGCCGGGACCGGGGTTCCCGATGCAACTGCCGTCGGTGTAGATGTCGATCATGCTCTTTCCGATCTCGAGTGGAGCCAACTTATGGCTCGTTCGACCAATGTGGCGCGATAGCGCTCTCTATCATATAGGGTTTTTGGACGGCATCAACCTTCTTCGCCGGGGAGAACCGCGCATGGTATTCCATGATGATCTTGCCGGCCTGCATACGGACTTGAGGATCGGGTGAACCCAGGAGGTCGGCGAGGTTGTCGAGGGATTCGCTGAAGAGTTCTTTGATCCGTCGTTTGGTGTAGGAGAGGGTTTCTGCGCGTCGCTGCTCGCAGGCGGCCTTGAAGACGGGATCTTTCAGCCAGCGGTAGAGGGTGGCGCGCCCGACGCCGGCGCTTTTGGCAGCGTCGGCGACCGTTAAGGACGAGGCCAGGCACTCGATGGCGCGATACTGCCGATGGGTGAGTTTGGAATACGGTTCGGCCGGTTGAGGTTGGTCTTGAGTCATTGCGCTGTTGGTTCTCGTGTTGATTTCGCGTTATCGCCTTCGTTCACAGGGGTAAGGCGGTCGTGAGACAGATTGAGACGGATGAGACAGTTTGAGACGCCTTCAGAACCCCCTTCTTCTTCGTCTTGTTCTCATTTTGTCTCACGCCGTTTCGCCCGTGGGGGCGGGGGTTTGAAGCTGTTTCGGGGACGCGTGCACAGCAGACGACGCGGTCGTGAGACGGTTTGAGACGGATGAGACAGTTTGGGACACCTTCAACAGCGTCAACCCTATTTCTATCGTCTTGTTCTCATTTTGTCTCACTTCATTCAGCCGGTCGGGGCGGGAAGGGCCGAAACCGTTTCTGTGACGCGGATAGTATAGGTCATGTGTTCTGATACGTCAAGATGGGGAGGGTGCTGGGTGCTCGTGGAGGGCGAGGATTTTAGATTCCTCACTGCGCTTCGCTGCGTTCGGAATGACAGGGGTTAGGAGTAATGAAGGCTAATCTCATGACTACTTAGGGTTCGTTTTAGTGACGGACTGCAGCGTCAAAACCCCCTCTCTGTATCTCTCCCCCTTCGAACGGGGGAGAGATGGTGGTATGCGGGAATGGAGGCGTGGAGGCGTGAGACTTGCCATTCGCAGAGGAGGTCTTGGTTCGTTTTAGTGATGGACTGCAGCGTCAGACCCCCTCTCTGTATCTCTCCCCCGTCGAACGGGGGAGAGATGGTGGTATGCGGGAATGGCGGCGTGGAGGCGTCGGCAGCGTGTAGTATGATGCGCAGAAATCGACAGGCAACAGGGAGAACTCCATGACACGCAAGGATCGAAAGATCATCAGCAACGACGACGGATGGATCATGAGCAACATGACCTCGACTGTGACGCCGGATACGATCAAGGAGCTCATGGTCGACACCTATCCCGGTTCGCCCATCGGGGGCGTGTCGTGGTGCGTCGGCAACAGCGAGACGTACGAGCACGAAACGGAGGTGGGCGAGCGCACGGGGGACGGGTACGAGCACTTTGAGAACGTGCGGGACCACTGGCTGCACAAGAACCTCCACAGCCTGATCGAGAGCTCCGGCGGGCCGCTGACGGAGATCACGCGGCAGTTCCACGAGGCGGGCATCGACGTGCTGCCGTCGATGCGGATGAACAGTCACTACGATATCGCGTACGACTCGCCGGGTCATGGCAAGTTCCGCCGGGAGCATCGCGACTGGCTGATCGGCCAGCCGAACGAGTACATTCCGCGTCCATCGCTGGAGTTTGCCATCGCGCGCGGCGTGGACTACAAGTTCCCCGGCGTCCGCGCCCACCTGCTCAAGGTCATCTTCGAGTTGTTTGAGAAGTTCGACGTGGACGGCGTGGAGCTCGACTACTTCCGGCACCCTGCATTCTTCAGAGTCGAGGAGGCGTACTCAAACCGGTACCTGATGACCGACTTCATCAGGCGCATCCGGCGGCGGATGGACGAGGTCGGCGAGGAACGCGGCAAGCACTTCGATCTGCTCGTCCGCGTACCGCCGACGCTGTACGACTCCAAGCGCATCGGCCTCGACGTGGAGACGTGGATCACCGAGGGACTGGTGGACATCGTCGCGGCGGGCGGAGGGTTCATGCCGTTCGAGCAGCCGATCCGAGAGTTCGTCGAGGTCGCGGAGGGGACGGACTGCCAGATATACGGCAGCTTAGAAGCGCTGCGCTGGGCTTTGGACGAGGAACTGCTCTACGCCCTGGCCTCACGGTTCTGGGACGCCGGCGTGGACGGCTTCTACCTGTTCAACTACTTCAATGCGCCGAACGAGTGGAAGAGGCGCGTGCTGGGCAACATGGTCGACCGCGATAAGCTCGCCCGTCTCAACAAGCGGTATGAGCTCGACCACTCGGACCGCGTGGGGAAGGAGTTTCACTCAGGGGCGTTTCGTTACGCCCTCCCCTGGGCTTCCCTGCCGGTGTTCATGGAGAAGACGCAGCCGGGCGGAGGCTCGGCGCTCATGCTGGACATCGCCGACGACGTTGAGGCGGCCAGGGCCGATGGCGGTCTGAAGTCCTGCACGCTGGACTTGGGATTCGACAATCTGAACGAGGACGACGAGCTGGACGTTCGGATCAACGGCGAGTCGGTGGCGTGGTCATCCATGGAACGTTCCGAGGACGGCTGGGGCTATACGATATTCGACGGGGTCGTGTACCACACCACCATGTCGCAGGACCACGTCGAGGGGACGGTGATCCGGTTCGACGTGACCGGCCTGCCCATCAGGAAGGGAGAGAATGAGCTGCTCGTGCGGCTCATCAAGGGGGCGGGACCGTACTTCGACGCGGTTAGGCTGACGGAGGTGCGGCTGCACATCGCGTATGGGTAGCTCAACGCCAACCGAGGCTATCGAACCACACGCCGTCGCGATAGTTCTGGATGGCGCGGCGGACGTAGGGGATGGTGTTGGGCGGCAGGTCGTCGATATCGAACCAACTCAGGTCGTCGCATTTGTGCGGCTCCATGTTGACGACCTCGCCGGAATACCGGGAAGCGTGAAGAAAGAATGAGACGTATTCATCGTCTTCCTTCAGGTGCATTACCCCCACGACCGCCAAGTCCTCAGATGATATCTCGATGCCTGCTTCCTCCCGCGCCTCGCGTATCATCGCGGTCTTGAGTTCCTCCCCGCCGTCGATGTGACCGGCGACCACGCTGTAATTCCCGTCTTCATACCCGGTGTTGTAGCGACGGAGCATGAGGATTTGGCCGTCCCGCACGAGCAGGAGATGGACGGCCACAGGCGCTAGGAACACTATACCCTCGGCATTCGTGTGCCCTCGACCTTCATCCTCATCCTGTAGACCGAGGTGCGGGCCGTGACGTAGAGGGTCTTGTTGTCGGCGTCGCCCCACCCGAGGTTCGCCGGAAGCTCCGGGAGACGGATCTTGCCGATGTAGTCCCCCTCCGGCCCGTGCACCCACACACCACCCGGCCCGGTGCAGTAGACGCGGCCCTCCATGTCGACCTTCATGCCGTCAGGGACGCCGGGCTCGCCCTGCTGGGAGAGCTCGGCGAAGACGCGCCGGTTGGCAAGAGTGCCGTCGGACAGCACGTCGTAGGCGCTGATGTGCTTGTGGTGTCGCGTGTTGGAGACGTAGAGCGTGCCTTCGTCCGGGGAGAACGCGAGGCCGTTGGGATACTCGAACCGCGCCGCTTCGAATACCACCCCATCCGGCGTCACGCCGTATACGAAATTCTCGTATACGCGCGCGCTCGGCGTGTGGTTAGGCCATGCTCCCGGGTCTGTGAAGTACATCGTCCCGTCCGACCGGAAGACGACGTCGTTGGGCCTGTTCAGCGGGCGTCCTCCGCACGATGCGGCGACTGGCACGATGGTACCGTCGGGCTCCATTCTCGTCACGCTGCGGTGGAGGCCGTCGCACATGACGAGCCGGCCGTCGAGGTCGAGGGTCATGCCGTTGGATCCGGCTGGACTCTCGCGGACTACCGTCAACTCGCCGCTGTCGAGGTCGAGGCGGTAGACATAGGGATCGGTGGTGAACAGGAAATACCCGTCAGGATGCCAGACCGGGCCTTCCGTGAAGCCGTGGCCTGTGGTCAGCGGGTTCGGATCGAGGTGTTCGAGGACCTGGTCGAGTCTGTCGGGCATGGATTATTCCCTCGTTGAGTGTGGGCGAGAGTGTTGCACAATCGGCGTCTTGGTGCCAGACCCGGCGGGGATTCACCGCAGAGGGCGCGGAGGAAGGAGGAAGAGAGTAGGAAGTATTGCGTATGGGGGAAGTCTTGGAGGACGAGAATATTAGATTCCTCACTGCGCTTCGCTGCATTCGGAATATCTCATGAGGGTTGTCACTCTCACCACTTGGAATGAAAATGGTGGCTCCGCATGACAGGGGCAGAAGATGGATTCCTGCCTTCGCAGGAATGACGGTGTGGGGGTGGCGCTGCGGCTATTTTCGTAGCAATGACAGGTGTGGAGGGTATGCGGTCGGAATGACAGGTTAGTAGCGCAATCGTTCGGGCGGCTCTACAATCGTTATCCTGCATGGAGGAGCAATGAGCGCAGAACGTAAGAAGAGCCGTCGCGAAAATCCGCTGGTTAGCCTGGCGCTGAACATCGTCATTCCGGTCATCGTCCTGGTGCGGTTCAGCGGCGAGGACGAGCTTGGGCCGGTTAACGGGCTTTTGCTGGCGCTGGCTTTCCCGGTGGGTTATGGGCTGTATGACTTAATTGCACGTGGTGGCTTTGATCCTGTTCGGCTATTTCGTGCTCTAGTAAGACGAAAACGACCTTATGACTTTATCCACTGGCGGCGATTCAATCCCTATTCGATTCTGGGGTTCGTGAGCGTGCTTCTCACGGGCGGCATCGGGCTGCTCAAGCTGCCGGTGGAGTGGCTGGCGATCAAGGAGGCGGCAATCCCGTTCATCATCTGCGCCGCAGTGGTGATTTCGATGCGGACACCCTACCCGCTCGTGAAGACGATCATGCACAAGGTCATCAACGTGGAGCGGGTATACGAAGCGCTGAACCGACGGCAGAGCATCGAGGCGTATGAGCGCCGGGTGGACGCGGCAACCTACATGATCGCGTTCGGGCTGCTGGTCTCGACCGTCTTGAACTACGTTCTGGCGCGGGTCGTCGTCGTGAGCGAGCCGGGCACGACAGCCTTCAACGAAGAGCTCGGACGGATGACGGCGCTGAGCTTTCCGGTCATCACCGTTCCCTCGATAACCATCCTCGCGTTTGCGCTATACTACCTGGCCAGCGGCATCACGAAAGAGACGGGACTGGAGTTCCAGGACATCTTCAAGACGACACAGGACGACGAATGAATCTCATAATCGCCGGATGCGAGTACTCAGGGACGACGACGCTTGCCATCGGGATTGCGGAGTGGGCGCGCAGGACGATGGCCGGGACGCAGGAGATCCACGACCATTTCAAGATTCCCCATATCGCGTGCTACCGCATAGGGCCTCCCGCCGAACCTCTGACCGACCAGGAGTTGGGACAGATCATGGCGTGGACTCCGAAGATGAAGGAGATGGCCCAGCGACAGAGCATGAACTACCACATGCCCAACACGTGTGCGGGCGACGACTACATCGTTGTCGGCTTCCATATTGAGGATGCCGTATATGCCGCCCCGTTCTTCGGGTACGGTCACGACAAGGAGCCGCAGGGGGGCTTGCGCTGGAAGTATGCCCGCCACCTCGAGACGGAATTCATGGAGCAGGCGCCGGATACGGTGCTCGTCTACGTCAAGGCCTCGGCAGAGGTGATCGCGGAGCGAATGGCCAGGAATCCACACCCCTTCTCCATCGTGCAGAAGAAGGATATAGAACCGGTGCTCGCGGACTTCGAGACGGAGTACGAGCGGTCGGTCATCCACGCCAAGATCGTCATCGATACGTCTCATGCGACGGTTGAGGAGAGCGTTGATGAGTTGCGGCAGGCCCTGCAGCCGCATCTGACGATCGAGGACCGGCGGAGGATGGTCGTGAAGGGGGCGGCGTAGAAAGAAGAAGGTACTGAGTATTTCGTAGAGGGTTGTCGCTTATTCGGGCGTGTATGGGCCGACGGGTTAGCATGACTATTTCGAGGAATTTGGACACTAACAGATGAACATCATAGTAATCGGATGCGAGTACACGGGTACCACTACGCTGATGCTGCGGGTGCAAGAGTGGATGAAGGACTCCCTCGGTCGGGCGAGCATCTTCCACGACCACTTCAAGCTGCCTAACAATTCGGGACATCCCCCGCTCGACCCGGACTCGATCATCTTTGATGAGGAGGAGAAGCGACAGGTGCTGGAGATGTCGCCGAAGCTGAAGGAGCTGTTCACCCGGTACACGCTGTACTACCACTCTCCGACCCGGCCCATGAAGTCCACGGATATTGGCGGGCTTCACATCGGTCACCACATCGACGAGATGATCTATGCGCCGATGTACTTCAGTTATGGCGGCCCGGGCGAGCCGGGCGACCGTCGTGTGGAGGCGCAAAACGTCGAGCAGAGCTTCTTGAAATACGTGCCGGAAACGGTGCTCGTGCTGATGAGAGCCTCCGCCGATGTTGTGCGCAGCCGCATGAGGAACTCGCGCCACCCGGACGGCGTCGTCCGAGACGAGGACATCGAGCGTCTATTGAAGCGCTTCGACGAGGAATTCGCCCGGTCGGCCATCCGCAACAAATTTATGCTCGACACGACCGACTCCACGCCGGACGACACGTTCCAAGAGTTTCTCTGCGAGATGGAGCCGTTCTGGACGGAGGGCGACCGGCTGCGGATGCTGACGCATAGCCTCTGACGCCATAACGCCCGCCTCTTCACCCACGCGGAGATGACCACACTGCACCCCTCATGTAGGAGGGCGTCGTGGTAGTATGGTTCATACCATGGTTGCCCGAACGGAAACAGGCGTGGATGAGAAGTTGTCGTCCCTCAAGGCCTCCCTCGCTGAGATGCGGCATGTCATCGTCGCGTATTCGGGGGGAGTGGACAGTACGTTTCTTGCGGCTGTGGCGAATGAGGTGCTCGGTAGTGCGTCCCTAGCCGTGACCGCGCGGTCGCCGAGCCTTGCTCGTTCGGAGCTCGATGGGGCGGTCGAAGTGGCCGGTGTGCTTGGCCTGAACCACCGCGTCATCGAGACGGCGGAGGTGGAGAGGGACGACTACCGCATCAACGACCCCAACCGCTGCTTCTTTTGCAAGGAAGAGCTTTACACGCACCTCTCGACCCTGCCGGAAGCGCGGTACTCGCAGATCATCAACGCGCACAATCTGGACGACACAGGAGACTTTCGGCCCGGCATCAACTCGGCGAAGAAGCGAGGTGTGCGCAGCCCGCTTGTGGAGGCGGGACTGACGAAGTCGGAGATACGCGACCACTCTCGTGCAATGGGGCTGCCAACGTGGGACAAGCCCGCGCAGGCCTGCCTGTCTTCGCGCATCCCGTACGGGACACCGGTCACGGTCGAGGCGCTGGCCCGAATTGCGGATGCGGAGGAGTACCTTCGGTCACTGGGCATCGAGCGGCTTCGGGTGCGCCACCACGACACGGTCGCGCGTATCGAGGTCGGCCCCGAGGATTTTTGTATATTGCTGGACGACGAGACGAGGCGTAGGGTGATCGAGAGGTTCCGGGCGATAGGCTACTCGTACGTGACGCTCGACCTGGAGGGTTTTCGTTCAGGGAGTCTCAATGAGGTGTTGGCGGGACTTCGTCGGAAGCAGGAAGTGAACGGCACGTTTCAGGGGGAGTAGTACACGGGGTTTGCAGCGACACCACCATATTCCGGCTGATTGGGCTTACTGGATTCCGGCCTCCGCCGGAATGACCATGGCCTTGCAAAGGCCACATAAGGGGATGAAAACGGGTTGGTGCGGGAACGGGCAACCACAAGGGTTGCCCCTACAACAGGTTTGCCGGAGCCTATTTTCATAGCAATGACGGATGGGGACGACACGTTTCAGGAAGAGTAGACGAAGGGAGCAGCATGGACTCCGAAGTTGATCGGTACACAGCTTCGACGCCGAAGTCGGCGGAGCTTCAGGCCGAGGCGGAGCGATACCTGCCCGGCGGAAGCTCTCGCGGCACGGCGTACTTCGGGCCCTACCCGTTCTTCGTCGAGCGCTCCGATGGACACCACGTGGTCGACGTTGACGGGAACCGCTACCTTGATTTCATGCTCAACGCGACGACCTACGTGCTCGGTCACTCGAACGACCCGGTCGTCGAGGCGGTGCGAGAGCAGGCCACGAACGGCCTCAGCTACAGTACGCCGCACGAGTCGCAGGTGCGGTTGGCGCAGGCCCTTTGCGAGAGGGTGCCGTCGGTTGAGAAGGTGCGGTTCACGAACTCCGGCACCGAGGGAACGCTGAACGCAATCCGCGCCGCCCGCGCCTACACTGGCAGGCACAAGATAGCCAAGATCGAGGGCGGCTACCACGGGAACCACGAGTACGTGTCGGTTAGCGTCTACAGTCCCCTCGACGCGCTCGACCCGGTAGAGCCTACGAGCGTTGCCGAGTGGCCCGGGCAGCCACCCAGCGTCGTCGAGGATGTTATCAACCTGCACTACAACGACATCGAGTCGACGGAGCGGATTCTGCGCGAGAACGCGGGCGATCTGTCCTGCGTCATCATCGAGCCGGTCCTGTCGAATTTCGGGTATCTGCCTGCCGAAGCCGAATACCTGGCGCGACTGCGCGAGCTTACCACCGAGCTTGGCCTGATATTCATATTCGACGAGGTGCAGAGCTTCCGGCTCTCACAGGGCGGCGCGCAGGAGCAGATGGGTGTCATCCCGGACATGACGACCTTTGGGAAGGTCATCGGTGGTGGAATGCCGGTTGGCGCATGGGGCGGACGGGCCGACCTGATGGACCTGTACGACCCGACGGACGGGCCGGTGGTCTCCCACGCGGGGACGTTCAACGCCAACCCAATGACGATGGTTGCCGGACTGGCGACGCTCGATCAGCTAACGCCGGAGGTCTACGAGCGCATGAACGCGCTTGGCGACATGGTGCGGGCAAAGCTACGCTCAGTCTTCGACGAGCTCGATATCGCCGTGCAGGTGACAGGAGTCGGTTCGCTGTTCGGCATCCACTTCACGGAGGAGCAGATCGTCGATCACCGCTCGGTGCTGCGCGCCGACCGCGAGATGCAGGGGAAGCTCTTCACGGGTCTGCTCAACGAGGGCATTCTCATGCAGACCAAGGCGGCGGGGGCGCTGTGCTCGCTCACGACCGAGACGGAGATCGACGCTCTCGTAGACGCGACCCGAAGGGTGATGTTGCGGATTCGGTGAGTGATGGAGGCGGCACGATGACGACGTACAGCATTGATATACCGCAAGAGAAGATCACCAACTTCTGCCGGGAGCGCCACATCCGAAAGTTGTCACTGTTCGGGTCGGCGTTGAGGAACGATTTCTCAGCTGAAAGCGATGTCGATGTGCTCGTGGAGTTCGAGCCTGGACATACTCCTGGCCTGGCTTTCTTTACAATGCAGCGCGATCTGAGCGAGATCGTCGGCAGGCAGGTAGACCTGAATACGGCGAACGACCTAGACCAGTCATTCCGGCGGGCGGTACTTGATCAAGCTCAAGTGGTCTATGGCCGAGAAGAACGCCCCTAATGTCCTGTCTTTGAATTCCAATGTAGAAAGAGGATGGGGGCGTTCCGGGAGAGTCACCCTCACCCTAGCCCTCTCCCTCAAGGAGGGTGTCTCAGAAATAGTCAGCCTCTCTTGTCAGGAAGTTGTGGATTCCCGCTTTCGCGGGAATGACGGTAAAGGTGGTTGTGTTTCGTAGTGAATGATACCTACAACAACGGTAATCGTGGTGCCCTTTGCTAGAGAAATGTATGCTGTCGAATTATGAGACAGCCTCCAAGGGAGAGGGGATTTTCTCAGGCTGATTTGTTCGGTGAATCTCTGAGACAGGACACTACCCCAACCTGACGCGCACGTAGCCGCGTTTGCCGATCTTCACCAGCGCGCCGGCAAGTCTCGATTCCGAAACGAATGCACGCGGGTTTTCGATCATCTCTCCGTTGATGCGGATGCCACCCTGCTGAATAAGACGGCGGGCGTCGCTCTTGCTCTGCACCAAGTCGCTGGCAGCGAGTAGGTCGACGACTCCGACCCCGTCCTCACGATGTGCGTCAGGCGGGACGTGAAGATCGGGAATGTCGGAGGGAAGCTCGCCTTCGTTGACGACTCGCTCGAACTCACGCTGGGCCTCGTCGGCCGCTTCCGCGGAGTGGAGCATCGTGACCATGTCGTGGGCGAACTGTTGCCGCGCGTCGATCATGTTGTGCTCGGTCTTGGCGCGCTCCTCGACGGCTGCTATTTCGTCGTCCGTGCGGTCGGTGAGGACCTGCATGAAGCGCGGTAACTTGGAGTCCTGTATCAGCGTGAGCTTGAAGAACATGGGCACGGGGTCTTCTGTCAGGTCGACCGTGTTGCCGTAGGTCTTGCTCATCTTTCGACCGTCAAGCCCTTCGAGAAGCTGCGTGGTGAGCACGTGCTTGGTCTTGCCGAGATATGCCTCCACGAGATCGCGGCCCCGCATCATACTGAAGAGTTGGTCGGAACCGCCAAGCTCTGCGTCCACCTCCATCGCCACGGAGTCGTACCCCTGCAGGATGGGGTAGATCATTTCATTGAGGTACAGGGCCTCCTGTTTCTTTATGCGCTCCTGGAACATGCTGCGTTCGAGAAGCTGCTGGACGGTGAACTTGTCCATGATCTCGACGAACTGCGCGAGGGTGATGTTGTCGAGCCAGTGTCCGTTGAGCTTAATCTCTGCGGGGTTCTCGCCATCGAGGTCGAAGATTCTGGAGAACTGTTCACCGTATGTCTCGGCGTTTTCGAGCACCTGCGCGTGTGTGAGCCTCTTACGGACCTCAGGGCGGTCGGACGGGTCACCGATGCGTCCGGTAAAGTCGCCTATCAGGAGAATGACGTGATGGCCGTGAAGCTGGAACCAGCGCAGGACGCGCAGGCCCACGAGGTGGCCGATGTGCAGGTTGGGACTCGTGGGGTCGAAACCCTGGTAGATGGTGAGCCGTTTGCCCTTCGCGATGTCGTCGAAGAGCTCGTCGCGGACGATGGCGTCATCGAGCATCCCCCGGTCGAAGAGCGTTTGCAGGTCCAAATCTCTCATGTCGTGATTCCCCCCGGCCCGCGTGTCGGCGCACCAGCGACTACAGCTTTATTGACGTCCCCGTCATTCCCGCGAAAGAGGGAATCTATACTCCCTGGGAAACGCGTACGGTACCCCGACTGGATTCCCGCTTTCGCGGGAATGACGAATTAGCCGTGATATTGAGCGAATCAGCAAGGTGTCGACTCTACCTAGTTTTCTACGACGCGCTTTCGCAGGGCGTCGGTACCTCGGAGGTACTGGAACTCGATCTCCGAGGCTTCTCTGTCGGTGTTGACGAGGAGCATGACGCGGACGACGCGCTCCATGGCATTGGGCACCTTCATCTCGTGGGCGCAGAGGAGGGCAACATACTGCCAACCAAGCTGTCGGGCAGCAGCAGCGGGAAACTCGGCGTTCAGGTCCTGAGTCGTCGTGAAGTACGCCGCCGCGATGTCGTCTACGTCGACCTCGTTCGACTCCACCATAGCCGTGAGTAACTCGACGGTTGCTTCGAGAATGGCCTGCTGGGTGTTGTCATCGGCGATCGTCGCGCCGCGAATGCCTCGTATCTTTGCCATGGGTCCTATTGCGTAGAAAGTAGTGCTGGAAGCAGGATCAGGAAATTCCTTTCAGTCCTTTTACGAAGTCGACTGCCGCCTGAACTTTCCGGTCGGCTGGGGCGTTTTCGATAGCGTCAAACATGGCGCTGGCGACGATGGCCCCGTCGGCGTAGGTCGCAATGGCGTCGATGTGCTCCTTGCTCGATACACCGAATCCCTGGATGACCGGTACGTCGGTATATCGCTTGACCCTGCCAACGAGCTCGGCAACGTCGGCCCGGATATTTTGGCGCGCGCCCGTCACTCCCAAAACGGCAACGCAGTAGATGAAGCCGCTCGCGTGGCCGCATATGTACTCGATGCGCCGGTCGGTGCTCGTGAGTGAGACGAAGTGAATCTGGTGGATGTTGTTCTCGGCGCAAAGAGCCTCCAGTTCGGACGACTCCTCGGGTGGGAGATCGGGGACGATCAGCCCATCGACGCCGGCGTCGACAGCATCGCGCACGAGGTCTGGCAGGCCGTACTTGAGGAACGGGTTGAAGTAGCCCATCAGCATGAGCGGAGACTCGATGCCGTTCGACCGGAGCTGCCGGACGGCGCCGAGGCACGTCTCGACGGTGACGCCTTGCTGAAGGGCGTGAAAGCTCGTCTTCTGGACGGTGGGGCCGTCGGCGACGGGATCGCTGAAGGGGACACCGACTTCCAGCAGGTCGCCGCCGTTCCGCAGGACGGCCTCGGCGATCTCGATGGAGGTCGGAACGTCGGGGAAACCTACCGTGACGTAGGGGGAAAGGATGGTCCTGCCCTCGGCGCGGGCGTTGCGGAGCGTTTGGTCGAGTCGATTTGAGACGGTCATACGGCGAATGTCACGGCGATGCTGTTCTGGCCCGCATGGGCAAGGAAGCCCGGCCAAATCGAGCGTGTTCTGAGATACAGCCAGGAGAGAATTGCCCCACTGGCGAACGTTGGCAGTAGGACGGTGAGGTCGCCGTGCGCTACGGCGAATATCGCGGATGCCACGATCATACCGGGGACCACGCCGATGCCCTGCACGAAGGCCGTAAGCAGGAACCCGCGGAAGAAGATCTCCTCGGCAGCCGGTCCAACGACGACGAGAATGCCGACGGTGAACGCCCGAAGGACTCCCTCACCCAAGAGCCGTTCGGGCACCGGGGACGGCTCCAGCGAATCAATCCCCAAGCTCGTCACAATGACTTGGTAGACAAGGCCGGCGACTATGCTCAGGCCGAGCGCCAGTGCGGCCCAACCGACGATCTTGGGCCAACGGAGACCGCTTGTCCACAGTCCCAGACTGCTCAGACCCGCGCCACGCCACTTGACGGCGAGGAGCCAGACCGTCCCGACCATGAGCACCTGGAGCAGGAACAGGACCAGCGCGGTCACCCCGTCGGCCTGTCTTTCCAACGATCCGAGCAGCAGTCCAAGTGCCAGCAGTGACGCCAAGCTGCCACAGGCGACGATGGCGAAGCCGATCATAGCGTCGGTGATACCCCAAGGCACGTTGAAGCGTCGCAGGGTTCGCCAGGACTCTGTTGGAGGCTTGAGATCGGTCATTTCGAGTTGTGGGAGTGTATCACAGGCGTCCTATTTGCCGGTCCGTTGCGATTGCATCCCGCTTAGCCGGAGGCCTGTCCTAGCCGCTCATATGCCCAGCCGAGCAGGTCTTCGGTTTCCTGCCACCCGATGCAGGGGTCGGTTATGGAGACACCGTACTCCAGCTTGGAGAAGTCGCCGTTGATCTTCTGGCTGCCGGGGTTGATGTTGCTTTCGAGCATCACGCCGATGATCCCGGCGTTTCCGTCCACCCGCTGCTCGACGACGCTCTCGAAGGCCTCGTGCATCTTGGTATGGTCCTTGTCGCAGTTTCCGTGGCTGCAATCGACGAGGAGATGAGGGGCAGCGCCCCCGTCGGCAAGCTGCTGCCGGGCCATGGCCACGGAGTCGGGATCGAAGTTCGGACCGTCGTTGGCGCCGCGCAGAACCAGGTGACCGAAGGGGTTGCCCGCCGTGTGGATTACGGCAGTGCGGCCGGATTGGTCGATGCCCAGAAAACCGTGGCGCGCCTGGGCGGACACTATGGCGTCGACGGCGATTTTGGTGCTGCCGTCGGTGCCGTTCTTGAAGCCGACTGGCATACTGAGACCGCTTGCCATCTGTCGGTGGGTCTGGCTCTCTGTCGTGCGCGCGCCGATTGCCACCCAGCTAATCAGGTCGGCCAGGTACTGCGGCACGATCGGATCGAGGAACTCGGTCGCCGTCGGGAGGCCCATCTCGGCGACGTCGAGCAGGAGCTTTCTGCCCTTTTGCAGCCCGGTTGTGATGTCGAAAGTGTCGTTCAGGTGTGGATCGTACAGAAGACCCTTCCAGCCGACGGTCGTCCGCGGCTTCTCGAAATAGACCCGCATGACTACTAGCAGCCGGTCGGCGCATTTCTCGCCCAAGTCTTGCAGACGGCGCGCGTATTCGAGGGCGGCGTCCTCATCGTGGATCGAGCACGGTCCCGCGATCACGAGGAACCGCGAGTCCTCTCCATTGAGAATCGCCTGGACCGCCCGTCGTCCGTCTACGACCGTGCGCTTGGCGGCGGGGGTCGTCGGCAGGTCCTCGATGAGGTCCACCGGAGGTATCAGCTTCTCCGTCTTCAACACGTTCACGTCCCTTGTCTTAGCCTCTAGCATTCGTGTGCTCCTTCAAACATGAAAAGACCCCAACCGCTGCCGGTTGAGGTCTCGGTGTCTTCGCTGGGGATGCTTGTCGCTCTACGTCCCGCGCACCTGTCCTTCTCCGGCAGCCGTTGGGCCGGTAAAGTAGAAATAGTAGTACGCGTAACGGTTGGAAACTCGCATCTCGCAATCTACTGTAAAGGTGACGGAGAGCCTGTGTCAAGGTTGCATTCGGTCAATTCGGTGCGTCATACTGCCACGTGCCGAGGATTCACCGCAGAGGACGCAGAGAGCGCGGAGAGGAAGAAAGTAGAAAGTGGTAAGTATGGGGCGAGTCTTGGAAGGCGATGACTCTAGATTCCTCACTCCGCTACGCTACGCTCGGAATCACTATGGCCTTATGAAGGCCACATAAGGAGATGAAAATGGCGGTGGCCGCTCCTATCCTCACCTGCCCCACGGCAACGGCCGGGGATGGATTCCTGCCTTCGCAGGAATGACGGTGTGGGTGTGTGGCGGGCTATTTTCATAGCAATGACAGGTTTGGGGACGTTGCGGGTTATTTTCATAGTTATGGCGAATCCTCGGTGTAGTTACAACGAATCGGTATTGTTCCATAAGGGCAGTGATGGACAATCTCCTGATAACCGAAGAGGAGCAGCTTCTCCGTACGACGGTACGAGACTTTGCTGACGACGTGCTCGCGCCGAGAGCCTCGGCGTATGACCAAAGCGGCGACTTCCCTGCCGACAACGTAGAGGGCCTAGCCGAGCTTGGACTGTTCGGGCTTGGCATCGACGAAGCGTACGGAGGGAGCGGAGGCACGGCGCGTCAGGGGGCCATAGTTGCCGAGGAACTTGCGAGAGGATGCACGGCCACGAGCACGGTGTACGTGGCGCACCAGTCCCTCGCCGCCCAGTTCATTCATATGCACGGAACTGCGGAGCACAAGAACCGGTACCTTCCGGGTATGACGGCAGGGCGGACGATTGGGGCGTTCGCGCTCACGGAGCCGGGCGCGGGCAGCGACGCGGCCGGCATTCGCACGACCGCCCAGAGGGACGGCGACGACTACGTCCTGAACGGGTCGAAGGTGTTCATAACGAACGCGACGGAGGCAGGTGTGCTCGTCGTGCTGGCGTCACTCGACCTCAGCCTCGGCTCGAAGGGTTTCGTGGCCCTGATCGTCGACCGGGACACGTCCGGAATGACGATCACTCCCATGCACGGCAAGATGGGCATACGGGCCTCGTCCACGTGCGAGGTGTTCTTCGACGACTGTCGGGTGCCCGTGACCAACCGGATGAGCGAGGAGAACGAGGGATTCAAAGCCACGATGGAGGTGCTGAACGCCAGCCGGATCGGCATAGCGGCCCAGGCGGTCGGCGTGGCGCAGGCGGCATTCGAGCAGGCGGTCGAGTACGCGAAACAGAGGAAGGTGTTCGGTAAGACCATCTCCGAGATGCAGGGTATCCAGTGGATGATCGCCGACATGGCGACAGAGGTGGAGGCCGCGCGCCTGCTGGTTATGCAGGCGGCGACGCTCCTCGACGCCGGCAGGCCGTTCGTGAAGGAAGCGTCGATGGCGAAGCTTTTCGCGTCGCGCGTCGCGGTCGAGACGGCGGATAAGGCCGTTCAGATACACGGCGGAGTCGGGTACTTCTCACCGTCGACGGTGGAGCGCCTGTACCGCGACGCCAAGATCACCGAAATCTACGAGGGCACGTCGGAGATCCAGCGCACGATAATCTCGCGGAACGTCCTCGCTGACTGATAATACCAATTCGTGTGATGCCGCCGAATCCTCGCTGATCGGCCTCTCTGGATTCCGGCCTTCGCCGGAATGACGGATGGGGCGCTGGTCACACTAATTGCGTCGTTGTCAGAACGAATTGGTATGAGAAGAAAATAACAACGATAGGAGACGATATTGAAGAAGAACAACGTCCTGCGCGACCTCATCAACGAAGGTAAGCCGACCATTGGTACCCACGTGCATACCGTGTGGCCCGGAATCGCCGAGGTGATTGGATACTCCGGCACGATAGACTACGTGGAATTCACGAGCCAGTACGCCCCATATGACCTGTTCTCTCTGGACAACTTCGCGCGGGCCATAGAACTGTTCGACCACATGACCTCCATGATAAAGGTCGACCAGGAGCCGCGAACGTACCTGGCCGAGAAGGCGACGGGATCAGGTATCCAAAACCTGCTCTTCGCGGACATCCGCACGGTGGACGACGCGCTGGAGTCGGTCAGAGCGGTCCGTCCCGAAACGCCGTCCGCAGGCGGCATCGCTGGAGCGACCAGCACGAGGGACATGGGCTACGTGTTCCCGGGCGTGACGCTCGCGGACTGGGTGAAGGTGGCGGAGGAGGCGGTCGTCGCGATCATGGTAGAGAAGCGCGAGGCGGTCGAAGACCTGGAGGCCATTCTGGACGTGCCGGGCATCGACATGGTGCAGTTCGGCCCCGGCGACTACTCGATGAGCATCGGACGGGCCGGAGACTACACGCACCCGGAGATCATGGAGGCCCAGAAGTACACGATCGAGACCTGCATCGCCAAGGGCATCCGCCCGCGGATCGAGATCGGCAACTGGGAGGACGCGAAGCCGTACATGGACATGGGCGTCATCGATTTTTGTATAGGCACCGACGTGAACGTCATCTACCAGTACATGCAGGAGCAGGGTGGGCAGCTGGCAAAGGCGCTGGGTAGGTAGGCAGGCCATATGAGTATCACAAATCCTTCGCATCCTGGTGTAAGCGTGCGTGAGAGCTTGGAAGCCGAGGGCTGGACGGTGACAGGGTGCGCGGACCGCTTGGGCGTGAGCCGAAACACGATGTCGCGGCTGGTGAATGGGCGTTGCGGGATTTCGCCTGCAGTGGCTCTGGCGCTTGAACGCATCGGGTGGAGCAATGCCGAGTTCTGGATGCGGAGGCAGGCACATTACGATCTGGCGCAAGAGCGAAGCCGACTCACAGCAAGTGCCTGAGTCCTACCGCGGGTAACCCGATCTCGCACACCGCAGTGGCTACAAGATACCCCGGCCTACTTCGAGAACCTGTATCAGTTTAGTCGGTCGGGTGGTTGAGTCGGAGCTATACTCACGCCCCGGGTCATGGACTCCCGCCTTCGCGGGAGTGACGAGTGGGATGTAAGACCATCCTCAAAAACTGACCTACCGACCAAACTGATACAGGCTCCTACTTCGAAAGGGTTGAAGAACCCTCGCCTACGTTCGTGTATGATGTTCCCGTAGCATCTCACCCTCGGAGGCGGTCTCATGGGATGGCAGGACAGCCAAGCGGACATCAAGAGCCACTGGCACGAGAACGGCTGGGTGGCCGTGCGCGGGTTCCTCAATGATGAGGAAGTAGGTGCTCTTCGTACGGAGATAGGTAGGTACATCGAAGAGGTCGTTCCGACTGTTCCAGAGTACGAGGTCATGTACGACGTGAAGGGACAGCCGGAGACTCTCAAGCGTCTCGGGCACATGTCGAAGTATGACGAATATTTCAGCGACCTGATCCATACGGGCAAGTTCACGGCGCTTGCCGAGCTGTTGCTTGACGGAGACGTCGTTCCACAGTACTGCCAGCTGTTCAACAAGCCCGCCCGCGTGGGCGTGGAGACTCCCGCGCACCAGGACTCCTACTACATCCCGCTGACACCCAACGAGGCGCTGACTATGTGGCTGGCCCTTGACACGGTGGACGAGAAAAACGGCTGCCTGCGATACGTATCGGGCGCTCACAAGCGTCCCATTCGGCCACACGGGCCGACCGAGATATTCGGTTTCTCGCAGGGAGTTACCAACTACGGCGAGGACGACTATGCCGGGGAGGTGCCTGTCCCGGCAGAGCCGGGAGACGTAGCCATCCACCATTGGCAGATGGTCCACCGGGCAGGCCCGAACACCAGCGACCGCGAGCGGTGGGGTCTCGGCTCCGTCTACCATTCGGCACGGGCCAAGCCGGATGCCGAGCTGCAGGAAGCACGGACACGCGACCTCGAGAAGAAACGCGCCGAGTGGGTCGCAAAGGGCCAGTCGGGACGCTAGCAGGTCGAAGCCAGGACTCCGATGCCTCTGTACTATCCCGTTTTCCTCGATCTCCGCGGTCGGCGAGTCGTCGTCATCGGCGGCGGCGCGATGGGTGAGGAGAAGGTCACCCGACTCATGCCGTACGGTGCCCAGGTGGTCGTAGTGAGTCGCGACGTGACGGACGAGGTGTCGGAACTCACGGATGATGGGAAGATCGAGTGGGTCCGCAGGCCGTACAGGCGTGGCGACCTCGACGGTGCGTTCATCGCCATTGTGGCCGACACGAGCGACGATGCGGTGAATCAAGCGGTTTCCGAGGAGGCCCGCGAGCGCAACGTGCCGCTCAACGTCGCAGACGTGACCGAACTTTGCACGTGGATAACGCCATCGGTGGCACGGCGGGGAGAGGTCATCGTCGCCACGTCGACGGGCGGAGCAAGTCCCGCACTGGCGAGAAGGTTCCGCGAGATACTGAACGGAGAGTGCCGACTGGACTCGCGGCATGAGCTCATGGACTTCGCCGATCTTGCTCCCCTACTGTCGGATGCCCGAAAGCAGCTCCTCGACAATGGGATTCGTCTGAACCTCGATCACTGGCAGGCGTGCCTCACGGACGAGCTAATCGACCTCATGCAGGCGGGAGACATTGAGCGCGCAAGTCAAGTCTTGATGGACAGCCTGCTCGTGGGGACGACGTGCGACTGCTCCGACAGCGTTTGCGCGATGTACGAGGAGATGGCGCAGCCGACACCCGTCTCCCAGTAACGACCATGCACCGGAGGTCCGGGTTTGAATCTCGCACGAATAGTCCGCGTCGGCTCCCGGGCGAGTCCGCTGGCGCTCGCACAGACGGAAGAAGCGCTTTCGCTGCTGAGAGAGAGATTTGTGGACGTGAAGTTCCAGGTGGTGCACCTATCCACTCGCGGCGATCGGAAGGCCGATGCCACGCTAACCTCACTTGGGCGAGGCGCATTCGTCAAGGACATTGAGCGCGCCCTGCTGGACGGCGAGATCGACTTCGCGGTCCACAGCGCCAAAGACGTCGGGCCGGACATTCCCGACGGGCTGCGGATACTCCCCGTCGGGAAGCGGCAGGACGCGCGGGACGTGCTGGTATCGAAGTCGGGACTCCCGCTCATGAGTCTTCCATCCGGTACTCGTCTGGGCACCGGGAGCCCTCGGCGAAAGGCCCAGATCAAGGCCCTCAGGCCCGATGTCGAGGTGGTGCCCATACGCGGCAACGTCGGCACGCGACTCGAAAAGTCGCGAGGCCATGACTATGACGGCGTGGTGATCGCGGCCGCAGGGCTTGCACGGCTCGGCAGACTCTCGGAGGCGACGGAATTCCTGTCCGTCGAACAGGTCACCCCGGATGTCGGACAGGGAACGCTCGTCGCCGAGTTCCGACGAGAGGACGCTGGGATGGAGTCGATGCTGAACTCAATCGTTCTTGAAGAGACAGCTTGTGCGTTCCGCGCGGAGAGGTCGTTCCTCGATACTCTTGGCGGGGGATGCACGGCGCCGGTTGCCGCCTACGGCAAGATCGACGGTCAGCGGATGCGCCTGTTCGCCATGGCGGCGGAGCCGGACGGCACTAATATCCTAAGGGTACGGATCGAGGGAGACGTAAGCACGGCGGAGGATATTGGGCGGAGAGCGGCAACGACGTTGCTGGATTCGGGAGCCTCCGAAATCGTTCGAATCGGACATGCGAGCGACGGTCATCAGGGCCAGTAGACCGACGACGAAAGCGAACATGACGAATCAGGAAGAAACTGAGAGTGACAACTCCTCCGTAGGGTGGGTCGCACTCGTCGGGGCGGGGCCGGGCGACCCGGAATTGCTGACGATCAGGGGGCGTCGCTATCTCGAAAGGGCCGACGTGGTCGTCTATGACCGACTTGTCGATCGGCGATTGCTCGGACACGCCCCGAAAGATGCGGAGTTGGTCGACGTGGGCAAGAGGCCGGGCGAACCGAGAGACCGGCAGTCTGATATCAACGCGCTGCTGGTACAACGGGCGCAGAGTGGCAAGCGGGTGGTTCGCCTTAAGGGCGGCGACCCCTTCATCTTCGGGCGTGGCGGTGAAGAAGTCGCGGCACTATCGGAGGCGAATGTCCCGTTCGAGGTCGTTCCGGGCATCACGTCGGCGATTGGCGCTCCGGCCTATGCGGGCATCCCGCTGACGCATCGTGGCGTGTCGTCCTCTCTCACGATTGTTACCGGAAGCGAATCGCCCGACAAGGCCGGGGCGTCGGTGGACTGGGACGGGCTGGCAAAGTCCGAGGGTACCCTGAGCCTATTGATGAGCTGGGAGAACCTGCCGGCGATTACACAGGCTCTGATTGACGGAGGCAGGGCCGAGGACACTCCGGTCGCCGTCGTTCAGTGGGGGACCTGGCCGAACCAAGAGACCGTCGTCGGCCAACTTGTGAGCATCGCCGACAGTGCGAAGCGGGCGGGACTGAGCAATCCGGTCGTCGTCGTGGTGGGCGAAGTTGTCAATCTTCGCGCCGTGTCACGCTGGTTCGACAACCGGCCGCTATTCGGCAAGCGCGTCCTTGTTACCCGATCTCGTACACAGTCGGCCGATCTCGTCGAACGATTGGAGAGAGCGGGGGCCGAACCGGTGGAGGTACCAACCATAGAGATTCAGCCAGTCGAAGACACCGGTGAAATCGACTCGGAGTTGGCGAACCTCACCGACTACGATTGGGTCGTATTCACGAGCACCAATACGGTCGAGCAGCTATTTGGACGGCTCGACACGCTGGGGCGGGACGCCCGGCTGTTCCATGCCTCGCGTGTCGCGGCGATTGGGACGGCTACGGTGGCGGCGCTTCGTGAGCGTGGCGTAATCGCCGATCTAGTCTCTCGCGAGTCGGTGTCGCAGTCGCTGATCGACGGCCTTCAGGAGCAGGGCGTCGAGGGACAGTGCATACTGCTGCCGGGGGCGGAAGTGCGCCCCGAACGACTGCGGCGGGGTCTCGAATTGCTGGGTGCGGTCGTCCGATCGGTAATTCTCTACAGGACGGTGCTCCCTTCGGGCGCCAGCGGGCGACTTGCCGAAGCGTTGGAGTCGGGCGTAGACGTCATAACGTTTACCAGCTCGTCAACAGTCACCAATCTCATGGCTCTCCTAGACGGTGACGTCTACCGGATCGAGGGGGTCGGCATCGCCTGCATTGGGCCGGTTACCGCCGAGACCGCACGCAAGGCGGGACTAAATGTCGATATCTTAGCCGAGGACTCGACGGCGGCTGGACTCGTGGAGGCGATAGTTGGACACTATATGCGTGAAAGGTCAGGCGCATGAGCAGCTTCCCTGAAAATCGAATGCGACGGATGAGGGCGACGCCGGCGCTCCGCCGTATCGTGCAGGAGACGCGGCTCTCCGTATCCGACCTGATCTACCCGGTGTTCGTCACAGAAAAACCCAACGGGCCCCGCGTGATCGAGCCGATGCCCGGAATCTTCCAGCACTCTCTCGACAGCCTACTGTCCGAAATCGAGGTCGTCGCGGATTTGGGAATCCCGGCAGTGTTGGTGTTCGGCATTCCCTCGCACAAGGACGAAATTGGGTCGGAGGGCTATGCGCCGAACGGCATCGTGCAGGAGGCGATCCGGGCCATCAAGCAGACCCAACCCGACCTCGCGGTCATCGGCGATGTCTGCATGTGCGATTACACGTCGCACGGGCACTGCGGCATCCTGCTGGACGACGGGACGGTAGACAACGACCGGACGCTGGACCTCCTCGCTGAGACGGCAGTATCGCAGGCCGAGGCCGGCGTGGACATCGTCGCGCCGTCGGCCATGATGGACGGGCAGGTCGGCGCCATCCGCGATGCGCTGGACGACCACGACCACGACAATGTGCCGATCATGGCCTACTCGGCCAAGTACGCATCATCGTTCTACGGCCCATTCAGGACGGCAGCAGAGTCAGCGCCCCAGACGGGAGACCGCAGGGGATACCAGATGGACTCGGCGAACGTGAACGAGGCGATGCGCGAGATCGAGGGGGACATCTTCGAAGGCGCGGACGTCGTCATGGTCAAGCCCGCGCTGGCTTATCTGGACGTCATCGCGAAGGCGAAGCAGCGTTTCGACACACCGCTCGCCGCATACAACGTCAGCGGCGAATACTCCATGGTAAAGGCGGCAGCGGCCAACGGCTGGATCGAAGAGCGGTCAATCGTCATGGAGATACTGACGGGCATCAAGAGGGCGGGAGCGGACATGATAATCAGCTACCACGCCAAGGACGTTGCCACGTGGCTGGCTGAAGAGCGCTAGACCGACGAATAAAATGCAGTGAAGTTCGTGTATGACGGAGCACTAACGAGCCGCAGCTTGTGCAGGGGCCAGTACCGGCACCGGACGATGCCCTCAATGATATCCAGGTTTATCGGGCCAAGCTGCCGGCTGTCGGTGCTGCGGGCGCGGTTGTCGCCCAGCAAGAAGAACTCGTCGTCCCCAAGATTCCAGGTGACATCGTCCAGCCCGGTCACGGCGGGGAGGCCGCCCAAGTAGTCCTCGTCCAAATGGCGGCCATTCACCAGCAGGACGCCTTCAGACTGACTGATGCTCTCGCGGGGCAGGCCGATCATGCGCTTCAGATGCCGTCGCCCGCCGTCGGGGCCGTCGCGGACGACGACCACGTCGCCCCTTGTAATGCGCAAATCCGGGCGACGAGTTCGACTCACGAGCAGGCGGTCGCCCGGCGAAAAGGTCGGGGTCATGCTGTGGCCTCGAACCACGTACAACTCGACACTCCACATCGGTCGAGTCTCCCGGGAATTCTTGTAAGGTTCCCCTAGTGTGCCTTACCGCCTTTAGGTAACTGCTCACGCCCCCCTCTCTGTATCTCTCCCCCGGCGGGGGAGAGACCGGGCAAGGTGATCTCTGCCGGCGGGGAGAGAGCGGCAGAGTGTTCCCGGCAACGGCAGTTACTGACACCTTGCACGGCTCCGCGCGCGGCACCCAAGGCTGCTCGGGGACAATCAGTGGGGTGGGCGGTTGAATGGTCGGGGTGACTGGACTTGAACCAGCGACCTCGTCGTCCCGAACGACGCGCGCTACCAACTGCGCCACACCCCGACTGTGAGGATTGTAGCGAGATCGGCTACCCATTACAAGGTTATGGGGCCCCACAATTCAGCCGCGTAACGTCGATTGGATGTTGCGTATTGACCGCGTCCCCTAGCGGGAGTAGGCTTAGCCGGTACGTTCATCTCGTCAGGACTCATGAGCATCCGAACGGAACCGGAACCGCAGCCGGTCTCAGAACTGCCCCCCGTCCCCGTCCGGCGCGGACTTATTGAGCGCGCCGCCGACCGGTTCCCCGCCATCGAGTCGTTTGCCTATTCCGACTTCCGTTGGCTCTGGGCGAGCGCTCTGACCTCGTACCTCGGCATGAACATGCAGTGGATCACGAGGAGCTGGCTGGTGCTGAAGCTGGCCGACGACTCCCCGCTCGCCCTTGCTTTGGTGATCGTGACGTTCGCCCTGCCGATGACCCTCATCTCGCCCATCGGCGGTGCGCTTGCCGACCGCATTTCACGCAAGCGAATAATGTTGTACACCCAGTTGGGCAACGCCGCGTTGACTCTCGTCGTCGGGCTGCTGGACTTCGCCGGAGTGATCGAACTGTGGCACGTCCTTGTATCAGGACTCATTAACGGGTCCTTTATGGCGTTCAACATGCCAAGCCGGCAGGCCACGGTGTCGGACATCATCCCCCAGAGCAAGCTGATGAACGGCATGTCGCTTATGAGTTCGTCCATGAACGCCACGCGCATCATCGGCCCGGCCATTGCAGGGGTGCTCATCATCTTCGTGGGGACCTCGGGCGTCTTCTTTCTGATATCGGGAGTCTATGCACTGACAGTCTTGACGATGCTGCCAATCAGGGTCGGCCGCGAGGGACAGAAGCGCTCCGGGAAGAGCATGTACGGCGATATCCTGGCCGGGCTTTCATATGCGAGAAGCTCGTCACCCCTGCTGGGGCTGATCATCATGGCCTTCATTCCGATATTGTTCGGCATGTCCCTGTACGCTCTCTTGCCCGCGTGGGCGCGCGAGACGCTGGACGTGCAGTCCGACAATCTCGGCTGGCTCTATGCCGTCATGGGTATCGGAGCGCTGATCGGCACCTTGGGGCTTGCCAGCGTTCCCAGATTCAACCGCCGGGGACTTCTGCTGCTGTCGAGCTGCGTCGTCTGGGGGATAGTGCTTGCGGTGGTCGCGAAGATGGGCTCGTACAACGTGGTCATGCCGATGCTGCTGTTCCTCGGACTGGTAAGCTCGATGTTCATGTCTCTCAACATGACTCTCGTTCAAACGTACACCAGCCCCGAGATGCGCGGCAGGATGATGAGCATCGTGATGATGACGTTCGGGGCGATGCCGTTAAGCGCCCTGCCCTTGGGAGCTCTGGCGGAGCGCATCGGCACTGCGAACGCGCTGTTTGCAAGCGGCATCATGCTGGCGGTGTTCACCGTCGGGTTCGCGATAGTCTACCCGGCGTTCCTGAAGATCAAGTAGACGCCGCGCGGGATGGCGAGAGGGCGGCAGATGGGCCTGCCCGGTCCGTTCGTGGTTCGACAAGCTCACCACGAACGCCGCTTCGACCCTTCAACAGGCTGTCAAGTAACTACAAAACCCCCCTCTCTGTATCTCTCCCCCGGCGGGGGAGAGATTGAGGGTGGCTACGTCGCAGTTGCTGATACCCGGCACCGCCCCGGACGGGGCGTAACGCTGCTCAGGGTGAGCGGAATTCCTTTCAGACACCCGACCTACTGCAACGTATCGGGGCGCTGTGGACTGCGGATCGGCTCTCTCCAGGGGTAGATGCCGCCCTCGTAGGAATCAGGCCCCAGCTTGAAGTGCCTGGCCTGGCTGAGCGTCTCCACGAACGGCATGTTGGGGTCGAACCACGTTTCCGGCGACATCGGTCGGGGTCCGGCCTTGGATACGGCGCCGAAGGTCGGGCGTCCGATGATCTCCTCCAACAGCCACGCGCAGTCTATGAGCTTGGCTACGTCGACGCCCGTCTCGATGCCCATGCCCTCCAGCATGTGGAAGAGGTCCTCCGTTGCCATCATGCCGGTCGCGCGTCCGGTACCGCAGTAGGGGCATCCGCCTATCCCGCCGACGGCGCCGTCGAGCACGAGGGTATCGTCGGGGGTAAGTGTCCTCATCGCCGCGTAGGCTGAGGGCAGGGCCATTCCACGAGCGTTGTGCAGGTGGAGGTAGAAGCGGCGAATGTGCGGCCACCGCTCCTTGACGGCAAGAAGCTGCTCCTCGATGCGATGCGGAAGACACCACGCCATGGGATCGAGCAGGCCCACGCTCGAGACGGGGATGCCCGCCTCGTCCCAAGCCCGGTGACCGCGTTCGAGGATGTGCATGCGCTGATCCAACGAAAACTCGCCAACGAAGTTGGAACCCCACGCCGCCGCGACTCGTATCTCGGCTTCGGTAACGCCGCGCCGTTGAGCGTCCTCGACAATCGCCTGCCAGCTTGCAAACTCCTCTTCCTGCGACCGGTTGAAGTTGCGACGGGTGAACACGTCGCAGAGGTGGGCGTTCAGGAACGGCCGGTCATCCTCGATAGTCAGGGGCGGCGAGAACTGCCGGGCGCGCTCGTAGGACCGCCGGTTCACCAGGAGGGCCGTGTAGATGACGTCCGGGTTCGGCGTGAACCGCTGCAAGACCTCTTCGATGTGGGCCATTTGAGGCGTGTATCGAGGGCTGACGAATGATCCGACGACGATTCGGGACAGTCCGGTCTCGCCGAGAGCATCCAGGAGGCGAACCTTGTCATCGACCGCGATGTCGGCGGACTCGATCTGCATCCCCTCGCGCATCGTCTCATCGCGGTACTCGATCGTCGGCCATTGAAAGTCCATGGGATGTCTCGTCAACGCACTGCTGAATTCTTCGGGACAGTATATGGGAATACGGGGCGCGGTGAGTATCGCGCAATGCGTACTCTACTGCGAATGCTAGAGGGCCTCCAATAGGGGAGCTAATGTGCATGTACTCCTAATGAGGATCAAAACGGGTCGGCTGTGGACCAGGGCTTTCCCTGTCGGGTTGCCCGACTCTAGTAGCCCCGGGCTTCGTCGGGGCCGATGGGCTGTACGCCGGCGTGGAGGAGGCCGGTGGCGGGGTCGACCATGACGCCGCGCGGCCGGGAGAAGCCTCCGCCGGTGAAGGGCTCCGGCACAACTTCGACGTTGTGGCCCATACGTGCCAGCGCCTCGACCGTCTGCGGGTCTATCCGGTGGTCGACAAAGGTCTCACGCTCGGCGGCATCGACGCTCGGCGCCGTGATTGCCTCCTGGATGCTCATGCCGAAGTCGACCACGTTGGAGATGATGTGCGCGATGCGGCACATGATTCTGCGCCCGCCAGGCGCTCCAACGGTGAGGAAGGGCCGGCCGTCTCTGAGCAGCAGCACGGGCGCCATGTTGTTCATACCTCGCTTGTACCCGGCGATTGAGTTGGCCGCGCCGGGCATGGGGTTGAAAACGGTCATTCCGTTGCTCAGGAGAATGCCGGTGCCCGGCACGACGACGCCTGAGCCGAAGTGCGCCACCGCAGTCTGCGTGCAGGCCACCATGTTCCTGTCTCGGTCGATGATGCTGAAATGGGTGGTGCAGTCGCCCTCGCTTGGGGGCGACGCGGAGACGGCGCGTTCCGGCCGCAGCTGCGGGTCGTAGCGCCAGGGGTCGTGCAAGGGACTGTCGGCGTAGGCGACCCACGGCTGGAGCTCGCGTTCTTCCTCCAGCTTGGCAGTCTCGCGGTCGATGGAGCGAGCGACCTCTTGCGCGTACTCTCTCGACAGGATCCCGTCCAACGGCGCCGGGACGAAGTCCGGGTCGCCGACGAAGCTGTAGCGGTCGGCGAAGGCGTGCCGCGCCGCCTCTATGAACAAGTGCAGGTGCTCGGGCGAGCCGTGAGCGAGGCGGGGAAGATCGAAGCTCTCCAGGATGTTGAGCGTCTGCAAGTGTGTGATCGTGCCGGACGGCACGGGGGAGCCGAGGAGCTCATAGCTTCTGTAGGAGGTCCTGACGGGGTCGAGCACCTGCGCCTCGTAGTCGGCGAGGTCCTGCGCGCTTAGGACGCCGCCGTTTCGGCTGATCTCCTCGTCGATGGCGGCTGCGATCTCGCCCCGGTACAGGGCGTCCTTGCCCTCTCTGCCGATCCGTTCGATGGTGTCGGCCAAGTCGCGCTGAACGATTCTTGCGCCGGGCGGAGGAGGGAATCCGTCCGGCAGAAATATGCGCGCGGCCTCGCCGTATCGGATCAGGTGGGGCATGTTCCTGGCGATCATCAGGCAGGCGGTGGGGTCTGCCTCGAACCCTTCCCTGGCGTAGTGGACGGCCGGTTCCAGCAGCCGCTCCAGCGGGAGGGAACCGAACAGCTCGTGGGAGCGGCACATGCCTTCCGTAACCCCCGGCACTCCTACGGAGCGGTGTCCGACGGCGTTGGCGCGGTCTTCGACCTCGTATATCCCGTTGCCCCGCACCGTCTGGCCAATGACACGGAACATATCGGCGGTCGCGGCCCTGGGCGCGCGGTGACCGTAGTCGATGGCGACGCTGCGCCGCTCCCCGGTCATGTGGACGATCATCTGACCGTGGCCGGCGATGGAGGAGTTCCAAGGCTCGATGACGTTGAGGCAGAAGCCGGTGGCGACGGCGGCGTCCACGGCGTTTCCGCCGCTCTTGAGGACGTCGACGCCGACCTGGGCGGCGATGGGGTGTGCAGTGGCGACGGCGCCGTGCTCGACGACGACCTCGTCCTTGTCAGGCCGCCAGACGCTGCGTGTGTTCAACCCTTTCGTAGTCGTCATGGAATGGGCGGATACAGCAAGACTTGAGATATCTCAGTCACAAATTCCTCCACATGGGCTTGCCCCTTACCGGCTGATGATTGGCGGGCTAACTTTGACAGTAGACAGTACCATGTTCGAGATGTGGATGGGACTGTACGAGATTGAATCGCCACTATTCCTAGTCAGAGGGCTATCATCCAACCGCGCTGCACTGAAGTCGACGCTTTCCTATGCCGCCTGCCGCGAGTCCCCGGGGCGGCGAAGAGGCTGTCCGTTTCGATAGGTAGCGACTCGCCAGAGCCACTCTGCAGGTCCGAACAGGAAGCGACTCAACCACGCCTGCGACCACCACAACTGCAGCGCCCACACTGCAAACACAAACACCAAAACGGCGCTTCGGTTCACAAAGTCGACATCGCCCAGCAAGGTTGTCAAAACAAGCAATCCCAACACCGTCTGCGTCAGGTAGTTGGTGAGCGCCATCCTCCCGACTGAGCGCAGACGCTGCTTGAGCCAGTTGTCCGCGCGGTTGTTCCAGAGGATGATCAGACTCATGTATGCAAGCGAGGCGGGAATCGAGCCAAGCGTGTTGGGAGTCTGGCCGATAAAGGCTACCTCGCGAGAGTAATCGTTAACCGCGGTGATGATGACGCCGGCGGCGGTGAGCGGCAAGCCGACGACAACCCCGACCATTGCGGTCAGTCGATATGTCCTCTCAGGCAAGCCGCCATTCATAAAGCCGGCGCGATACAAGCCGGCGCCGACGAGAATCAGCCCCAATGCGCGAAGGAGATAGCCCAGCATGAAGGGAAGCACAATTGTCTCTTCGTCCGAAGTCTCCCCCGGTGTCCAGAGACCGGATAGCGATGCGTCGGTCGTGTCCGCGATGTTCTGCGCGAGCAGGGCTGTGGCAACTGATAGTGTGAACACGACAACACCAAGGGAGATGAGCGCCCAATTCGGCAGCTTGCGCAGGGCGATCAGGAAGACCGATGATACTGCGTAAGCCGTCAGCACATCGCCCTCCCACACTAGGAAGTGGAGGACGCCGATCAGGAGCAGCAGCGCGTTTCGCCACAGGTTCAGCAGGACTGCGCGCCTTCCTCTCCCGCTGGCGCGGTCGATGAAGAGAATCATCCCCGCGCCGAACAGCAACGAGAATAACCCCATGAACTTCTGGTCGATGAAGACTTCGCCGAAGATGCCCACAGCCCAGTCGAGCAATGTCTCTGAGCCGCCCGCGCTCAGGTTGAAGTAAGGTGCACTGCCGAGCTTGAAGTAGACAGCGTTCATCAGCAGAATGCCGAGCACCGCGACGCCGCGTATCAGGTCGAGGCTGGTTATCTGCCCGGACTCGCGAACGGGACCGGAATCAGTGGCCTGGGAACGTGCTGCCAATAGGTCGAACTCCTTGAGATAGACTGGGAGAGTTAGCGGAGCCTCAGTCCGGAGGACGTTTGCGAAGTGGAAAGTAAAGGTAACAAGAGGGCGGCGTCAAGCCATTCAGCGCTATCCGTATCCAAGCCTCTCTTCCGCTCACCTACCACTCATGGACTTTATGCGACCATCGGAAGTGTCTCAAGTCCATCATTCACGCCATTCTAGACAATCAAGGCTATACCGCCGCCTTGAAACACGGGACGACATGCGGACTTATTCCACTGCGGTTGATGCCCCTTTTGGTATAATGTTTGGTTACCAGCAACTGTCGAGGAGAGTCGTCCTGAACATTACGCTGAGGCTGTTCGCAGGCTATCGTGAGCGAGTGGGTCAGAGTGTGCTCGAACTCACGATGCCCGCCGGCGCGACGGTCGGCTCGGTGGCGCAAGAGGTCTTCGAGCGATACCCGGGGCTCATTGGGACGCCGACGGCCCTGGTACTTGCCGTGAATGAAGAGTACCAACTCCACGACTACGCACTTGCCGACGGCGACGAGGTCGCGCTGATTCCGCCGGTCAGCGGAGGCACGGATGATTGAGATCACATACGAAGCGCTCGATCCTGAGGCGATTACCGACCGGGTGCGCTCAAGGTCGGCAGGGGCGGTAATCACGTTCCTCGGCACGACGCGTGACACCACCGACGACCGGGACGTCCTGTACCTCGAGTACGAGGCGTACGAGCCGATGGCCGAGAAGAAGCTGGCGGAGGTGGCGCAGGAGATGATGGACAGGTGGCCGTTGACGGGCGTGGCGATCTCTCACCGTCTGGGGCGGCTGGAGATAACGGACATAAGCCTCGTCGTGGCCGTCTCCTCGCAGCACCGTGGGCACGCCTTCGAGGCAGGTCAATACGGCGTCGACCGGCTCAAGCAGATCGTCCCGATTTGGAAGAAGGAGTATTTCCGCGGCGGCGAGGTGTGGGTGGAGAGTCCGGAGGACGTGGCGCTGCGGGAGGGAACGAGGAATGCGTGATGTGGACGCAATAGAAGGAAGGAGTTTCTGAAAATGACAACCATTGAGAGAAAGATTCGTTGCAGCCTCCCACTCTGCGAGAGTTGTAGGCCTAAGAAGTTTGATCGGAAGGTCACTGGGAGACTGGCCGAGGCCGGGATCAACTCTATGTACGAAGGTAATGAGTCCGAAGCCGATGATGCAGTGTGGGACGAGATTGACGCCGCAACGGGATTAAAGACCCGCGGGATCGTTCAGAGGATCATTCATGCGGCTGGTGACTACTGCTTCATATATCCTAATCTCACAACTGACCAACTTACCATTGAAGACAGAGAGGCCGCTGAGCGGTCAGGAGCGGAAGTGACTGGAAACGAGGTCGATTGCTATTCTGTGCGTTGGAAACTACCTCAGTGCGGCGTGTTTCCAGGCATTTACATAATTAACATTGACAAGGTTCCGTGGAAACAACTTAAGCGCGATGCCTTCAAATGCGCCAAGGACAGAGGCACCCCCACACCCAAGGGTGATGCCTTGCTACATTGCATGAAGAATACGGCTAGGCAGCAGTACAGCAACTACTGCCACTTCATCTCGTGGCATCAGGAGCGACAACCCTTCACAGACGATGGGGTGAAGGCCATTAAACGCGCGTACAACAAGGAAATAGAACGTGTCTATCAGAAACTCAAGACGCGCAAGTGAGAACCATCTGCAACGGAACGGATGAAACGCAGCCGCCCGGACATGCGGATGCTAACCCATTGTGAGTTCATGACAAGGCGGCTCCGATATCACATTACAAGGAACTGGTGGATCGTAACTGTTCAGAGTCGGAGACAGGAACACTCCTACCCCAGTGGATACCCGCTTTCGCGGGTATGACGGCAGCTATGCATATCGAGCGTTCTCACGAAGTTTGACCACTTGCGGTAGTTCGTTCTCATTGCCCCGACTAACAGTCTCTGCTATATTGAAGGTTCACTGACGGAGGGATCGCATAGTGGCCTAGTGCGGGCGCCTGCTAAGCGCTTAGGGGGAGAAATCCCTCTCGTGGGTTCGAATCCCACTCCCTCCGCCATTCATCGAGGCCCCCGACAAAGCGGACATGGAAGACTATTACATATGGACAATCGGCTGCCAGATGAACGTGGCCGATTCCGAGCGCCTCGAAAGCGCCCTTGAGCAGATGGGCCTGGGCAAGGCCGCGAGCGCCAAAGAGGCGGACGTGGTGGTGCTGAACAGTTGCGTCGTGCGGCAGAGCGCGGAGGACAAGGTGGTCGGGATGCTCGGTCACCTGAAGCCGATGAAGCAGCAAGACGGCGAAAAGGTCGTCGCCCTCATGGGCTGCATGGTCGGGCCCCAGACCGACACGCTCCAGCAGCGGTTCCCACAAGTCGACGTCTTCATGCGCCCGCAGCAGTTCACTCCTCTGATCGACCTGCTCGGCGACCGCATGGGCATCGACCCTGAGGGATGCGTCGGGCCGCTCACAGCGAGGCCGAACGTCACTGCGTATGTCCCGATCATTCACGGCTGCGACAAGTTCTGCACCTTCTGCATTATTCCCTATCGCAGGGGACGGGAGGTCAGCCGCACGATTCCCGACATCGTCCGCGAGGTCGAGCTCCTCGCCGACCGGGGCGTTCGCGAGGTCACCCTGCTGGGCCAGAACGTGGACTCGTACGGGCACGACCTCGACGGCGACGTGGACCTGGGGCACCTGCTGAAGGCGGTCCACCCGATCTACGGAATTGAGCGCATTCGCTTCCTCACGTCGCATCCGAACGACATGAGCGACCACATCATCAACACGGTTGCAGAGCTGCCGAAGGTCTGCGAGCACATCAATCTGCCGTTCCAAGCGGGGGACGACGATGTGCTTTCGAGGATGCGGCGCGAGTACACGAACACCGTTTACCGCAGGCTCGTCGACAAGATACGCGACCGGATTCCGAACGTGTCCATGACGACCGACCTGATTGTGGGTTTCTGTGGAGAGACCGACGAGCAGTTCGACAGGACGTATGAGATGGTCCGAGACGTGCGGTTCGACAAGGTCCACTCGGCAATGTATTCGACGAGGGACAACACGTTCGCCTCCCGGAAGTTTGAGGACGACGTTCCGCAGGATGAGAAGAAGCGGCGTCTAACGGCAATCGACGAGCTTCAGGCTTCCATCCAAGCCGAGATAAACTCGAAGCTCATGGACGAAACTCTGGAAGTCTTGGTCGAGGGGACCAAGCGCGGGCATGTGCATGGACGCAGTCGCAGCGACAAACTGGTGTATGTAGAGGGTGGGGAAGACGTGATAGGCCACACCGCGCCGGTACGGATCGAACGCGCCGGGCCGTGGTCATTAGGGGGGCGAATCGCCCTCGCCGCGTAGGTGATATGGAGGCCAACATGGTAATCGCTGAATCTCCCAAGACACCGACCATACCGATAACCGAGATCGAGCAGTCCGCCTTTTGCCAAACGGACGAGAAGCTTCAGGCAAAGTCGCTCGAAGAGGAGTTTCAGGCCGGAGTCCGGTGGCAGAAGATTCCGATCTCCTACCTCAGGGCAAAGCCGGAAGAGCTTGACGTGCGGATCACGGAAGCGCGCGCGCGGCTCGGCGAGCGGACGGTCATTCTCGGTCACCACTACCAGCGGAACGAAATCATCAGGTTCGCCGATTTCCGTGGCGACTCGTTCAAGCTCTCGCAGTTCGCCGCCAGTCAGGAGAGTGCGGAGAGCATCATCTTCTGCGGTGTCCACTTCATGGCCGAGACGGCGGTCATCCTGAGCCAGGAACACCAGCACGTTATCCTGCCCAACCTGACGGCCGGATGCTCGATGGCGGACATGGCGCACATCGACGACGTACTCGACTGCTGGGATGACCTGAGCGACGCGCTCCCGCGCAGCACGACGGTGCCCATCACGTACATGAACTCCACCGCGGCCATCAAGGCGCTGTGCGGTCGCGAGGGCGGGATCGTATGCACCTCGTCGAACGCCGCCGCGACGTTTGAGTGGGCGCTCGGACGGGGCGACAAGATACTGTTCCTCCCCGACCAGCACCTTGGCCGGAACACGGCGGTGCGCTTCGGCATCGGCCTCGACGAGATGATCATCTGGAACCCCTTCAAGCCCCTGGGAGGCAACTCCGAAGAGGACATCGACCGGGCGAAGGTCGTCCTCTGGCAGGGCCACTGCTCGGTACACACGCGATTCTCCGTGAGCCAGATCGAGGAGGCCAGGCGCAGGTACCCCGACGTGAACGTCATCGTCCACCCGGAGTGCTACCTGGAGGTCGTCCAGGCGGCGGACGCGAACGGCTCGACCGAGACGATCATCAAGACCATCGAGGAGGCGCCGAGCGGCACGACGTGGGCCGTAGGGACGGAGATCAGCCTCGTCAACCGCATAGCGCAGGAGAACCCCGACAAGACGGTCTTCTGCCTCGACTCCGTCGTGTGTCCCTGCTCCACCATGTACCGCATACACCCGGCCTACCTGTCATGGGTGCTGGACGGGCTGAACGAGGGTGTGGTCGTGAACGAGATCACCGTGGACGACGATACGAAGCGCGACGCGAAGGTCGCCCTCGACCGGATGCTGCAGGTCGTCTGACCCGGCAGGCGCGTCGAGCCTGCCGGAAGCCCGTCACGATGGACATCTCCCAAGCCGAGATCGACGAGGTCGTGCGCACTGCCCTGCTCGAAGACCTGGGTGCGGGCGACATCACGACCGAAACGCTAGTGCCGCCCGATCTGCAGGGCACTGCATGCATCATCGCCAAGGCGGAGGGCATCCTTGCCGGAGTCGAGATCGCAAGGACCGTATTCCTAGCCGTCGACCCCACGCTGGATTTCAAGCCCATCCTTTCGGACGGTGCGGGGCTGAGGGTTACCGACCACTCCGACGAGAACGACCTAATTGCCGAGCTATCCGGGAGTGTGGCGTCGGTCCTGAAGGGCGAGCGGGTGGCGCTCAATTTCCTGCAGCACCTGAGCGGAATCGCCACGGAGACCAACCGGTACGTGCAAGAGGTGGCCGATTACGATGCGGTCATACTCGACACAAGGAAGACGGCTCCCGGCCTTCGGTGCCTTCAGAAGTACGCGGTTACCGTCGGTGGGGGTACGAACCACCGGCGCGACCTGTCGGACGGGGTGCTCATCAAGGACAACCACCTCGCGGCGGGACGTTTGAATGAGCTGTCTCTGGGCGGAGTCGTCCGGCGGATGCGGGACAGCGCACCGAGGGCATGGGAGATCGAGGTGGAGGTAGAAAACCTCGATCAGGTCCGCGAGGCCGTCGAGGCTGGAGCCGACATCGTGATGCTTGACAACATGTCCCCGTCGGAGATGGCGGAGGCCGTCAGGATCGTCGATCGGCGAGCGCTGACCGAGGCGTCGGGCGGCATCACGCTGGAGAACGTCCGAGAGGTTGCCGCGACCGGGGTGGACAGGATATCCGTCGGGGCGCTCACTCACTCCGTCACGGGAATCGACATCAGCCTCGAACTCCTCGACATGGGGTAGTCGAGGCCGCTAGCCCCTGCGCGGGCGTTCCTTGTCGGCCGAGTCGATCATGATGGTAACGGGGCCGTCGTTGGTCAGCGAGACCATCATGTAGGCCTGGAAGACACCAGTTTCGACGCGCAGACCTGTCTCGCGGAATTTCCCTACGGTCAGATCGAACAGCGACTCGGCCAGATCCGGCCCCGCGGCCTGTACGAAGCTCGGACGGCGGCCCTTGCGGGTATCGGCGTGCAGCGTGAACTGGCTGATGAGGAGAAGGTCGGCCCCAACGTCCATGGCGGAGAGGTTGAACTTGCCGTCTTGGTCGGCGAATACGCGGAGGTTCACGACCTTGTTGACGATGTAGTCAGCGTCGAGTTCGGTGTCGTCTCGTGAGACGCCGACTAGGACCGCGAACCCCGGTCCGATCTTGCCAACGGTCTCCTCATCGACGGTAACTGACGCCTCGGAGACCCTCTGGACCAACGCCTTCAATGGCAGGCTGCCCCTGAACTAAGTGGTGGAGGCCGGTTCCTTGTCCTTGGCGGACTCGGACTTCTTCGAGTCCTTCGACTTCGAGTCGGACTTGGAATCTGATTCGGACGACTCATCGGACTCGGGCTTCGACCTTCCGTTCGCGCCGCCGCCCTTGCCGTAGTCGTTCACATAGAACCCGCTGCCTTTGAAGACGACCGGCACCGAGTGGATGACGCGACGAGACTCGACGCCGCACTGCGGACACAATGCAACCGGCTCGTCGGAGAAACTCTGCTTGACTTCGAACTCATGCCCGCAACCTGAGCACCGGTAGTCGTACCTGGGCATGAACACCTCCATCTCTCACGGACAATTAGCAGCCCATCGGAGCGGCTGCTAACACTGGGTTCAGAGTAGCACCCCACCTACGGGGGTGTCAAATTGGGAGTGTCTCAGAACCTGTATCAGTTTAGTCGGTAGGGTGGTTGAGTCGGAGCTATGCTCACGCCCCGGGTCATGGACTCCCGCTTTCGCGGGAGTGACGAGTGGGATGTAAGACCATCCTCAAAAACTGACCTACCGACTAAACTGGTACAGGCTCGTGTCTCACGAAGCATCGACTTCATTTGACAGGTCATCGAGGGGTAACTACGATTCCTCCGTCTTGTTACGGCCTCCGAAGACTGTCGCAGACCATTTTGGCAAGCAGACAACACATGAATCGCTCGCCTTCTAGCCCCAATACGTTAGGGGCATTCCTTTATGCGAGTGTCGTCGGCATCTTGCTGGTTTCATGCGGGGACGAGACCCCTCCGCCTACCGCCACGTCCGCTCCGATATCTCGTGCGCTCGACACACCGACGGCGGTTGCCCCTAGTACGGCCACGCCTGCGCCGACGCATACGGCGATGCCGGAACCAACTCCCACTGCGACTCCAACCCATTCTCCCGTTCCTGCGGCAACGCACACACCCACGCGAACGCCGACGAATACACCTACAGCCTTACCGACCGTGACATCCACGCGAACGCCGGTACCGACTACTTCACCCACTCCCTTGCCGTCGTCAACTCATACGCCGACAGCAACCTATACATCGACCACGATACCAACCAGTACGCCTATTCCGTCGCCATCACCAACCAATACAGCGACGGCAACACCCTCACCCACACCGTCACCGACGCACACCCTGACACCCGTTCCGACCGCGACGCCAACCCACACACCTTCGCCAACACCCACAAATACGCCCGTGCCCGTTGTCAAGCTCGTCCTGCGTGCCGAATCGAGGGTTATCGGATACTGGTCTGACGGCACAGCCGAAGTAGAGATGACCGCAACCCTACGCAACGAGGGCACACTTCGGCTTGATGGGGACCAGGACATAACGGCCACGTGCATAGCGGAAGGTGATGAGCGTAGGGCTTGTCGCGAGGAGGTAAGCCTGTCCTTGCAGGACGGATTCGCGCCGAGTTCTGAGAGTTTCTCTCTGCGGCTTCCGATGGGCCCGACGGCCCTGAAGTTCGACTATGGCGAGAGCGAGCCGCTGACTTTTGAAATGGAGGTACCCGAACGCATCCTAGGAGTCGACCGAAACCTCTGGGAGTGCTACGCGGACCGTCCCCAGGCACGCGTCGAGATCGAAGGCGAGCTCTTCGATGGTTGCGGAGGATGGAGCACACCTACGGTAGAGAAGTGGCTCAATGACGTTCCCGTCAAGGTGTGGGCAACCGGGGACCCGGACCACATTGCAACCCTCGAAGCGGTCCTGATGGAGTTGTCTCCGATCTTGGACATGGAGTTCGAGTGGGTCGGCTCAGAGGAAGAGGCGGACTTCAAGGCGTTTGTCGGCGTGCCTCGTTCTGAGGCTCCCGCTCTCGGCTTTGATTTCAACCCCGCTTTGGTGCACTATTGGGGATTCGCAAGCGCGAGGGTGAACGGAGGTGAGGCCACATCTGGGTACATGGTCATATGGTACACCGACGAGACCGCGTTCAGGTCACCGATCGACTCGATCAGGTCTGTAACCATACACGAGGCCCTGCACGCCCTAGTTCCCATCGGCCACAGCACTCGGCCGGTGAGCATCATGGGAGGATCGGGCCTCAATACATGGAGTCCCATGGACGCCGAACTGATCAAGCTCAACTCCCACCCACTGGTGCGGCCAGGAATGTCGATGGACAACGTTCGGGAGGTGATCGTACTCACCGACGAGCTCTTGGATGCTCCACAGGTCGAATTGGAAGGCACGTCCGCCGACCCACTTGAGCTTGTGTGGCGTGCCTATGTAAGACTGGAAGAGGCGGGATCGGCGAGCTTCCGCGTGAGCGGGGGAGAGTGTAGTCACACTTTCGGCATGAAGAGAAGTCCGATAGAGCTGTCTATTGGGGAGTTCAGGGTGTTCAAGGACGACCCTGCCCTGTTGTACCTGAACATCCATCCGGGCCAGTTCTACGTAGCCTATTCCCGAACAGACAAAGAATGGACGCACTGGCAACTCTCGTCGCAGGGAATATGGGAGAAAGTCGACAGGGGAACCGTCGCAGACTCCAGTTCATGGTGGCTGTGGAACGGCAAGCTCCATAGAGCGATTCGCAGCCTCCTTATGGATGGGTCATCGGAGGACATAAGCGTCGACGAGACCTCTGATGGGAAACTACGTCTTCAGGTTACTCTGGACGAATCCTATGTCAATATGTGGGACTGGACAGGGAAAGATTTCTTGGACCTGACGCTCGAATTAGACCCCGAGACATACGCTATCGTGGGATACACCTGGGAGATGCACAAGAACCCCGGCGCGAATCCAGACGCGTGTCTCACCTACAGGGAAGTGGCAACCGACGGTCGCCTCGGAGTCGATATAGGCACCCTTCTGGACGAACCTCGGATCGAATCGTACGAAACGTCCGGCGATCCGTTTGATCTGGTCTGGCAGGCTTACGTCGCGCTTGAAGAGGCGGGTTCTGCGAGCTTCCGCCTGAGCGGGGGCTGGGTCGATAGAGCGTGCAATTTCACTTTTGGCGTGAGGAGAGGCCCAATAGAGTTATCGATTGGGGATTTCAGGCCGTTCAAGGACAACCCCGCCCTGTCGTACTTGGATATGCACACGAGCCAGTTCTACATAATCTATTCCCGAACAGTTCAGGAGTGGACGCACTGGAAACTCTCGCCTCAGGGAACGTGGGAGAGGGTTGATGAGGAAATCATCTGGGACGCCAGCTCATGGTGGGTGTGGAACGGCAAGCTCCATAGAGCGATTCGCAGCCTCCTTATGGATGGGTCGTCGGAGGACATAAGCGTCGACGAGACCTCTGATGGGAAACTACGTCTTCAGGTTACTCTGGACGAATCCTATGTCAATATGTGGGACTGGACAGGGAAAGATTTCTTGGACCTGACGCTCGTATTAGACCCCGAGACATACACTATCGTGGGATACACCTGGGAGATGCACAAGAATCCCGGCGCGAATCCAGGCCAGTGTCTCATGTATAAGGAAACGGGAACCGACGGACGTCTTGGGGTCGAGATAACGGTGCCGGAGGTGATTAGGAACGAACTGGCCGCAACGCCCTAACCGCCGCACACTACAACCGCGACCCCAACGACGCGTCGGCTCTACCGACTGCACTTTCCAGCCCACCACTCCACGCGTCTTCAGCCTCGTCCAGACCAAGATCGACGCTGCTCGCCAAGGCGAGCCTGCTTCCTCCTACCATTCCCAGCACGACGGAGGGCACTCCCTCGTCGGAGCATATCCCTTCGAGTTGAGTTAGCCGGTCTTCGGGGAGGGAGACGACGATGCGCGATTCGGTCTCTCCGAAGAGGGCGGCGTCCCATCGGCCTGACCAGTCGAACGAGCCGATGAACCCGATTTCTCCGGCGATACAGCTCTCGGCGAGGGCGACAGCCAGGCCTCCGTCGGAGCAGTCGTGGGCGGAGCGGACTATACTCTCGGCGACGGCACGACGGCATACTTGCTGGACGGCGGCTTCGAGTTCCATATCGATGCTTGGCCGGCCTACGACCTTGTCGTGGACGATCTCGAGGTACTCGCTCCCGGCAAGGGACGCGGCGTCTCCTCGCACCTCGTCAGAGCCAAGGAGAACGACGACATCGCCCTCGTTCCTAAAGGCCATGGTCGCGTGGGCGGTCACGTCGTCGAGCAGGCCGAGAGCGCCGATGATCGGAGTCGGGTATATGTCGCGTCCGCGTGACTCGTTGTAGAGGCTCACGTTGCCGCTGATGACGGGCGCAGCGAACGCCGAGCTCGCGGCGGACATCCCTTTCACACACTCTTCGAGCTGGTAGTAGACCTCCGGCTTCTCCGGGTTGCCGAAGTTGAGGCAGTCGGTCAGAGCAATCGGCGTCGCGCCGACGGTGGAGACGTTGCGACACGCCTCCGCGACGGCGATCATCCCGCCCATGTACGGATCGAGGTAGCACTTTCGGCCGTTGCCGTCGGTCGCGAGGGCGATGCCGGTGCTCGTGCCCTTGACGCGCAGGACGGCGGCGTCCCCTCCTGGGGCGATGACAGTGTTGGTCTGGACTTGGTGGTCGTACTGTCGGTACACCGACAGCTTGGAGGCGATGTTCGGGGAAGAGAGTAGGCTGAGTAGGATGGCGGCGGGAGGCACCTTGGGCACGGGGACTTGATTGAGGTCGAATTCCTGTATGTCCGTGAGCCACTGGGGCTTCTTGCCGGTGAGTCTGTATGTGGGCGCGTCCGTCAGGAGTCCGACCGGCAGGCGTCCGTGCTCACGCCCGTCGTCAAGAATGCTCACGTCGCCGTCCCCGGTGGACTCGCCGACGACCGTGGCATGAATGTCCCATTTGTCGAGTATCTTCGTCACATCACCTGCGTCGTCCAGCGCTACGACGACGAGCATTCTTTCCTGGCTCTCCGAGAGCATGACCTCGTATGGCGTCATTCCCGACTCGCGCCTGGCGACCTTCGACACGTCGATGCGGATGCCCGTCCCGCCCTTGTTGGCCGTTTCGACCGAAGCCGTGGACAGCCCAGCCGCGCCCAGGTCCTGCAGGCCGACGAGCCGCCCGGAATCGGCAAGCTCAAGGCACGCCTCGATCAGCACCTTTTCGAGAAACGGGTTGCCCACCTGGACGGCGGGGCGCAGCTCGCGGTCATCATCGAAGCTCCGGGACGCGAGGCCGGATGCCCCGTGAATGCCGTCCCGACCCGTATCGGCCCCGACCAGCATAAGGAGGTTGCCCGGCGCACCCGTCGTCGCGCTGAGGAGCTTGTCTGCCGGAACGATACCGACGCACATGGCGTTAACGAGAGGATTGTCGGAGTACGAGTCGGAGAAGACGACCTCGCCGCCGACGTTGGGAATGCCTATGCAGTTGCCGTATTCCGAGATGCCGGCAACGACGCCGCCGAAGAGATAGCGGTTACGCGCGGTGTCGGGCTGTCCGAACCGGAGGGAGTTCAACAGCGCGATGGGTCGAGCGCCCATGGCGAAGATGTCCCTGACGATACCCCCGACTCCCGTTGCGGCCCCCTCGTACGGCTCGATCGCGGAAGGGTGATTGTGCGACTCGATCTTCATGACGACCGCAAGGCCGTTGCCGATGTCCACTGCGCCCGCGTTCTCCTGGCCGGGGGCGACCAACATGCGTGGGCTGGTATTGGGCAGCATTCGGAGAAGTGGCTTGGAGTGCTTGTACGCGCAGTGCTCGCTCCACAGGGATCCGAAAAGCCCTAGCTCCAGCTCGTTGGGTTTGCGCCCCAGACGTTCGACGATGGCCTCGTACTCCCCTTCGGAGATCGCGAGGGCTTCGAGTGTCTCTTTGGTTGGGGGCATCTGGACTGCTCCGATTCGTCCGTGTTACGCCGTGCCGATAGTCACTAGGGCCACGCCGGCCACGACGAGGACGGCGCCGATGACCGTCCTCCTGGAGACCCGTTCGAGACGCTGCAAGAAGATGTGCGTCATGATGATCGCCACGAGGGGATTGGCCCCGGCGACGGGGGACGCAATCACCACCGACACCCGATCGAGCGACAGGTATAACGACGTGACGCCAAATGCCGACGCCAGACCGGACATTGATACTACCACCCACCCGCGGAGAGAGGCTAGCTTCAAGTCGATCAGCGCGGGTCGGGGGAAGAGGACCACCATGAGCAGCAGCCCGAATACGAGCGAAAAGAAGGTGGCCGTCATAGGGGGCACTCCGTCGCGGATCACCAGAAAGGCGAAGTAGGTGCCAAACCCGTACCCGGCCGCGGATCCGACCGAGGCCAGGTAGCCCTGAAATGTCCGCCGGCCATCTCCATCCTCAATCAAGTTAGTCATCGACTTAACACGACCACGACGCCGGTGATGATGAAGATCGTGCCCACGGCGACCGTCAGATTCGGCGTTTCACCCAGCAAGAGTATGGCAAGGGCAACGGCGAAGAGCGGGGACGCGCCCACAACGGGACTCGACCGAGCGACGCCAATCTTGGAGACGGCGACGAAGTTCAACAGCCGTCCCCCAACAAAGCTGGCGAGTCCGGCAAGGAACAGGAGCGCGAATTGGGTCCACTCAAGCGAGAGCGCCTCGGTGCCGTCCATCGCCACCACGAAAACCGACGTGCAAATCACGCCAACGACCAGCGAGACGATGACGCCGGTCGTTGGCCTCATGTGCTGGACGCTGAGCCGGGCAAAGAAGGCCGTGGCCCCGAATCCCACCGCAGCGGACAGGGCGAACAGGATGCCTAGCACGAGGCCCAACCGCCGTAGTAGTCGTCAGGCTCTCTTGTCGGTCCCGGCACGAAGGGGCTCACGAGGCCAGATGGTCGATGATCGAGTTGAAGATGAGCGCGCCGTCGGTGCCTCCCACGACTTGTTCGCAGCACCGTTCGGGATGCGGCATCATGCCGAGAACGTTGCCTCTGGCATTGACGATGCCCGCGATGTTGTTGTCCGAGCCGTTCGGGTTGGAGTCCGGCGTCACCTGTCCGTCGGTGGTCGAGTACCGGAAGACCACCCTGCCCTCTTCCTCCAGCTCACGCAGGGTATCGGGTTCGGCGAAGTACCTGCCCTCGCCATGGGAAATGGGGACTTGCAGCACTTGACCGACCGGATATCCGCCGCTGAATGGGGTTTCGGCAGTCTCGGAACGAAGATTCACCCACATACAGCGAAACTGAAGGGTGTCGTTTCGCATCAACGCCCCGGGGAGCAGACCGGCCTCGCAGAGTATCTGGAATCCATTGCAAATGCCGGCGACGATACCGCCACCTTGGGCAAAGTCCGCTGACGGCGCTCATGACGGGGGAGAAACGCGCTATTGCGCCGCACCTGAGGTAGTCGCCATACGAAAATCCGCCCGGCAGGATGACGCAGTCGAATCGTGACAGGTCGGTCTCTTTGTGCCAAACGTACTCGACCTGGCGGCGGAATACCTCCGACAGCACGTGGTAGGTGTCCGTGTCGCTCCACGTGCCGGGAAAGACAACAACTCCGAACCGCATGTCGTTCGCGTTCGTCAAGAGGAGTCTGCCGATGGGCGCGGTCGTTGAGCGTTGGTGTCCGAGGGGTTCACGACCGTTCCCTGAGCAGCGCGGCGACCGTTTGACTGACCTTCTTGAGGTCGGCGCGGCCTTCAACCTGGGGAATTATTCGTGCCATGACCTTGCCCATTTCACGCGGGCTTGTCGCTCCCACTTCGTCGACGACTTTTGCCGCGATTTCCGATATCTCTTCGTCGGTCAGCTCAGCGGGCAGGTACTCCATGATGATGGCGAGCTCGTCCTCTTCCTTGCTGACGAGGTCGTCCCGTCCACCTTTGGCATAAGCCTCGATGCTGTCGCGCCGTTGACGCGCTTGACGCCAGAGCAGGCCGGTGATGGCCTCGTCGTCCGCCGTCACCTGGCGCTCGATTTCCAGGTTGCGAACGGCGGCGCGGAGGTACCGGAGAACGTCTCTTCGCAACGTGTCACGAGAACGCATCGCCTGCTTGAGGTCGTCGGTTAGCTGCTCGCTTAATGACATCGGCATGGTCTCCTTCTTCGATTTCGGCGTGCGCTCTACGCGGATAGAATCGCCCAGAACCGCGGACGTGTCAAGGTAATGAAAGGATTGTGGTGTCCATCAAGCACGACACCATGCAATCTTAGTCGGGCGTCGCCTCCAGCTTCCCAATAGCCCGATTGAGGTCTCGAACCACTCGCTCTCTACCCAAGATTTCCAGCGACTCGAACAGGGGAGGCGACACCTTCAGCCCGCTTGTGGCGACACGAAGAGTTCCGAGCAACTGTCCTACCTTGATGTCGAGATCGTCGGCCAGGCCTCGGAGCCTTGCTTCAAGAGATGCCGCGTCAAATTCCTCGACGGCTTCGACCGCGGCCGCGGCCGCATTCAGCGCTTGAAGGGTCCCCGCGTCGTCCATTTTCCGCTGTATAAGCTCGCCCGGCTCGTAGTCGAAGTCGTCGCTGAAGAAGAACGGAATGCGCTCCGCGGCGTCGGACAATGTCTTGAGCCGTTCCTTGATCAGAGGCACGATTCGCACCAGAGTCTCACGGTCGGGCTCCGGGGGCAATTCGGCGGCGGGGCACCTGTGCCAGTAGTCCAAGAGTGCGTCAGCCAACTGGGCTTCGCCCGACTCGCGGATGTAATGCCCGTTCATCCAGTCGAGCTTGTCGAGGTTGAAGATCGCTCCCGACTTGGAGACTCGCCCCAGCGAGAAAGCCTCGACTAACTCTTCGCTGGTGAAGAGCTCGGTCTTGTCGTCGTAGGACCAGCCGAGAAGGGCAAGGAAGTTGACCATCGCGTGCGGGAGGTAGCCCATTTGGCGGTACTCGTTCACCGATACCGCCCCGTGCCGTTTGCTAAGCTTGCCCCCGCCACTCGCGAGGATGTCCGGCAGGTGGGCGAACTCCGGGGCTTCCCAGCCGAACGCGTCGTACAGGCAGACGTGCCGGGGGACGCTGGAGAGCCATCCCTCCCCGCGGATGACGTGGGAGATACGCATGAGATGATCGTCCACGACGCTGGCGAGGTGGTACGTCGGGAATCCGTCCGATTTCAGGATGACGAAATCGTCGATGAGCGAGTTGTCGAACTCCACTCGGCCTCTAATCACATCCGAGACAAGGGTCGATCCGTCTTTGGGCATGGCGAACTTCACCGCTGAGCCACGCTCGTCCTCGAAGCGGTAGGCGCGCCCCGAATCGATGAGCCGATCGGCCGCCGATTGGTAGTGTTCAAGTCGTTCCGACTGGAAGTAGGGGCCGTACTCGCCACCGATCTCAGGGCCTTCGTCCCAGTCGAGACCGAGCCACCTCAGCCCCTCCATGATTGCCTCGACCGAGCCTTCGACCTCACGGGCCTGGTCGGTGTCCTCGATGCGCAGTATGAATTTGCCGCCGTGCCTGCGGGCGAAGAGCCATGTGAACAGGGCAGTGCGGATGTTGCCCACGTGGGGATCGCCGGTGGGACTCGGCGCGAATCGGACTCGGATATCGGGCATGGCCCGTTCCTCCAGGGATAGATATCTACGGTGTGCGAAAAATTCTTCGACTCACCAGCGATAGGACGACGCGCCACCCGAAGAGCATCACGGCTTGCACACCGATGGCGACTATTGCGAAGACCAACTGAAACGTGCGGTCGGTGAGCCATGCGCGCAGCACGACGGCGATGACGCCGCACACGAGCCAGATGAGCGGAACTCGCCAGGCGGACGCCCGCACACTCGTCAAGGTCGATGCGCGGAAGGCCCCGAGCCATGGTGAGAGCGCGAACCAGACGGCAGCGAACGGCAATGTCGTTCGCCAGAACGCTGCGTCCTGAATGATTCCGTGCTCCGCCCTGCCAGCAAATACGAAGACACCGAAGACCGCCAAGTCGCCCAAGGCGGCGACCAGAACGAGCGACGAGAGCAACCTCGATATTGTGGCCTTGACAGTCATCGATGGATATTGTCCAGCACCGTCGACGGAAAAGGAAGAATTGTGCAGGTCGCATTGAACGGCCTGTTGAAAAAGTAGGGTACAAACGGCTCTCTTTCCATGTCTGCTCCTCCGGGCCCAGGAAGATTTGGATTAGCGTGAGTTGGTACCAAGCTGACGGTTCTTGTGAGTCAGTTTTGTTGATCGGCCGATGTACCTGACGTCATCAGGACGGCGCGCCAATAGGTGCAATTGCTTGCCTCGGTTCAGGAGGGCCCGTAGATGAGTCAAGTCGACGTACCGCCTTCTTCAGATTGTGTGCCAAAGCCGATACGTATCCCTCGTAGTCCACCTTCCACAGTCTGCGAAGTCTGCTTCTTCCCCAGCCTAAGCAAGCCTGCCACGCGAACACTCCCTCAGCCGTCGTGCGCTGTATGGCCATCTTTTATTGGAGCGATGCGCTCTTGTTGCACTCTCTCGCCTCCAGGAACAACGGGTAGTACATGCTCAGTGACACGAAACGTCGCTTCGGTCCCTTCGGTAGGCACTCAGTTTTGACAGGGCACTGCTGGCAGTCTTTCTGATGAGCAACATACTGGTATTGTCGGTCTTGCTTGATCAGAGCCGCTCTGTCCAATCTCTTGCCCTCCGAACACACCAGGTGGTCTCCTCGGTAGTCGAAGCCGCCCTTTGTCACCATGCTCCTCTCTTGGTTCGGATGAACCGGGATGTATGCCGTGATGCCCAGGTCCTTCAGATGCTTCCTCAGACGCGCGTCGTTGTATCCGGTGTCCGCTGCCAGGCTTGCAGGTCTAATGGGTAGCTGCTCCAACATTCCGATCAGGGGCCTCCAGTCGCCTTCGCTCGCATGAGTCGCCTTCCGCGCCACTCTGAAACCACCACGGTCCACTATGACGTTCTCTTTGGTAGTGCAGGTTCGGACGCCTGTCGTGTGGTGCGCCATCTGGCGTCCGTATCAACCTGACTTAGCGGCAACCGTCCCTTTGCGTCCTGATAGTAGCTGACGCTCTCTCGTACAACACCTTCCTCATCTGTCTGCTGTTCTCTCACAATGAACAGGCCGTTCTCCTCCACAGCCTTCTCCCTGAACTCCTCTACGGTCATGCCGCTGGGTGATAGGTTATGTCCGCTAACGTTCGCCCTGACCAGGCTGGAGTCGGCGTACATCTTCCGCGACAGCAGCCCCAGCCTCAGCAACTCCTCGTTGAACAGTTGGAATATCTCACCGAACCCCTCGTTGCCTACACGCTCGATGAAGTAACTGATCGTGGAGTGGTCGAACACCTTGTCGTCTATGGTCAGGAAGCAGAACCAGCGGAAGGCGATGTTCTCAGAGATGGCAGAGCACAGCCGCCGGAAGGAGGTGATGTTGTACATGGAGGAGATGAGCAGGGCCCTGACAAGCACTTCCGGGTGGATGGCAGGCCTGCCCATCTCGCGGCAGTAGAATTCCTCGAGAGGCTCAACGAGCTTGGGGAAGTCGAACCGTTCATCGATCTGAATCAAAAGGTGCTTTGGGTCGATGAAGTCCCGCAGGCGCTTGTTGGTGAATTGGAACAGCGTGGAGTCTCTGCTGGAGCGGTCCAATGCGTCGAGCATCGAAGTCCCTTCCAATCATGATGCTCGCCCTATCTTGTTCGCCACATGGCCCGGCCACAACCAAGACTTTTTCAACAGGCCGTTGAAGACATCCTGTAACTGTTCAGAGTTGGTGAGAGACGAGTAGTTTGCGGGATTGGGAGAGAGGATTGAGGCCCTTGGCTCTCCATGTACCAAAGAGGGACGCAAGAATCATCTTGCTGTTGGTTCCCTGTTCGGATCGAGTGCCGCCGCTGATCTTGCGGCTGATCACCAGATGCCTCAGACTCCGTTCAGCCGCGTTGTTCTCAGACGGCACGTCTGGATGCGATACGAAGACGAACAACTCTTTGATGAACCGCTCTATGCGCCGGCAGAGTTTGGCTTGAGGCGCCGCCTCGTCGTTTGAGAAGGGGCGGCACAGTGACAGCAGTTGGCTCTCCAGCATCAACTGGTTGGGAGATACGGACACAGTTGGCAGCGAACCGCTGCCGACACCCTCAAAGACGGCACCCGAGACCCTGTCCGATGCCCGATTATGTCATGCGTCACCCCTGGTCGACACCCGGACACCCCCTGAAAGCACACCAAGCAACTCCCACCAATGTTAGGTGGGGAATCAGGGAACGAGAAACGGCGGGATGCAAAAGGGCATCGCATTTAGAGTTGGTAGGAACAACATCAGCCACCACTCCGGCGAAGAGTCTGCCCCGTACCGCGATACGGGGCAGGAGTCCAGGGGGACTGGGTTGGGAGGCTCTCCCAAGGTGGACTTGGTGAAATGCGATTGCCCCGGTTGTTGCGGCCTGTTCCTATGCGTGATACCTTGAAAATCGGGAAGTACCTTTCATCACGCAATTCCTTCATTCCCAAGAACACCCCACACACAATCAAACCCTATGCTGACCGAAAGTCAGGAATCCCCCTCACCCGAATCAAGCAACCAGACCGACAGCGGCAGCGGCGGCCCGACCTCGCTGTTTCGGGACAAGATACTGCTCGGAACGGTGATCGGGGCATTCGTGCTCGATCAGGTGTCGAAGCGCGCCATCACCTCGCTCATGGACTTGGGCGAGTCCTGGCCGAGCGAGGGATTCTTCCGCATCACCTACGGAACGAACTCCGGCACCGCTTTCGGCCTCTTCCCCAACCAAACGACGTTGCTGATCGTCGTGTCGATGGTCGCCATCGGGTTCCTGTTCTACTTCTACCGCGCGCACGCGCTGCCGAGCTTGCTGCTTCGGTTCGCCATCGGTCTTCAACTGGGAGGCGCGTTCGGCAATCTCATCGACCGGGTACGCAACGGCGAGGTCGTCGACTTCATAGACGTTGGCCCATGGCCGATCTTCAACCTCGCGGACTCCTCGATTGTCGTTGGGATCTTCATCCTCATGGCGACCTTCCTGCTGACCAAGGAGTCGAGGGAGGAGCGTCCTGCCGCCCCGACGCCTGCGGAGAGCGAGACGCAGCCCCCACAGGCCTCTATACCGGCCTCGACGAAGGATGAATGACCGCGTCGAGTATCGCGTCGAGACAGGCGGGGAGCGCCTCGACGTCTACCTTGCGGGACAGCGCTCCGACCTTTCCCGCTCCCGAATTCGCAGGCTGATCGATGAGGGTCAGGTGACCGTCGACGGTCGTCTCGGCAAAGCATCGACCCGCCTCGCCGCCGGTCAGACCGTTACGCTCGAAGTCCCACCGCCGTCGCCTACCGAGTTGCGACCGTGGGACATTCTGCTGTCCGTCGTATTCGAGGACGAGCACCTCATTGTCATCGACAAACCCGCCGGGATGACTGTCCATCCCGCGCCGGGAAACGAAGACCACACCCTCGTGAACGCCGTTCTCGCCTATGTTCCCAACATTGAGGGCATCGGGGGCGAGCAACGCCCGGGGATCGTGCACAGGCTCGATAAGGACACGTCGGGACTCATCGTCGTGGCCAAGAACGAGCGGGCGCACGCACACCTGTCCGACCAGTTCAAGAGTAGGGAAGTGAACAAGGTCTACCTGGCGCTCGCCGTCGGTCATCCGAGTCCGCCGGAAGCCGACATTGACGCTCCCATCGGCAGGCACCCGCAAGACCGGCAGCGAATGGCCATCGTTTCCACGGGGCGTCCCGCGATCACGCGGTACCGGGTCGTGACCTCATATGAGCGGGCAACCCTCGTCGAGGCGCGCCCACGCACCGGCCGCACCCATCAGATCCGCGTTCATCTGTCGTCGATCGGGCACTCGGTGGTCGGCGATGCAGTTTACGGGCGTCCGGTATCCGGGCTGTCACGCCAGTTCCTTCATGCCCACCGCCTGGCATTTCAGCACCCGGCAAGCGAGGAAGTAGTCCAGTTTTCGGCGGAACTGCCCGACGACCTGAGTTCGTATCTCGACCGGCAGACGCCGCTGCATCGTGGTGCCTAGACCAGGATAGGTCGGGCAAAGGTTCGAACCAGAAAGCTCCACCGCCGCGCGGCGTCTGCATTGCCGGAACTAAGCGCTTCTCTTTGTCCACTCGCCTCTGGCTGCCGCAAGGCCGAATATCGCGGTTGCGACGAGGGCCATCACCGGTCCCGTTGGCATATTGGCGTGGAAGGACAGGTACATCCCGACCGCTGCGGAAAGGACGCCGATCAGCGCTCCGATGACCATGACTCCGACGAACCGCCTCGCGAGGAGGAATCCCGTTGCCGCGGGGGTGATGAGCATGGCCATGACGAGGACGATTCCGGCGGCCTGGATGCCTGTGACGATGACGAGCGCGAGGAGGGTAAGCAGCACGTATTCCACAAAGCGGGTCTTGATTCCGACGACCTCTGCTCCTACCGGGTCGAAGGTGGTGTACACAAGGTGACGGTGGAAAACGTACAGGCCGGCTATCACCAGCAGTGCCAGCCCCAACGATAGGTATACCTCCCCCGTACTCACGCCCAATATCTCTCCTATGAGGAGGTCTTCGATATTAGGCGCTTGGGTGTCGCGAAGCTCGAGGAAGGTGCTGATGTAGAAGGGGCTGGAGAGCATCACGAGGCCGAGGGCGAACATCCCCGCAAAGACGATCCCGATGGATGTGTCCTCGCTGCTGCCCGTGCGGCGGCTGATGAAGCCCATGAGAAGGGCGATTGCGACTCCTGTCGGCACGGCGGCGATGAGGGCGCTGCCCGTTGCCAGCAGGCCGACCCCCATCCCCGGCAGGACGGAGTGGGCGAGGGCGTCGCCCATGAAGGCGCGACCCCGCGCGACCACGTAGGCTCCGATGACAGGGCACATGATACCAACGAGCACGGACACGATCAGCGCCCGGGTCATAAAGCTGTTCTCGACGAATGGCTCTAAGAGTAGTCCGTAGCCGTACTCGGACAGATCTAAGAATAGCCCTGTGACATCGTCTATCAATGCACGTGTCCATCGTGGTCGTCCTGGTCGTGCGGGTCAACGTGGTGGTGGGCAAATTCGAGCCCGTGCGAGCCGTAGAGCTCTTCCAGCACCTCGGGGGTGAACGCTTCCTCCGGCGGGCCGTACGCGCACATGTGGTGATTGATGCAGAGTATCCGGTCGAAGCGCTCGGCGATGTTCGTCAGATCGTGCGTGGATATGATTACGATCTTGCCCTCGTCACGAAGTGACTGCAGGACCACGATGATGTCCTCTTGGGCGGCGACGTCGACGCCGCTGAAGGCCTCGTCCATGAGGATGATGCTGGCCTCCTGCGCGAGCGCGCGGGCTATGAAGACTCTCTGCCGCTGACCACCCGACAACCGCGTTATCAGGGCGGTGCGTTCCTCCCACAGGTTGACTCGCTCCAAGCACTCCCTGACCATCATTTTGTCCTGGCTGCTGGGTCGTCGGAACCATCCGATGTTGTTGCCACGCCCCATCATTACCACGTCATGAATCGTGGCGGGGAAGCGCCAGTTGATGCTGTCACGCTGTGGCACGTAGGCCAGGGCCCCGTTTCTCTCGGTACCTCGCACGGTCAGCGACCCGTGCGAGACGGGCAGCAGTCCGGCAATGGCTTCGAACAGCGTGCTCTTGCCCGCGCCGTTCGGGCCCAGAATGCCCATCAACGTGCCCGGTCCGACATCGAAGGTGATTCCCGTCAGCGCGACGTGTCCGCCACGCTCGACAGACATGTCCTCGACCGTTATGCGAAGATCGGAAATAGTCATGGCCATCCCTAGTTTCTTAAGCATCCGGGTGCAGAGACTCTCCGCACCCGGCGCGTCCCGATATTACCACACCCTTTTGATGCCGAAACATTGTCACTTGAGGCCCTCGACAATGCGCCCGACGTTCGTTCGCATCATCTCGATGTATGTGGCGGCTCCGCTATCTTTCGGGCCGAGCGAGCCGGAGTAGAGGCGGATCAGCTCAGCGCCCAATTCCTTCGCCACGGCGGTGGCCAGGCGTTCGCTGACCGTGGTCTCGCCGAACACCACCTGCACGCCGGACTCCTTGACTTCCTCTACCAAATCCGCCAGATCACCGGCCGACGGCTCAACGTCCGTGGTGACCGACAGGACGACCCCCACGATCTCGAACCCGTACAGGTTCGCAAAATACCCGTAGCTGTCGTGCGAGGTAACAAGAAGCCTGCGGTCCTCAGGCACCATGCCGATCTGTTGTTCCGTCCAGGCGTGTAGCTCGTCGAGGTTCGAGTTGTACGCATCGGCATTGGCGCGGAACATGTCGCCTCGACCCGGGTTGAGTACGGAGAGGCGTGCCGCTATGTCATTGACGACGAGCTTCACGCGCAGCGGGTCGAACCAGTAGTGCGGGTCCTCGATGCCGTGGCCATGACCCTCGTGCTCGTCTTCGCCCTCGGAAGTGAGGCCTTCTATGGCCTCTATCGCGTCCTCGCTCTTCATCTGTCCGCCATCGACTTTGGTGATAATCTCCAAAACCATTGCAGGCAGCTCTTCTTCACCCTCATGGTCATCGCCCTCTTCTTCCTCTCCGCCTTCTGCCAACAGCTCCTTGATCTCCTCCAAGCCCTCCTTGGGGCTGATCTCGCCTTCCTCCACCTCGTGTACGACGTGGCTGATCCCTTCCAGCAGCTCAACCTCTTCGGCATGGCCTTCGGCAAACTCTATCGGTTCGACGATTTCGCCGGTCTCGACGATGGAATCAGGGTTTGCCGCGGCGTTCTTCAGGAGATCATTGAGCCAACCTCCCTCCAGGCCGAGTCCGATGCTCAGCACAATATCGGCGTCGGCAATTCTTGCCACGTCCCTAGCGCCGGGCTGGAACGTGTGCGGGTCTCCGCCTGCCGGCAGGAGGCTGAACACTTCGACATGGTCGCCGCCCACGTTTTCCACCCAGTCGGCCACAATAATTGACGTCGTCACGACCTGGATTTGGGGGCCTTCATCAGCCTGTGTTGGGTTTGTCTTCGCTTGAGTTCCCTGCGACGACTGAAGATTGGAATCGTCCGAGCACGCCGCAATCGACAGCAAGAGGACAACGCCGAAAATGATCCATCCGTCGAACACGTTCCGTGTCAAACATGAAATGGCATTTAGTCTCAAATGAATTCTTTTCTCCATTCTTGACCTAAATGCATTGTAGGCCTGAGAAGCCGAATTGTGAGTCCCAAGCGGGCATCGAAGGGTCCTGAACTTCGGATACTCTAGCAGATAATGAGATATCGTATCAAGACGTGATAGCGTAGCTTTAGTTTCGGATAATTGAAACATAGAGGGAACGCTACGCTCTCACGCCGGACAGACAGCGGTCGCAGGTAACGTAGAATTCCATGCGATGCCCGACGATCTCGCCGGGAATGTCGTCGCCGATGGTTCGGAGGAGCCGCTCCACCGTTGCTGCGCGAAACTCTCCGACGTTCCCGCACATGATGCACACGGTATGGTGGTGGTGTTCGATGCGGGAGAGGCTGTACTTCGGAGCGCCGTCAATCATGGCCAGCTTGCAGATGACGCCGGCTTTCAGCAGCAGCTTGATCGTCCGGTACACCGTAGCCCGACCGACGGAGGGGAGCTCGCCACTGATCTCTTCTGCGGTGAACCCCTCTTCTTTCCGCTCGAGAAGATCGATGATCGCCCGTCGCGGGGCAGTAGTACGGTATCCCTGGTCCTCCAGGACGGCCATCAGGTCGGGACGGGAGTTGAGTGAGACGTTCATATGATTGAGGGTCGCCGCCTTACAGGAACATTCACGACATATTCATATTTTGGGCCTCTATAGTCGTACGGTAACAAACACTCCACAACCTGTCAATGGCACGAACGGCTGCGAACCTGTATCAGTTTAGTCGGTCGGAGCTGGCCCCGGGTCATGGACTCCCGCTCGGAGTGACGAGTGGGATGTAAGACCATCCTCAAGAACTGACCTGCCGACGCAGGCTCAACGGCTGCGAACCTCATTTAGGACTCCTCGCCCCGTATCTCCCGCCCCGGGTACGGGGTGACGTTCCTTCGCGGGAGTGACGAGTGGGATGTAAGACCATCCTCAAAAACTGACCTACCGACCAAACTGATACAGGCTCTAACTCCCAGAGCCTGTTTCAATTTAGTAGGAGGCCATCAGCTTTGGACTTCTCCTAGAAGGAGTACAAAACTTCAGGAGTAGTCCAGAACCGATGGCAATATTCAGCGTAGCCCAAACCAACAAGGAAGACCAGATAGTCGCAGACACGAACTGGGAGCAGGAGAGTTATCGGGAAGGATGCGCCTATCCTCGTGAGCAAGCCAGAGTCAGGTTGAAGGCACTGGATGATGAGTTGCTGAGGCGCAAGCCTAAGGGTTGGACGGTGTTGGGGTTTCGTGAGCGGACGATGGTGACTCGATTTGGGGAAGTGGTGATCAGACGCCGGATTTATCGTGATCAGGGTGGCCAGAGCAGGATTGCGTTAGATGAGCATCTTATACCAATTCTGTGTGATGCCGCCGTATTCTCGCTGATCGGGCTCTCTGGATTCCGGCCTTCGCCGGAATGACGGATGGGGGCGCTGACCACGCTAATTGCGACGTAGTTAGAACGAATTGGTATTAGCTGGGAGTCCCATCGACAGGCGAGTCCGACGCTGACAGAGAGCAGCGTGTCTATAGCCAGTGCGGTGCCCTTTCGGATGGCGGACGAGATGGTGAGCGCAGTCGGTGGGGGTACTGTCCACATCGACGGTGTATCGACTGCTGCGGGATGTTGGACACAGAGCGATCGATGATGAGCGCAGTCGGTGGGAAGCGTGCTTCGAGCGTGGAGAGGATGTGTGTGACGGCCAGCAGCAGGCGGATGTTCTCTACACTGAAGCGGATGGGGTGTGGGTCCACCTGCAACGTGAAACCCGAAAGCATTACGAGGTCAAGAGTGGTATAGCGTATCGAGGCTGGCGAAATGTGGGAGATGATCGGTACGAACTGGTGGGCAAGCGAGTGTATGGACACGCATCAGAACAGATGCCGTTCTGGAAGGGCGCGAGTCTTGAGTGGGGTAAGCAGTACGCTCTGGAGAGAGTCAAGCAGTTCGTGGTGGGCGGAGACGGCGCCAATTGGATACACAAGGGAGTCGAGGCGTTGGGTCACGCCGTATTCCATCTGGACGGTTTCCATCTCGCTCGCGCGTGTGGGCGAGGCTATGGCAGACGGATCGGAATATCTGTCTACGATGGCATACGTGTAGGATCAACGACGGCTGCCCGGCAGGCGATGTCCTCAGCACCACCCGCACAGACCAAGATGGCACACAGAGACAGAGAGTACGTCGAGTCCAACGTGAGTACTGGAATGGACTGGCGCAACCGGGTTCCCAAGGCTCCGCCGGACGCGCGGAGCCTTGGGAACCATGGAGAGCAACGGGGACAAGCTCACCGCGAACCGAATGAAGAAGCGGGGTATGAGTTGGACCATACGGGGAGCGCATCGAATGGTCAAGGTGATCCAGTTGGACCGGAACGGCGAACTGTCAGAGTTCTGTCGCAGTCGCCGTCGTCATCGCAGTGATCCACGTGGAACTGACCTGGCCCCGCAGAAGCATCGTGAAGTCGTGTCCAAACCACGGATGAGTGAGTGGCCTGAAGCGTCTGTACCAGCATTGAGCGGCCCCCACAGCTACCGACCGTGGGCACACTCCCTCCGCAACCTCATCCGACCTCCTCTCCTACTAAATTGAATCAGGTTCGGCGATGATTTGGTGAGGGCATTTGCATCCCAATTCTCATTTCGACCCCGCTGTTCAGCCCGCCAATTGCGGACTGAACAGAATCGGTGAATGCAAATGTGCGATCTATACGGTAAGTAGGAAGCACGCGGTAGATGCGGATGTGATGTCTCCAACTCATGCGCGAACTCATTGACTCTCGCAGACCGGACTCCGTACAATGAGAGAAAGTACGCAGCTTTCAGGAGGCATATCGGCATGGCTGCTATCGCTACCAGACCAACACCTGCGCCGTTGACGATCCATATCGACGAGGCGGCCGTAGAACATGTCCGTCAGTTTAAAGAACAGGCCGGCAAGCCGGACGGGAATCTTCGCGTGGCAGTCAAGGGCGGGGGGTGTTCCGGTCTAACTTACATGCTCGACCTCGTCGACGAGCCGCTTCAAGAGGACAAGGTCATCGAAGAGCACGGGTTGAGGCTGTTCGTCGACCGGAAGTCGTACATCTTTCTCGCGGGTACGACTCTCGGCTACTCGGGCGGTTTGAACGGCAAGGGTTTTGTCTTCGACAACCCCAACGCCAAGACGACGTGCGGCTGCGGGACCTCGTTCGGCATCTGAGCAACTTTGCCGAACCAGGCCGGACAAACCGTTTTCAGACGGGCCGAACGATGATATGGTATGAGAGCGTATGGGTCAGACTGCCCCTTACGAACGCGATCGAGGGAGACTCAAGTAGGTGCCAGCAGCAAAATCACAGCGCGTCGCTGAGCGAAAGCGACAGCTAAAGCGTCCTATTCGCACCAAAGCGAAGACATTCGTCCGTAAGGCCCGTCTCTCGATAGATTCAGGAGATACGGAAGCCGCCGAAGTGGCGACGATGGAGGCCATCGTCGCACTGGACAAGGCCGCCCAGAGGGGGGCCGTGCATAAGCGCAACGCCGCACGCCGGAAGGCCCGGCTCATGCGCCACCTCAACGCCGCAAGAGCGTAGGCGTTTTTGTTTCTTCACGATACTACGTGTTGACACGTCTCGTCTTTTGTGCTACGTTTGTTCGGAACATCAGTACGCCGTCCGTACAAATCTGCACGAGGTGATGTCTAAGCATGAAGAAGAAACTATCCCCGAAGCAGGAAGCTATCGTCGAGTTTATCCAAGGCTTCTTGCAGGACCACCACTTCCCCCCAACGGTTCGTGATATCCAGGGCGGGTGCGAGATTAGTTCGACGTCGGTTGTCGACTATAACTTGCGCATTCTCCAGCGCGAGGGATACATCCGCCGTCGGTCGGAGGTATCGAGGGGCATCGAGCTTCTCAAGGACTCGTCGGGCCGTGAGGCCAGATCGGATAACGTGGTGGCGGTGCCCGTGGTTGGGAGGATCGCGGCGGGCGAGCCCTTGCACATCCCTGGCGCAGCGACGAGGAATGACGCTGACGAGGTTGTCGATCTTCCCTCATTCTTAACGCGCGGGAATCCCGACGTGTTCGCCGTCAGGGTCAAAGGCGAATCGATGATAGATGCGCTAGTGGCCGACGGTGACCTGGTCGTGATGGAGCCGGCGGTCGACGCGCGAAACGGCGAGATGGTAGCGGCGGAGATCGACGGAGACGAAGTGACCCTCAAGCACTTCTTCATGCAGAACGGCACCGTAACCCTCCAGCCCGCCAACAGTGCGTTTGATCCTATCGTCGTCCCGGCCGGAAGTGTCCAGGTCAGGGGCAAGGTCGTCGGCGTTGTGCGGAGCATGTACAGCTAAACGCCAGCTACTCCCAACCGCCGCTTCTCTTTAGAGGGTATTTCCAAAGGTGGTTCCCTATGCCGCCTCTCCCTTGACGGGGGGAGAGGGGTAGGTAAAGTATGAACCAGCTAAGGACATCACCCTCACCCCAGCCCTCTCCTTCAAGGGAAAGTGGGCATATTGGTCAGTATTAGCGACTGGTCGCACGTTTACCTACCCCTGTCAGCCCTTGACGGGCGAGGATTGAGGTGAGGGTGAAGGTGTTGGCACGAAACCCCCTCATCCTAACCTTCTCCCGCCAGAGGAGAAGGGACTTCGGAAACACCCTCTTAGTCCGGCACGCCGACTATCAGTGCGGGCGGGCTACGGCTTGACTTACCCAGGGGATGAAGGGCTGCCACTCTTCCATAATGTTGCGGTGATGGAAGAGCGTGTAGGGGTCGGGTCGCGGCGCCTTCGGCTCGCGGGCCATTCGCATGTTTGCCTCTTTGGGTGTGCGACCTGCTTTCCTATGATTGCACGGGATGCAAGCCGTCACCACATTGTCCCAAGTGTGTTGACCATTCCGTGATCGCGGGATGATGTGATCGATAGTCAAGTTCTTCCCTTGCACGCGGCAGTATTGGCAGGTGAAGCCGTCTCGGTGAAAGATCGCCCGACGTGAGAGTTTTCGCTGCATTACCGGCTTCCTGACCATGTAGTACAGCCGGATGACGGAAGGGATGGTGTAGGACTCTCTAACGGTGTGGATATCGCCACGTCCGTTGGCGAGCAATTCTGCCTTGCCGACACCCAAGAGGACCATCGCCCGCCGCACGTTGCAGATGTTGAGCGGCTGATAATTTTGGTTCAGCACCAAGACGGGAGTATTGAGAATCATCGTCATCGAAGGGTTTACTCGATCCGGTCTCTAACGATTTCGAGGGAAGTCTGGAAGTCACCGGGAATTAGCCCGAGGGAGTCTGCGGGCAATGCATCCGCGCCTCGTACAAATAGATGGACGAAGGTTGACTCGACGAGGGCCGTGTCGATGCCTTCGCGGATGCTTTCGGACGTGGCATCGGAGGTGTTTGCGAAGCGCATCAAGCCCACGAGCAGGGCCCCGGAAACGGCAACGCCGAGAATGAGACCTACGGCCAGGCCGCCAACCCGATCAATGACGTTCGATGCACCCAGGGTCCCTAACCCGAGGGCGGTCCTGATGGGCGTCCAGAGCATACCTCCAACGTAGACCACGACGGCCATTATGGCGATGAACGAAACCACCGTGACGATCCGGTCATCATCAAGGAAGAGCTCGAAGAACTTGCCGACGAGCGATCCGAGTTGGGCAGCAGCCAGCCATGCGAGGAAGACGACGGCCGTGCAGTAGATAGCGCCGAGGATGCCTATCCTCAGACCTACCACCAGCCCGATGGCCAAGATGACGATGAGGATGAAATCTAGCCAGTTCACGGAGCATCCTTCGTTTACTTGTCCACGTTTTGGACTCTTTCGGAGTTTATCACAGCCTTCGTCGCAAGGCATGTAACCCAAACGCAGCGAGAGAGAGCCGGTTCAGAGCAGCCAAACGACGAGCGAACCCGCAATCATGACGGCGCCCACTGCGACGACGAACCAGCCGAAATTCACCCTCGCGGCGGCCGCCAATAGCCCCCTGATAGTGAGGAGCCCGACGACGAATGCCACCCCCGCAGCAAGAATTGCCTCCGCATCGAAGACCAAGCCGGAATCGACCCCTACGTAGAGGGAAGCTGCCAGGCTTGCGGGGATACTCAGCAGGAAGCTCAGCGTCAGCGCGCGCTTGCGATCGACCTGACGCAATATCAGCACGGCCACGGTCATGCCGGAGCGGCTAAGCCCGGGGATCACAGCGAGGCCTTGAGCGACGCCTACGAGCAGGGCGTCGGCCAGCGTCAGGTTGTCCCGCACCTGGTGATCGGCTTTGCTCCGTCTGAGTTGGAGATATCCGGTGACAAGCATAAGGCAGCCTATCAGGCCGGTTGCCGCCGTTCCGCCGATGGCGGAGATTTCGCTTAGAGATAACAACAAGGGCAAGCCAACAACGCCACTCGCAAGCGTGGCGACAAAGAGGAACCGCACGGTCGACGACGGCGCCCGCGGCCTAGCTGCAACTTCTCGCGCGATGTCCATGATGTCATGTCGCAACGCTACAAGAACGGAAGGAACGGTGCCCACGTGGAGCCAGAGCGCGAAACCCACGGCCTCATCTAGGGGCGCATCGAAAATGAGGGCGTAGACCCCTGAGACGACGCCCTCGGAGCTTACCGGCAGCCATTCGACAAGCCCTTGGAGAAGGCCAAGTGCGGCTGCGACTGCCACGTCAGGGTCTCACCGGTTGATATCGAAGCGGCTGATCCATTGCGGACAATGATCAACGAATGTGGTTTGTACGTCAACCGAGGGACTGACGCCTCTGAATCCGATAGCGGGGCCGTGGCTAATCGTTGCCGACGAGGGAGAGTTCGGCCAGTGAGGTGTATTGCGGCCCTTCCGGTAGAAGAACGCTGCGCATGACGGTGACCCTGTCGACAGGGACCGGAAGCCCGGACCGAAACTCTGCAGAAAAGAGGGCTTCCGCGGCCTTCCGCCGTTCGATGCGCGATGCGCGATCACGTATCCGGGCGATGGTCAGATGCGGTCTGAACTCGCGGGATTCGGGCTCGATGGCGATCTGTCTCAGGGCAGTCTCGATGCGGCGGTGGGCGACCTGAAGGTGCGCCACGTCCCCGTCCAGTCCGACCCAGAGGACACGAGGGCTCCTGTTGTTGGGATACGTGCCCACGTTTCCCAGTCGGAGCGTGAAGGGGCGAATCGTTTTGGCGGTGTGGGTGACGGTGTCGGTTATCGATTCGATCTGCCGTGCGTTAACGTTTCCAAAGAACTTCAGCGTGAGATGCATGTTTTCAGGGCGGACGGGCTTGAGCCCGCCGACTTTGGCCTGTACCACCTGGTCGGCGAGGTTACCCAGAGCCGCAGTCACGTCGTCCGGGAGACGGACGGCTAGGAACACGCGGATGTCGTCTCTCATATGGTGTTGTGCAATGCGGGTGGGGCCTCCTCGGCCGCGTTGTCGTGAGATATCCCTTATAGTGTAGTACGAACCGGCGAACGGCTTCGGTTTCGGCGCGTACGACGAGACCGGGTTTGCACGACCGTCCACGATGGCATACCCTAGCCACCGAAGTTCTCTGGCGACCTGCGGAGGAGCGATGCCCGGCGAGATCATCGGAATGGAAGACATGATGGCGATCTACGAGGTCACCGACCGATTCGAGATCGACCGCGAGACGATCAGCGTGCCGTTGGAGAAGTTGGGCGATGGGTCGGTAACGGCGAACGAGGACGGGAGCATCGAGATCGTCGCGCCCGCGTCGGTGCCGATAAGTGACTGGCAGCCGACGCTGGAGAAAGACATTAGTGGGCTGGGCTTTTCACTCGCCGACGGCGGTGAGCAGTGGGACTAGCGAGGTAACCCGCTATGCGTTGGTGTACGGCAATCTCCGAAAGCTCGACTCTCGACTCGGCAATCTCCGAGTGCGGAAAAGCAATACGTGCCGAAAAGGGGCCCTTGGCCGTCGACCTCTTGGTCGTATTCGTCTCTCAACATCACGCATCGGGATTTGACCGCGTGCCCGAGTTGGTCAGGCAAGAGTTCCCCCAGGGGGCGATCGTGGGCTGTTCAGCAGGAGGGGTCATCGGAGCAGGGCGAGAGGTGGAGCACCGTCCGGGCCTCGCGATAGCTGCTGCACACTTGCCTGACGTGGATGTTGCACCGTTCCGCGTTGAGACGTCGGACATGCCTGATGCGGACGCTCCACCCGATCGCTGGGAGGAACTGGTCCACGTTTCGGGTCATGAGGGAGCTCACTTCGTCCTACTCGTCGATCCCTTCTCATTCGACGCGGAGCAGTTTGTGATGGGGCTGGACTTTGCATTCCCGCCAAGCTCGAAGATCGGAGGAATGGCAAGCGGCGGCCAGCGACCTGGCGAGAACGCTCTGTTCCTGAAGGATGAGGTCTACCGCTCGGGGGCAGTGGGGGTGGCGCTTAGCGGGAATGTGACCGTCGATACGATCGTCGCCCAAGGCTGCCGTCCCATCGGGCGGCCGATGCAGGTGACTTCCGTCAATCGGAACGTTTTGACGGGGCTCGACGACGAAAAGCCGATTGAGGTCCTCCAGCGCATCTACAGTGGCTTGCCCGCAAGCGATCAGCTTCTTGCTCGTCAGGCGGTATTCCTCGGCATAGCAATGGACCCGATGAACGAGACCCCTCAGCTTGGCGACTTTCTGGTCCGCACCATCGTAGGGGGCGATCACGCCACGGGTGCGATTTCCGTAGCCGAGATGCTGAGGGAGGGGCAGACGGTGCAGTTCCATGTCCGCGACGCCGCTACATCGGCGCAGGACCTCGATCAGATGCTGACATCCTACTCGGCTCAAAGTCCGATCTACGAGGAGACGGGGGCGCTGCTGTTCTCCTGTCTCGGGCGGGGTGAATACCTGTATGGTCAACCCGACCACGACACGCAAATGTTCCGCGACAAGGTCAGCCCGATGCCGTTGACCGGCTTCTTCTGCAATGGTGAGATCGGCCCCGTGGGAGGGTCGACGTTCCTCCATTCGTACACGAGCTCATTCGGCATCTTCCGGCCCAAGCTCTGATGAGCAACCGTTGGTATAAGGGCAACCTCCACACTCATACGTCACTGCTCGGCTCGACCGGGCCTGCCTCGCCAGAGAACGTCGTTCGCTGGTACAAACAGCATGGCTACGACTGGCTAGGCATCACCGACCACAACGTGCTCACGGAGTATGAGACGGACGAGATGGTCATGGTGAGGGGGCAGGAGGTCGGCAAGCACATGCCGAGCGGCAACGGCCCGATCCATATCAACGGCTTCGGCATATCGAGATCGGTCGAGTTCGTCGATTTGGAGGAGAAGGTGCCTACGATGCAGGCCAATATCGACGCGGTCCTCGCGGCTGGCGGCATGGCCTCGCTTAATCACCCCAACGATCGGGACAGCTTCACTCACGAACACGTTTTGCAGACGACCGGCGCGAGCTTCATCGAGGTGTTCAACGGGGGAGGTCCGAGCAAGAATAACGACGGCGGCAACGGCAGACCAAGCTCCGAAGAGACTTGGGACGGGGTACTGAGCGGAGGCCAGCGTCTCTATGGCATCGCCACGGACGATGCCCACACCTATGACGAGTTTCGTCCCGACCGCGCGAATCCGGGGCGTGGATGGGTCTGGGTGCGCGCCTGTCCACTAACCGAAGAGACGATCCTCTCGGCGCTTCGTCGGGGCGAGTTCTATGCGTCGACCGGCGTCGAGTTGGCGGACCTGTCGGCAACGTCTTCGGAGCTGTCCATCGAGATAGTGCATAGACCTGGCGAGTCGTTCCTCACGAGGTTTGTTGGAAAACGCGGTCGAGTCCTGTCGGAGCAAGACGGACTGCGTCCCTGGTATGGCATTGAGGGCGACGAAGGCTATGTGCGGGCGACGGTGGTGTCGTCCGGCGGTGGTAAGGCGTGGGTGCAGCCGGTATTTCTTGGGGCCGGGGCGTGATGCTTCAGCCGGGCTGGTGTAAGCGCGTTGGTCCTCGCTTCTGGAGTGAGAAGCAGTTCCTTCAGATCAGGTTTGGCGACCTTCTGAAGCCTTCGCCATTGCTCAATGGGGATAAGCACCGCTGTTTCCATGCCGCGCTTAGCCACGATCTGCGGTCCATCTGAAATGCTGGCTGCAAGGAACTCGCTGAACTTCGCCTCGGCATCTTCAACCTGCCACATCCTGGCCATGCTTCCTCCGGCGGTACAATGAGGATATCGAGTGCTATTCGTCCCCACTATCTTAACTGACACTACTTGTCAGGTTTACAGTTTCCGCATGGTCGAACGCTCGATCCCGTTGTCAACTGTAGCACCAGAGAATTGCAGGCTTCGAATGTGTCTTGATACGTCGAAAAAGTTTCTCGTCCTTCGAGATGTTTGAAAACAAGCGTCGACGGCAGTCGTTCGATGAATCGTAAGATCTAGCGCATCCTTCCACAAAGTGCTGTGTGAGGATGTAAAAAGAAACTCTCCCATTCGCAGAATCCTCCCTAGTGCGGAGTGCGCTCTAGTGTTACCACACCTCCCACGCTCCACTTAATGTGCGCTTGAGAGTTTCAGGCAAATCTAATTCGACATCTCCCCCACTGCGGACACTAAATCTGCACCCACTAAACTGTACCACACGGGGAATACGCAGGGGGTTTCCTGCTCTCTAGAACTTATCGGTCTTCGAGCTCGTTCTGTGTAGGTCAAAAGGGTTACTGCAACGTCCGGCCCCATGTCGCCATGAGTGGATCCGGGGGGAGATCGACGACCTTATCGAACATGACTGACTGTCCTACGGCCTCGCAGAACTCCATGTATTGGACTCCCTCGTCGAAGGACGGATGTACGGGCGTTCCCTCACGGATTGACTGGATGAACTCGGCGTCGGTAGTCTGGAGGCGGATCTCGTCGGGGGCGGGCTCGATGGGCTGCATCGAAGACATGCCCGCGGTCGCTCCGTGGATCTCGTCGCCGAAGAGGGTGTATATGAGCGCGCCCTTGGAGCCGTACAGCTCGATCTTGTGCGGGCCCGCAAACGATGCCTCGGTGGAGAAGTGGTAGGAGGCCGCCGCGCCACACTCGAGATCGGCAGAGATGGCTATCGAGTCGGGGACGGTGGCGTCGACCATTTCCCCGTCGGAGTTGCTCACCTTGTCTATGTGGTACCCGGCCTTGGCGGCAAGCGACGTGGCAGGGCCGACCCATCGGTTCAGCACCTCGATCCACATGCCCATGGTCAGGAGATGGAGTCCGGTCACGTCGGGGTCACGCCGCCAGTCGTATGAGTCTCTTGGGGCCGGAGCGGCCATGCCTATCACCCGGACCTCACGGAGTTCCCCTACGTAGTGCTCGTCGTGGAGGAGGCGGAGCATGGTGCGGTCGCCCTTGAGGCCGGGCAAGGGGGGATAGAGGCAGGTAACCCTGCCCGACGCGGCGGCCGCGTTCCGCATTTCGTGGGCTTCCTTAAGGTTGCGCGACATGCGCGCCTGGCATAGGACGTGCTTGCCGCCTGCCAGAGACGCAAGCGTCATCTCGTGGTGCGTGCCGGGCGGGGTCGCGATCACGATGGCGTCGATGTCGGGCGACTCGGCGATCTGCCGCCAGTCGGCGACCGCCTGATCGAAACCGAACTCGCGCGCGACGCCCTTGGCCTTCGACAGTGTGCGGTTCCATACCATCGCAAGCTCCACGCCTTCGATGGCCTTGAGGCGTGGGATGTGCCGCGCCTGCGCAACCGCTCCCGCTCCGATGATTCCTACTCGGATATCTTGCATAGTGTCGTCCTTCCGTTGTTGTCGTGTGATGCGAGTGTTGGACTAGGGTGTTCCCTTCGCCCCCGGCGCGAGCAGGTTGGCCGGGCTCTGCCGTGTTCCCGGTCTGACGAATTGGAATGCGTACAGGGCGGCGTTGCGCTGGTGGAAGCGGAGCCGAACGGTCTCACCCGCGAGGGCGGTGACGTCGGGGCTGCCGTTCCACGTTACTGTGTGACGAAATTCGTCCCCCGTGAGGGTATCGCAACGTACGGCTGAGAAAGGTTCGATGGTCCTGCCCTTACGGTCGAGTAACTCCACGGAGAGCGTGCCGTACGGCGTGGGTGGAGTCCTTTCGACTCCGAAGGGTCTTTCGGGCGCTCGGAGGTTCACCTCGAGGCGCTCGCCGTTGAAGACCAGCGGCTTGGTGGTAAGCGTTCCCCCCTCCCGGTAGGCGTCCATTGAGGCGAACCCGTCCACCCTCATCGTTGCCAGGCCGATTGCGTGTGCCATCCACTGGCCGTCTCTGACGGTGTTGATGACATCCGCAAGGGGATGACCGGGGGCGTTGGAGCCCATGGGCACGTTGCTACCCGCGTAGTATGTGAAAATTTCGTCGTTGTAGATGATGGGCTTTGCCAGACCCACGTGATCGCGGTCCCATGTGCCCCAGGAGCCGGAGCGCATGAACTCCCAAAACGGCGCTGCGCGACGCCACATGACGCCATCGCGGCTAATGACGAGCTCGGTGCGATATTCGGCGAATTCGTGCCGGTGGAACGGGTCCCACAGGTGGTCGGGGAAGTCCTCGACGTGGTAGGTCGCTCCGCTGTCGACCGTGCCTATGTACAAGTCGTCGGTGTAGAGGACGCCCGCAAGATCGACCCCGTGGCTCGGGCTCCAGTTGGGCGGGTCGGTATCAGAGGGCGTCAACACTTCCCGTGTATCGTCCCAAGTCTCGAAATCAGGGCTGGCGGTGCGCATCACGGCGTGTTTCTTGCGGACGAGCCGGCCATCGACGTCGGCAGGCACCATGCCGGACTTTCGATGGTAGTGGACGTACTCGCGGCGTCTCGGGTCCCAGCCAAAAAGCACACCGTTCGGAGCGACAGGACTCTCGAAGGCATGGGGAACGCCGACGTTCATCCGCCACGCGATTCCGTCCCGGGAGTAGCCCTTCGACAATGCCCACTTGCCCTCGAAATTGTCTATATAGATCATCTTGTAGCGGCGCTCGGGGTCGGGGTCCTCGTAGTCCTTGATGAGATTGGGGCGACGAATTTGCTGCATGCCGCCGATGGCCGGTGGAAGGATGTTGTTGTCCTTGGAGCCGTTGAAGTCGGTCTGGCCGAGGGAGGGTTTTTCCCAATGGACTCCGTCGTCGGAGACGGCATAGCACGCCTTATAGCCGCCCTCCGGCTCCTGACTGCGACGTATGTCGGAGCTCTTGAGGGGCAAGGAGGTGCGGTACCACATCTTGAAGTGGCCGTCCTCCTCGTCGTACAGCACCGAGCCGCCGAACAGGTATACTCCGCCACCTCCTCGCTCCCAGGGCCGGTCGGCCTGGATGATGGGGTTTTCGGGGGAGCGAACGGGACGGTGGAACTGCCGTACGACGTTTTCGAGGGTATCGACGACATGATCGTCGAGGAACAGCTGCTTCGTGGAGCCGATGTCGATTGGCGCTGTCATTGATTCTGGTTTCTGCGTGGAGGTCGAGGTTGAGCGATGTATCGAGGCCCTACCTCAAGAAGGGAAACCCAACCCTCTGTCCTTCATGCTGACGAAGGTGCGGCCACCGATGACGATGTGATCGAGCAGATCGATGTCCATCATTTCGGCGGCCTGTTTGATCTGCCGGGTAATCATGATGTCCGGGCCGCTGGGAGAGGGATCGCCCGACGGGTGATTGTGCACCACTATGATGGACGGACAGTTCTCCCTGACGGCGGGGCGGAGAACTTCGGCTACGCGAACCGCCGCCGAGTTTACGGTGCCCTTGTAAATCTCGTGGGTGCCGACAACTTCGGAGTTGGTTGACACGAGCAGGACACGGAGGTGCTCCTGGTCTCGATATCCCATGTCGGCGCTCAACAGATTATAGACATCGCGCGGGGAGTTGATTTTCGGACGGTCTTCCGGGCTGAGTGAGGTGAGGCGCCTGCCCAACTCGAAGGCGGCAAGCAACTGGCACGCCTTTGCCTCGCTGATACCGCTGAGCGAACACAATTCGGGGAATGATGCCCGTCCCATCCTTTCGAGTCCCTTGAACTCGGCGAGAAGCCGGGTGGACATATTGACGACGCTCTCCCCCTTCATGCCGGTGCGAAGGAGGATGGCTATCAGCTCTGCGTTGTTGAGGGCGTCCGCGCCATACTGTGCGAGTCGCTCCCGCGGACGTTCGCCCTCCGGCATGTCCCGTATGAGCGTGGTGTATGAGGTAGTGGAAGAGTCGGTCATGGATTTCACGCAAAGGGTTCGGTGGATTTCGGTGCTGTGCTCAGTCCATCATCGGGAAGTTCGGGAGCGCCCTGCCCTCCGATTGCCGCTCGGCGAGATCGTCGCCGACAGGCACGGGCGCGAAGCTGTGCTCGATGGACCGTTCGAGTACGGGATCGTAGAGCCGAACGGAGAACGCATCACCCACGCCCCAAGTGGTGAAAGGTGACAGATTGTGCTCCTTTACCGCCTCATCAGCGCTGTCGAGAAACGGTGACGAGCCGCAGTACAGGATGGCAGCGTCCGGAAGCGCTTGTACCGATGCCATGTCGAGGAGGTAATCGAGGGTGACGAGCGCCTCAAGGCGGCTGTCCTGGAGTGGAACGGCGTGTCCCTGCACTGTGACGGTGCTCTGAATTCGCAGGTCGTCCCAGTGGTCCTTGACCTCCGAGTAAGGCCAAGCGGTCGACGCTATTGGATGAGGACACATTTGCTTCGGTTTGTCGGGGAAGAGCGGGTCGAGTTCCCGGTCGCACTGGTCGCTGCCGACGGAGATGAAGACTTCGTCGCCGTCCCGAATCGCCACGACCTCACCCTCGCCGCCCGTCATCGTGCCCTGCACCTCGAACTCAGAGTCCTTGGTGAGGAGATATCGAGCGATGCGAAAGATCGACGGGTTGGTGAATGTCGCCGACGAGAAGTGTCCTTCGCGCACCAACTGTTCTTCCATCTGTTTACGCAGGCCTTCGACATCCCGCGCGGTAAAGCGCGCCCCCGCGACCGAGCCGACCTCGAATGTCCGGGACGTGACTCTCCCTTTGCTTTCTATGTTCATATCGATGTTATGGGTCCTCACGGCGTGTCACCTCGGTCCATAGCGTTTGTGTGCTCCCAATCGCCTCATTCAGGCGTCGGATGTGAGCGTATGAGTTGAGCTTTGAGGGATAGGGGCCGTATTCGACGATGAGCTCGATATCTTGGACGACCAGGGGGCTGATGAGGTCGGCGGGACGTCCGTCCAGGACGATTTCGAGTGTGTTCCAGCCTTTCCTTGGGCGGGCTCGGCGCAGGTCGAAGTCCAGCCACTGCCCGTGATACGGTGGGAGGCCCTTTGGGAAGTGTCGCAGGCAGGTCTCGTTTTCCAGCGACTCGCCGTTGAGGAGGAATCGAACCCTGTCCTCCGAGACGATGTCGCCGATGTACACCTTGAGGCGCACCTGCTTGACGCGGTCGGCCTTCCCCTGCAGGTCATCGGCGCAGTAGAGGCGGAAGGGATGCTTCGTGCCCGTGTCGGATGACTCGATAGTTTGCGGCAGCTGCGTCGCCAAACCGGCGCGCTCGGAAATGTCGCTCCGACGACCGACGACGTAGTGCTTGTCAGCCTCCATCATCATGTCAGGGTCGGACATCTCCGTGAGGACTCGTCGCTCGGCATCACCGAACGGCCAGGGAAGGAACCATGTATACATGCCGTCCGCGCCCTGTTCGCGGAAGCTCGCGACGGCGGCGCGTCTCATGGCGGGCGTGGCATGTTCGGTTACGAAGTGCTCCCGCCCTGGGTCGAAATGATGGGGCTGAATAGTTGCGTAGACGGAGACATCGGCGTCGTGGGCCGCCTCTACTAGCCATGATAGGTCGACGTGCGGGTCGATGAGGTTGTGGCCGTACAGGAGGGGAGCAACCCAGTCGACCGATCCGTCCCTGAGCCATTGGTGGACATCGAAGCCATGCCGTAAGTTCAGCTCTTCGGTCGGGTAGACGCGAGCGCCGACTTCCCCGGGCATCCCCGGACGGGTGCGCACTATATCGGCGACCTCGGCGACCCACTCGGTAACGGCAGGGGTGTACTCGCGGGCATCATTCTCGTCACGGAAGTGAGTGGGCGATCCACCCGGCGCGGCTGCAAAGTCCAGCTCCACACCCTCGGTCGGGTAGTCGACGGCCAACTCGCGGAGGACCTCGCGCTGGAAGTCGCGGACTTCGCGATGTACCCATCCTCGACCGCCCGAGGCGACCTCGTGTGCCGGATCGATGGCGGCGTGGCTGGAGAGCCTTAGGCTGGCGAAGAAGTCCATGCCCTTGTCATGGGCGCGGTCGATGAGCACCAATAGCGGGTCGAGGCCGCGCTCCTCGAGGCTCTTCATGTTGTGCCACGTGCGCCAGTATGCGTTCTGCTTGAATCCGGGAGAGTCAGGGCCATGCTCGCCGTGCTTGAACTGTGTACCCGCCTTGGATGGGTAGTACAGCCCGTCGACTCGCGACACGCCGTAGACGAAGGTGTCAATACCGGTCCCCGCCACCTCGTCGACGGGACGCCAAGCGTCTTCCATCGTCATCGGCGGCTCGAAGACGAAGAGGTAATAGTGGCGGGCGTCGTTGAAGTAGATAGTGCGCTGTCGTCTCATATCTCGGATTTCGTCGGATAGAGTATATTCAGTGACGCGCACGCCGAGACTGCCGCCAACGTGCCCGTGAGGTTGTGTCTGGTCGGGGTGGCCGGGTTCGAACCGGCGACCTCCTGGTCCCAAACCAGGCGCGCTTCCGCTGCGCCACACCCCGATCCCATACGATGATACGGGCTGATAGGTTCGTTTACAAGACGGCATCGAGGTGGTAAGTTCTGCAAAAAGGAGGACATCATGGACAACAAACCCACCTACCGCGTCGGCATCATAGGAGGAGGACGGCAGGGAACGCACCACGCTAGGGACTACCACCTTCACCCGCGCACGGAGGTCGCGGCGGTCGCCGACACAGATCCTGAGAACCTCGAACTCTTCTGCGAGCGCTTCGGCGTTCCCGGCTACGCGAGCTACGAGGAGATGCTAGCGAAGGAAGACCTCGACATTTCCGCGCCCGTGCTGCCGGTCAAAGCGAACCCGGATGCCGTGATCGCGTCTGCACAAGCGGGAGTCCGGGCCGTATTCTGCGAGAAGCCCCTTGCGGGCAGTCTGGCCGATGCGGACCGAATGGTAGAGGAGTGCGCGTCTCGGAACATCCCATTAGCCGCCGGACTGGTGGTATCCAGTCATCCCGACTATCGCAAGGCCTACGAATTGGCGGCGGGCGGCGAGATCGGCGATGTCCTGCGCATCAACCTGTACGAGAACAACAAGCAGGTCGGCACGCACGGCCTGAACATCACGCGGAAGTTCGCCGACAAGTCCCCTGTCGACTTCGTGGTCGGCTTCGTCTCCAACGACCCGCACGGCGAGTACGAGGAGGACTATGGGGGCGGAGAGCGGTGGTACGGATGGCTCGGTGGCTATATCAAGTTCGACAACGGTATCGAGGCATACAGCAGTTTTGAAGGCCCCGACTATCGAGGAATCGAGGTGATCGGGACGCACGGCGTGATTACCAACAGCAACAATACCGGCCTCGGCCTGCGGCTATTCAAGACCGACGACCCCAGGGAAAGCCCCGACCTTCGCGAGGTGGTAGGGGTATTCAAGCCGCAACCGCCTAGGGATAGAGGGCGCGACGCCGAGGGATGGCGCAACCCCAGCGAGGTTATGATGACCAGCATCGACGCGGTCGTGGAGTCCATCGACACTGGTAACCCCCTGCCGATCACGACGGGGGACGATCTGCGTCACTCGCTAGAGATTGCCGTGGCGCTCCGCGAGTCGGCCCGCAACGGCAGCGCGCCCTTCAAGCTCCCCGTCGAGGACCGGGGCATCATGATGTACCCAGAGGTCTGGCGCTGGAACTACAAGAAGGACATCCACGGCGTCGAGTGGTACCGCGAGCAGATGGCGGAGCATGTTAAGCCGGTGTAGTTCGGGGCTGTTTCTAACACTCCGAGCGCTTATTCGAACCAGCCGTAGAGGATGTCCGCGCCCCAGAACGCCGCGTACGACAGGACGGCATACTTGACTAACTTGCCGAGCCAGCAGGCCGCCACGAACCTGCTGATCGGGTACCTCATCGAGCCTGCCGCGAATCCGGCAAGATCGAAGAACGGGTTGGGTGTGGCCGCGAAGAGAAATATGGTGATCATGCCTCGGGCCTCGATCCAACCCCTGATCCGGCCGTACCATTTCACGTACCACCGGTTGCGACCGGCGATTTTCCTGACCACGTCGTAGGAGCCCAATCCGGCAAGATAGGCTGCGATCTCTCCTACGGTCGAGCCGGTGCCTCCCGCGAGGGCGACGAGTAACGGGTTCCAGAGCGTGGCGCCCAGGATAACCGTCGCAATGCCCGGAACAGGAAGGACGAAGGTCCCGCTCCCGATGACATTCGCAAGGAAAATCCCCGCATAGCCTAACGGTTCAAGACCTTCAATCGTGCGGAGGTCATCAAGGTCGTTCCTGAAGACCAGGACGGCGACCGTGATCGCCACGACGGGCAAAAAGGCGCCCACGAGCATTAGATACCGGATTATCCGAGACTGTCCCGACGCGGTGGACGGGTCCGGCTGGGTGTCCACCGCCTTTGATTCAGATGTCATGAGTCGTGCAGCCCTCGAACTGCGCGTGTGTGCCGCGTCGGGGCTTCCTATCTGACCATTCGGCGGAACGGTTCGCGCCCGATCTCGGCCTCCAGCAGGGTATCGAGTTCTCCTTCAAGCGCGCGCATGATGACCCGCATCGACTCGGCGGCGGCCTCGGCGGTAATCGATATGTCCTCGTCGGTGTGGGCTAGTGTCGCCTTGAACGAGGTCGGAGCGAAGACGCCGCGCTTGGCCATTTCCTGGATGAACAGCGTGTCGATGGGCTTCTTCATGGACGGCTCCGGCACATCGAACACCAGCGTCGGGGCGGTGTGGATGCCGGTGACCTGCGCCGAAATGCCGACGGAATCGACGGCGTCTTGAAGAGCGGCCGACATCTTGTCGCCGATCTCCTTGAAGCACTCGGTCGAGTTGCGCCGCTTGAGCTCGTGGATCGTCGTCACCGACGCGGCAAGGCCGATGTTGTCGCTCCAGTAGGAGCTCGAAATGAACATGCGGTCAGCCGGCTCCATCGCCTCTCGGGAACCGACCACGCAGCCCATAGGGTAGCCGTTCGACATAGCCTTGGCGAAGACGGACATGTCGGGCGTTATGCCGAGCCATTCCTGCGCGCTGCCTAAGGAGATACGCCATCCCGACGACACCTCATCGAAGATCAGGAGCGCGTCGTTAGCGTGGCAGAGCTCCTTGACAGCTTCTAGGTACCCTTCCTTCGGACGCTCGGAGCGCATCGGCTCCATCATCACTGCCGCGACCTCGCCTTTGTTTTCCTCAAAGAGCTGCCGCAGGTTGTCGATGTCTTCGTAGATGAAGGGTATGGCCGTGCCGGCAAGCGCCTTGGGCACGCCGGTCGGCTCGATGCCTGCGAAGGGGAACTCGCCCGACTCGGGGTCGACGAGGTAGTTGGCGGACTGGTACCAGTCGTGCCAGCCGTGATAGCCGGAGAAGAGAATCTTGTCCTTCCCGGTGGTTCCGCGCGCGATGCGGACGGCCACAGCGCAGGACTCGCCGCCGCCCTTGGTGTAGCGCACCATCTCCGCGCTGGGGATGGTGTCGATCAGCAGCTCGGCAAGCTCGATCTCCAGCGGGCTGTTCAGGGTAAACAGGCTGCCCTTGCCTATCTGCTCTTTCACCGCGCCGTCGACCACGTCGTCGGCATGGCCGAGAATAATCGCCGTCACCGCGTTCACCCAGTCGATGTATTCATTGCCGTCCACGTCGACGAACCGCGACCCCTTGGCGTGATCGGCGTATATCGGACTGATCGGGTGCGCGAAGCTGCTCGCCCTCCGGCTAATGAGCTGCGTCTTGCCGGGGATCAGTTCCTCGGCACGTTCATAGAGATCAAGGGACCCCTGTACCCTGCTCTTCGTCGTGGTCATGGTTGTTCCTTTCTTGCTCTCAAACTCCGTGATCGCCCCACCAGCCGACGCCAGGGATACCCCTCGCGTCACCAACCCACCTCACCAGCGAACCCGATTGTAGAACCCTCCGGCCCTTTTGACAATGCGCCCAACCTAGTATTATATACTCACCGACGTCCACGGCGAGAGGTACAGCAGTTGAATACCAAGCTCAACCTGCAGGCCATAGAAAACGTCACGTTCTCCTACGGGAAGGTGCACGCCGTCACGAATCTCTCGCTGAACATTTCTCCCGGCGCCGTCGTCGGTTTGATCGGCCCGAACGGATCAGGAAAGTCGACAACGCTGAGACTAGCCGCAGGACTGCTCAAGCCGGACGAGGGCCAAGTTACCTGGGACAACTGTGATCCCAACGAGGTCAGCGTCCGCACCAAGTCGAAGATGGCTTTTGCTCCAGACGTCCCAACTGGATTCGACCACCTCACGGTCAGCGAGTACATCCAGTTCTACGCCGCCTTACAGAGCGCCGGCTCCGACTATGTCGCGCGAACGGAGCGAATCGCCTCGCTTTGGCGGCTGGACGGTTTCCGAAACAGATACCTCGGAGAGTTGAACCACGGCAACCGGCGAAAGGTCGCGATCATCACGGCGACGGCCTTGCTGCGGCCGGTCACGTTCATCGATGAGGCCATCAACGGCCTGGACCCCGAGACCGTTCTCTCCCTGGAGGCCCTGGTCCGCGAGATCCAGGGTCGGGGACGCAGCTTCCTGATAGCAACCCAAAACGTCGATTTTGCTGAGAGACTCTGCGACATGGTCTACCTGATCGTCAACGGGAGCGTGTTCGCCGAGGGTTCCCCTGCCAAGATAAGATCGGAGTACGGGGTCGCAGACCTGATTGGAGTGTTCGCTAAGGCCGGGTTCGTCGTCACGCCGGAGGAGATTCAAGATGCTCTGGGCGGTTCTTCTGCAGAGTGAGTACCGCCGGGTCAAGAAGGCGGTACTTGAGCTAGCACGCACCAACCCAATTATCTTAGTCGCGATCGTCGCCCTAGCGGTCAGCGGCGTGGCTTTTGCCCTCCGGGCGGCGGACTCCTTTGCGCTCTTCTCTTTCCTCCCGGGCGGCCTATCCGGTGTTATCGTTTTTCTTCTGCTCATGGAACTTGTTCTGGGATTCAGCTTCTCCCTGCTCCTGCCAAAGGAGAGATATTTCGATGAGCAGTTCCGGCTCGTGCCTGTTCGGAAGGTCGAAATACTCATCGGGCTGAGAGGACTGCCCTTCGTCCTGATCGTCAGTGTCTTTGCTATCCCCATGATAGCCATGACGTGGCGTATGTACGCGCTTGTTGGCGTTCCGGCATACGGCATCTGGGCGGGGGTCTTCGGTATGCTTTGCCTTGTGGCCGCGCTGCAGGGCGCTTCAGTTTCGGAGGCGGTGAGGGGCTACCGATCGTGGGGGCTGTTTTTGGTAGGCACGCTGGCCCTGGCGGGTACGGTCGCCCTGAGCTTCGTGCTCTCGTTCGGCGTGCAAGGCTCTTGGTCTTGGCTCGCGACATACCTCCCCGTGGCATCGGTCGACGTCGAAGCCGTGTTGGAGGCGACCGGGTCCGACCTCCCAGCTTCGACATTTGATCCCACATTCCAATCACTCGACCCCGACCGTATCTTCGAGACCTCGGTACCACCTACCTACATCTCCGCGACCGGCGCGGCCGCCTCGATCGTCCTGTCGGCCATCGCCTGGATCGCGTTCAGCCTGCGTCCCGAACCGCCTCCACGCCGAAGGTGGATCGAGTTCAGCGCTCCGATCGGAAAGAACAAGCCGCTCGCCTTCACGGCTTGGGCCGTGCTCACCACGTTGAGAGAGGGCCAAGCCCGGAGCTTTCTCGCCCTGGCAATCATGGTCGGAATTGGGGTGGGGGTGCTGTTTTCTCTGCTGGGCAGCGATATCTTGGACGCCCTGGGGACGTTTGCGCCGTTCATGATTCTCTATCTGGCGGCGTCGGCCGGCCTCATTTTCTCCGAGGACCGTTCCCTCGGAATCTGGCTGCTGAAGACCGTTCCGGCGTCCGGAACGTCCATCGGGCTGGCTTGGTGGATTTCGACCTCTTTCTTAACTGCAGCAATAGGGATATTGGTACTCGCTCCGTCCCTCGTGGGGTTCGCACGCGAGAACGCCACGACTGGGGGGCTGATTCTCATGCTCCTCGTCATCACATCCTCTGCGACCCTCGTCGGACGTCTCCTTCCATGGAGTCGTGAGTCGCCGACGAAACAGCTATTTGGAAGCCTGGCCCTGATGGTGGCATCAGCGGGTGTGTTTTACGTCACCATCTCGATCGGAGGGCTGGCAGAGGATATTTTGGGGGAGTCTATCCTGATCGTCCCGATCGTCGGACTCGTGCTGCTCGCGGGAACTGGCGCATTGAGCGTGGCAATCGAATGGCTCGACTCATGACCGCAGAGGCCGAAGGGTCGCGTTCCCGCCTGGCCTCATACCCCTAGGCAACGTGACGCAACGCAGGCAAAGGAGGAAGTTATGCTCAAGAGGTTCTTGATCTCGTGGAGCGTTGGGACGGTCTCCATACTGCTAATCGGCTACGCCTTGGTCCTTCTGCTGGGTCTCGTCGCGGGGATTGCCGAACGGGATTCCTTCGCTCTCGGACTCGGACCGATAACGTTCATAGAGCATACGAGAGATGACTCAGGCACTTCTCTGAGTGCCGGTGGGGGGATATTCTATCTCGCCCTACTGGGCGGCCTGCTGAACGGGCTCGGCGCGGCGTACTTTGGTTCTCGGTCTCGCCGGGACGAGTCGGAGCCTTGAGGCCTATGCAACCGGGCAGCAGTTGTTCGGGTAGCCGGGAACCGCGATCCGGCCAAGGGGGAGGGGACGCCGGCCGAGAGGGTAAGCCTTCGCGTCCCGGCACGACGGTGCGGGAGCATAAGACCGCAGTCACTATCGCTCGGGTAGGCATACGGTATTCTAACGCGGGGTTGCAGTCCCTCAGTCCTGCCAGCGGAAGATTACGCCGAGCATGGTCTTTTCGCGGTGGTAGGCCATTTCGTAGGCCTCTTTCATGCCGGAGTAGTGTAGGCGGTGGGTGACGATCTGGCTCGGCGTCAGGCTGCCGTCGGCCATGAGCTGCAGGACGAACTCGCACTGCTTGTTCCACTCCATACGGTCGGCGTCTGCCTGCGGGTACTGGTAGGGTGCGGTACCGTTGACGGCGATGATTGAGATGCCCTTGTGGTAGAAATACTGCATGGCGAGGGGATTGAAGTCTGCCGGTTCTTCGCCGCGACCGAGCAAGCTTACGATGGACACCCGGCCGTTCACGCGCACGATCTCGACGGAGGTACGGTATGCGGGCCAGGGGTTGGCGGTCAGGATCACGAGGTCGACACCGTTGCCGTTGGTGTACTCGTCCAGCTTGGCCTCGAGGTCGGGGTCGTCATACATGAATGTCGCGTGAGCGCCCATCTGCATGGCCATCTCGTTGCGGATGGGGCTGTTGCCGATGCCGATCGTCCTCGCGCCCATCGGACGTCCCAGCCCGACCGCGCCGAGACCGAGCACGCCCAGACCAACGACGGCCACATACTCGCCGGGAACGAAGTTCGCCTTGCGGAAGCAGAGGCCGCTGAGGGTGTAGAGGTGCGCCCAGATGGCGTCTTCGTCGTCGACGCCCTCAGGAATCTTGACGATGGATCCGCGATGGTCGGTCACCCATTCGGACTGGTGAGGCTGGCGGGAGACGACGCGGTCGCCGACCTTGAACTTGGTCACGTCGCTTCCGACGCCCTTGACGACGGCGAGGTTGCTGTCGCCCACCCAGCGGGGGTAGGTCGGCGCGCCGGGCACGTCCTCCGCGCCCTCGTAGTTGCCGCGGTCGGTGCCGATCTTGAAGCCGGAGATGACGGTCTCGCCCCAGATGTCGTTGGGCCCAAGGTCCTGGGTGTCGAGGGACCAGTCTTCGATCGCGAGGTCGCGCGGGCCTCGCAGGATAGCGATCTTCATGTCGTGTCCTCTGTCTGAGCGGTGTCGCCCAAGTTTATACGCAGCGAGAATGGCGGGCAAGCTGGCGGGGTGCGGGGGTAACTGTTCAATCTCCGTGAGTTTAACTGCGAAGACCCCCTCTCTGTGTCTCTCCCCCGTCGGGGGAGAGATTGTAGATTCTTCGTCGCCGCGCTCCTCAGAATGACAGCAGGAGGACAATTCCTGCATATCTCACCGACTCTGAACAGTTACCGTAGGAGCGGGGGTGTTACTCGACTACAGTTTGCTACGATCTCTGCGTTCGGTAGTCGTTGGCGTCGAATTCAATGATCTGTGAGATTGTAGGGTCTTGGAGGAGCGAACCGAACGGGCCCGGTTGGTCCGTAAAGTCCTCCGGACTGGTGATGACCGTCGTCAACCGATGGCTATGTCGGTGAGTGATGATGTGGTAAAGCTGGTCCTCTGCCCAGGGCGTACCGCCCAGCCACCTTTCGGGGATTGATCGACCATTTTCCAAGTCACGAAACCTCAAACTCCTGCGGAGGTTGTCGAGGATGAGGAAGGGAGCGTTCGTTACCCGGTCGAACAGGTCAGCGTATCGTGCGGCGTCCGTCCCCACGAGCGTTTGCAGGTCGAAGACCAAGCGCGACATAAAGTAGTACATGACTTGCCGTCCGGCCCGCATCTGCCACTCCCCAACCGCGATTGCCAAGTGCGTCTTTCCCACGCCGGTGCGTCGGCTCGTCAAGACGAGCCAGCCGTCGGGTCGCTCGGCAAAGTTTCGCGCGGCCTGATATGCGGCCTCGAGGCTCTTCCGCTGTTCATTGGTCAGGCCGTTGACGTTGGTCCTGAACCTCTCGAACGTCATGATGTTGAGCATGTTTTCCGGTATCCGTCCGAGTTCCTCAAGCCGCTCGGACTGCGTCAAGCCAAGCTCGACAATCCTCCCCAGTCCCCTTGTCGTCAGACGAGACACGATGTACGAATCGAGTCCGCTCAGCGGGACGGCGGTCGTTATGATGGTGGGAAGCTCGGCGTTGTAGCGGTGGTTGATGATCTGGCGCAGCTTTTCCTCCGCCCAGGGTGTGGCGCTCTGACTGCCGAGGCCGTCTAGCACAAGCAGCGGTGTGGTCCTCACCTGCTCGAACAGGTCGCTGTAGGAAATATCACTTGCGGGGCCGAAGCTGGAACGCAGGTGATCGAGCAGGTCGGGAGCGTGGGAGAAGAAGACGATCCGGCTGCTGTCCACGCAGTGGTTGGCGATGGCAGCGGCCAGGTGAGTCTTGCCCGCACCGTTTGGGCCGGTGAAGGTAAGCCATCCCCTTGGGTCGTTGGCGTAGACCCGCGCCACATCGTAGGCCTTGCGGAACTGCGATTTGCTTATCTCCGAATCGGAAAGGCCGTCGGGCTCCAAATTCTCGAATCGGAAGCGGGTGAGGTTGCCGAGGTTGCTGTAGGTGAGGAGTCGCTCGTGCTGCTCGCCTTCGAGGCGCGATTCCTGGCATTGGCAGGGGGAGATGGTGCCGAAGTCCGCGTGGCCGACGGGAACGTTGGGACTGATCCAACCTCGCCCATTGCAGACCTGGCACCGGCCGTCGGAGTCGTCCGGCTCTTCCTCGGGCGGGACGTGCCCGCCACCACCGATCGACCCGGCGGCGGGTAGATTGCTGAGTACCTCAGAGATATTGGGCACTGCTTCTCTCCGCTAAGCGAATTCCCGGGTATCCCCGGTTCGTGTCATGCTCTCGAAGCGCACCACGTCGTCACGGAAGTAGAGGTGTACGCTCCCCGTGGGGCCGTTCCGGTGCTTGGCGACTATCAACTCGGCGACGTTGACGGGATACGGTTCGCTCGGCCTTCGCTTCTCCCATTCGTCTCTCGTGACGTACTTGTCCTCGCGGTAGATGAATGCGACCACGTCGGCGTCCTGCTCGATGCTGCCGCTCTCACGGAGGTCGGACAGGAGCGGCCTGTGGTTCAGCCGCTGCTCGGGGGCACGGCTCAGCTGCGAGAGCGCGAGAACGGGAACGTCGAGCTCGCGCGCGATGCTCTTGAGTGAGCGGGATATCTCGCCCATGTCCATGACGCGGTTTTCCGACCTCCCGCTCGATCCTGCGATGAGCTGGATGTAGTCTACGATCAGGAGGTCGATAGGCTCCTCGTTGTGCAGTCGAGTGATCTTGCTTCGCATCTCGACGATTCGCTGGAAGGGCGTCTCGTCGATGTAGATGGGAAGCTCGGAAAGGTAGCCGATGGCGTCGTGCTCGCGCTGCTCTTCCTGGCTGTTGAGAAGGCCGACGCGCATCCGGTGACTGTCCACGTCCGCCTCACTCGCAACGAGGCGGATGCCGATCTGCTCGGCGCTCATCTCAAGGCTGAAGACGGCGACTCTTGCCAGCTGTTCCGCCGCGTGACGCGCGATATTGAAGGCGAGTGTGCTCTTGCCGAGACTGGGCCTGGCGGCGATGATAGCGAGGTCGGAGCGCTGGAGTCCGCCTCCGAGCAGCTTGTCCAAGTCGGGGAATCCCGTGGCGATGGGCGAGAGGTGGATGTCTCGACTGGCCTGCAGGGAGGCCGTCTCCTCCATGTACTGGTCGAGGACCTCGCGAATGTGCATGAAGTCGCGCGTGCTGCGCGCCGTGCGGACGCGATAGAGCATGTCTTCGGCCTTGGAGAGGGCGGCCTCGGCGTCCGCGTCTCCCTCGTAGCCGATCGCCGCGATCTCGTCGGCGGTCCTGATGAGGCGGCGCATGATCGAGGTGCGCTGGACGATGCCGGCATAGTGCTCGACGTGGATGGTGGTGGGCACGGTGCGGACGAGATGGGCGAGGTAGGACGTGCCGCCGATCTCTTCGAGTCGCTCGCGGAGAACGAGCTCCTCGGCGACCGTCACCTGGTTGATGGCCTCGCTGCGGTCGAACAGGGCAAGGCAAGCCTCGAAGCACCAGCGGTTCTTGGTTACGTAGAAGTCCTCGGCGGTGACGATCCCGGTTATCTTGGGAAAGGCCTCGTTGTCGATCAGAAGCGCGCCGATGACCGATTCTTCGGCCTCGACGCTGTGGGGGAGCAGTCTGTCGGTGTAGACCATGGGGTGCTTAAACTATCAGGGAGTTCGACCCGATGCCACAGGTGAGCGACTACAAAAGTCGTGCCAGTTTTGGTCGATCCGGCAGACGATTCATCGGCATGTTCACTCCCCTGCCATTACATTGCCGCATTCGGAAGCCTTTGCATAAATTGCTGCGCTGGGCGGCTCCGACGAGTGATTGAGAGGGGTAAATCGGGGAAGAGCGAGCACCTGACTATCGGGGGAATTTTTCGAAAAGTGGGGCATTCTGGGGCATTTTTCACGTTATTGTAAAGTTGGGAGATGGGTGACCGCATGTGGAAAGTGTAGTACAGACGTTCTTAGTTGTCAATTCCAGGGGCGTCGGGGCTCACCGCAGAGGGCGCGGAGATCGCAGGGGGAGGAAGAAAGTAGAAAGCATGGCGTATGGCGCGAGACCGGTAGCGCGAGATTCTAGATTCCTCACTCCGCTTCGCTGCGTTCGGAATGACCATGGCATTATGAAGGCCACATAAGGAGATGAATACGGGTTGGTGCCGGGAACGGGCAACCACAAGGGTTGCCCCTACAACAGGTTTGCCGGAGCCTATTTTCATGGTAGTGACGATTTGAGGGTGGCGAAGTTGATCCTTGGAGCAGAGTTGATAGGGTGACCGACCCAGTCGTTACGAGCAGACCGCCAACCACGTCGATGCCGTCTCGCCGTCTAGGGCTGACGCGGTGGCACTACGCCGGAGGGAGAGTTTTCCGGATTTACGAAGACTCTTCGGCGACTGGAGCTTCGTCCTGTTCCGTCTCGGAAACGGCTTCCTCGACGTCATCGGACTCGGCGGCGGCGGTCTCGTCGCCGGTCTCGTCGGAGGAGTCCGAGTCCCCGGATTCCGCCTGCGCTTTGCGCTCTTCGAGGTATCGTAGGAACTCGTCGGGGTCTGTCTCCATCGGATGGACGAGGACCTCGACCTGGGCGTCGATGTCGGCGTAGAGGTGGACGCGCACTTCGAACGTGCCGACCTCGCGTATCGACTCCGGTATCTGAACGTTGCGGCGCTCAATCTCACGGTCGAGCAGATCGGACAGGGCGTCGGAAACGATGGCGTTGGTAACCGAGCCGTACAGCCTACCACCGGCCCCGGCCCGCATCGGCACGTCCACCCGCTTGCCGCTCAGTTCTTCGGCAAGCTGCCTCATGTCGCGGATCGTCCGTAGCCGCCGCTCTTCGGCCTGCTTCTTGAGGCGGTCTATCCGCTGCAGGGAGTCGCGGGTTGCCGGCATCGCGAGCCGCTGCGGTATGAGGTAGTTCCGCGCGAATCCTCTCTTAACTTCCTTGACCTCGCCCCCCTGGGCGACACCTTCCACATCCTCCAAAAACACAACCTTCATTGGTCGTCTCCTAGCTAATTGCTGTCGTGTCCGACGCCTTGAGGCGTGGTACGTCCACGCGCTGCGTATCGGGCGTTTCATTATAGCACCAAACGCTCATTGGGTATGAATGGAGGAGCGGACGATGGCGGGGGAATTGCACATGTCAACGCTAGGCACAAATCGTTGGGCGTGAGGCGACCGGTGCAGGAACCTGTATCAGTTTAGTCGGTCGGGTGGTTGAGTCGGAGCTATACTCACGCCCCGGGTCATGGACTCCCGCCTTCGCGGGAGTGACGAGTGGGATGTAAGACCCTCCTCAAAAACTGACCTACCGACCAAACTGGTACAGGCGACCGGTGCAGGCTTTCGCGGGTGTGCATTGGGAATTGTGTTTATAATGCCTCCGGAGTGGGGTGCCGGAACTATGCCAAACGGGGTGTGTCGACATGGAGAAGCGTAGGCTCGGACGGACGGGACACATGAGCACGGTGGTCACGTTCGGGGCCATCGCAATAGGGAAGAAGGAAGACGACCAGGAGACGGCAGACCGGGCGGTCGAGCTGGTCTTGCGACACGGTGTGAACCATATCGACATCGCGCCGGGGTACGGGGTCGCAATGGAGCGACTGGCCCCATGGATGCCTGAGATTCGGCAGCGTGTGTTCCTCGGCGCTAAGACGGGGAAGCGCACCCGCGACGAGGCGTGGGCGAACATCGAAGAGTGCATGGAGCGTCTCGGCGTGGACGGCTTCGACCTGTTCCAGCACCACAGCATTGGAACGATGGAGGAGTTGGACAAGATAACAGCGCCGGGCGGGGCACTGGAAGCGCTGGTCGAACTTCGTGAACAGGGCGGGACGCGTTGGCTGGGTATCACCGGTCACGGGCCGGGCGCGCCGGCGGTGCACCTTGAGGCTCTTCGCAGGTTCGACTTCGACACCGTGATGTTTCCGGTGAGCGCGGCGATCTTTCGCAACGCGGAATACAGGCGAAACGCGGAGGCGCTCTTTGCGGAGGCCGAGCGAAAGGACGTGGGCGTTCAGGCGATCAAGATGCTGGCGCGGGGTGGATGGGGCGGCCACGAGCGCGAGCATCCAGTATGGTACGACCCGCATCGAGACCAGGCAGAGATCGACAGCGCGCTTTGGTGGCAGCTGTCGCAGCCTATTCACACCGCGCCGAGCACCGGCTCCCTCAGGCTGCTGCCCAAGATACTGAACGCGGCGGAGCGGTTCCGGCCCTTAGCCGAGTCGGAGCTGCAGGAAGTAGTCGATTCACAGAGTCCGCCGTACCCGGAACCCGGCCTCGGCATCCTGCCAGCGACATGAGCGGCGGAGGGAAGACATACCTCGCGCTCGATCTGGGAGCGGAGAGCGGACGGGCCATCGCCGGGACGTTTGACGGCGAGCGACTCGCCCTGCGAGAGGTGCACCGCTTTCCGAACGTGCCCGTTCGGCGGGGCGAGAACGTACACTGGGACCTGCCCGGGCTCTTCGATGAGGTCAAGCAGGGCATTGCCGCCGCTGCCACGCTCTTCAAGGACGAACTGGTCAGCGTCAGCGTGGATACGTGGGGCGTTGACTACGGACTGCTCGATGAGGACGGCAGGCTCATGGGTCTGCCGCATCAGTACCGCGACTCTCGGACGGCGGGCATCCAGGATTCGGTCATAGAGCGGCTCGGGAAGGACTTTCTGTACGAGCAGACGGGTATTCAACTCATGGAGATGAATAGCCTTTACCAGCTTCTCGCCGAGCCACCGGAGCGGCTGGCGCAAGCATCGAACCTGCTGTTCATCCCCGAGCTCATCAACTACTGGCTGACGGGCGTCGTGTCCACCGAGCGGACGTTTGCCAGCACAAGCCAGCTCTATGACGTTCGAAAACGGGACTGGGCGTATCCGCTACTCGATGCGGTTGGGCTGCCGTCCCACTTGCTTGGGGACATACGGGACGCAGGGGAGTTGCTGGGGCCTCTTCTACCGAAAGTGGCGGAAGAGACGGACGCGAGTGGTGTGTATGTGGTCCTGCCTGGGACTCACGATACGGCATCGGCGGTGGCCGCAGTGCCCGCAGGTGAGGGGTCGTGGGCGTTTCTGAGTTCGGGCACGTGGTCGCTGTTGGGAATCGAGACGCCCGAACCGGTGATGAACGAGCGGGCAAAGGCGTTCGAGCTGGGCAACGAGGTCGGTGTTCTCGGCACGATGCGTCCGTTGAAGAACATATCGGGCCTGTGGCTCGTCCAGCAGTGTCGCGCGACGTGGGAGGCGCAGGGCCACCCGCACTCATATGCAGAGCTGACGCAAATGGCCGAGGCGTCCGCGCCGTTCACCGCTGTCATCGACCCCGACGATCCGTCGTTCCTGCCCGCAGGGGATATGCCGGCCCGCATAGCGAAATTCTGTGCGCGAACGGGTCAGAAACCTCCTTCCGCTCGCGGGGAATTTGTGCGGACGGTCTTGGAGAGTCTCGCGCTCCGCTACCGGATGGTACTCGAAACGATTGAAGGTATTGTCAATAGCCGTATGGATACCCTGCACATCGTTGGGGGAGGCGGCCAGAATCTCCTGCTCAATCAGCTCACGGCCAACGCAGTCGGTCGTCCGGTCGTCGTGGGGCCTGTAGAGGCTACGGCGGCGGGCAACATTCTGATGCAGATGGTGGCATCGGGGGAGATATCGTCGCTGGCCGAGGGACGGGAGATCATTCGACGTAGTTTTGAGTTGACCGCATATGTTCCCAGAAGACACCGACAAGTGGGACGAAGCCTTCGATCGGTTCATGAACGGTTCCAATTGACCTTGGGTTCCCAATACCGACCCCGCAACGGAGTACGGGGCAGGCTCTTCGCCATGACGATTGCGCAGGGTCTCCTCTGCGCTCACTGCGGTGATCCAGACCGTGCGGCGCGTTGCTGTAGCTCTTGGCCCCTAGATACAATAGCCTCTCATGGAGAGTACGCAGTCTCAGCCGTCGGCCGTCGAGTCGAGCGAGAGCACGGCCGGCCGGCCGTTTGACCGGACCAGCATCCTAGTCGCCACCGCGCTTGTGGTCATCCTGGTTGTGGCGTTGGCCCTCCGGCTATACGGAATCAACTGGGACGAGGGGTACGTTCATTCGCCACACCCTGACGAGCGCAACATAGTCTTCCTGATCGAGGGCCTAGAGTTTCCCACGCCCGGTGATCTTGGCGATCTCCTCGATGCCGAGCGGAGTCCGTGGAATCCCGGACGGTTCGCATACGGTAGCTTCCCCCTCTATCTGCTCAAGATCGCGCAGTCGCTCATTCCCGGCGACGTATACGACGTTTCGACGGTCGGGCGAGGAATATCGGCGCTGGCGGACGTTTGCGTCGTGTTCCTGACTTACCTGCTCGGCGCCAGACTGTACGGGAGACGGCAGGGGTTACTTGCGGCGGCGCTGGTGTCACTGGCGGTGATTCATATCCAGCTCAGCCACTTCCTGACCTTCGATATCGTGCTTGGGTTTACGACTATTGCCGCGCTCTACTTCATGCACCGCGTGGCGGTCGGCGGCAGGTTGCGGGACTCGGTGATCGCAGGCGTGATCGTCGGGCTGGGCCTGGCGACGAAGGTCAGCATGGCGCCTATGTATCTGGCGCTGGCGATGGCCCACTTGCTCTACGTCATGCCTGCGCTGGGCGCAGCGGAGGGTGATAGGAACGAGGCGAGCCGTCGCATAGCGGTGGCCTTCATGGGGCTACTTGCCGCAGGATGCGCGTCGCTGGCGACGTTCATCATCGTTCAGCCGTACGCCATCATCGATGCTTCGCGATTCGTCACGGACGTTACCGAGCAATCGGAAATGGTGCGGCGGATTCGTGACTACCCTTACACGCGGCAGTATATCGACACGGCGGCATACCTGTACCACGTGCGGCAACTTGCGGCTTTCGGACTGGGTTGGCCTCTCGGAGTCGTCGCGTGGGCGGGCCTGCTGTACGCGAGTTTGCGGGGAATGAGGTTCTACTACGGAATAATCTACCTCGTGGTCGGATGGCTCATCCCGATGGGGCTGCTTCTCGTCTCGACCGGCATCGTCTTCATAGCCGCCGCTTCAATGATTGCCTACGCGGCACTGGTCGCCACGCTGGGGGTGCGGTCGAGGGAGTCGCGGGGAACGGTGCTGCTCCTGTCGTGGATCGTTCCTTACTTGCTGGTTACGGGGGCGTTTCAGGTCAAGTTCACGCGATATCTCATTCCGGTAACGCCGCTGCTGGTGCTCTTTGGGGCGCAGATGCTCTTTCATCTGTGGGAATGGGTAGCATCCTATCGTCGGTGGCTCCGGCACGTGGTCGCGGCGGTGATGATCGCTCTGGTTGTGGTGTCTGGACTGTACGCGCTCGCCTATATGGGCATCTATCAAGTTCCTCATACGGCTGTCCGATCATCCGAGTGGCTCAATCAAAACGCTCCCGCCGATTCCGTCATTCTCATGGAGCATTGGGAGGAGGGTATCCCGAACCTGGGGCGATATGAAGTCCCCAGATTACCGGTGTACGAAACGGATACGCCGCACAAGCTCGACGGGCTGGCCGCCGAACTCGCCCGGGCCGATTACATTCTCTTCTACAGCAACCGGTTGTACGGCACCATCACGCGCCTGCCGAAAAGGTACCCCGTCACATCGGCCTACTACCGGCTGCTCTTCGGAGGGGAACTCGGATACCGGCTCGCAAATGTCGAGACGACCTACCCGAACCTTGCAGGTGTGACGCTGGTCGACGACACCTACGGAAGGCCGGGGCTTCCAACGCCGATAGGACAGGGACCGCCGCCGGGACTGAATATCAACCTCGGATATGCCGACGAGAGCTTCTCGGCATACGACCATCCCAAGGGCCTGATATTCGAGAATGTGGAGCGGTTCGACGCGGACACCATCCGCGTTCGCATCCTCGACGCGGCGGGGGACGATCCGTTCGGCGTGGGCAAACCTGTCAAGCCCCTAGCGGTGGACCCGAAGCCGGTAGGTCTCCTGCTTTCGGAGAACGATCTGCGAGCTCAGCGTGCCGGGGGCACGTGGGCTGATATTGTGGATCCCGATGGAATAGGCAGCAAGATGCCGGTCATTGCGTGGCTGGTCGTCATGCAGCTGATGGCGCTGGCGATATTGCCTGTTGCGCTTGCGGTCTTCCGGTCTCTGCCGGATAGGGGGTATTTGCTGGCAAAACTGCTGGGCATCCTGGTTGTCTCGCTGGTGGCATGGATGCTGGCGAGCCTTCAGTGGATGGCGTTTTCGTTCGGCGCAGTCGTGGTCGGCATTGGCACGGTCGCGTTGGTCTCGTGCGTCGTGCTGGCATTCACGTGGTCATCGTTCTGGTCGTTCGTCCGCGAGCGGTGGAGAGTCATCGCGATATGCGAGCTGGTCTTCATCGTCGCTTTCCTTGCCTTCGTCGTGGTTCGAATGGCGAACCCCGACCTGTGGCATCAGTGGCAAGGGGGAGAGAAGCCGATGGACACGGCGTATCTGAACGCCGTGCTCAAGTCGAGCTTCATGCCCCCTTACGACCCCTGGTACGCGGGGGGCTACCTCAACTACTACTACTGGGGACAGTTCATTGTGGCGTCGTTCATCCACATGACCGGCATCGACACGGCTGTCGCGGTCAATCTGGCCGTCCCAATGTTCTTCGCACTTACCGTCGGGGGCGCGTTCAGCGTTGTCTACAACCTCGCCGAGGGGGCGCGTGTGAGGCTCCCGCGAAGACAGGCACGCGCAGGCCCCGGGGACGTTCCCGAGAAGAACCAAAAGGGGTTCGCGTGGTCTCCGGTGCTGGCGGGGATTGCGGCGGCGCTTTTCGTGACGGTGATCGGGAATCTGGACGGCGCTATACAGAGTCTCGAGATACTACTCCGACTTTTCGCGACTGTAATCGAGAAGTTGTACGACGTTATTCGTGGCAGCGAGAGTCTGCTTCAGATGTTCCCTCTGAGTGAGCCTCTAGGCGAATTCAACTTTTGGCGCAGCAGTCGGATGATGCCTCCCGAGCCGCCGGGCAACGAGATCACGGAGTTCCCCTTCTTCACATTCTTGTTCGCCGACCTGCACGCGCATCTCATGGCGATGCCGTTCACGATACTGGTTGTTGGAGCCGCACTGGCAGTCGTACTGCGAGCAAGAAGTACCGTACGAGGAAGTGGTCGACTCGCCCGAATGGGCTGGGGTCTAACCGACGTTGCGCAGGTGGTCGTACTGGGGATCACGGTGGGAGCGCTTCGACCGCTCAATACGTGGGACTATCCGACCTACCTGCTGCTGAGCATGGCTGCCGTCCTGCTTGCGGGGGTGTTGAGGAATGGTGGCCTGAACCTGCCGGTCATGGTAGAGGCGGCGGTCAAGGCAGTGTTGATATTCCTGATCGGGTTCCTCGTCTTCCTGCCGTATCACGTGAATTACGAGACAGCCTTTTCCAGCATCGAGGGTACCACCAACCAGACGGTGCTCTGGCAGTTCTTGCTGATCGCAGGCCTGTTCGTGTTCGTCATCGGCTCGTTTGTGGTCACCGAGTCGCGCAGCTGGCTCTTCGATCTGGGACGAATCGTCTGGCGTCCCTTCTCCAAACTCGTTGCGGTTCCAATACGGCTAGGGCAATCCGGAGTCACAGGTACGCACTTCAATCGAATAGGGAGCGTGCGTCTCGCACCGGTCGTGGTGGGACTAGGCTTCATTGGTCTTGTGGTGGTGCTGAAGCTGGTGGAGATAACGGGCAGTACGACGCCGTTCGTGTTCGCGCTCCTCGTCCTGGCATTGGCGACGGCAGTGCGGATCGTGTTCTCCTCGCGCCCGGATGCTCCCCAGACGGTGTTTGCGTTACTGCTGGCGCTCACGGCGTTCTGCATCGTCATCGGCGTGGATATCTATCGCATCGAGGGTGACATCGAACGCATGAACACGGTCTTCAAGTTCTACCTTCAGGTCTGGGTGCTGCTTGCGCTGGCATCGGCGTACATGCTGTGGCTGCTCTGGCACGGGCGCAGCGGGTCTCTGGATTCGCTGCCGAAGGGCAAGAAGATATGGCTCGGCTGTTTGGCCGTTCTCTTAGTGTGTGTGTCCGTATATCCGGTGCTCGGAACTCATGACAGGCTCGGCGTCCGCTTCGCCACGACGGTCCCGCTCACCCTCGACGGCATGGCCTTCATGCGCGACGGTCAAGAGTACGCCGATCGACGCGGACCAATCGACCTAACTGCAGACTATGAGGCCATTCGCTGGATTCAACAGAACGTGGAGGGTTCACCCGTGATGCTCGAAGGGGTGACGCCCACCTACCGCTGGGGAGGGCGGGTCTCCATCTACACGGGACTGCCGAATATCGCAGGATGGGAATGGCACCAAGAACAGCAGCGTTTGAACTACCGTGAGACCGTCGACCAGCGCATCCGGCAGGTCGCCCTGATCTACAACACGCCATCCACTCAAGAGGCGCTCGACATCATGCGAAAGTACGGGGTCGAGTACGTCTACCTCGGCAAGGTCGAGCGTCTCTACTATGATCCAACCGGGCTCGCGAAGTTCGACACCGGCCTAGACGGCGCGCTCGAACAGGTCTACGAGAACCGCGACGTGCGAGTCTTCCGAGTCCGGGAGTGATGGTTTGACGCTCATACCCTTTACATGAATGACCGGACAACGGACGATTGGCACACCTGTAAACCCGTTTTCTGTCGTCGTGACTGAGGTCTAAAATCAATGGCATCACTGGGGGACGGGACTTGCCTATGAGGCCGAGCAGTGACTGCCTCGTCGATGTGACTATGCGAATACTCGTCGGTTCTCTCGCGGCTGTCGTGCTGGGAGCGCTGCTTGCCTGCGGGCAATTGGAGAGACGACGAGCCCGTTCAGGCGCGGGTGCCCACGGCGGCGGTGTTCGATCTCTTGGAATCGGGGTTCCATCAGTCGACCGTTGGGGTGGCCTTGGGAGAGCGGGTCGAGGTGGCGGTAGAGGTGCGGCAGGAGAGGCACGACCAGCACATCTGCGGCGTGCCGAGCGTCGTCGACCCGTTCGGCAACGTCCTTCAATCACTCACTCCCCGACAGAACGCCGCAAAAGGGACGGCAACCCACTATGTCTACGAGTCGCGGTACGCCTTCTTTGCGGCTACGGGCGGTGAATACGGCGCCAAGCTCGAAAATCGAGGGTGTCTCCTTGACGATGTGGCCGCCTTCGCGACCGTGCAATGGGCGGTCCACCCGGTGCAGGAATGATGGCAGTGAGGGCCGGCGTTAACTCCATCTGTGAGACCAGGCGAATGCTGTCGCGCTGTGTCCAGTCCGGTGCTATGAACTCCTCCGGGTGTGGCCAGTAGCGTGACCGCCCTCAACAGCTCCAAGCTGCCGCGCACCTTTGCGGCGTTTCAGCACCCAGCCTACCGCATCATTTGGCCCGCGAACTTCTGCTCGCTCCTGTCGCGGTGGATGCAGATGACGCTGTTGGGCTGGATGGTGCTGACGCTGACCGATTCGGCGTGGAGGGTGTCCCTGGTCGGGTTCTTTTCCCTTGCGCCGATGCTCTTCGTCGGCCTCGTCAGCGGGGTATTGGCCGACAGGTTCGACCGGCTCAAGCTGCTTCGCGTGACACAGGTTGTCGGCTTCGCGGCGGCGCTAGGTATGGCGGCTGTTCTGGTCTTGGGCAAGGAAGAGTTTTGGCACGCCTACGTGACGATCACACTCGTCGGATCGGCCTGGGCGCTCGAACTGCCGACGCGGCGTTCGATGATCCACGACCTCGTGGGGAGCAGTGGCGTCACGAACGCCGTGGCGCTCGACTCGATTGGCATGAACGCAAGCGCCATGGTCGGGCCGGCGCTTGCGGGAGTCCTGATCAGCCAGGTGGACGTGGTCGGCGGGTACGTCGTGGTTGTGGGCTTCTCCGTGGTCTCGATGGTGATGGTCTGGACGCTGAGGCTCGATATCGGGAGACGCGCATCTGCGGCGAAACGACGGATGACCCTCGACCTGCTCGTGGGTCTCCGATACACCCTCCGGCATCCCACTCTGCTGGCCGTTGTCCTGATTACCATCGTCATGAACGTGCTGTTCTTCCCGTACCGCTTCCTCATACCCGTGATTGCACGCGACGTTCTTGGAGTCGGACCCGACCTGATGGGCCTGATGGACTCGATCGCCGGGCTTGGCGCGTCGGCGGGGGCGATAGCGATCGCCTCGTCCACCAACGTCCGGCGGCATGGATTAATCTTCATCGGCGGCTCGGTTGTGGCGGCAGTCTGCCTGATGGGATTCTCGTTCTCCAAGGTCTATGTGCTATCGCTGGCCCTGCTGCTCGTTCTTGGGGCGGGCACGGCGGGTTTCTCCACCATGCAGGCGACGGTGGTGATGTTGGTTTCCCGGGCAGGAATGCGCGGCAAGGCGTTGGGAGTAATCAGCTTGGCGATAGGCACCAGCCCGGCGGGATCGCTGATTCTAGGAGCGCTGGCCGAGCGGGTCGGCGCTCCGATGGCTATTGCGATCATCTCAGGGGTGAGTCTGTCCCTGTTGTTCGTGATCGGCTTGCTGATGCCATCTATCCGGGCGCAGACGACGCTGAAGGGAGCCGACGGCTGACGTAATTTGCGCGATTCGTCCAACACGGACTCCCAGATAGTGAGACTCCATTCTTTACGTGCGCTTTCGTTGACCCTGCCACATGGCGCGCCTATAATCTCAAGTGGTGGTGGCAGTGCAGGGAATAGTCCACGCCGCAGTTCTAGGGGGTGAGGATGTCCTTTCCAACGGATAGTCCGCGAGAGGCTTGCGGCATCGTTGGAGCATACCTGCCAGGAGAGAACGCCGCCCGGACCGCATACTTCGCGCTTCACGCCCTTCAGCATCGCGGGCAGGAGAGCGCGGGCATCGCCACGAGCGACGGCACGAATATAAAGTGCCGTACGGCGATGGGTCTCATAACCCAGGCATTCGACGAGGAAGACCTCATCGTCCTTCCCGGCCACCTCGGCATCGGCCACACGCGGTACTCAACCACCGGCCGGAGCACTATCGAGAACTCCCAGCCGATTTTCTCCAACGGCTCCGGCGTGGAGATCGCCCTCTCTCACAACGGCAACATCGTCAACGCCAGAGCGCTCAGGTCCGAGCTTGAGGATTGGGGAGCGACGTTTGCCTCCACCAGCGATTCTGAGGTCATCGCCCACCTTATGACGCACGCTCCGCCGGCCACGCTGGAGGAGCGCATCGTCTACGCCATGGGCAGGCTGGAAGGCGCGTACTCCCTAACGGTAATGACGCAAGACACGGTATACGGCATTCGCGATCCGATGGGCGTCCGGCCACTCTGCATCGGCAAGCTCAACGGGGGCTGGGTGATTGCGTCGGAGACGTGCGCCCTGGACCAGATCGATGCCGTATTCTATAGGGACGTGCATCCCGGCGAGGTGGTCGCAATTGACGCCAACGGCCTTCGCACCGTGGGCCGCCGGATGTCCGATGGCGTACGCGCCCCCTGCATCTTCGAGCACATCTACATGGCCCGGGCGGACAGCGTGTTAGACGGCCGCCTCGTATACAACAGCCGGAAGGCAATGGGGGTGGAGCTTGCCAAAGAGCATCCCGCAGACGCCGACATGGTGATCGGCGTCCCCGACTCCGGCATACCCGCCGCGGTGGGCTACGCCGAGGAGTCCGGCATACCCTTCGAGGAAGGTCTTATCAAGAACCGTTATGTCTTACGGACGTTCATCATGCCGGACCAGCGCCTGCGAGACATGGGCGCGCGCATGAAGTACAACCCCCTGCTGGAGAATATCAAAGACAAACGCCTCGTGGTGGTCGATGACTCCATCGTTCGAGGGACGACGCAGGCCCAGATCGTAGCCATGCTCCGTCGCGGGGGCGCCAGGGAGGTGCACCTGCGAATAGCCTCACCCCCGATCAAGCATCCCTGCCACCTGGGCGTTGACTTTCCGACTCGCGAGGAGCTTCTTGCGTCCACGATGGAAATCGACGAGATTCCAAAAGTCGTGGGAGCCGACTCCCTGGGGTACATCAGCACCGAAGGCCTGCTAAGGGCCGTTGGGACGACTGAGGACCGGAACTGCATGGCCTGCTTCACGGGCAACCAGCCTATCCCCGTTCAGCTCGAAATGGACAAGCTGGCCTTCGAGAATTGATGTCACAGCCGCAGTCCGGAAAGACCTACAAGGACGCCGGTGTCAACTTCGACGCGGCGGATGCCGCGAAGCAACGCATCAAGGCGCTCGCCGCAACTACGCACGGCCCCGAGGTGCTGGGTGGAGTCGGCGGATTTGGCGGACTGTTCGAGTTGTCCGGCTATCGTCAGCCCGTGCTCGTGGCTGGCACGGACAACGTCGGCACCAAGCTCAAGATCGCGCTGGCTATGCGCCAATTCGAGAGTCTCGGCAGCGATGTCGTCAATGCCTGCGTCAACGACGTTATCGTGTGCGGCGCAAAGCCGCTGTTCTTCCTCGACTACATCGCGACGGGTAGGATGGACGCCGATCTCGTAGAAGTGATCGTTCGGGGCATTGCGGCGGCGTGCATCGAGAATGGGTGCGCCCTCATCGGTGGGGAGACCTCGGAGCTTCCGGGCTTGTTCGCGCAGGGCGAGTTCGATCTGTCGGGCTTCGCGGTCGGCGTGGTCGAAAAGGACGACATTTTGGACGGCTCGACCATCAGGGAAGGCGATGTGCTAGTCGGCATTCCCTCGAACGGTCTCCACACCAACGGCTACTCGCTCGTACGGCATGCCCTGGGACTCGACGACGACCCCTCGCCGCTCTTCGAGCGCTACGACGAGATCAACGGCGCCATAGGACAGGCGCTGCTGCAACCGCATACGGCGTATTACCCGACCGTGCGGCCCGCGCTAGGTCTCGCTAAAGGTATGGCGCACATTACGGGTGGAGGGTTGCGAGACAACGTCCCGCGAATGCTGCAGGACGGGCTGGGCGCACACTTCGATCCTTCAACTTGGACCGTGCCGCCGATTTTCACCCTGCTGCAGGAACTGAGCAACATCGACTCGGACGAGATGTACCACGTGTTCAATATGGGGCTGGGGATGGTGCTCGCGTGCGACGCCGATGACGCCGAGCAGGTCTGCTCTCTGGCGCCGGAGGCACGCGTCGTGGGCGAGGTCGTTCGAGCGACCGGCGACAGAAGAGTCAACCTGTAGAATGGCGTTTGAAGTCCTATTCTCAAATCCCCGCGCCGAGAGACTTGTGAGGACGGGACTAGGAGAACAGTAAGCAGATGAAAGCGCTGATCAGCGTCTACGATAGGGCAGGAGTCATAGAGTTCGCCGGGAACCTGGTAGAGGCCGGGTTCGAGATCATCAGCACGGGCGGGACGCGCGGCGAACTGTCTGCTGCAGGACTACCGGTTACGTTGCTATCGGACGTCACCGGGTTCCCGGAGGTGCTGGACGGCAGGGTCAAGACCCTGCATCCGGTCATCCACGCCGGTATCCTCGCGAGGCGTGACCTGGACTCCCACGTCGCTGAGCTAAGCGAGCACGGTATCGATGGCATCGACGTGGTGGTTGGGAATCTCTACCCCTTCGTCGAGACCGTTCGCAAGCCGGGAGTGAGTCTCGAAGAGGCATTGGAGAACATAGACATCGGCGGTCCAACGATGATCCGCGCCGCCGCGAAGAATTTTCCCTCAGTCATCGTCATTGTCGATTCCGCCGACTACGGCTGGGTCGGTGAGCGCATCCGCGCGCTGACGAACGGCGGGACCATTCGGGACGCGCTGACCCTGGATGAGAGGAAGGGTCTGGCCCTGAAGGCGTTCCGGCACGTGGCGCAGTACGATGCGGCCGTCTCGCGATACCTGAGCGACGGCGACCTCCTGTCAGGCTCGGATTTCGCGGTCGGGTTCGAGAAGATCGCCGACCTTCGGTACGGCGAGAACCCCCATCAGGAGGGGTCGGTATACCGCGACCCGCTGGCGGCAGGGGGGATCGTGAATGCGGAGCGGCTGCACGGCATCGAGATGTCCTTCACCAACTATCTCGATGCAGAGGCGGCGTGGTCGGCCGTGACCGACTTTTCGAAGGCGGCAGCGTGTATCGTCAAGCACCTCAATCCGTGCGGACTCGCCGTACACGACGACCAGCCGACGGCATACCGCCGGGCGCTGGAAGGCGATCCCGTGTCGGCATACGGAGGCATCGTCGCCTATAACCGAACACTGACCGCCGAGACCGCCGCCGCCATGCGCGGCGTGCTGTATCACGTCATCGTCGCGCCCGACTATGAACCGGAGGCGCTCGACATCCTCAAGAGGCGGAAGGAGACGCGCATCCTGAAGGTGAGCGCGACGGGCGGCGACCTGAACGGCTTCGATCTGAGGCTGGTGTCGGGAGGAGCACTTCTCCAGACAGCCGACGCGATTGAAGAAGACCCGGCAACATGGAAGGTCGTCACGGAGCGGGTACCGACGAAGAGCGAGCTTGCCGATTTGGCTTTTGCATGGCGGGTCTGCAAGCACATAAAGTCCAACGCCATCGTCCTCGGCAAGGACAACACCCTTGTCGGCATGGGGACGGGGCAGCCCAACCGCGTCACCAGCATCAGACTCGCCATCGAGACTGCGGGAGAAAAGGCCGAGGGGAGCGCGTTGGCGTCCGACGCCTACATGCCGTTCGCAGACAACATCGAGGTTCCCGCCCAGGCGGGTATTACTTCAATAGCCCAGCCGGGTGGCTCGATCCGCGACGACGAGGTCATCGAGGCCGCGAACCGGGCGGGCATGGCGATGGTCTTCACCGGCGTCCGCCACTTCAGGCACTGACCGGTCAGTCGGGGGACAGCCCAACGCAATCGAGGGGATTCGCCCGCACGACCTTGGCGATGTCGTCCTCACGCATTCCCGCGTCGAGCATCGTCGCGATGGCCATCCGCATCCCCTCGGCGGGGGGAGGGTTCGTCCATTGGCCGAAGTCCGTCGAGACGATACACCGGTCGGCGCCGATCTGTTCGATATCCTCTCGCAGGTGTTTCCCTGCCTCCGGGCCGGGATAGTACGACAGGAAAGGCAGCTCGACGTACAGATCGTGCGACAGCAGCTGGCTGGCCTCGCCGGCGCCGAATCTGGCAGCGGGATTGGTCACGACGAGCCGCTCGAGCCCGACCGAACCCGCTAGGCGTACAAACATCTCAGTGTCCACGAACGAAGCGTGGGTCGATGCGACAGCCATGGCGAACGACGTGGCGACCTCAAGCACGGCCCGAACGGCGTCTGGGGCGTCAAGGAGCTTGACTGTTCCGGCATCCTGCGTCGGCATCCAGACGACCTTCGCGCCAAGCTTGGCCGAGGCCTCGACCGCGTCGGGGTTCAGGCCGCCGACGGAGGAGTTCAGAACGATAGAACCGGCTGCATGGAAACCGGGGTACATGCGGTTCAGGGCATAGGCCGCGAGGGTGGTCGGGTGGCGGTGCTTCATCAGCACGAACCCGGCCATCTCCGCCTCGTAGGCGTCGCGCCCCGCCTCGAGGTAGTCGGTGCGCCGTTCGCCGTCAGGCTCGGGCCCGGCGTGAATGCGAAAGTCGAAAGCGCCCTTTAGCAGGGCCTCAACTCGGTCTCGCACGATCGCTCCAACGGGGAATGGCGACCGCCTCCAAGCGAAGGTCGCCTTGAATCTCGTCTATCTCGCGCAGGTCATCGTCGGTCAGCACCCAGTCTCCCGCCTGCGCGTCGTGCAGCACCTGTTCGACCGTCCGGCCCCCAACGATGCTGGACGTTACGGCCGGGTTGGCTAAGGGCCAGGCGATGGCCAGCTGCACGATGTCACGACCGTGGTCTTGGGACCACGCCTTCAGTTTCTCGGTCACGGCGTAGATGCGCTCGAACAGCTCGCCCTTGAAGTGGGGCCAGTTGCGGCGTTCGTCGTCGGGAGGGAACTCGTGCCCCGGCTTGTACTTGCCCGCCAGCATCCCCTTCGCCATGACGGAGTACACCATTGTCCCGATGCCTAGCTCGCGGCAGGCCGGTAGCACCTCGTCCTCAGAGTCGCGGAAGAGGATGCTGTACCTCGGCTGGGCGCTCTGTATCAGCCCGTGTTGGGCGGCATCCCGCATCTGGTCGGCTGAAAAGTTGGAGACGCCGATGTAGCGGATCTTCCCGGCGTCTCGGTGCTTGATGAGCTCGCCAACGGTGTCCTCGATGGGCCACTGCGGCTGGGGACTGTGTATCTGGTACAGGTCGATGTAGTCGGTGCCCAGGAGTCGGAGGCTCTCGGCAAGGGCAGATTCTATGTGCCTGGCGGAGTGGTCGGAGCCGGAGACCTTCGTCGCCAGAAACACCTCGTCACGCCGTCCCTCGATGGCCTCACCTATCTTGGCCTGACTGTCGAAATAGCTCTCAGCCGTGTCGAGGAATGTCAGCCCGGCATCCAACGCAGCCCTGAGGGTGGTGACCGCTTGATCGTATTCGATCGCGCCGAACGCGCCGCCCAAGGGCCACGTCCCGAAGCAGATGACCGGCACTTCCGGCCCGTCTTTACCGAGTTGGCGCGTCCGCATTCTAATGAGCGCTCCGTGTTCATTGTTGCCAGCCGCCGAGGGGAGTTTGTTCGGTCGCGGCAGCCAGCGATTCGACTCACAATTATGGAGTCGCTCCCGTTCGATGGCAAGCGGACTGGGCCGCTCGAACCCCTTTACCTGACGCCGGATAGTAGATACCCTTACGCCCGACGGAAGACACCGCCCGGCACGGAGGCCCTTCAATGCCACGTAGCGGAAGAACGCGACGGATACTGTGCAACGACGACGGCTGGATCATCAACACTCCCCATCCCCTCACTCCCGAGTACATGTGGGACAACATGGTTGGCACGTATGTGGGCACGCCTATAGACGGCTTCCTGTGGTCGGTGGGCGGCCACGACACGTACTCGTACGAGACGGACATCGGCGAGCGGTTCGGCGAGGGATACGACAACCTCGACGAGACGCAGCAAGCGAGCGTCGACAACCTTCGCTACCTCATGGAGAACCACGGCGGCCCGATGGAGGTCATCTCCGGCCTTTGCCGGCGTGCGGGACTCGAGTTCTTCCCCTCGGTGCGGATGAACGAGCACTACGACATGCCCGAGTCCGCCCCGCAATACTCGCATCTACGGCGTGACAATCCCGAGTACCTCATAGGCAAAGGCGAGGACATTCCGAGCCCGACCCTGGAATGGGGCATTCGTACGGGCCTCGACTACGCCGTGTCCGAGGTCAGGAGCTACATGGCGAGTATCGTGGTCGAACTGGTCTCACGATGGGACGTGGACGGCATCGAGTTGGACTACATGCGCCACCCTGCGTTCTTCCGCATCGAGGAAGGATATCCCAACCGGTACCTGATGACCGACTTCATCTCCTACATCCGCCAGCAGATGGACGAGATCGGGAATGCAAAGGGCAAGGCCCTCGACCTGATCGTGCGGGTCCCGCCTACCCTGCGGGACTGCGCCCGAGTCGGCTTGGACGTGGAGACGTGGATCAAAGAAGAGTTGGTGGATATCGTGATCGCGGGAGGAGGGTTCATTCCCTTCGAGACACCAGTCGACGAGTTCGTCGAGGCCGCGGAGGGTACGAACGTCGAGATCTACGGATGCCTCGAAGCGCTGCGACCAAACCTCAACGAGTTGTCGATGAGGGCGGTTGCCGCGCTGTACCGCGAGCAGGGAGTCTCCAGCCTGTACCTGTTCAACTACTTCAAGATGCCACAAGAGTGGAAGCGCGAGACGCTCGGCAGACTGATCGACGGCGACGTTCTCTCGCGTCTTGACAAAAGGTACGAGTTTGACAAGCGGGGACGGGTACGTCCCACGAACCAGCTTGGGTTCTCGTTCCAAAACGCCATTCCGCTCACCCAGCTTCCGACGGCGCTCGAACCGACCGTCATAGGGCCGAGTACCTTACTCACCATGTCCATCGCCGACGATTTGGAGGGCGCGAAGACCGACGGCGCGCTTGGCGAGTGTACGGTGGGGTTCCGGCTCGAAAACGCCGGGGCGGGCGATAGGATCAAGGTGAGCATCAACGGTTCGGTACTTGACGCAGGTGACGCGAGAACCTCGACCGGCCGCTGGGCCAGAACCGTGTATGGTCGCAGAGAGGGCCACGATTTGCCGGCGAGGCTGACGGATGACCCTGAGCCCGGCACGGCCTTAGAGTGGACGGTCGACGCGCCGCCTCTCAAGTCCGGCGAGAACGAGATTACGGTCTGGCTGACCGAGACCGACGACGGGCGGAATGAGCCGTTGATTCTGGCCGACGTGCGGGTGTCAGTGACGTATCGTTAGTCAATCAATCCATCTGAGAGCACCTGAACGCACAGGAGGGAAACAGATATGGCAGAGTATCGAGGCGGAGTTATCGGACTGGGTTGGATGGGCATGCTGTACGACCTTGCGGGACGAATCAGCGACCGGTTCGATGTTGACGACATCGACCGGCCGACACCGGAACTGAACATCCATCGCAAGTTCCACCACTTCGAGAGTCCCGGCGTGGAGGGCAATCCGACCTCGTACTCCGAGGCGATTGTGGACAGGCCGGAGATCGAACTGGTCGCGGCGGCGGACAGGGACGTTAAGCGTCTGAGGGCCTTCTCGGAGCGGTACGGCACCGAGTCGGTCTATACGGACGCGAGAGAGATGTTCGAGAAGGAGAACCTCGACATCGTTGCCGTTGCGACGAACACGAAGGGTCGCGCCGACCTGGTAGTGATGGCCGTCGAGCACGGGGCGAAGGGCGTCATCACCGACAAGCCCATGTGCCACACGCTCGATGAGGCCGACCGCATGGTCAAGGCGTGCGCGGACGCCGGGGCGCCGCTCTCGTGCGGGGCGATTACGACGACGCACCCGTCGTTTGAACGTGCCAAGAATCTCGTTACCTCCGGCGAGATCGGCGATGTGATCTCGATAGAGTCGGGCGGGCCTACGGCGCAGCACCAGAACTGGTCGTACTTCCTCGACTCGCCACCCGCGTGGGTCATTGGTACGAACGACACGCCGCGCTCCGAGTCTGGCAGCGACGAGTTTCAAGGTCATGGCATGTTGGTCGCGCAGGACGGCACGGTGGTGCATTTCCGAAAGGGCGGGCCGGGCGTGCGGATAACGGGGACTGAAGGCGAGCTCGGCTTCTTCCACGGACTGGCCGGAGCGTCGGGTTGGCGGCTGTACAAGGACGTCCAATCGCCGGACGCGGGGGATCCCAAGCAGCGTATGGAGATGCCGTTCGGCGTCCCGCAATTCCTGCCGCCCTACGGGGCGATCTACTCGCTGAACGACGTGATGCGCTGTATCGCGGGGGAGATGGACGAGCCGAAGAACTCCGGGCGGCGTGTCGCGGTGGCGCTGGAGGTCGAGGTCGCGCTCAAGCTCTCGTCCGACATGGGTGGAGTGCGTGTCGATCTGTCGCTGGAAGACCGTTCCCTGGGGTTGAACTACGACTGGTTCCGGTAGGCACGGGTGAAACTCGACTCTGTCGTGAGTCGCCGTGACCGTCGGGCTCTGCGGCGTGGGCGGTGTTCATTCCGCCATGTCGGTCACGCTGATCTCGACCGTCGCGGACGACGTGCCGCCCGCCTTCCCGTCGCGACGAGCCGAACGTATGCAGCGGCATCAACCACGTTTAGGCCGCCTGTTAACGGTATGGACACCCGGCTGAAACTCCCGCTTCAACCACCTAACGAATTGGTCCGCGTGGATGATGTACGTCTTGCGTGAAGTGAGCGCCATGCCGGATGTCTCTATCACTTGCTTGTAATCCGCGTATGCCTGTTCGACCTCGGCAAGCGCATCGCGGGAGACACGGTAACGGCCTTTGGGGCGTGAGTGTATCATCGGACTCTGCTGAGTCCTTACTTGGAAGCCATGAGAGTGAACTCGCAGCTCGGCAAGTCAATCGTAATCCCGCTGACTCCTAGCAGTTCCTCTCCGATCTCATTCCTTACGGAGTAGATGAAGACGTAGAAGGCATCTATAGACTCTCGGTTCCAAACCCAATCAGCGTTTCCTTGCAACGCGATGATGCTTAGTTCTTCGATTCCTTCTACTCCGAACCCTGTAAGAATGTCAACTAGGTTCCTCTCGATAGCCGTCGGACCATCACTGATCCAAGGCATACATGTGACGTCGCCATCAACGTACAGTTCGGGAGTGGGTCTGACCGGGTCAGCATCACCGCATGAGAGACAAATGACCGCTACGAGCAGAACGACGAACCGAGCTATCACGTGAGGACTCGTGAAATGCGAATTATGCAATTTCTTGGCTTTGACCCTAAATTATGAGCGCCGTCGATTACCCTTGCGAGTACCCAGCCGGCGATACTGGCTGACCATTCGGGCATCGTTACGAGTATCCCCTGCTTCGGGTGCGGAACGGTTGACTGGAGCCGCGAATGGTGAGAGATAGCTGAGTCCAATCGAATCCTAGCACTCTCGGGAACCTCATCTAACAATCTGAAATCGAACCTTCCTAGGTCGGTCTGCTTGATGCAAGCAATCAAGGTCGAAACGTCGTACTCTCCGAGTAGGCTCTGATCTAAGTGAACCACTGCCTCGATGCTCTCTTGTATCTTCAAGTCAAACCAGGTTAGACCGTGATGGAGATACCACGAGCAGTCTCTGTCGGATAGGTTGGTTAGAAAATCTGCCGTCACTTGAAACCCTGTCACGGTGCCACCGAACCGACCTATGGAGTCACCAACGCACTGAAGGGCTGCTGGCAGGACTCTGGGAATAGGTAGTCCGGGCTGCTCTACTCCGACTTGCACGAAGCCGAGTCTGGAAGAACCATTCAGCAACTCGGCTTCATGCTGGTTCCAGAGGGATGGGCGGTCGTTGTCGAGAAACCATCCCATTAGTTCAGCTCGGCTGAGAGCGACGCTGTAGAGGTCTTGCTCTACTGCGTCGATCACGCCCTTGTTAGTCATGCTCCCAAAGGCTTCGATGAACAGGATTGAGTCGACGAGGCGGCCTACGTCCTTCTGAGCGGGTCTCCAATCGAGTTTCATGGCGTTACAGGATAACATTTCGTACTTCAATCATGGAAGAACCGGCATACAGTCGACATTATCCTGCTTTTGAGTTCTCCCAGGGCCATCCCACACACCTTCAAGGTCTACGTCGATGAAGGTCCTAAAGGTGATTAGTTCGTTATTATGAACGCAATCCTTCCTCACCGTCGTTCGTTTCCCACTGCCTCCATTAGGCACAACGCGCTGTCGGTCATGGTCGATCTGCCTCCACCAGCAACTTATCCTTGTGTTGCCGTCGTAGGAACACATATAAACCTCCAACCAGACTTCGACGTGGGCGTGCGACGGACACTTCTTTCGTGTGTTAGTCCACCACCATCCGTGCGCTGACACGGCGTTACCACTACTGGACAGGTGAGGATTGTCGCCTCTCGTTTCGTAGTTGCACCCGAACGCAAACCCAAAATCCAGCGAATTTGACCAAGCGCCGTACTGAGCCGTGTAACGACTTCCGTCTCCCTCGTACCTTACTTGGACGTTGTAGTTCCCCGACTGTGGCAAGTTGATGGTCGGAGAACTGCTAGCGGCGGTCGCAGAACTGCCTAGACCCGCTTGGCCTAAGCGTCACTGAGGGGGCAAGAGTGCTGGGTGTAGCGCGTCACACGCTTTCACGGGTACTGAACGGTCATGCGGCCATTTCGCCTGAGATGGCCATTCGTCTTGAGAAGGCGGGATGGTCGAGCGCGGAATTCTGGCTTCGACGACAGACCTCCTACGACCTGGCACGGGCGCGCGGAAGTGAGGACCGGATAAAGGTAGTGCGCTACGAGCCTCAACCGACGACCTAATGAACCACTGGTCACGGACGGGGTTGGTGGAGACGGGGGAGGGTCGAACTCCCCGTCCAGAAGAGACTCCGAACTAGAACATCTACAGGTGTAGCCGGTACTTGGTTCTCGCCTTCGACCGCCCTAACCGGCGTCGGTCATGTCGGAGGCCAGCCGATGAGTCTTTTGTCCTTCGTATCGGCGTCTGTCGGACAGCACCTCGAGTGTCGTCGCTCATCCCGCCCCGTCGAGGAGCGAAACGGGTGAACGTAGCCGCCCTTAGGCGGCTAGGGCTAGCTCTTGCTTGCCTGTTATTATGGTTGCCACCGGTTTAGCGAGGGTTGATGGCGCCTCGACCTGCAGTCCCGCGGAGGCTTCCCCTGTCGAAGCCACGCGTCCCCACGAGTTGGTTGCCTATCCAGTATACCACAGGGTCGGTCCGGGCCCCGCGAATCGCCAGGGCCCGGATCAATGGCTGTCTTACTTTTCGATTGGCGCCCCTACGATGCTGCCGTACTCCGTCCAGGAGCCGTCGTAATTCGTGACGTCGTCGTAGCCGAGAATCTGGCTTAGGACGAACCACGTGTGGGAGGAGCGCTCGCCGATGCGGCAGTAGGCTACGGTCGGGCCGTCCCCGGTGATCCCCTTGCCCTGATAGGCCGCCTGTAGGTCCTCGACCGACTTGAACGTGCCGTCGTCCTCGTTGACGGCCGTCAGCCAGGGGATGTTGGTCGCTCCTGGTATGTGGCCGCCGCGCTGTGAACCTTCCTGAGGCAGATTGGCCGGGGCCAGAAGCTCGCCGCTGAACTCCGCGGGCGCTCGCACATCCACCATCGCCGACGACGTCTCGCCCCTGGCGATGCTGAGCATGTCGTCGCGCGTGGCGCGGGTGCCGAGGTCGGCATCGCTCGCGGTGTAGGAGGTCGCCTCGACGCATGGCACGTCGGTCGTCAGGTCGCGTCCCTCGGTCACCCACTTGATGCGTCCGCCGTTCATGACGCGCACGTCGGAGTGACCGTAGATCTTGAGCTGCCAGAAGGCGTAGGTCGCGAACCAGTTGTTGTTGTCGCCGTAGACGACGATCGTCGTATCCGGCGTGATGCCGGACGAACCGAGCAGGCACTCGATCTGCTCTTTGTTCAGGATGTCACGGGTAACGGTGTCGTTCAGTTGTGTCGTCCAGTTCCAGCCGATTGCGCCGGGGATGTGTCCCTGCTCGTAGGCCGCCGTGTCCACGTCCACCTCGACGAGGACGACATTGTCATCCCCTGCGTGTTCTGCTACCCAGTCGGTCTCCACTATCGATTCCGGATGCGCTACTTGTGCTGCCATTGTCTTCTCCTAACTTTGAAAAGGCTTTGTTTACGTTCGTGATGATTACATTCGAGGTGTCGGTCGGCTCCTCTTTGCGCCCTACCCTTCGCCCGTTACCGAGACGCCGCAGAATATCTCATAGTCGATGAGCTCGGTGACTGTGGGGTTGTCGCCACAGAGCGGGCAGTTGGGGTTCCGTCGGATCTTGAGCTCTCGGAACTCCATGGTCAGCCCGTCGATGAGCAGCAGCCGCCCCGTTAGGGTCTCCCCGATGCCCATGATGAGCTTGACCGTCTCCGTCGCCTGAATCGTGCCCACCAGTCCGGGTATCATCCCCAGCACGCCGGCCTCGGCGCAGTTCGGGACCTCGCCCGGTGGCGGGGGGTCGGGAAACACGCAGCGGTAGCAGCCCTGTCCGGGCTGGTAGACAGTCGCGCGGCCGTCGAAGATCAGCACGCTGCCGTCAACCAGCGGCTTGTTGCTCAGGTAGGCGGCGTCGTTGATGAGGTACCGCACCGCGAAGTTGTCGGCTCCGCTGACGATGATGTCGTAGTCGGCGAAGATGTCCAGCGCGTTCTCGGCATTCAGGGGCATGTTGTGGGTGACGACGTTCACGTCTGGGTTGTAGGCAGTGATCGTGTCGCGGGCCGACTCGACCTTTGGCCGTCCAACGTCGTCGTTCTGATGGAGAATCTGGCGCTGGAGGTTGGTGATGTCCACGTCGTCGAAGTCGATGATGCCGATCGTCCCAACACCGGCTAGGGCGAGGTAGAGGGAGATCGGAGACCCGAGGCCTCCGGCTCCGACTACCAGCACCTTTGCGTTCAGGAGTGCCCGCTGTCCGGCGCTGCCGACCTGCGGCATGATGATGTGCCGGCTGTACCGCTGGACCTGGTACGGAGTGAGCGTTCGAACTTGCGGTGTTGTGGTTGCGACCATGCTTGTTTTTCTCCCGAAACTTTCCCTGGGGGATTCGTCTCAATGACGGCGATGAACGGCAAAGGGGTCTTTCAAGAAAAACGCTCCACTGAAGCACGCATGCCTTCACAGTGGAGCCGTATCCGGAGCGTGGGGCGACTGCGCGACGCTGCTTCTCTAAGCGGAGCGCCTCGTACAGGTGCAGTCTTCACGTTGGTGGCGGAATGCCAAGTCCCAAACCCCGATGGTGAATTGTGGACTCACACGGTCAAGTATATCACGGGCCTTTATCCGAGTTTCAAGAGTTTTCGCCGCGAGTTGAGTCGGTATCGGTTGGGTGTGCACTACGCCGCAGATGTATCTAACGTCGTATCCGTCACCTAGTTCAGCAGGTTGCAGAGGCGTCATGGTCCCGATGGCCGCACCGTATGATGTGGTACCATCGCGGCCTACGGCGGTCGCTGAAGTCACAGACTCGGAAAGGCAGGTAGCTCAATGACGAAACTCGACGTGCTGACCTACGGATTCTCGTTCATCTCACCGGAGGGCGGGTTCGGCTGGTCGTCCATCTCGCTCCTGCAGGTCGGGAACCAGAACATCGTGGTGGATACCGGGCCTGCGTCGCGGCGGGGTCTCCTGTGGTCCGCCCTCGATTCGCGAGGTCTCACGCCGGAGGACATCGACCTCGTCATCCTGACACACATGCATTGGGACCACTGCCAGAACACCGACATGTTCAGCAATGCGCGCATACTCGTCCACCCGAAGGAGATCGACTACGCGCACAACCCGAATCCCGCAGACCATAACGCCGCGAAGTACATCGCCGAGATGATGGACAAGATGCGCGTCGAGCCTATCTCGGACGGCGACGTTGTGGCCGAAGGGATATCGATCATCGACACGCCGGGGCACACGCTCGGGCACATCAGCATCTTGGCCAAGGTCGGGGATGAGAATATCCTCGTCGCGGGCGATGCCATGCCGGACGGCGGCACTGTTACCCGCAGGCTGCCCTACAACGTCTTCTGGGACGTGAACGACGCGACCGAGAGCGTCGAGAAGATACTCGATTCGTCGGACGTGTTCTACCCGGGGCACGACCGGCCATTCCGGCTGAGCGACGGGAAGGTCGAGTACCTTCACGGCCCGACGCAGGTGGAGATAGTCGCCAGTAATGAAGGAGCCACAGTCGCGCCATCCCTCACCTACACCGTCCATTCGGTGCGCGAGCCGAATATCCAGCTGGTGCAGAAGCGGTGACGCCGGTACGACCCTAACCGGCAGACGCGGACCTCAAAACCTGCTGCTGGACGTCGAACAGCGATTCGATTCCCTGGGCGGCGAGATCGACCAACTCGTCCAGGGCGTCGCGGGAGAACGAGCCTTCCTCCGCTGTTCCCTGCACCTCGACGAACTCGCCGAGGTCGGTCATCACGACGTTGAAGTCGACCTCGGCCTGCGAGTCCTCCTCGTAGTTGAGATCGAGCAGCGCCTCGCCTTCGAGAATGCCGACGCTGGTGGACGCGACGCCGCATTTCAGCGGGAGTTCGGGGAGTACTTCGTCGGCCACGAGGCCGGAGAGCGCCCGGTAAAGGGCCACGTAGGCTCCCGTGATCGAGGCGGTGCGCGTGCCGCCGTCCGCCTGAATGACGTCGCAATCGACGGTGATCGTTCGCTCGCCGAGCTTGTCGAGATCGACCGCGGCACGAAGCGAACGTCCGATGAGTCGCTGGATCTCCTGCGTCCTGCCCCTCGGCCCGCTTCGACCCTCCCGCCGACTGCGAGTGAGCGTCGCGCGAGGCAGCATGGCGTACTCCGCCGTAATCCAGCCCTGCCCGGAGTCCTGCAGGAACGGAGGCACACCGTCTTCGACGCTGACGGCGCACAGCACCTGCGTATGCCCGGTCTCGATAGTGGCAGAGCCTTCGGCGAACATCAGCGTGTCGGCGCTGATGCGTGTGAGCCGTAGCTCGTCATACAGGCGTCCGTCGCCGCGCGTCATGTGGGGAACTCCCAATCGTAGGATGGGAGCGAGTATAGCACAGCGGCCCTGTACGTTCGTTTACATGCGCCCCTACGAAAAGCTACAATGTTGTTGAAGCGTAAGGTGTTGTAGCAGGAAATTGGCGGGGCCGAATAGCCGGAACCGCCTATCGTGGAGCTACCTATGGACAGGCACCCGCAATACCTCACTCCCCAGGGCATGAAGAAGCTCGAAGAAGAGCTGGCGCACCTTCAAAACGTGCGCCGTCGGGAGGTTGCCGCAAAGATCACCGAGTCCCACGATGCCGGAGGGGCTGAGGACAACGCCGAATACGAGGAGGCCAAGAACGAACTGGCCCTCGTCGAGGCGAGGATATCGGAGATCGAGAACGTTCTCGAACGGGCAGTCGTGGCCGACAAGAGCATGGTCAAGAAGGGCGTCATCGGGTTCGGCTCTTCCGTCTACGTTCGAGACCGAACAAAGCGCAGGCGGCAGTACCAGATCGTCGGCTCGGCCGAGGTCGCGCCCCTCGACGGCAAGATCTCGATAGAGTCTCCCGTCGGCAAGGCGCTCGTCGGCCACAGGGCTGGGGACATCGTGGAGGTCGAGACCCCTTCGGGGGTCAATAAGCTGACGGTCACGAGTGTACGCTAGGGACGATTTCGCTGTATAGAAATAGCGGCATGCGCGGGGGCGTCTCTCACAGGAAGGACGCCCCCGCTTTCGTATGGAGGCATTGAGATGTCCGAACCGGAAAACCAACTGATGAATGTCCGCTTAGAGAAGCTCCAAAGGCTCCGGGACGCAGGCGTCGACCCATATCCCCACAGGTACGACCGGACTCACACGTCGCGCCAGGCCGTCGATCTACTCGAACAGGCGGAGGCGGAACACGATGGCGAGGGCGAAGCTCGCGCGGAGACCATATCGGTCGGCGGGCGCATCGTGCGGTACCGCGGGATGGGCCGCGCCACGTTCGCCGATATACAGGACGGTGAAGGCAAGGTCCAGCTACTCTTTCGCCGCAACAACCTCAGCGAGAGCTACGCTATGCTCAAGGAGCTGGATATCGGCGACTGGATAGGAGCGACCGGCCCCGTGTTCCGCACGCGGACGGGCGAGGCGACCGTCGAGGTCGAGGACTGGACGGTGTTGTCGAAGGCCGTCAGGGGACTGCCGGAGAAGTGGCACGGCCTGACCGACGTGGAGGCCCGGTTCCGGCAGCGCTACCTCGACCTGATTGCAAACGAGGAAAGTCTACGTATCGCCGTCATGCGGAGCAAAGCGATCAGCGTCCTGCGGCGCTTCATGGATGGGCGCGGCTTCATGGAGGTGGAGACTCCGATGCTCGTGCAGGTGCCCGCCGGTGGGACCGCGCGCCCGTTCGCCACTCACCACAACGCTCTTGACCGCGACCTGTACCTGCGAATCGCAACGGAGCTCCACCTCAAGCAACTCGTCGTCGGCGGTATCGAGAAGGTGTACGAGATCGGGCGCGTCTTCCGCAACGAGGGCGTCGACGTGACTCACAACCCGGAGTTCACGACGATGGAGAGCTACGAGGCGTTCGCTGACTACACCGACGTGATGGAGATGGTCGAGCAGCTGGTATTCACGATGGCGCAGGAGGTGCTCGGCTCGCCCACGGTCGAGTTCGAGGAAACGACCATCAATCTCACGCCGCCTTGGCCGCGACTCAACCTTCGCGAAGAGATCATCCGTCGGAGCGGCATCGACTTCCTGGAGGCAAGCGCCGTCGAGTCGCTGAAGAGCGAAATGGCCGCGATCGGCCTCGACGTCAGGCACCAGATGAGTTGGGGCGGACTGCTCGACAAGCTGCTGTCCGACACCGTCGAGCCACACCTCGTGCAGCCGGCGTTCCTCGTGGACTACCCCGTCGAGATGTCCCCATTGGCCAAGGCGAAGCGTGACGACTCGCGCTTGGTGGAGCGGTTCGAGGGCTTCGTCGCCGGTATGGAGATTTGCAACTCCTTCACCGAGTTGAACGACCCTCTCGACCAACGGGAGCGCATGGAACAGCAGGAACTGCTCCGCAGCAGGTTCGAGGACGAGGACACCGACCGCCTCGACGAGGAGTTCCTGACGGCCATTGAGCACGGGATGCCGCCCACCGGCGGCCTCGGCGTAGGTATCGACCGCCTCATGATGGTCTTGGCAGGCAGACGCAGCATCCGCGAGGTCGTCCTGTTCCCGCAGCTGCGGAGCCGGTAAAGACGCGTCGCTCTACGCCTTTTCGGGCGTGAACATCTCGTAGAACTCGATGTACTGCTCTTCCACGATATCCCTAAGCTGGGTGCCGAGATCGCCCATGCTCGGCATGTCGTTCCCCGCGCGGTAGGGGGACTCGATCTTTTCCTGCGTCCACTCCATGTAGACCGTGTTCGGCGGGCCCGGCATGGTCGATCCGCTCCAATAGACTCGCACCTGGTCACGCTGGCCCGCCTCGGTAAACCGATTGCCCATTTTGTATATCAGCTCCGCGGCCTTCTTCGTCTGCCCGGGCTTGACCTTGTAGACTCGTCGAATTACGTACATGCTCTCAGCTCCTCGTTGGTATGGCGAAATTGAAGTGTCGGACATCATATCAGGTTGCCATGGGAGACCTCGGCCTAGCTCGATGCCCTAGCCCTCAATGGAGAGGAGGACTCTTCCCTATACTGAATGCGGTAGACTGTGCCTCACAATCAACGCATGAAATCGGAGAGTCGTCACCTCATGAGCCGTCGTGTTCCCATCATCGTCTACCACCACGTATACCCCGACGACCACCCGGAGCTTGCGATCACGACCGACAAGAAGGCTTCGGGGGTCATCGCTGTGTCAGAGTTCAGGCGGCAGATGGACTACGTTCTCGAAAACGGATGGCAGGTCGTCTCCACGACCGAGATCGTCGACTGGCTGGAGGGCGTGGGGACACTGCCGGAGAAGGCCGTCGCCCTGCACTTCGACAACGGCTGGCTCGACACGCGCACGGTCGTCCTGCCCATACTCGACGAGCTGGGCGCGGCGGGCACCTGCTACGTCATCAGCGAGCCCACCGACGCGTCGTCGAAGGGCCTCCCCGCGGGGATCACCACGACGACCGAGGGCTTCGTGGTCAAGCCGTTCCTGACGTGGGACAACTGCCGCGAGCTGCTCGACGCCGGGTGGGAGATCGGAGCACACACGGCGACGCACCCCAAGCTGGGACAGGTGTACGACGAGCAGGGCGGTCAAGCCCTCATGGCCGAGATCGTGCCGTCCAACGCGGTGTTCGAGGACAATCTCGGGTACGTGCCGGACCACTTCGCGTATCCCAGCGGGTCGCGGAGCGATGTCACCGACGAGCTGCTCTCGCCGCACTACCGCTCGCTCCGCCGCTGGACGTTCGATCAGCCACCCGTATGGGACTTCACCGACGAGACGACCTCTCCGAAGGCACTCGAATGCCAGAACGTCGACAACACCGTCGCGTTCGAGCACTTCACGCGCTTATTCGATGAGGCGTTGGAGGGTTGAGCATCGGGTGGTGATAGTTCAGTGGTGCGGCTCAAGCCGTAGAACCCGCTAGAATCGAAATTCACTCTTGCTGAGGTTCAAGTTGGCGCTTTAAGAGGGAAGTGTCGCACGACCTCGCGTATATTTTCGAAGGAAGGACGAGTGGGAATCGGAGGCTCAGTGAAAGTCCCTAACTCGCTTCAGCCGTTTGTCAAAGATCGCACGTGGACTCGTATCACGATGGGCGAGTCACCGGCGGACACCTTCCGTCTGGACAAAGCCGGACAATCGGCGCTATTTCTCAAAGTCTCGCCGAAGTCTCACTGGATGGAACTGCTGCAAGAGAAGAAGAGGCTCGACTGGCTTCAAGGCAGGCTGCCCGTGCCTCAGGCCATTGCATACGAGGCGAGCGAGCAGAGCGAATACCTGCTGTTGACAGCCTTACAGGGCCGTGACGCCGCCAGCCTGACCGATGACGAGCCAAACGAGAACATCGTCGGGTTATTGGCGGCCGGACTGCGCATGGTTCACGAGGTACCTGTGGATGAGTGTCCCTTCAACATGATGCTCGACAGAGAGATCGAAAAGGCCAGATACAACGTCGTCAACGGCCTCGTCGACGAAGCCGATTTCGACGATATTCGCATGGGCCGGACGGCCGCTGAGGTGTTTGACGACCTGCTGCGCACGAGGCCAACCGAGGAGGACTTGGTGTTCACGCACGGCGACTACTGCCTGCCCAACGTAATGATCGGCGGCGAGGAAGTGGCCGGATTCGTCGATTGGAGCAGAGCGGGAGTGGCGGACCGTTACAAGGACATCTCGCTGGTCGTCAGGAGCCTGAAGTGGAATACCGGCGAAGACCTTTCGACGAGGTTCTTCGAAGCCTACGGGATCACGGATCCGGATGCTGAGAAGGTCGAATACTACATGCTTCTGGACGAATTCTGATAGGCCCCGTGAACCGGAGGCCATCGAATGCCAGAACGTCGACAACACCGTGGCGTTCGAGCACTTCACCCGCTTATTCGACGAGGCGCTGGAGGGGAACTAGAGACTATGTGGTTGTCTTTAGGGGCGCTATGATTTCTATCTGCCTTTGCACCCTTACATCACGCCCCATCACGACATCTACTTGAACTTCGAGCCACCATGGCTCAATGGAAATGGAACTGTTGGCGTCCCGCTGAAGTTCCTTTGCTTCCCGGACTAGGCTCTGAACTCGAGGGCCGATTTTCAGAGCCACGTCATGCCTGCTCACATCGCCTTTACGCAACGACTTCGTGTGTAGAAGCGGCCTGCTATCAAAGGATTCATTTGATTTCTTTTGGTCAGTAGTCTGTTGCATGGGAACATAGTCGGTCGATGTGAACGAGTTCCCTCCCTGTAGGGCGGCTCCACCGTTGATGCCCATGGACCTTCCCATCCCAACCTTGGTGCGACGCACCTGCCCCATGAGGCTGAGGGACGCCGTTCGGATTTCGACGTCGCTGTTGGGGATGAGGGTGACGGTCGCGTTGATCGTGTCTCCCCGCCGGTATGGTCTGCGTTCGAAGTCCAGCGACACGTCGAGCGGGTCGAGCTTGTACACCATGTCATAAACCTCCTGATCGATAAGGCTGTTGTCCGTTTACCGAATCGTGGAATGGATGCCTTCCGAGTCGTCCGAAAATGGTAACGAGCAACATACGTCTCTAGTCAATCCCTCTCAAGACAGGAAAACCTCTATGCCCTCTCGGACACTTGCGTCCCGTCCCATGGCGACATCGACCTCAACCTCAAGCCAGTATTGCTCAATGGAGAGCGAGCTGTTGGCATCCCGCTCAAGTTCCTTCGCCTCCAGAGCAAACTTGGGCAGTCTCGGCCCAATGTTCAGGTCAACTTTGCGCCTGTTCACGTCGTCCTTGCGCAGCGATTCCGAAGTCAGAAACTCTGTACTGTAACAGGTCTCGGTGGATATCTTCTGTTCAGTCATCTGCTACATGGGGATGTAATCGGTCGTTCTAATCGGAACCCCTCCCTGAAGGGCGGAAGCACCTCCCGCACCCATCGTCCTTCCCATCCTGACTCCCGTCCGACGAACCTGAGCCACGAGGTTGAGGGAGGCCTCACGGATTTTGACGTTGCTGTAGGGCGTGAGCGTAACGGTCGCATTTATCGTGTCTCCAAGCCTGTACGGTCCGCGCCCAAATTCCAGCGCGATGTCCAGCGGGTCGAGCTTGTACACCATAACCGAGACCTCCGTTCCGGTTGATTCGTGGGCAGTGTATCAGTCTGGGCCGATGCTCGTCCCTATGGTACCGAGTTCCTCACCCTAGCATTGTATTGCGGGGCGAAGTAGGAATCTCATATGCAAATCACCTTCGAAGGGCCCTATGCAGTACGATACGCACTGCACTGCGGTATGAGTCTCGAGCGGTTTGTAGAGCGACCATATCCGGTTCAGTTCCTGGTGCAAGGGCCTCAAGGACCGCGATGAGGGGGACACGCATGCTGGACTTGACCTCCGCCGGCACTCCTCCCGGTCTGAAAAGGCGATTGAGGTCTTCGGCTATACCGCCGCTCTCGGCATCAGCGAACACGACTTCGTATGGTGTCGTCAACGTTGGTAGAATCGTCCTTGCATCACCGCGTAGAACGCGGACTCGCTCCGAGAGGCCTCTTTCCCTGATCACTTTTTCGGCTCGGTCCGCGTGACCAGGGTCGATTTCGATGGTATCGACGTATGAGCCGGGACCCCCTGCGTCCGCCATGAGAACAGCGGTATACCCAATAGCGGAGCCAATCTCCAAGAAGCGTTTTGCACCAATCTCCTCCGCAATGAGTCGCCACACCGGAGCAAGATAGGGAGGACTGGGCCATGCGGTGCATTCGCCAGTGTCGGCTCCTCCATTGTGGTCTCACCTGTGTGAGTGCGTACGTTCGTACAGGTCGTCACGCAGGTCGATCAAGTTCCCGAAGAGCCTTTCGAGCAAAGGCCGATGCCACTCCGCATAGACTTCACGGTCGAATTCGTCGGCGAATTCAAATGTCAATGTAGGAACCGTTCCTTCGACAACATCACCCACCGAACTTGTGTGGGCAAACGGCCCCCGGCCCGGACAGGTCACGTCATTTCGCTCGATCCTGTGCGCTGGAGGGCGGCCTCCTGTAGCCAGCGTTCGAGGAGAACAAAGGACTCCTCCACGTCGTAGTCGAGCGACGCGATGGATACGGCGCGGAAGAGGACGCCGGTGGACACGCGAGCCTTGACGGTCTCGCCGAGGGGTGGAATCGGGACTCCCAGCGCCTTTGCCATGTAGTTGGCCGCCGCCATGCCCTGCCTTGTTAGGAAGCACCGCACGAGCTGCCTGTCACGATATACGAGTTCGAGGCCGTCATCGTCCTGCCGGAGCTCGAGGGCGAGGTGCGCCCTGGGAGTCGAGATGAGCTCGTCGGCGTAGTCGTCGATCCTGGTGTGTGGCTCCGGCATGGCTATTCGAGCGTCATGGTGACGGCGGCGACCTCGCGGTCGTCGAGCGTGAATGTCCCGTCCACGTCTCCCCTATGGAAGCCGAGGGATTCGAACGCCGCCTGCTTGTCCTCGTCCTCGACCGAGAGTCTCGTGGTAATCCGACAGGCGTCTTGGGAACGGTCCCACTCGATGGCGGCCCCGATCAGGGCGTCGTACGAGTCGCCGAATCGCGCGTGGATGAAGCCGTCGACGTTGCACACGTTCGCGTCGTTTACCCACGCGGTGGATATCCCGACGAGGCGGTCGTCGCTCGTCTTGGCCGCGAACCATGTGGCGCCGTCGCGCTTGACGAGATCGTAGTACTTGCGGCAGAGGCCCATGCAGGAGTTTTGCACGGCATATCGGGTCGACAGCATTGGGACGGGCAAATTGCCGTCCAGCACCTGCCAGTCGTGCGGCGTTACGAGGAGGGAGATCATGGGGACTCGGAGCGAGGCTTCGCCGGGGACGATGCTCACCTGACCGGGGGCGCGGAAGTAGTCCGCGAGGTACTCTTCAGGCGAATCTCCGGTCGTCACTCTGGCCCAAACGTTAGTGCCGGCGATCCTGCGCCAGCCGAGTCGGTGGTAGATGCGCGCGGCGGCGGGGTTGCCGGTACCGAGGAAGACGGCCTCCCCTCCCTGCTCGACGAACTCCTCCACGGCCTGTCCGCACAGTCGGGACGCAATGCCGCGCCCTCGATAGTCCGGTCGCGTGGCAACCTCTCCGAATCCCGCCAGTCGCGGGCTTGCCCGTGAGATCGTGATGCCGCACGTGCCCGTGAGAGTGCCGCCGTCGCGTTCGAGGTAAGTGACCAAGCGGTTGTGGTCTACCTCATCGCCGAGGAACACGCCCATCGGGACGTCGGGATCCCCTGGGCCGAATATCTCTTTCCAGAAGGCGAAGAGCTCGTCGGTCAGGTCCTGTTGGATGGGGATTTCGTAACGCTGCGACACCGTCGGACTACGCGCTCCCGTTTCTGAGTACCCGTCCGGGCCGGGCGCCCGTGTGCTTCCCCTCGTCGATCACCGGCTCGCCTGCCACGAATACGTAGGGGACGCCCGTCGGGTACTGGTGCGGGTCTTCAAAGGTGGCGTTGTCGATGACCGTGTCCGGGTTGAAGAGCACGAGGTCGGCGATAAGGCCCTCTTGGACGCGTCCCCTGTGCTTGAACCCCATGCGCTCCGCCGGGAAGCCGGACATCTTGCAGACCGCCTCTTCCAAGGTCAGCACCGCCGGCTGCTCGCGGACGTACCGGCCAAGGATGCGGGGATACGGACCGTAGAACCGCGGATGGGGCTTGAAGTCCTTGTAGAGACCGTCGGGAGATATGGCGTTGCCGTCCGAGCCGATCATGGCCTGGGGGTGTCCCATGAAGAAGCGGATGTCGCTCTCGACGCGGTTGTGGACGACGGCCATGACCCCGTCCTCTTCCTCCTCGATCAGTTGGAGCGTGGCTTCGGCGGGCTCCACGCCGCGCATCTCGGCGACCTCATCGAGATTGTAGCCGATCAGCTTGCGGTTCTCCTCGGAGTTGGTGTTGCTGATGACCTGAATGTGCCACAGAGGCGGTATCCCTCCCTCGCGGCCCTCGTTCATTTCCTTGATGGCGCGCTTCCGGAGCTCACGGTCGCGGAGGCGCTCCATGAACATGGGGACACCGCCCTCCTGCATCCACAGCGGGACGAGCTGGTTCAGCCCCGCGCCCGCCGCCGTGTAGGGGTACATATCGTACGTGATGTCGATGCCTTCGTCGCGCGCACGGTCGATTACGTCGACGATCTGCGGGCCGTGGCCGTAGTACCGACGGTCGACGATCGCCATGTGGGAAAACTGGACGGGTATTCCGGCGCGGCGTCCGATCTCGACCGCCTCTTCGACCATCTTGATGTGCCAACCGGGCAGCACCCGTGCGTGGGTCGCGTAGAAACCGCCGTAGCTCGCCGCGACCTCCGCCAGAGCGACGACCTCATCGGTAGGGGCGTAGCCGGACGGGGCGAGTGACAGGCCGGTCGTAAGGCTGAACGCGCCCTGCTCCATCGTCTCGGCGAGGAGGCGCTTTTGAACGTCAAGCTCGTCTGGCGTGGCCGGACGGTTGTCCAGGGCGTTGCAGGCCGCGCGCAGGGGTGTGTTCCCGACCTGAGGCGCGGCGTTGATGCTGACCCCCTGCGACTCCATGATGTTCGCCCACTCGTCGAGGGTGCTCCAGCGCCATTCCTGGCGTGTCTCGAATATCTCTCCCGTGATCTTCCGCAACTCCTCAGGCGCTAGGTCTCCCATCGGGAACGGCGAGTAGCTGCAGTTCCCGGTGACCTGTGTCGTCACCCCCTGGTAGGCCATGCTCTCCCCGCCGGGGTCGTCGAGCAGCGTGAGGTCGGAGTGGGTGTGCATGTCGATGAACCCCGGCGCGAGGACGAGTCCGCTTGCGTCTATAGTGCGCCCGGCTTCGGCCTCGCTAAGTTGACCGATGGCGGCTATCTTCCCGTCTTCCAGACCGACGTCCGCCCCGTACCGTGGGGAGTTCGTCCCGTCGACGACTGATGCGTTCTTGATGAGCGTATCGAAGGGCATTCCTGACTCCTTGCGGGAAATTCGGACTAGAGGTCGGGCCGTCGACCGGCCCCTTCGTGGTTTGCTTCGAGCGCCGCGGCGGCGTGGAGTACCGTCGCATCGTCGAAGTGGTGACCTACGATCTGTACGCCGATGGGGAGGCCGTCCCCGCTCCACCCGAACGGCACGCTGATCGCAGGAGAGCCCGTAAGATCAAACGGCACGGTAATGCGAAGGGAGTTCCGCCCATGCACGCTTTGACCGTCAATGTCAATGAAGGGCGAATCGTGCTCGAAAGCGGTCGTCGGCGAGGTCGGGAGGAGCAAGAGGTCGTACGACGCGAATAACCGCTTCACATCCTGCCGGAGCCACTCGGTGTCCTGGAGGCTGCGGTAGTAGTCCTCGCTGGATGGACGCGGCTGGTCGAGCCGGCGCTGCATGGAAGGCGCGAGCTCGTCCACGCGGCCCTCGATGATCGGGTCGAGATCGAACGCGCCCTCGCCGAGGAAGTAGGACATTGAGATGTCCTGCGCCTGCCGGTCATGCCATCCGTCCAGATCGATCTCCTCGACATCGCAGCCCATGACTTCGAGTGTGTTCGCTGCCCTCTTGACTACCTGCTGTATATCCGCCATGACGGGAGCGAACGGCCCCTCGGCGCAAAACCCCACTTTGAGCTTGGGGAGTTCGCCGTCGAGACTGCCGAGATCGGGCATGGGAACGGGAAGAGCGTAGGGGTCGGCGTCGTCGGGACCCGCGATGATGGACAGCCCAAACGCGACGTCCCGCACCGTGCGAGCCAAGGGACCGACATGCATGAACCGCAGGAGCGTTTCCGGGAAGTGGCCCGTGAGGGGGACCAGCCCGTGCGTGGGCTTGATACCGACGATGCCCGCGACGTGCGCGGGCCATCGGATCGACCCTCCAACATCGCTTCCGATGCCGAGCGGAGACATACCCGCCGCGATGGCGGACGCCTCACCGCCGCTCGACCCGCCGGCAGTGCGCCCGATCATCCAGGGATTTTCGGTGAACCCGTAGACGAGGTTGCCGGTCTCCCACCATAGGGCGAACTCGGGCATGTTCGTCTTGCCGATGTAGATGCCGCCCGCGTCGAGCAGGCGTTTGACGACCGTCGCGTCGTCCTTGGGACGATAGTCCTCGAAGAGCTTCGAACCGCGAGTGGTGCGAACGCCCTTGTTGTCGATGCAGTCCTTGATCGTGAACGGCACACCGTGCAGCGGCCCCCACGATTCGTCGCGCGCTAGGGCGGCCTCGGCTTCACGCGCGCGTTCCAAAGCGGAGTCACCCTGGAGCTCGACGATGGCGTTGAGCCGGGGGTTCACGGCCTGGATGCGGTCGAGGTGTGCCTGTACCACCTCGACGGGTGACAGCTCTTTGGCCGCGATTCGACATGCTAGGTCTGAGGCGTCGGAGTAGTAGATTTCGTCGGTCACGTAGTCACCTCGGAGACGTTCGAGTGCGGGTCGCGGCTGAGTATAGATTTGACCCGTGCGAGGTGTCAATCGAGCGCGTGGTTACGACGGGAGTCCTGTGCTACAGTTGGCCTGTCCGTGAGGGGGTGAGAGTGTGGAAGACGCCAAGCGTCAACTGATGGCCATTCTGCGCGGGGAGATAGCGGACTCTCGCGTCGTCGACGCGATGGAACGCGTGCCGAGAGAGGCCTTCGTGCCCCGGAAGTACCGTCGCGCGGCCTACGAAGACTCCGCCCTCCCGCTGTCCGAGGGACAGACGATCTCCCAGCCTTTCATGATCGCAACGATGATCGACGCTTTGGGTCCCCGCCGAAGCGACAGGGTGCTGGAGGTCGGCACGGGAAGCGGGTATCAGGCCGCGATTCTGGCGGAGTTGGTGCGCGAGGTGCTCACGGTTGAACGTATCAGATCCCTCGCAGACACTGCGAGTGCCCGCCTAAATTCTCTGGGATACGAGAATGTCACCGTCCGAGTAGCGGAGGAGCGAATCGGCTGGGCGTCGGAGGCCCCGTACGACGGCATCGTCGTGGCGGCGGCGGCGCCCAAGCTCATCCGGGGCCTCGTCGACCAACTGGCGGACGGCGGGAGGCTTGTCATGCCCGTCGGCGGACGCCGCCAGCAGAACTTGATGAAGATCGTGCGATCAGACACGACCTACTCGGTCACCACGCTGGCGGCGTGTCGCTTCGTTCCACTTATTGGCCGGGACGCCTGGCCGGAGCCTGATTTCAAGTTCTAGCCGTCGAGGTCGACTCTCGGCTAGAATTCGGACATCTCGTCGTACGGCGGAGACCTTAGCTCTCCAAGGAAGCCGCCTTCCAACTCCTCGTCGGAACCGTATTGGTTGGCCCTCTCTATCGGCGAGGTGCGGACGCCCACCAGCTGCTGCTCGTCCTCGTGCTCTTCCAGTCCCAGCCGCTCGCGCCCCTCTTCCGTGAGGTCGAAACGGGCGGGGATGAGTCGCCCGATGATGACGTTCTCCTTCAGACCGCGCAAGTGGTCGACGGCGCCGTTTACGGCCGACTCCGTGAGCACGCGCGTGGTCTCCTGGAACGACGCGGCCGCAAGGAAGCTGTCCGTGTTCAGTGAGGCTCTCGTGATGCCGAGGAGAACCGGGCTTGCCGTGGCGGGCTCTCCGCCCTCGGCCAGGATTCCGGCGTTGATCTCCTCGAACTCGTAGCGGTCGATCAGCTCGCCGGGCAGGAGCTCGGTGTCTCCGGCCGCATCGACGCGGACAAACCGAAGCATCTGGGCGACTATCACCTCGATGTGCTTATCGTGGATCGTCACGCCCTGGGAGCGGTAGACCCTCTGGACTTCCTCGATGAGATAGTGCTGCACGGCCTCACGACCCTGAATCCGCAGGATCTGCTGCGGGTTTTTGGGTCCGGTGGTCAGCGCCTCTCCGGCCGTGACCTCATCCCCGTCCCTGACGACGATGTGCGCGGAGGCGGGGATGACGTACTCACGCCGGTCCTCGTCCGTCCAGAGGATGCTGAGGGTGCCGTCGGTGATGTCGACGACACCGGAGACGCGGGCCGTAACGTCCGAGGAGACGAGCGACGCGGACTCATCCTCATCCTCGGACTCGGTGAATGCGAGACGGTCTCCTATGACCACCTCTTGGCCGTGCTCCACGTCCAGCGTGTGGCCCTCGGACAGGACGTAATCATCGCTGTACTCTTCGTGGCTTGTGACGGTGATCGACCTTCCCTCGGACGATTCGTGAATCTCCACGGCGCCGTCGATTTCCGAAAGGACGGCCTCGCCCTTGGGAGACCGGGCCTCGAACAACTCCTCGACGCGCGGGAGGCCGCTCGTGATGTCCAAGCCCGCGATGCCGCCCGTGTGGAATGTCCGCATCGTAAGCTGGGTCCCCGGCTCGCCGATGCTCTGGGCCGCTATGATGCCCACGGCCTCACCCATGAGCATGGGCTCCCACGTCGCCAGGGACAGTCCGTAGGCTTTCGCTGATATCCCTCGGGGACTCTCGCAGGTGAGGGGGGAGTAGACCGAGACTCCCTCCACGCCGGCGTCCCGTATGGCAATGGCCTTCTCCTCGTCTATGACGCCTTCGGCATCGAGGATGATTTCACCGGTCTCCGGGTGTACGACGGGTTCGTTGACGTACCGGCTCTTGATCCGGTCCTCGAATGGCGTCTTGAGCGGAGCGTCCGGCTCGTTCGGAATCCAGAATCCCGACTCCGAGCCAAGCTCCGGCGCGGTTATGACGACCTCCTGCGCAACGTCGATAAGGCGTCGCGTAAGGTAGCCGCTATCCGCGGTTCGGAGGGCCGTGTCGGTCAGGCCCTTGCGTCCGCCGTGCGTCGATATGAAGTATTCGAGGACGCTGAGGCCCTCCCGGAAGTTGGACTTGATGGGCCGCTCGATGACCCCGCCCCTGGGGCTGGCCATAAGGCCTCGCATCCCGGCCATCTGCTTGATCTGCTGAATGTTACCCTTGGCCCCCGATGTCGCCATCAGGTAGATGCCGCGGTACTTGTGCAGGTCTTTCTCGATGACCTCCGTCAACTGGTTATTCGCCTCCGTCCATATGTCGATGGCGTTGCGCTTTCGCTCTTCCTCGGTGATGAGGCCGTCGAGGTACTGGCCCTCGAGCATATCGACCTTCTCCTCCGCCTGCGCGATGATCGAGTCCTTCTGCGGCGAGACCTCGATATCGTTGATGCCGATGGTCGTGCCGGACTTCGACGCGTAGCGGAAGCCGATATCCTTGATGCGGTCAAGGGTCTCCATCGTCCCCTGGCTGCCCAGTCGGCGGAAGCACTCTGCGGTGATGTCCTTGAGGGCGTTCTTGTCCAGTTCCTGGTTGTAGAATCCGAGTTCGGGAGACAGGGCATCGTTGAAGATGATGCGTCCCGGAGTCGTCTCCAACCAGTCCGAACGGCCCAGCTCCTCGCTGCCGTTGATCTTCACGAGTTCCGTCTTGGCGCCGTTGCTGCTCCCGTTCGAGCCGCCCGACCTGATCTCCGAGACGGGACGGACCTTGATGAGCGCGCGCAGGTCGATCTGCCCAAGCTCGTAGGCCAGCTTGACGTCTTCGAAGCTGGTGAAGCGCCTGCCGGTCCCCTTCGCGTCCTGCTTGACGATGGTCATGTAGTAGCAGCCGAGCACGATATCGAGCGTCGGGGCGGCAACCGGTTCGCCGGAGCTTGGGGCAAGCATGTTGTGCGAACTGAGCATGAGCTTGCTGGCTTCGAGGACCGCGCCGCGCGACAGCGGCACGTGGACGGCCATCTGGTCCCCGTCGAAGTCGGCGTTGAACGCGAAACAGACCAGCGGGTGGACCTTTATGGAACCGCCGTCCACGAGGACGGGATTGAAGGCCTGGATTCCAAGCCGGTGCAGGGTCGGCGCGCGGTTCAGCAGCACCGGACGGGTCTTGACGACCTCTTCCAGAATGTCCCAGACCTCGGGCCGCGCCCGCTCGGCGAGGCGCTTGGCGCTTTTGATATTGTGCGCGTAGCCCTTGAGCACGAGCTTGTTCATCACGAAGGGCTTGAACAGCTCCAGGGCCATGCGTCGAGGCAGTCCGCACTCATTGAGTTTGAGGTTGGGGCCGACGGTAATGACCGACCGGCCGCTGTAGTCGACGCGCTTGCCGAGCAGGTTCTGCCTGAACCTGCCCTGCTTCCCGCGAAGGAGGTCGGACAGCGACTTGAGCTTGTGGTTGTGGCTGCCGGCAACGGGGCGCCCTCGCCGTCCGTTGTCGATCAGGGCGTCGACGGCTTCCTGGAGCATTCGCTTTTCATTGCGGATGATGATCTCCGGCGCCTGGAGGTCGATCAGCCTCTTGAGCCGGTTGTTCCTGTTGATGACGCGGCGGTACAGGTCGTTCAGGTCGCTGGTGGCGAACCGTCCGCCGTCAAGCTGCACCATGGGCCGCAGTTCGGGCGGCAGGACCGGCAGGACCGAGAGAACCATCCATTCGGGCTTATTGCCGCTCTTGCGGAAAGCCTCAACGACGCGGAGGGTCTTGATGGCCTTCTGACGCCGCTGGCCTGACGTGGTGCGGATGGTCTCCTGAAGCTCGACGCGCCTGGCGTCCAGATTCATCCCCTTGAGGATTTCGAGGACCGCCTCGGCTCCCATTCCGTCGCTGAAGATCTCCGGGTAGGCGGCGCGAAGCTCACGGTGCTTCGTCTCGGTGAGAAGCTGGCCCACCTGGAGCGCCTCGACCTCGTCGATCTGCGACTCGTACTCGGCCTCCAGTTCCGCCAGGTCTTCTTCGAGCTTGGTGTTGACCCTGATGATCTCCGCCTGCGCTTCCTGGGCCTCCTTGCTCAGGGGTTCCTCATCATCCTTCGCATCTTGTGGGATGAGCGCGGACAGCTCTTCGACCTTAGCCTCGGCGGCGCCTTCAAGCTCCTCCGTCTTCTGTTCAAGCTCGAAACGGAGTCGCTCGATTGCGGCTTGCCGGAGGTCTTCACTGACGCTCGTCACAAGGTACTGCGCGAAGTAGATGACTCGTTCGAGGTTTCGAGGGGACAGATCGAGCATCAGGCCGAGGCGGCTCGGAATGCCCTTGGAGAACCAGATATGGGCGACAGGGGCCGCCAGCGATACCCTGCCCATGCGCTCTCTGCGTACCTTGGAACGGGCTACTTCCACGCCGCAACGGTCGCAGATGACGCCCTTGTAGCGAATCTTCTTGTACTTTCCGCAATAGCACTCCCAGTCCTTCGTCGGACCGAATATCCGCTCGCAGAACAGACCGTCCTTCTCCGGTCGAAGGGTACGGTAGTTGATGGTCTCAGGCTTGGTGACTTCGCCATATGACCAGATCTTGATCTGCTCTGGGGATGCCAACGAGATGCGGATTGCGTTGAAGTCGTTACCGGTCTGAACCATGTGCGCGCTCCTGTCGAGATTGTTGCCTTTCCGCGCCGTTGTGACGCGGAAAGGTGGTGAGAGTATTCGGGATTCTAGGGACGACCCTTCACCGCTAGCCGTCGCCGCCCGTGGCCTCGGACGGCTCCTCGACGACGGTTTCGGCCTCCTGCGAGACCGGCTGCTCCGCCTTTGCGGTTTCCGGCTTGTCGTCGAAGGACGGTATCTCCGACGGCATGGGGCCGAGGTCGTCGAACCCGGGGATCGCAGACGAGTCTCCCAGCGACGCGACGCCGTCCATAAGGTCGTCGATCGTCGGTTCGTCGGGCAGGCCCATGTCCACGTCGGGCTGCTCGTATATGAGTTCCACCGACAGTCCCAAGCTCTGGAGCTCCTTCACGAGAACGTGGAAAGACTCCGGGATGCCCGGCTGGATGATGTCGTCGCCCTTGACGATTGCCTCGTAGGTCTTGACGCGACCCACAACGTCGTCCGACTTGACGGTGAGCATCTCTTGAAGGTTGTAGGCGGCGCTGTACGCCTCCAACGCCCAGACCTCCATCTCGCCGAACCGCTGGCCGCCGAACTGGGCCTTTCCTCCCAGGGGCTGCTGGGTAATCAGCGAGTACGGCCCCGTCGAACGGGCATGAATCTTGTCCTCCACGAGGTGGATGAGCTTCAACATGTAGATGTAGCCGACCGCGATTGGCTGGTCGAACGGCTCGCCGGTACGTCCGTCGAACAAGTTCGACTTGCCAAGGATCGGGACAGACACCTGGTGTTCGCGGTCGAGTTCCAGGGCCGCTCGCTTCATCTCGTCGACGGAGTGGCCGGTCATGTCCATCCCCATCTCTTCCTCGAACCATATCTTGAGGCACGCCTCGCGCGCCTTGCCTAAGCCGTTCTCGACCATCACGTCGTCAAAGTCGTAGCCACGCTCGCCGAGCCAGTCACGGGTTTTAGCGAGGTTGACGCGCGAGGGGCCGTCGCCGTTCAGCGGGCGAGGGTCGACGGCGCCCGATCGCTCGATCAGCCACGACTGTGCCAAGCCGTTCTCGATGGCATCATCGACTGCGCCGTCGAACACGGGTGTCACGGCCCGATAGCCAAGCGCGTGCGCGGCCATGCCGAGATGCGTTTCAAGCACCTGTCCCAGGTTCATGCGGGACGGGACGCCGATGGGGTTCAGGATAATGTCGACGGGGGTGCCGTCCGCGAGGTACGGCATATCCTCCTCGGGGAGGATCTTGGCGATGACGCCCTTGTTGCCGTGACGGTTTGCCATCTTGTCACCTTCGGTGACTTTTCGCGTCTGCGCTATCCACAGACGGACGAGCATACTAACGCCCGGCGGCAGATCGGGGCCTTGTTCCTCTTCCGTCAGAACGGGTAGTTGCCCACTATTGAGATAAAACCCGTGATTCCTACTGTCGCAACTGCAACGGCAAATTCCGCCACTAGCCTCCCAACATGCCTTATTGCACGGAGATTTTAGTACTTGGACTTCGATGACCTTGCCGCGCTCGCCGTGCGGCACGCGCAGGGAGGAATCCTTCACGTCGCGGGCCTTTTCACCAAATATCGCGCGGAGGAGCTTCTCCTCCGCGCTGAGCTCGGTCTCACCCTTCGGGGTAATCTTGCCGACGAGGATATCGCCCGGCCCGATCTCGGCGCCGATGCGGATGACCCCCTCCTCGTCGAGGTTACGGAGACTGTCCTCTCCAACGTTCGGGATATCCCGGGTAATCTCTTCCGGCCCGAGCTTCGTGTCGCGCGCCTCGACCTCGTGCTTCTCGATGTGGATGGAGGTGAACTTGTCCTGCCTGACCATACTCTCGCTGAGAATGATCGCGTCCTCGAAGTTGTAGCCCTCCCAGCTCATGAACGCCACGAGCACGTTGTGGCCGAGAGCGAGCTCGCCCTGAGAGGTCGAGGAGCTGTCCGCGAGGATGTCGCCGACCGCCACGCGGTCGTACCTGTCGACGATCGGGTGCTGGTTGATGCAAGTGCCCTGGTTGCTCCGCACGAATTTCTTGAGCTTGTACTCGTGCTGCTCGCTGTCGCCGTCGGTGATGACGATGCGGCTGCCCGTTACCTCGGTAACGACTCCCGCCGACCGGGAGAGGATGACCTGGCCGCTGTCGACCGCGACGCGCTTTTCCATACCCGTGCCCACTAGTGGGGCCTCGGGCCGGAGCAAGGGGACCGCCTGTCTCTGCATGTTCGAGCCCAGGAGAGCGCGGCTGGCGTCGTTGTGTTCCAGGAAGGGAATGAGCGCAGTCGATACGCTGACCAACTGCATTGGCGAGACGTCCATGAATTGGACACTCTTGGGATGCGTCTCCCCCACTTCCTCACTGGTTCGAATGATTCGGGATTCGGCGCGTACATCGCCCATGTTGCCGTCGTCGTCGACGAACTCATCCTTCTCATTCTTATTACTAATTCGGCCGATTCGGGACTCGACGCGAACGTCGTCGGTGCTGCCGTTATCGCCAACGAACTCGCCCTTGTCGTTCAGCTTTGAGTTCGCCTGGGCGATGACGACCTCCTCCTCTTCGTCCGCGGTGAGGTAAGCGATATCGCTTGCCACGTACGGACGCACGGCGATCCGCTGTTCGGGAATCTTCGAAATCCGGGTGCGGATACCCTTGGACACGACCCCTCCGGAATTGAGGATCGTCCGGCCATCAGTGCCTACTATGGTTTCATCGACCGTCCGGCCCACGAGGTCGGGGTCGGTGCTGAGAATGTCTCGCTGCACCCTTCTGTACGGCGTTTCGATGAAGCCGTGATTGTTCGTCCTGGCATACGTTGCCAGGGAGCCCAGCAGGCCGATGTTCGGGCCTTCCGGCGTCTCGATTGGGCAGATACGCCCGTAGTGCGACGGGTGAACGTCTCGCACGTCGAATCCCGCGCGGTCTCGCGACAGTCCGCCGGGGCCGAGTGCGGACAGCCTGCGCTTATGAGTCAGTTCCGCCAGCGGGTTGGTCTGGTCCATGAACTGGGAGAGCTGCGACCCCCCGAAGAACTCACGCACCGACGCCACGACCGGCCTGATGTTGATGAGGGCGGCGGGCGTCGTCGTGGCCGGGTCGACCTGAGTCGTCATGCGTTCTTTGATTACGCGCTCCATGCGCATCAGGCCCACTCGGATGTGATTCTGAATCAGCTCGCCGACGGCACGCACGCGACGGTTGCCGAGGTGGTCGATGTCGTCGGCCTCACGCTCGCCGCGGTTGACGAGAATCATCGCCTGCAGAAGGTGGATGATGTCTTGCCGGGACAGCGTGCGGGCACTCTCGTCCTGGTCTCCCGGAGGTCCGAGCTTTCGGTTGAGCTTGTAGCGTCCCACGCGACCGAGGTCGTAACGGCGCGGGTTGTAGAAGAGGTTTTCGAGGAGCGTCTTCGCGTTCTCGACGCTCGGGGGTTCTCCGGGGCGAAGCCTGCGGTAGAACTCCAGCAGCGCCTCGTCCTCGCTTCCGACGACGGTGTCTTTTTCGATGGTGGTCTGGATGTAAGGATGATCGGGGTCGATGTCGACATCCTCGAACAGCTCGCGAATCTCATCGTCGGTTGTGAAACCGATCGCCCGAAGCAGCATCGTGACGGGGGTCTTGCGCTTCCGGTCCACCTTGACCGACAAAACATCGCGCTTGTCCGTGTCGAACTCCATCCACGCGCCGTGAATCGGGATTAGCTTGGCGGAAGCGAGCACTCTACCCGTTGTCGGGTCGGTCGTGGTGGTGAAGTACACACCCGGCGAGCGCACCAGCTGGCTCACGACGACGCGCTCGGCGCCGTTGATAATGAAGGTGCCGGTAGTGGTCATCATCGGGATGTCCCCGATGAACAGCTTCTGGTACTTGATCTCCCCTTCGCCGGGGCCGGATCCCTTGGTGTGCAGCCCCACGGTGACGTAGAGGGGGGCCGAGAACGTGGTCTCGCGCTCCCGGCACTCTTCCTCGGTCTGCTTGGGGTCCTCGAATTGATGGCCCTCGAAGGTCAGTTGGAACCGGCCGCCGGGGAAGTCCTCAATGGGCGATATCTCCTCGAATAGCTCTCTAAGACCGTCGGTCTTGAACCATTCGAATGAGTCCAGCTGTACTTGAATCAGGTTCGGAACGTCGAGCACGGTCGAGGTCTGCGCAAAGGAGCGAAGCTTATCACTATTGCGGACGCCGTTTTGGACACCAACACTGGAAAGTGTCATACGATTCTCTCTCCTCGAAGCTTAAATGGCGTTGCGGAGCAGCCCGAAACCGCAGAGGGCGCGGCGGACTACGGAATTAGAAGTAGCGGAACAGGTGTGAGGAAATGTCGAGAGTTAACGAAAGGCATATCACGACATCAAAAGGCTAGCATACAACCCCAGGCGTGTCAACAGTTTTCAGGCGTATCCGAAAAATTCTCCCAAATAGAGCTCGCAGAGCCTCCGATACCTGCTTGCCGCGTTCGCTCTTAGGAACGTTACGCCACGAGTAACAGTGTTGCTCACCATGAATAGCCCGACGGATCGACTTCGCCAAAACGCAGGGTCCTGAACAATGGGTGGGACGGTGTAACGGAGGCGTCTAAGGGTGGCCTGGAGCGGGAGACGGGATTTGAACCCGCGACATCTTCCTTGGCAAGTAGAGTTCGGCCATACATTAGCCATATTCTTGGATTTTGGTTGAAACGTAGACTCAGGTCGCCTATATCGAATGTTCAAGCTCAAGCAAAATGGAATTGCCAACAGAATCATGCGAAGGAACGTGCATGCGGTCAGATCGTGCGATTGAGCAATACGTGAAGGACTGCGAGTATAGGCAGTTATCCCCCCATACGATTGCGCGCTACAGGTGGGCGTTGGATCGCATGTCAAGCGAGCATGAATACCTCCCGACGAACCCCAGCCAGATGAAGAAGCTGATTTCCGGCGATAAGCTGGCCCCAGAGACTCGACATGCCCTGTGGAGGAGTTACCGGACCTTCTTTCGCTGGGTCGCTCGCGAGGGTATCGCCCACGATCCGATGGAAAATGTGGTGGCGCCGAAGGTACGACAAAGGTTTCCGAGGACGCTGAGCGTAGGAGAGATCAAGCAGCTGTTCGTCGCCGCCCAGAATCCCCGCGATAGGGCAATAATTGCAGTGCTCCTCGATACTGGGATGCGCGTCGCGGAGCTGGCAGGTCTTACCTGGCAAAAGGTGTCAAGCTACGGAGTGGAGATCTATGGGAAGACAGGGTCCCGATTCGTGCCGCTCAGTACACAGTCCCAACAACTTATAGAAGGACTGGGAGATGGGCATCACATTTGGACTGGGCACCAAGGGCCTCTAACGGTTGACGGGGTCCAGCAGGCTGTCCGTCGCATCATGTACCGTGCAAGGATACTCCCGCCAAAAGCAGGCCCACACTTGCTCCGTCACACTTTTGGCCGTCTTTACATGCTGAACGGGGGGGACGTGTTCTCATTGCAGCGGCTTCTCGGTCACGCGAATATCAGTTCGACAATGATCTACGTACATATGTCCAACCGCGACTTGATAGAGCAGCATCGTCGATACAACCCGCTCCGCAACTTCAAAGTTCTCATGGACTCCCAGGGTAATATGAAGGGGAAGTAGCAACCGTGAAGAGACGAGTATCAACAGAAGCGCAAGAAAGAGCGTGAACCACCCGTCGCGGCGTAAGGGCTCCATCTTGACAATGCCGAGCCCCTCATATCTCCATCGCCCGTAGCGGCGGAGCGCAAAATTTCCAAATGTATCCTTTCGACAGCAAGAGTTTGGCAGGGTACATACTGCCAAACCTAGAAGGTGCGTCAAGTTGGAAGTTCGTCTACCCAAAATCTGTAGTAGCCTTCACCTACAAGTTTGAAGGACGGACACTCCATATCGAGTTTGTGGTCCCAGATGCGCTAGAAACCCCAACAGATTACGTTGTCACGGTTATGGGGTTCGCTAATGATGAGCGCGAGCCGACAATAGGGACTAAGAACGACGTGCTAGGGTATGCCCGCATCAGGCAGTCCGTGACGGAGAGGTAGAACAAAGAAAGGGGGAACTACATCCTTGGATCACCAAGTATGTAGTTCCCTCATATCCGGCAACGTCACTTGCCCCGTTTCAGCTTGCCAATAACGCGCCGATCTCATCCGAAGTGAGGTTGCGGAAAGTGCGCCCACCGTCGTCAGTCGCTATGACAGGATTGGGGGATCCTCCACGATGTCCTTGTCTCGGCAGCGCTCCGCCGTCTCAATGCACAGGTGTAGGTGCTCACAATAGTGCCATGCTACCCCTGAGCTTCCGATAAAGCCCACGCCAAATCGGGTTCTCATCTCCTCCATGCCAAGCTCTCCTTTTCGGCCTCCAGATGGTCGAGGCCCTGCTCTAGCAGGTAGTGGGCCGCGTCGGACAGCGTGATCGTGACGACGGAGACCGTCTGCAGGCGGCGCTGCGTCTCCACGACCCTCTCCACTATGTTGTGGCGGAGTCGGATGGTCTTGTCGGGCGTCTTAGTCGTCATGTCCAGCCTCCATCTATGCTATATATATCATACGTGCCATATATACAGCCTGTCAAGCGAAATTCCATCGAATTTCCGCGAATTTCTACGGGTGTGGTATCGTTGTAGCGACTAGACAAAGGCGCGACGTATATGAGATCGGGATACGGAGCGCGAGGCCGTGACTCGGCGACCGTTCCCGTCGCTGAGTGGTTAGGCTGGAGAATCCTCAAAGCATGGCAGAACCTACAGGGGGAATCGTAGAGGCCTCTCCAGAGAAGGCCGCACTTGCCGAACTGGACGCGCTGAAAGAAGGAGACCTGACGGAGTAAACATGCAAGCTACTGAAGAGATGGAACTCCGATGGGCCTTTGGCTCCCCCCGCCAAGTCGAAGCCGCTCGTCTTCGGGACGACTTTGGCCTGTCCTACAGGCAGGTCGGCATCCAGATGGGCGGTATCACCCGTCAGCGGGCGTCGAAACTTGTGCGACTAGGACGTCGCTTCCGGCAGCCGACTGCCAGAAGCGTCCCATAGCATTATTAGGCAACCCCCCCGTTGCAGGGTTGACCTTTATTTTGAGGCCGTGTTATACAAGGGGATGAAGAAGCGGGGGACCGAGAAGGTGGCACTTCTCGACCCCCCTTGCACCAGGCTTAGCCTATGGAAGGGTGTCGCACCTGATGCTGAGCGGAAGTTTATCATATCGTCCGCAAACCCGCGCTAGTCAAGTCGCGGGCTCCTCCTTTTCAGCAAGCGAAGGCGACCACGTCGCCGTCCTCTATAAGCCTCGTGCGCGAAGTGCCCCGTATGTAGCCAAGCCTACGTGCGGGGCACTTTCTTTGTGTCCGTCCCACTTTTGCGCTCCAGAGGTTTCCGTATGAAAACGGCCAGCAGCCAGCCGCAGATTTCAAGTGGGCTGCACAGCCACGACGGCGGCACAGCCCACTCGCATCGTACATGGCCGGAGTTTCATGGGCACGATGGTCTGCCCGCCGGCGCGGGCGACCCCGTGCCGTCTGCGCTCACACAGGAAGACTTCGACGCCCTGCGGGTCGAGCTCGTGGAACAGGGGGTCCATCCCGACCTGGCGACCCTGGCGGCCCGCCTGAAGATCGAAGCCCGGCCATCCGCATAAAGATCGCACACAAAGGGGAGGTTCGTCGAAATGACGACTGCAAAGCTGAAGGACTACTACCTTGCGTTCTGGCTCAAGCAGGAGACGGCAGAAACCCGGGCCGCCAGGCTCATCTGGGGACTTTGGACTTTCCTGGTCCCCGCTGTCCTGCTCATCGCCGCGTTTCTCATACCAGTAATTTTGGTCGAATTCTTAGTGGTGGAGGACGCCACTGTGAGGGTGACGCTGGTCCTGCTGTCGATGTGTTTCGGGGTCTTGGTGTTCATGTGGCTGACGTTCAGGCCACTACAGTGGCGGCGCGAGCGCGAAATCAAGCACACCGCCGAGTTGTCGGACGGCCAGGTCGTCACGCTCAATCTGAAGACTGCCAACGGTGTGGATTATGCCGACAAGGCGCTTGGTGATTTCCTCCACAAGCGTCTAACCGAGTCCGTTGGTGAGTGGGAGGGAGGTTCGTCGATATGACGACTGCAAAGCTGAAGGGCTACTACCTTGCGTTCTGGCTCAAGTCGGAGACGGCAGAAACCCGGGCCGCCAGGGTCATCTGGGGACTTGGGGTGTTCTTGGTCCCCGTTGTCGTTTTATCGGCCGTGGTTTTCATGCCCGTAGTCTTGTTCAAAGCATTTCCCGAGATGAAGGACTACGTGGTGGCGGGGCCGGCGGCCCTAGTGTGGATGGGTCTCGGGGTTATCGGGTTTTTGGGGTTGCAGACCCGTCCAAGCAAGTGGCGGAAGGAGCGCGAATTCGAGCACACCGCCGACCTGCCGGACGGCCAGGTCGGCACGCTCAATCTGAAGACTGCCAACGGTGTGGACTATGCCGACAAGGCGCTTGGTGATTTCCTCCACAAGCGTCTAACCGAGGCCGTTGGTGAGTGGGAGTGCCGGAAGTATTGATAGAGTTTTGAGAGGAAAGTGAACAAAAATGGAAAATTCGCATCTGGAAATCCTTCGCACGGTGTTCCCGTTTCTCCTGCTACTACTCACTGGAGCCTTAGGCTATGTGGTGCTTGCCTTTAAGGTAGACAGGTTAGAGCAACTAGTAGCAAAGCGCCCGCAACAATCAGCGCCGCGCGGAGGGGCCTCATTGGGCACAGCAGCGGCACCCTGGCGGCGTGTGTGGGGAGAGTTGGGGAGTGGAGATGTCGATGAAGAGGAACGTCTGCGCCATGCCTTTGGCCGTGAAGTGGCAGAGGCGCGAAAGGCGAGGAAAGAACGGGTTTGCCAGACGAGCAGGCCAATTTAGTAACAACCGAGCCACAGCCCAGAGGACGAGCATGACGACGATCCATCCCAGGGGCCAAACTAGCAGTTCAAAGGTGTCGCGTTCGTTCATGTATCCCGCCTACCCCGCACAAGGTAACAGAAGTTCCGTGCCGTCTGCGCTCACACAGGAAGACTTCGACGCCCTGCGGGTCGAGTTCGTGGAACAGGGGGTCTATCCCGACCTGGCGACCCAGGCGGCCCGCTGGAAGATCGAAGCCCGGCCATTCGCATAAAGACCGCACACAAACAAAAGGGAGGTTCGTCGAAATGACGACTGCAAAGCTGAAGGACTACTACCTTGCGCTCTGGCTCAAGCCGGAGACGGCAGAAACCCGGACCGCCAGGTTCATGTGGGGAATTGGGGCGGCCCTCGCCAGTGGGGTCGTGTTCATGGGCGCGTTGTTCGTACCAGTAACTCTGGTCCAGGCATTCTCAGGGCAGGCCGACCTAGTGAGGTTTCCGGTGGTTTTTGTGTCGCTGTTCCTCGCGCTCTGCGTCTTATGGCTGGTGACCCGTCCACTCAAGTGGCAGGAGGAGCGCGAATTCGAGCACACCGCCGACATGTCGGACGGTCAGGTCGTCACGCTCAATATAAAGACTGCCAACGGCGTCGACTACGCGGACCGGCAGTTTGGGGGATTCCTCAAGGGGTGTCTAAGCGCGGCTTTACGCGATTGGGAAGGGCACCTTAAGGCGGACGAATAGTGTTTGAGCCGTGGTCGCTGTATCAGCCTGAGCCCTGGTATCTCCAGTGGTGGTTCCTTCTGCCGGCCAGCGCGGCCGTATTGGGCGGACTCATGGGCAGGTTGGCTAACGGGTTATCTGGGTCGTGGATGGGCGACGTATTGGCCTGGTACCTGACGACGGCAAAAGTTCTGGGATTCTGGATGCTCTGGGTTACTTTGGTAGTCGCGGTGTACCTGTTCTTTCCGTTGCAGGTCATGGCCTCCCTGATATGGAAGGTCTGGCGGCGTAAGCGAGAGGCGGACTCATGGGGGGTCCATCCCGACCTGGCGACCCAGGCGGCCCGCTGGAAGATCGAAGCCCGGCCATTCGCATAAAGACCGCACACAAACAAAAGGGAGGTTCGTCGAAATGACAACTGCAAAGCTGAAGGATTACTACCTTGCGTTCTGGCTCAAGTCAGAGACGGCAGAAACCCGGACCGCCAGGGTCATCTGGGGACTTGGGATTCTCTTGTTCGGTATGGGCGTGTCCGTGCCCGTGATGATGATAGTCAAAGTCTTGGCCGACGCATTCTTAGCGGTGGGCATAGTGAGGAGTTCGGTGCTTCTTCTGTCGGCGGGTCTCGTGTTATTCGGGGTTCTTTGGCTGCTGACCAAGCCAAGGGAGTGGCAGAAGGAGCGCGAATTCGAGCACACCGCCGAACTGTCGGACGGTCAGGTCGTCACGCTCAAGATAAAGACTGCCAACGGCGTCGACTACGCGGACCGGCAGTTTGGGGGATTCCTCATGGGCTGTCAGGCTGCGGCTATAGGCGATTGGGAAGGGCACATTAAGGCGGACTCATGGACTGGCTGAAGCAACAGTCTAGGACGCCCCGCATCCGGTTACGCGCCATGATGGAGTCCGGCCAGATGGTCGACGAGACGGCCGACATCATCCAGACGCAGGTGATAGCCCACGGGGCTCGGGCGTCGATCCGCAACCGCGACCCCGTGCCGCTCTATCGCCAGACCGAAGAGGGGCGTCCACCGACCTGGAGCGAGAACCTGTTGGTCGAGACCGGATTGGCGCGGCCGCCCGGGCAAGACTCGCGCTACATCCTAGAGGACAGTCTGAACCTCTTCAAGGGGCTGAGGTCCGGTGCGGTCGAGGTCGACGCCGACTCCAAGCTCAAGAGCTACAGCATGGCGATAGTCGTCAACGTGGCAGCGGTCCTTATCTTCTTCGCCTGCGCGTGGCTGGCGGGCCAGAATGTTGCGGGGGACAAAGTGCAGGCGGCGGCTTTACCACCGCCGACCGCGGTTGCCACAGCGGTTGTCCCGGCGGTAGTGGATGCCGCCGCGCCGGAGCCGCCCGGCACACAGACAGCGGTAGAGGATGCCGCCGCTCAGGACGATTTCGGCCACGGGCTTGTCGACGGCATACCCGCGCCGGAGCCGCCCGGCACACAGACAGAGGAACCAAGCGATGAGTGAGCTATCCACTCTGCCGGTCCTGTACATAGTTGGCCTGGCTGTCCTGCTGGTAGGAGCTGCTGCTCTAGGCCTATGGCTGGGCCTATGGCTGATCCCGCGGGCTGTCCGGCGATTCACCTGGAAGCTAAAGGCTAGGGCGGCCAGGAAGCTAGAGGTAAGAGCTCTGCAGGAGGAAGCCAAGCTGCTAGCGGCGGCCCCCCGGAGCCCTTGGGACCCTGCCTGGCGCGAAACGCTCGCCGAGGTGATGCCGGTGGTTCCAGACGACCACCGACAGACCTTCCTAGAGGCCATAGCCGATCTGGGCAACTACAACCTGCTTCAGCCCCCGCCGCCGGGCAAGCCCGTGCCCGGGGGGGGCGCAGCCAGGCGTCGACAGTGGCACCGGATTGCGGGCGGCCAGGCCGGAAAGCTAGATGTGACCTGGATAGGCGCGGGTGTTGTCGGGGGGGCTATTGCGGGCCTTATCCTAGGGCTTCAGGTGCCGCCGATCGCTGAAGGCGTCTCGATGTCCCTGGTGTTGGGAATCCTGCTGGCACCCCTCGGCGGGATATTCGGCCATCTGTTAAAGGCCACGAGCGGCGGGTTTCACGACGGCATGATGCTGGTGGTTGTCAATGAACGCCGGTCGATCATACGGCCCGAAATGGTGACGGGCGAGGTGGAGGCGTGGATACCTAAAGCCCTGTTGTTCTGGCGGTCGCATGACTGGCGATACCGGAGCGGCAAACCGTACCTGTGGCTCCAGTTGCCCTATGGCGAACGCATCCAGAACTCACTCAAGAGCACACTGGACTACCTCCGGTTGCGGAACGACCCCCATCGCGCGAAGGATGCGGCGGTCTACGCGCAGCGGTCGTGCAACAGGATGATCTCGGATAGCGCACTCGACTTCGCGGACATCGACAAGGCTGAGACGGGCGACAACCGCCTGAAGGAGTATCTGCCTTGGCTCAGCGCGATAGGCATCGTGCTCGTCGGCATCCTGCTGGTCTTGTTCACTGGCGAATAGCGAAAAGGGAGGTCTAAGGAACATGAAGGGACCTAAGCGTAGCAAGCCGAAGGGTAGGCGACCGACCAAGCGGGTCTGCCGCACTCCGCGCCGGAGGGCGAGGAAGAAGAGGTAACTATGAAGGACGGCATCAACGGAGAGCCCGACTCCGGGTCAGTCACGCTCTACCACGGAACTTCGCAATTCTACGATGGTCCTCCGACCAAGGGGGGCAAGGATGTCTTGCGTACCGGGCATTTGAGCATGACCGGCAACCCAGAGGTAGCTGAGTTGTTCGCCGGCAGTGGGCGCGACGCGCGCATTTATTCCTTGCAAGTACCCAAGGAAGCCTTTCTGGACTTGCGTCAGGAAAGCGCTCGGTTTGGTAAGCGTGGGCAATGGGATCAATTGGCCGCGCTCGTACAGGATGCCTCTAAGAGCGGTAGGTATCAAGCCGCAGCCCTAACTGACATCACAATGGGAACCGACGAGCCTGAGTTCAGGCTGATTCGCCCGGTTCCCAAAGAGGCATGGCGGGTAGAGCGGGCGCCGGAATCCGTCCAAGAGTATGCAGTCTATGACGACATTTTGAGGCGGTTCCGAACTGGCGAGCAGGTTAGCCAGTCGGAGCTGGATGAGGCCCGTGCCATCCTCAGGCAGGACGCTGCCCTAGACGCAGAGGTTGCAGAAGTCATGGAGGAAGTGGGGAACCCTGCAGCTAAGGCGCTCAAAGCTCGCGTCGCAAGAGACAGGGAGCTATACCAAGCCCTTGCCCCAGACAACACGCCTGTCGGTCTGAACGGCGACGATCCATTCGACCTGAGCGGCGACGATCCATTTGCGGACGACCCTGACGGTCCAGGTCTTGCCCCAGACAACACGCCTGTCGCTCAGGACGGCAAGTACGCTGCCATACGGGATGCCGTGCGGCAGAGGGGCCAGCAATTGGCCGCGAACATCGGGCCAGCCGCCGCGGCCGCCAGACCCTGGTTGGCCGAGCGGGCCACGCAGTTGAGGGAAGCGGCGGCTATCGCGGGGGAAGAGTACCAGGACGGCAAGCCCAAGCCTAAGCCTAAGCCCAGGCCTCGGCCCAAACCGCACCCCAGGGTGGCGGAGTTGAACGACAAGTACAAGCGGATCATGCAGTTGTTCCGACCGGCTGTGCCTGAAGCGCAGGCCCGGCCCCGCCGTTCCCGAAACGCCGGCATGAAGACCCGCACGGCCAGAGTCCCGAGCGTCAAGGTCGTGACCAAGAGGTGAGCGAATGTATGACGACGATAGGTTGAAGCAGTTGCGGCGCAACTTCCTGCGGGACAACCGCCCGCAGGAGTTCGACCGCCTAACGAACGACGGCGAGCTGGAAGACCATCTGCAAGAGCGGGCGGACGCCTGCCGTCGTGAAGCCAAGCGATTGGTCGAGACGGGCACGTTCGAGGGTCAGGCTTGGCAGTGGGCCATCCGGACTACACTACTGGAAGTCGAGCAAGATTGAGATGCCGCCTGAATCAGTGGACAAGCAGGAGACGTTCTATCTCTCCAACCCTCATTTGACTGACTCGCAACGCCAGGAGGCGAGGGAACTCTTTGCCAGGGCTCGGTCAGGGATACCAGCTGGCGCGGTGACGCAATCCTGGCTGGACAAACAAGTCACTGCCATGACCCGCAAGCATCAAGCGGCCCGGCGACCTTCCGCTGCTGCAACCGCAGCGCCACAGGACCACATCATCAGGGCTGGCGACAGGTATCCCGAAACGCCGGTAGCCCGCTGGGACGCCAACACCCGGGCCCTCCGGATAATCAAGCAGCTTGAATCCGAGAAGCGGGCTGCGACGCCGGCCGAACAGAAGGAACTGGCCCTGTACTCCGGCTTTGGAGATTCGGCCTACGAGGAAGCGTTCACGCCCTACGGGGCATACGAGCCCGCTTGGAAGCGCCGGCGCGCGGAACTCGAAGAGGTGCTGACGCCCGAAGAGCTCGAGGGCGTGAAGCGTTCGCGCCTGAATGCTTTTTACACCACGCCTGAGGTCGTCCGGTCGATGTGGTCGACCCTGCGGGAGATGGGCGCCGACAAGCTGAAGAACCCCAAGGTGCTGGAGCCGTCCGCCGGTTCCGGTCGCTTCCTGGGGTTGCAGCCGGAAGAGATGGCCAAGCGGTCCAGCCGGACGGCTGTAGAGCTGGACCCCATGACGGCCGACATCGTGAAGAATCTCTATCCGGAGACCAAGGTACACGCCGCGGGGTTCCAGGACGCGCCCGTGCCGGACAACCACTTCGACATCGCCATATCAAACGTGCCGTTCGGCAGGCTGAAGGTCCACGACAAGGAGTTTGCCGCGACCGGGCGGAAGTACCTGGCCAGCTCCATCCACAACTACTTCTTCGCCAAGACGCTGGACAAGCTCAGGCCCGGTGGGGTCATGGCCTTCATCACCAGCCATCACACGATGGACGCGCCGAAAGCCGAGCCGGTACGCCGGTACCTGGCTGACCACGCGGACTTGTTAGGGGCCGTGCGATTGCCGAACGACGCCTTCCCAGACACTCAGGTCGTGACCGACATCATCTACCTGCGGAAGCGGGCGCAGGGCGAGCCGCCGGGTGACGACCGTTGGGTGAAGACCGGGACAGTTTCGATCAAGGACAAGTATGGCTACCGCCCCAGCGACGCGCCGGTCAACCAATACTTCCTCGACAACCCCGACAGGGTGTTGGGGCAGCACAGCGGCGAGGGCTCGATGTACGGCGGAGCCGAGTACACGGTCAAGAGCACGCCGGATAAACCGGTGGGCCGGACGCTCGCCAGGGAGAATAAGGAGATAGGGCGTGCCGGCTCGATTGCGCCCGTGGCCATGGCCACGGAGCCAGTGGCAAAGCCTGAGCCTGCCCGGTCGACCAGGTATGAGGTCGTCGACGGCGAACTCCGGAGCGGCGACAAGAAGGCCGAACTGTCCGAGAAGGACACCGAGCGCGTCCGCGCACTCGTGGGCATCCGCGACACCGTCAGGCGCCTGGTCGAACAGGAGAGCCGGGAGACTGACCACGAGGTCGTGGATGCCACCCGCGAGTCATTGCGGGACGCCTACGACGACTATGTAGACCAGTACGACGAGGCGATCAACACGCCGGCCAACCGGCAGCTAATGGGCGGGGACGCCGACGATCACCTACTGTTCGCGCTAGAGCGCTACGACAAGGAGACGGAGTGCTGGCAGCCGGCCGACATCATGCGGAAACGGGTTGTCGGCGCTGTGCCGGCGCAGAAGGCGTCCAACGCGGCCGATGCCATGTCGGTCGTGATGAACGAGACCGGCAGCGTCGATTTCGACCGGATGGGCAAGATGGTGGGGAGGAGCGGCGCGGAAGTCCGCGAGGAACTGGCGGACGACGGGCTGGTGTTCCGTTCGCCGGACGGCGCGAAATGGATTCCCAGGGCCGAGTACCTGTCGGGCAACGTCAGGGAGAAGCTGAAGGCCGCGCAAGTTGCGGCGAAGACCGACAAGTCCTATGAGAAGCACGTCAAGGCCCTAGAGGACGCGCAGCCCGTTCCGGTCAAGGCCGAGGAGATAGCCACGCCTCTCGGAGCGCCGTGGATTCCGGCTGACGTGGTCAACGACTGGGTGGAAGAGCATCTGCGGCCGCATACAAGCTACCGCAACCCGGGCGCACGGGAATACTTCCGATACGTACCGGAGGGCGAGTCGTTCATAGGCCAGGACTCAAGCGGCAAGAACAAGCGGATCGGCTCTGCCGGCATAGGCGGTTGGCGGCTGGCACACAAGATCAATGCCCCCGATGCTGTCATGAAGAACCAGTGGGGCACGGCGGAGATGAGCGCCAAGGACATCCTGCTGAAGACGCTGCAGGGAGCGCCCTTGCAGGTCAGGGAGAAGGATGCTGAGGGGAAGTCGGTTATCGACCAGGCAGGCACGGTGGCGGCCCAAGAGAAGGCTGCCGCGATACAGAAGGCCTTCGACGAGTGGGTCTGGGAGAATCCCGATCGCCGCGAGCGCCTTGAGGAAGTGTACAACGACACGCACAACGCCAGTGTCCCCCGGGTCTACGACGGGTCGCACCAGACCTTCCCCGGGATGGCCCTAGAGTGGCAGAAGCAGATGCACCCGCACCAGCGTGACGCCATCTACCGGGGCGTCAACGACGGGACCGTGCTACTGGCCCACGAGGTCGGATTCGGCAAGACCGCCACGATGGTTGCGACCGCCAAGGAGCGGAAGCGTCTGGGCTTGGCGAACAAACCCGTCTTCGTCGTCCCCAAGGCCACGCACGAACAGTTCGTCGGGCAGTTCATGGAGCTCTATCCGGGCGCGAAGATTCTGGCTCCGGACGCATCCGACTTTACGACGGGCAAGCGGCAGGACTTCCTTTCGCGGATAGCGACGGGCGATTGGGACGGCGTCGTCCTGTCGTCCGAGCAGTTCGAGAAGATTCCGATCTCGCCTGAAACCGAGACCAAGTGGATCAGCCAACAGAAACAGGAACTGGCCGGCGCTTTACTGGATTTCGATGCCGATTCGACGGAGTCCAAGCGGACGCAGAAGCAGATGCAGGTCAGGCTTGAGAACTACGAGACGCGCCTGAAGGAACTGCGCGACCGGAGGGCCGACCGGTCCGACGATACTCAATACTTTGAGACGCTCGGCATAGACCAGATTTACGTCGACGAGGCTGACCGCTACAAGAACCTGCCCTACGTGACCAACATGGGATCGGGCAGGGGTGGCGTCAAGGGTCTGCCGCAGTCGGAGTCCCAGCGGGCCTGGGACATGTACATGAAAATCCGGTACCTGCAAGAGAAGCAGGGCCAGAAGCCGGACGGCTCATTCGCCAAAGGCGGCGTCGTGTTCGCCACCGGAACGCCGGTCGCCAACACGATCGCCGAGACTTGGACGATGATGCGGTACCTCCAGCCCGACGAACTCAAGCGGAGGGGGTTGGAGAGTTTCGACGCCTGGGCCAAGACCTACGGCCAGATCACCAGTGGGATAGAGCAGACGGCCGCCGGCAAGTACAGGCCGGTTCAACGGTTCTCTCAGTTCGTTAATCTGCCGGAGCTCGGAAGACTGTTCCAGAACGTCACTGACATCAGGGTGGCCTCAGAGGTTCCTGAGATGATGGCGGCCCAGCCGCACTTGGTTGACCGGAATGGGGAGAACAAGCGGCAGACCGTGGTTTCCCCGCCACACCCGGCGCTGAAGGACTACATGGAGGAACTGGTAGAGCGTGTGGACAAGCTGGGCCAGGTCCCGCCGGAAGAGGACAACATGCTGAAGATTTCCAGCGATGCGCGCAAGGCGTCGCTGGACGTCCGGATGGTGGAACCGTCCGCGCCGTACAACCCTGACGGCAAGGTGCCTACGGCCGCCCGGAACATAGCGGACATCTACCACCAGGAGGACAAGGACAAGGGAACGCAGTTCGTCTTCCTCGATCTGGGCACCCCAAAGGCCAAGGAAGCCAAGGACGACGACGCGCCCGGCGGCGACGAAAGCCTTACGCGGGAAGAGTCGGACGTGCTGACCAACGTCTACGCAACCCTGCGGAAGGAACTGGTCGCCAACGGGGTATCCGAAGACGACGTGGCGTTCATCCACGATTACAAGTCTCCGGCTGCGCGCGAGGAACTATTCGACATGGTACGGCGCGGGGACGTGCGGGTGCTCGTCGGCTCGACCGAGAAGATCGGCGTCGGCGTCAACGTCCAGGACCGGGCGGCAGCGGCGCACCACATAGACGTGCCGTGGCGACCCCGCGACGTTGAACAGCGCGAGGGCCGGATAATCCGCCAGGGCAACGAGGTCTACGGGCCGGTCATCGACAAGGAGACCAAAGCCCGCCTATCGCCGGGCCGTGGCGTCAAGATATTCCAGTACGTCCAGGAGGGCAGCTTTGACGGCTTCATGTGGCAGGCCGTCGAGTCAAAGGCACGGGCGATCAAGTCCCTGATGAAGCGCCAGCAGACCTCGCGCGGGATGGACGACATCGACCCGTTCATCCTGGGCGTTGCCGAAGCCAAGGCCCTAGCCTCTGGCAATCCCCTGGTCAAGCGGGCGGAAGAACTCAAGCTGAAAGTCGCGTCCGGCCTTGCGTCCCAGGGCGCTCACCGACGGGCGTCCTTTGACGCCCGGACTCAAAGGCAAAGACTCGAACTGGACATCGGGCAGTACCGCAAGTGGATGCCGCTGATGGAGTCGGACACCGAGCACGTCAAGAATCTCCCGCCCAAAACGGACTTTAAGGCGATCATCGAGGGCAAGGAATACGACAAGCGAACCGACGCGGCGACGGCCCTTGAAGCGGCGCTCAAGGGAGTCAAGTACGACCCTAACCCGACTGAACCGGAGCCTCTTGGGGACTACAAGGGCTTCGCCGTCTCCGGGGTGAACACGGACCAGGGCTACCAGTTGGTCATAGCCCATCCGGACACCGAGCAACCCTACCAGTCCGGCTACATCGAGAAGGACGAGATCAAGGCGGCTGGCCTTATGTCGCGCCTAGACAACATGGTCAAGGGCATACCGGACCGCACCGCGCAGATTCGGGAGCGTCTGGAACAGGGCGAAGACAGCCTGAAGCTGTACGAGGAACAACTGAGCAAGCAGTTTGAGGGCGCAGGCGAACTCGACCATGCCGCACGGCAACTGCGGGTGATTCAGGCGCAGTTGAGTGAAGACCAGAAGGGCCTGCGCGAGGGCGACGACCCCGAGATGGACGTGATGGCGGAGTACGTGCAGTCCGCAGACGACACGCCGCGAGAGGTGCCCGACGCTGACCCCATGGACCTCCGGGAAGCGGTCGAGGCGGTGCGTTCACCCGATCAGGCGGACACGCCGAAAGAGGTCAAGGAAGCACTTGAGGATGAACTGCAATCACCTGACAACGCTTCGGTATCGCCGGACAGGACTTCGGTAATACCGGACAGCCCTGAAGTTGACAAGGCCACAGCCGAGCAGGTCGAGCGTATCAAGGCCCTCGGCGAGATCAACCCGGGCCGCTTTGCCGACCGCATCGTGCGCGCGGCCGGCAGCATGGACCGAGAGGAGGCGCAGGACGCCATCGAGGACTTGGTCGACATTATCCGGGGCACGGACAACCCCCAGAAGATAGCGGCGCTTGAGGCTCTCGACAAGCCCAAGCCTGTCCCGCAACCAGACACGATGCTTGCCGGTCCTGCTAAGGCCGAACCTGAACCTGTGGTTGCGCGTTCTGCCGCCTCAGATGAGGTCGAAGAACGCGCAGTGGCAGAATCTGATCCGGAACCAGAGGAATCCAGCATCAAGTCCGCACAGGTCATCGGGGTCGGCCCGTCTCCGAGCAAGCCTGAGAAGAAACCAGACGAGACGCCTGAGCCGGAGCGTGAGACCGTGGCCATGGCCACGGAGCCCGAGCCGGAGCAACCTGAGCCGCCAGCGAACGACTGGATGGCCGAGCAACGGGAGTACAACCGGAAGAAAGCCGAAGAGCTCCGGGAGAAGCGCGAGGCCGCGGAACGCGAACACGCTGAGGAGGAAAGGGTAGCAGCCAGCAAGGCCGCAGGAGAGGCGTCCAAGCCTAAGCCTACGTCTACGGAGATGATCGAGGCGGCTAAGGCAGGCCCCGTACCTCTGACCGGACCGGACAGCATCATGGAGCGGGTGGCGGAAGAGAAGACCAGGGAACGCGAGGAAACAAAGGCCCGCCGCGCCACTGGCAGCGACGTGAGGAGGTCCGCCGATCTGTTCCTTGGGAAGCTACAGGCTGACAGTGCCTTTCAGAATGCCCTACTGAACAGCGACCAGCAGAACGCCGAAATCGAGTATCGACAGGCCACTAAACGCGCGGCCGACGACCTACTCGCCGAAGGTCACATGGATGTCTTCCGCTGGTTCTCCGACAATCTCCGGTTCCCCGGGCGGCTCGACTTTGAGTTGCGGGCAAAGGGCGTCTTCAAGCCTGCCATGCCCCGCGAGGGCCAGAAGGTGCATACACCGGACGAGGTGACGGCCCTCCGCCGCGGAATCCGGGAGTTGGGCGGGTCGGTGCCCGCCGGTGCCCCACAGGAAGACCTGCAAGTTCTGAGGGACGACCTGAAGGAAGGCGGAACGGCTGGGCGGCGCGTACAGGTCATCGGGTCTCCGAGCAAGCCTGAGAAGAAACCAGACGAGACGCCTGAGCCGGCGCGAGAGACCGTGGCCATGGCCACGGAGCCCGATGCTCCTAAGACTGAGGACGAGTTTCCGCAGTCTGAGCCGACTGAGAAAGAGGTAGCAGCGCGGCGCGAAGAGCTTGGCGTCGATGACGACTTGGCCGCCAATCTACCGGACATAGCCGTGCGCTACGTCCAAGGTACGGCCACCGAATCCGAACAGGCCATCATGGAAAATCTGGCGGCTGGCAAGCCTGTGCCAAGTAGCAAAGCCGAAGAAAAGCAAGACAGCCCTGAGCCGCAGAAAGCCCCGCGCGGTGCTGACCGGAGAATGGAGTTCATCAGGCAGCACCTTGAGCACGGCAACGACGTGATGATCACGAACCACCTCAAGGCCATTCAGCTAACACCGCGCACCTGGCAGTCTTACGAGGAAACGGGGAAGCCGTTCCTGAAGGCGAGCGACGCCGGCCGGCTGATGATGATTGAGGGCGGGAAATACGTCGATGCGTCATCTGCCCGTGTGTCCGCTGTTGGCTCAGACCCTGCGGAAAAGACCAAGCGAAAGAGACGGCCCGCCCGGCGGAAAGCCGAACCTGTCGCCGAAGCGAAGTCGGAACGGAAGCGCAAGCGCGCGATCGAGGGTAGGCGAAAGCCCGTCGCGATCGGGGACACGCTGTACCAGGGCCACTGGAAATCGGGTATCGGCCATCTGAAGTCTGAGATGCCGGAGCGCCGGGATGGTGACGGCGATACGGTCGTCGCCGAACGGCAGCCGCGCAAGGCCGACAGATTCAAGAAGTCTCCGCTACCCGTCCCGCCGAAGCTGTCCGGAAAGTACGCCAGGATAGCGGCCGAGGCCTCCAAGGCCTCGAAGCGTCCGCGGCGGAGTTCAAGTCGAAATGGCGGGACTCGGAGTCTCGAGCGCAATCTGAAGAGCCCGAACCGGGCTCCCAGCATCAAGATCATTACCCGATAGGCAGGCGAACATGGGACTTGCAAGTATGGCGGTACTAGGTGTAGGCAGCCTGATGATTACCCTGTCGCTCAACCAGATCACGGGCTGGAGCCTCGATGCGTCCTGCCCGGGAACAGAGGCGTTCTGCGACGGGGTGTACTGGAAGGCGGTCGTCGAGTACCTACCAATATGGTTGTACATAGGGCAAATTCTGGTCGTGCTTGCGTTGGCCAGCCCCTTTGCCCTCGTGCGAATAGGTCGGTAGAGCGGGCGTTGTAGGAGCGGCATCGCACGGCCCCTAACAGGTCCTTCCATGCAGCCCTTCAGGCAGCCTCCCGGCAAAAGACTAGAGACGAAAGAAAAAAAAGGAGAAAGTTCAATGGGTTCAACGGGATTTGGAACTGATTTGATCAAGGGTCCGGTCGGCCGGACTGTCGGGTTGATAGTCTGGATGGTCGTCTTCTCCCTGTTCTTGGGGGCGATTAACGGCTGGTACCTCCAGGCAGAGCCCGCCTGCGCGGTCGCGGGCGAGCGGTTCGACAGGGTGGTTCAAAAAGGCAGTCACGCGGACGCGAACGATGCATGGGCGGTGGTGACTTCAGTCGTACCGCACGGCGGAACGGCAGCTGCGATCGTGGGTACCTCTGCGTACCGGCTGGGGAACGACAGTAACGCGTGCCAGATGATTGCTACGCCGGCCAGCACTGCGGAGACGTGGTACACGCCGCTGGGCACCGAGGTGCACACTGCTGCGAGTTCTGACGATATCACCGGTGGCGAGTATAAGGGCGCCAGCAAGATATTCATCACGGGCGGCCTGTCCGGCCTGGTGAAGATTCTGCTGCAGGCGGCAGGCCTAGCGCCGCCCCTGGCGTTGCTGTTGACTCTGGGTAGCTTTGGCTCCGCGTTCCTGCGGAAAGTCGGGTCGCACCCGATCCTGGCGGCCATCGGCATGGCCATCACGCTGCTGCTCGTCGCCACGTTGCTCAACACGTTCGTGCCGTTCCTCGAGGACGCCTTCCTCGCCATCGACTCCAACAGATTTTTGATGTTTGACCAAGGATTAGGATCCTTGTCCGTGGTGATAGGCAATTTCTTTGGTGTGGTCCTCGTCGCCGGGATGATGATGATCGCTTGGGAGATGCTCAAGTCCATGCGGGGCGGCGACGCCATCGGTGGATCACAGCGGATGTGAGAACACCACCTCACTGACGGCGCCAGGGAGCCACCTGGCGCCGTTGGTGGGACTCTGGAGATAAGGAGGACAAGTTCAATGGGTTCAATGGGATTTGGAACTGACCTGATCAAGGGTCCGGTCGGCCGGACTCTTGGCCTGATAGTCTGGATGGTCGTCTTCTCTCTGTTCCTGGGGGCGATCAACGGCTGGTACCTGCAGGCAGAGGCCGCCGGGGTGGTCGCCGGCGAGCGGTTCGACCGGGTGGTAGTCAAGGCGACTGCCGACACGGACGCGAATGACCGCTGGGCGGCCGTGACGGCGGCAGCAGATGCCTTTGCCCTTGCACCGACGGCGGCCAGCCAGAACCTCAGTCCTGGCAATACGACGGCCTACAAGCTGGAAGAGGGGAGTACGGCCGGGACCTGCAAGATAGGCGGCGTAACGAGCCATGTTAGTGCTGCCGGCACCAATACGACGGTTGTAGCCCAGACGTACTACACGCCCCTGGGCACAGAGGTGAGATCGGCGGCGGTTACGGTCGCAGACGTGGACTCGGCTGATCCCGCAAACACGGCCGACGTGACCATCGGGGGGTGCGAGTATAAGGGCGCCGGCAAGATATTCGTCACGGGCGGCCTGTCCGGCCTGGTGAAGATTCTGCTGCAGGCGGCAGGCCTAGCGCCGCCCCTGGCGTTGCTGTTGACTCTGGGTAGCTTTGGCTCCGCGTTCCTGCGGAAAGTCGGGTCGCACCCGATCCTGGCGGCCATCGGCATGGCCATCACGCTGCTGCTCGTCGCCACGTTGCTCAACACGTTCGTGCCGTTCCTCGAGGACGCCTTCCTCGCCATCGACTCCAACAGATTTTTGATGTTTGACCAAGGATTAGGATCCTTGTCCGTGGTGATAGGCAATTTCTTTGGTGTGGTCCTCGTCGCCGGGATGATGATGATCGCTTGGGAGATGCTCAAGTCCATGCGGGGCGGCGACGCCATCGGTGGCTCGCAACGGATGTGAGAACAACTCCGATCGGGAGGTAGTTGAGAGATGTGGTTCTTCCTGGCGGTACTGGTTCTGTGGGGGACTACAACTGTCTTGGGGCGGCAGGCCGATTGGGTTCTACCGCCCCTTGTGCAGTGGGGCTGGTGGACTGCCAGCCTGTACGTCTGCGGGTCTCTGGCCTGCGCCGAGACGTACGCGACGCTTCAGGCCAGGGTCATGGGTTTGTTTGGCTTCACCCTGTTCGTGGTCTACTACACGACCATGTCCGCCACGTACCTGGGGTTCCTGCCGACCGACTCCGATAACCCGAACCTCTGGCCCACGATATTCCTGTCGGTCAATCTGCTGGGGTCGATCCTGTTGGTCTGCGTGGGCTGTATGAGGGCCACCATTCAGGAAGGGCGTAGATGAAGAGCAGGGCCATTCCGATTGTCCTATTAACGCTGGTCGTGGCTTTGGGCGCCCTGCTTTTGGTGACCTTGTCGACGGGTATCTACGAGCCCGACTACGCCCACCTGGTGCCCGCGCCGGACGCGATTGTCTGGGCGGAGGGCGACGAGATCCCCCTGTGGCTCTCGACGAACCGCAAGACGGTGGACGTTCGCGTGTCCAGCATCGACCTGGGCATCGGGGAAATCGACCTGCGCAACCCCTCCTCCTTTAGGCCGGTCCCCTTGGGGGAAGGACTGGGGTGTTTGGATACCGTGGTCCAGGGCGTCCGGGTGGACGTGACTAGCGGAAGAGGGGTTGCGCTCAACGTCACACTGGACAGCCGCGTGACCGGGATGGTGGATGTGTACGTCCGGTTGTACGACGCTTCGGGGGCAGGGGTAGGGTCGATCACAGGCCTGAGCCTGAACCAGAGCTACAGAGTCTCACTGGTTGCCGGCGTTCCCAGGGAGATACAGCTGGCCACATACACAGGTTTCACCGCCGGAGCCACGTATAGGTTTGCAGTATCCACCGATGAGAACTTTCCCGTTGCCATAACACGGAGCGTGTCTTGGAGTTACGATGGGACGGTCACATACAGCTCTCCCCTGTACGACGAAGAGGTTCACCTGCCCGCAGACACAGGGGTGTCTCTCATTGCCTGCCGAGAGGGGGACGACGGCGTGGTGACGCTGCACGGCGACGGCGGCGAGGAGCTGAACCGCTACCTGGTGGACATCCTGCCAGCACCACCCACGCCTACGCCCGCGCCCACGCCCACGCCTACGCCCACACCGGTGCCTGCGCCAGTGAATTTAGGCTACGAGGCACGGCGAGTGTGCGTGGACGCTAAAACTCCCCGGGGTAGCTATTTGTCCGGTGGCGAGCTCGTGGGGGCCGCCTTTACGCCTGCCGGTTTCGGCCTGTCCGGGACAGTAACCTATGCCCTGTCCGACGTGCTGGAAGGCAGCGGTGACGTCTACTTTTTCGAGTTTGAGTCCGGCTCGCCGAGCCTGCTCAAAGTCAGTGCTGCGGGCGCGGGCGACACCCAGGGCCTCGACGACGACCGCGTGTACCCGGTGCGCGTGACCGCCACCGACGCCAACGGAGCCTCGGCCTACTTGGACGTTGGCGTCTGGGTGGACTCCTCCACTGTCTCAGATCCCGACAACGACCCCAACACGCAGGACGGGGATGGGAGTTGTTCATGAGAGAACGGCCGCACATTACCTCTACCAGTCTGCGGACCGCGCTGCTGTCGGCCCTTTTGCTGGGGGTGTTGGCTTTTGTGGTCGCTATTTCGCCGACCACGGCCCGAGCCCAAACTCCCTCCGACGACGCGACGCTATCGAACCTGACCATCAGTCAGGGCACGCTTAGTCCTGCATTTAACGCAACCAAAACCCGTTATCTTGTGGCGGACATCGGGTATGGAGATGGCGAGACTGTAACGGTCACACCCACGACTACCCATTCAGGGGCTTCCGCGGCGGTTTGGAGCGGCGGCCTCCGGCCCAACGGAGTTACTACCGTAGCCACCGGCGTTGCTGCCCGTGCGGTAACCACCCAGGTGCTGGATATAGCCGAAGCGGGCCTGCTGGGCCGGATCGTCTTCATCGTCGGCCAGGGCGCCGAGGGGGGCAGCTCAGAGGGAGACCATCTGTCGGCGAAGCTCATTGACCTGGCCGCAGCTAACGCGGATGCGGCCGGCATCACGTGGGACGGCGACTTCCTGAGAGTCCTGGACGCCACAGAAGACAAGGTCTACGCGTACACGGCCGCCGGCGTCCACGAAAGCGACGAGGACTTCGACCTGGCCGCCGACAACACGGATGCGGCCGGCATCACGTGGGCTGAGGGGTTTCTCCGCGTAACGGACAGTGCGGACGACGAGGTCTACGCGTACACGGCCGCCGGCGTCCACGACAGCAACGAGGACTTCGACCTGGCCGCCGCCGGCGTCCACGACAGCAACGAGGACTTCGACCTGGCCGCGGCTAACGCGGATGCGCCCGGCATCACGTGGGACGGGGACTTCCTGAGAGTCCTGGACGCCACAGACGACAAGGTCTACGCGTACACGGCCGCCGGCGTCCACGACAGCAACGAGGACTTCGACCTGGCCGCCGCCGGCGTCCACGACAGCAACGAGGACTTCGACCTGGCCGCCGACAACACGGATGCGCCCGGCATCACGTGGGACGGGGACTTCCTGAGAGTCCTGGACGCCACAGACGACAAGGTCTACGCGTACACGCCGCCGGCGTCCACGACAGCGACGAGGACTTCGACCTGGCCGCCGACAACACGGATGCGCCCGGCATCACGTGGGACGGGGACTTCCTGAGAGTCCTGGACGCCACGGACGACAAGGTCTACGCGTACACGGCAGCCGGCGTCCACGACAGCGACGAGGACTTCGATCTGGCCGCGGCTAACGCGGATGCGGCCGGCATCACGTGGGACGGGGACTTCCTGAGAGTCGTGGACGCCACAGACGACAAAATCTACGCGTACACGGCAGCCGGCGTCCACGACAGCAACGAGGACTTCGATCTGGCCGCGGCTAACGCGGATGCGGCCGGCATCACGTGGGCTGAGGGGTTTCTCCGCGTAACGGACAGTGCGGACGACAAAATCTACGCGTACACGACCGCCGGCGTCCACGACAGCGACGAGGACTTCGACCTGGCCGCGGCTAACGCGGATGCGGCCGGCATCACGTGGGCTGAGGGGTTTCTCCGCGTAACGGACAGTGCGGACGACAAGGTCTACGCGTACACGGCCGCCGACAACACGGATGCGGCCGGCATCACGTGGGCTGAGGGGTTTCTCCGCGTAACGGACAGTGCGGACGACAGGGTCTACGCGTACACGGCAGCCGGCGTCCACGACAGCAACGAGGACTTCGATCTGGCCGCGGCTAACGCGGATGCGGCCGGCATCACGTGGGCTGAGGGGTTTCTCCGCGTAATGGACAGTGCGGACGACAAAATCTACGCGTACACGGCCACCGGCGTCCACGACAGCGACGAGGACTTCGATCTGGCCGCGGCTAACGCGGATGCGGCCGGCATCACGTGGGCTGAGGGGTTTCTCCGCGTAACGGACAGTGCGGACGACAAGGTCTACGCGTACACGACCGCCGGCGTCCACGACAGCGACGAGGACTTCGATCTGGCCGCAGCTAACGCGGATGCGGCCGGCATCACGTGGGCTGAGGGGTTTCTCCGCGTAACGGACAGTGCGGACGACAAGGTCTACGCGTACACGGCCGCCGACAACACGGATGCGTCAGGCATCACGTGGGCTGAGGGGTTTCTCCGCGTAACGGACAGTGCGGACGACAAGGTCTACGCGTACACGGCCGCCGGCGTCCACGACAGCAACGAGGACTTCGACCTGGCCGCCGCCGGCGTCCACGACAGCAACGAGGACTTCGACCTGGCCGCGGCTAACGCGGATGCGCCCGGCATCACGTGGGACGGGGACTTCCTGAGAGTCCTGGACGCCACAGACGACAAGGTCTACGCGTACACGGCCGCCGGCGTCCACGACAGCAACGAGGACTTCGACCTGGCCGCCGCCGGCGTCCACGACAGCAACGAGGACTTCGACCTGGCCGCCGACAACACGGATGCGCCCGGCATCACGTGGGACGGGGACTTCCTGAGAGTCCTGGACGCCACAGACGACAAGGTCTACGCGTACACGGCAGCCGGCGTCCACGACAGCGACGAGGACTTCGACCTGGCCGCCGACAACACGGATGCGCCCGGCATCACGTGGGACGGGGACTTCCTGAGAGTCCTGGACGCCACGGACGACAAGGTCTACGCGTACACGGCAGCCGGCGTCCACGACAGCGACGAGGACTTCGATCTGGCCGCGGCTAACGCGGATGCGGCCGGCATCACGTGGGACGGGGACTTCCTGAGAGTCGTGGACGCCACAGACGACAAAATCTACGCGTACACGGCCGCCGGCGTCCACGACAGCAACGAGGACTTCGATCTGGCCGCGGCTAACGCGGATGCGGCCGGCATCACGTGGGCTGAGGGGTTTCTCCGCGTAACGGACAGTGCGGACGACAAAATCTACGCGTACACGACCGCCGGCGTCCACGACAGCGACGAGGACTTCGATCTGGCCGCAGCTAACGCGGATGCGGCCGGCATCACGTGGGCTGAGGGGTTTCTCCGCGTAACGGACAGTGCGGACGACAAGGTCTACGCGTACACGGCCGCCGACAACACGGATGCGGCCGGCATCACGTGGGCTGAGGGGTTTCTCCGCGTAACGGACAGTGCGGACGACAAGGTCTACGCGTACACGGCAGCCGGCGTCCACGACAGCGACGAGGACTTCGACCTGGCCGCGGCTAACGCGGATGCGGCCGGCATCACGTGGGCTGAGGGGTTTCTCCGCGTAACGGACAGTGCGGACGACAAGGTCTACGCGTACACGGCAGCCGGCGTCCACGACAGCAACGAGGACTTCGACCTGGCCGCGGCTAACGCGGATGCGGCCGGCATCACGTGGGCTGAGGGGTTTCTCCGCGTAACGGACAGTGCGGACGACAAAATCTACGCGTACACGGCAGCCGGCGTCCACGACAGCAACGAGGACTTCGATCTGGCCGCGGCTAACGCGGATGCGTCCGGGATCACGTGGGCTGAGGGGTTTCTCCGCGTAACGGACAGTGCGGACGACAAGGTCTACGCGTACACGGCCGCCGACAACACGGATGCGTCAGGCATCACGTGGGCTGAGGGGTTTCTCCGCGTAACGGACAGTGCGGACGACAAGGTCTACGCGTACACGGCCGCCGGCGTCCACGACAGCGACGAGGACTTCGACCTGGCCGCGGCTAACGCGGATGCGGCCGGCATCACGTGGGCTGAGGGGGTTCTCCGCGTAACGGACAGTGCGGACGACGAGGTCTACACGTACACGGCCGCCGGCGTCCACGACAGCGACGAGGACTTCGATCTGGCCGCAGCTAACGCGGATGCGGCCGGCATCACGTGGGACGGGGACTTCCTGAGAGTCGTGGACGCCACAGAAGACAAAATCTACGCGTACACGGCCGCCGGCGTCCACGACAGCGACGAGGACTTCGACCTGGCCGCGGCTAACGCGGATGCGTCCGGCATCACGTGGGCTGAGGGGTTTCTCCGCGTAACGGACAGTGCGGACGACAAGGTCTACGCGTACTCGGCCGCCGGCGTCCACGAAAGCGACGAGGACTTCGACCTGGCCGCGGCTAACGCGGATGCGTCCGGCATCACGTGGGCTGAGGGGTTTCTCCGCGTAACGGACAGTGCGGACGACAAGGTCTACGCGTACTCGGCCGCCGGCGTCCACGAAAGCGACGAGGACTTCGACCTGGCCGCCGACAACGCGGATGCGTCCGGGATCACCTGGGTTGAGGGGTTTCTCCGCGTAACGGACAGTGCGGACGACGAGGTCTACACGTACACGGACGCCGGCGGGCACACCGGCTCCCACGACTTCGATCTGGCCGCGGCTAACGCGGATGCGGCCGGCATCACGTGGGATGGGAGCTATCTGCGGGTGGTGGACGAAATGGACGACAAGATCTACACGTACGAAGGGCCAAGAGGTGACCTCTTCGGCTACGACTCCGGCAATTACGGCACGCTCGAGAGCGGCCAGTTTCCCGGCGCCCTCTTCGGCGATGGCAACCAGCGCACAGTGGACGGGATATACGAAGACCAGGACGGCCACTGGTATTTCGTCTATTCCGGCGCTCCCGCCGACGACTGGATTGTCGACGAAACCAGCAAACTGCTGGTCGACGCCACCTACGAGGATGGACGCAACACCCGCCGCTTTGTCCTGGGGGGCTTTATCGTCAGCGACAGCAGCATAACCCTGGAACTGAATCCGCCGCTGCCATCCCGGGATTGGAACGACCGCGTCGGGGAAGAAGTGGTGATCGAGTTCAGGCGGCGGACGACGCAGCCGGCGCCCACACCAATCGCGACGCGCCTGACCGAGCCGGCCGGCGAGCCCGACTCCTTTGTCGAGTTCCTTACCGAGTCGACGCCCGGCGGGGCCGTCATGGCCCAGACGCTGATAGTAATTATCGTCTACCTGATGTTCCTCTACAGAGCACCGCCCACGCCATTTGGAGTCATGCTGTCTGCCGGCGTGCTGATCCTGTCGCCTTGGGTACCCATGCTCTTCGGGTATGGCGACGTCCTTGCGGCGTCCATCATCTTAATCAATGTCATATTGGCCGCCTTCACCTATAAGGTGTACGCGGCGAGGACCCAGTAAATTGACCCTGATCAAGCTACTCATAATCCTGGTGGTCATTCACCTGGCCTGCGGCTTTGTCCAAGTCTCCGTCAACTACTTCGGCGGCGACATGAAAAGGGTAGACGTCAGGGAAGACAGGTCTGCGTGGGAGGCCCTGTATGCCAACACGCCCTTGGGACAGCTCATAGGCGGCGTCGACCAGGAGCAGGACCAGCCGGAAGACTTCCTGTCGAACCCTCCTGCCATCCTGGCCTTTGTCAATCGCATTGGAGACATGCAGAACGGCCTGCTCGTGCTGGGCTACGAGTTCTTGAACGAGATGGCACCTGGCACCCTCCCCCACATGCTGGTTATATTGACCCGTGTCGCGTTCGCCTTGCTCTGGTTCGCGACAGGGCTGGCCACCCTTAGGCTGATCTTCGAGTCCGGATTGCTGCACAGCAAGATCGGGCTGTTCCTTGTGGTGGGTGGTGGTAGCATAGCTGCAGCATTGTCAGCGGTCGGCGCGTTTCTCGGATAGCAAAGTAGGTGGATGCACAAAGCCAAGGAGGCTTCTTCTATGAGCGGCAAAGCTGAGTTGATAACTGACGAACGGGTATGGAGACGACCAGGCAATTGGGGCGTAGTAGAACGCAAACCGTGGGCAATGTTCCTACTCTGCTATCTTGCTGGAATAGTCATGCGACTCGTTGGCTTGATTGTAGGTATCCCGCTTTTGTTGTCGGTCATGGCCGACATGCTATTCCTCTTAGGTATAGCTGTAGTCATTACGGGTTACGTGCTCAGGGCGAAGACCCGAAAAGCGAACGAACGCCTTAGATAAGAGGATGCCTAACCAAGCGTTGAAGTCGCGGTCCTCGCAGGCTTCCCGCGCTACATAGGAAAAGGTCAATGACCACAGCTATATTCATGCCGCTCGCGGCCTATGCCGAGCACGATCTCCCGCGCACAATCGAATCCGCGATAGGGGCGGCGAGCGGTCGTATCGCTCTGCACATATCCGTATGCGAACAGGTGACGCGGTACGCCGACGCCTACGCCGTTGGCCGTTGGCTGCCGGATTACGTCCGCCTCGACATTCGGCTTGTGGGGGACCGACTCATAGGTCTCGGCGGCGCGCGACAGTTGGCAGAGGAACGATACAACGGCGAAGACTACCAGGTGCAGGTCGACGCCCACACGCGCTTTGAGGCGGACTGGGACGTGGCCGCGGTCAAGATGCTCGAACGGCTGGGCCCGGATGCTATCGTAACCGGAGGCCAGTGGCCGGAGCCGTGGACTGACGCCGACAAGGTGCCGGTTGCCCGATTCGACAGGATGGAGAACGGGATACCCACCGGTAACGTCGAGATGGTGGAGCCTAACGGCCCCCTAGACTCCGCGCTGCCGGCGCGGACGGTCCTAGGCCACTCCATCATGGGCGCGAGCTGGTGTGTGGAGGTGCCAGCCGACCCGCACATCCTGTTCGCTGGCGAGGAACCCGCCCTAGCCGCGCGCCTGTGGACTCACGGGCGGACGCTCTGGCATGCCCGCGTACCGTGGAGCACGGCGATGCCCGGCAAAGCCCGGCCGGCCAACCGGCCGTGGGAACGCGCCGAGTGGGGGGAACGTGACGCGATCAGCCAACGGCGCGTCCAGTCACTCTTAACCGGTGCTACTCTTGACCACGACGACCCGGCCGGGCTGGAGCTTGACCGGTACGGGCTGGGGCCGAAGGGCCTTGCGGCCTGGACAGAATACTCAGGCCTGGACTACGTGGCGGGCACGGTGCGGACACCGTGGCCTGCAGAGGAAGTGGCATACACCGGAGATTGATGAGTAGAGGAGAGACCTATGGCCCTGGATTATGTCCAATGGACGCTCGACAATCCTGGAAAGACTGTCTTTGATTTCCAGGATGCGCAACGGCGTGAGCACGAGCAGCAGGATCCGATTCCAACGGACGACTATGTCGACGACGGTGAGGCTGAGCGCCTAGCTGAGCAACGACGCCAGGAGCGCCTAGCTGAGCAACGACGCCAAGAGCGCCTAGCCGCCGAACAAGCAGCTCGTGAGGCAGAGCAACGACGCCAAGAGCGCCTAGCCGCCGAACAAGCAGCTCGTGAGGCAGAGCAACGACGCCAAGAGCGCCTAGTCGCCGAACAAGCAGCTCGTGAGGCAGAGCAACGACGCCAAGAGCGCCTAGCCGCCGAACAAGCAGCTCGTGAGGCAGAGCAACGACGCCAAGAGCGCCTAGCCGCCGAACAAGCAGCTCGTGAGGCTGAGCAACGACGCCAAGAGCGCCTAGTCGCCGAACTAGCAGATCGAGAGGCAGAGCGCCCAGCCGAACGTGAGCGCGAGGTCGATGAGACCGACGAGGATGAGGCTGAGTATGCTGAGCCCTCAGACGTGTTCGGTGAGGCAGTTGCTGAACCACAAAGGGATGCTGTCGAGGAACGGCCTGGGCTAGAGGACCTGGACGTCCGGCAAGAGGCCGTCGCGGAACGGCCTGAAGAGCCGTCCGTCGACGATGAGGCTGAGTATGCTGAGCCCTCAGACGTGTTCGGTGAGGCAGTTGCTGAACCACAAAGGGATGCCGTCGCGGAACGGCCTGGGGCAGAGGACCTGGACATCGGGCAAGAGGCCGTCGCGGAACGGCCTGAAGAGCCGGTTGACGCGCTAGAGACCATGGACGCTGCCCGTCCCGATCCTGAACGTGCTGGAGTCGAGGACCTGGGGGGCGAGTACGAGAAAGAGGCCCTCGTGGAACGGCCTGAAGAGCCGGTTGACGCGCTAGAGACCATGGACGCTGCCCGTCCCGATCCTGAACGTGCTGGAGTCGAGGACCTGGGGGGCGAGTACGAGAAAGAGGCCCTCGTGGAACGGCCTGAAGAGCCGTTCGTCGAGGCTGAGTATGCTGAGCCCTCAGACGTGTTCGGTGAGGCAGTTGCTGAACCACAAAGGGATGCTGTCGAGGAACGGCCTGGGCTAGAGGACCTGGACATCCGGCAACAGGCCCACGCGGAACGGCCAGGGTTGGGGGACATCCTTGACGAGACTGGACGGCGGGAAGGGTTAGTCGAGCTGGATGCTCAACGCCTAGCTGAGCAACGACGCCAAGAGCGCCTAGCCGCCGAACAAGCAGCTCGTGAGGCTGACCTAGCTGAGCAACAAGCAGCTCGTGAGGCAGCTCAGCAGCGCGCTATCGCAGAGCAGGCAGTTCAAGAACGACAGGAGCGCGAGGACGCGCGTGAAGCGGATTGGATTTTCGACGACTCAGAGGGAGAGCCGGACGACAGCGCGGAGATACGGCCGACAGGAGAGACGGAGCCGGACGTAGTTGCTGAACCACAAAGGGATGCCGACCTGAACATCCGGCAAGAGGCCATCCCGGAGCCTCCTACTGAACAGCCGGTTGACGGGCGTGAGGCCGTCGAGGACCTGGACATCCGGCAACAGGCCCACGCGGAATGGCCAGGGTTCGAGGACACCCTTGACGAGACTGGACGGCGGGAAGGGTTAGTCGAGCTGGATGCTCAGCGCCCAGCCGACAACACACCTGAACGTGCTGCGCTAGAGACCATGGACGCTGCCCGTCCCGATCCTGAACGTGCTGGAGTCGAGGACCTGGGGGGCGAGTACGAGAAAGAGGCCCTCGTGGAACGGCCTGAAGAGCCGTTCGTCGAGGCTGAGTATGCTGAGCCCTCAGACGTGTTCGGTGAGGCAGTTGCTGAACCACAAAGGGATGCCGTCGCGGAACGGCCTGGGGCAGAGGACCTGGACATCGGGCAAGAGGCCGTCGCGGAACGGCCTGAAGAGCCGGTTGACGCGCTAGAGACCATGGACGCTGCCCGTCCCGATCCTGAACGTGCTTCAGTCGAGGGCCTGAACATCCGGCAAGAGGTCCGTCCTGAAGAGCCGTCCGTCGAGGATGGGGCTGAAAATGCTGAGTCCTCAGACGTGTTCGGAGAGGTAGTTGCTGAACCACAAAGGGATGCCGTTACGGAAGGGCCTGGGGTCGAGGACGCAGCTATCCTTGAGGCAGTCGAGGACCCCGTCGGAGACGTGACGGTTGAGGTAGGCGCGCTAGAGGACAGTTCCGCCCTGGCCGCAAACGAGGCGCAGGCGGAACAAGGCGAGACCAACAACGAGCGCGCAGGCAAGCTAGGGCTTTCGGCACCTGCCGAAGGCCAGGAATACACGCAAGAGGCGCTTGACCAGTACGAAAATACGCTCGTCGATAGGATGCTGAAGACCAGCGGTAAAGCAATGACGGATGCCCAGTTCGCAGTTGCTTTGAGCATCCTACAGGAACGGAGTTCCGAGGCCACGACCGTAGAGGGCCAGAAAGAATGGTCAACGAAATGGCGTTGGGCAAGAGGGTGGCAGAACCGCCGCGAGGACACGGGTCCTGGTTACACTAGGACAGCATCACTTGACGGTACCGTGACCTACACCGGCGACGTACCGGAGGATATACGCGCCTCAGCCACCGAAACGGATAAAGGATGGGTCATTACGCCGGTGGCAGCGCCGACTAGCGTTGAGTTAGCTTCAGAGGACACCACGCCCGTCACGACCGACCCGGCAACCCCACTGCCACCGGACGACTACAGGGCCCTCGAAGCGGACTGGATCGCCGCGGGCGTCATCGGCGCTCCGGCCCCCGACGGCCAGCGCTACGACGTGGGAGAGCTCAACCGGCTCACGGCGGAGCGCCAGGAGATGCAGGCGGCCACTGAGTACGCCGTAGAGACGCTTGGATGGGAGAAGCCCCCGGAAGGAAGCTACTACCCGCCCGATAGCGTTAGCGACGTTTTGCAGCAGAACGCGCCCTACCTTGAAGGCGATGACCCTGCCGAAGCTGTCCCGGACTCCACGGCGGAGGGGACGGCATGGCTCGAGGATACGGTGGCCATGCGAGACGCCACCGAGTACGCCGTAGAGAACCTCGGATGGGAGAAGCCCCCGGAAGGAAGCTACTACACGGACGCCCAGATCAAACAGGGCCGCCTCGACCAGCTTGACGCTGAGGAGGGCGCAGGGCTGGCAGGAGAGCAGGCCGATGTCCCGGCCCGATCGACGCCGGAGGGCCGTGAGTGGCTCGAAACCATGGTGGCCAACCGTGACGCGACGCAACACGCCGTCGACGTGCTCGGATGGGAGAAGCCCACGGAAGGACACTACTACACGGCCGAACAGGTCAAACAGGGCCGCCTCGACCAGCTTGACGCTGAGGAGGGCGCAGGGCTGGCAGGAGAGCAGGCCGATGTCCCGGCCCGATCGACGCCGGAGGGCCGTGAGTGGCTCGAAACCATGGTGGCCAACCGTGACGCGACGCAACACGCCGTCGACAATCTCGGCTGGGATAAGCCGCCAGAGGGACAGTTCTACACGCCCGAACAGGTCAAACAGGGCCGCAACGCCCAGCTCGACCTAGAGACAGGCGAGGGACCGGAGGGAGTGTACGCTTATGAGGTAGCGAGTGGACGTTCCACACCAGAGGGCCGCGAGAGGCTCGGAACCATGGTGGACAACCGTGACGCCACCGAGTACGCCGTCGACGAGCTCGGCTGGGATAAGCCGCCAGAGGGACAGTTCTACACGCCCGAACAGGTCAAACAGGCCCGCAACGCCCAGCTCGACCTAGAGACAGGCGAGGGACCGGAGGGAGTGTACGCTTATGAGGTAGCGAGTGGACGTTCCACACCAGAGGGCCGCGAGTGGCTCGAACAACAGGTCGACGCGACCGTGCCGACCGTGCCCGAATCGCCGGCCACACAAAGCGGCCCGCCGCCTGAAATCGGCGACACGCCGTACAGCGACGAGAAAGACAGCGTCAGTACCCCAGAGGTAACGTCCGGCGATGTCCCTGTACCGGAAGGATGGACACCTCCCACAACGGTACGAGTCACGAGCGAGGATGATTTCCGGCAGGAAGGGATGCCAGCCGAGATAGGCGAACTTCCGCACCAGATCCCGGGCGACGAGGTCGGCATAGTCGGCGCAACGCCGGACGAGGCCCCTGCGCCCAAGGGCTACGAGCAACGTCCATCTGGCCTCTTGGTACCAAGCGCATCTGCCATCCCTGGCGACTACCTGCCTACGGGCGACGAGGATGTGACGTTGGGCGCGGTAGATGACCCACGCGACTGGTACGCGCAGGGTGGCCCCATTGGAGGGGATAGCAGAACCGAAGGGTACCTTGAACGCGGCGAGCAGCTAGAGGAACCCGACCACTACCCCGGTGAGATCGGCCCTGAGCCGCCCGACCCCAGAGTTAAGGCATCTGCAATTCCGGGAGACTACCTACCTACAGGAGACGAAGATACGACGTCCGGCGCAGTCGGCCCGGGTTTGTTGTCGTCTATATATGACAAGAGCGGTGCAGACAGCGTTGTGGAAGGTATCCAAGGTCTCCGTCGTTCAAACTTAGAAAGAGGCATCGGATGGACTGACGAGCAAGTGTCCGGTGCGCTGAACAAATACATCGACCCTACTGAAGTCGGGAGCCTTAGAGAAAAGGCTAAGCCTTTTCGAGACTCGGTGCATAGTCTGCCAGTCGTGGGCGACCCACTACGTAGAGCCTCGTTTAGCGATGAGTTCTACGACTCGAAAATTAACCCTGTGCTTGGCGGCATTTCTCCTGCTGACCTTGTCCCTGGCGTCGACGTGGCGCGGCACTATCCCGAAATGTCGGACGCTGAAAGGGCCGGGGGGTTGGCGCTGGACTTGGCGTTGCTTCCCGTGCCGGGTGGCGGGATTGTAGGGGGAACCGCAGGTAGGATCGCCAAAACCGGGGTTAAGGCTACGACCAAGACGGCACTGGACCTCTCTCAAACTGGTTTGAAAGCGGTGGTGGACACTCCCGCAGGTAGGGTAGTTAGGGACGTAGTTAGGGACGTGGGAACGAAGACCATGGACGCCGCAACTGCCAGAACTGTCGCCGCTAAGATTCGACAAGCAGGCCCAGACGCGGTGGATTTCGCTCTGTCGCAAGCGGGAGTTAACCGCCTGGACGAACTGACCTCGGCCCATATCAATTATCTTGAGGCGACCAACCCGGGCTTCCTCAAGAGCGTCACTCCGCCGCCGACTCGGAACGTGATCGGTGACGTGGCGGTCGCGGCCAAAGACTTTGTCGAGGGGACGGCCTCGAAGACCTACGACGCCGCAAGTGCGAGAACTGTCGCCGCTAAGATTCGACAAGCAGGCCCAGACGCGGTGGATTTCGCTCTGTCGCAAGCGGGAGTTAACCGCCTGGACGAACTGACCTCGGCCCATATCAATTATCTTGAGGCGACCAACCCGGGCTTCCTCAAGAGCGTCACTCCGCCGCCGACTCGGAACGTGATCGGTGACGCGGCGGGCGCGGCCAAAGACTTTGTCGAGGGGACGGCGTCGAAGACTTTCGACGCCACAAGTGCGAGAACTGTCGCCGCGCAGATTCGCGGAGCAGGCCCAGACGCGGTGGAATTCGCTCTGAAGGAAGCGGGAGTTACCCGCCTGGACGAACTGACCCCGGCCCATATCAATTATCTTGAGGCGACCAACCCGGGCTTCCTCAAGAGCGTCACTCCGCCGCCGACTCGGAACGTGATCGGTGACGCGGCGGGCGCGGCCAAAGACTTTGTCGAGGGGACGGCGTCGAAGACTTTCGACGCCACAAGTGCGAGAACTGTCGCCGCGCAGATTCGCGGAGCAGGCCCAGACGCGGTGGAATTCGCTCTGAAGGAAGCGGGAGTTACCCGCCTGGACGAACTGACTCCGGCCCATATCAATTATCTTGAGGCGACCAACCCGGGCTTCCTCAAGAGCGTCAGTCCGCCGTCGACGGGGAACGTGATCGGTGACGCGGCGGGCGCGGCCAAAGACTTTGTCGAGGGGACGGCGTCGAAGACTTTCGACGCCACAAGTGCGAGAACTGTCGCCGCGCAGATTCGCGGAGCAGGCCCAGACGCGGTGGAATTCGCTCTGAAGGAAGCGGGAGTTACCCGCCTGGACGAACTGACCCCGGCCCATATCAATTATCTTGAGGCGACCAACCCGGGCTTCCTCGAGAGCGTCAGCCCGCCGTCGAAAGGGAACGTGATCGGTGATGTCGCGGACGCGGCCAAAGACTTTGTCGGCGAAGAAGTCGCCGATTTCAAGCAGACCCTGCAACAGCCCGCTCGAACACTGAACCAGCGTGCAAAGGACCGCTACACGACCCAGGGCATTATTCAGAATATCAAAGATAAAAGGGCAGGCGCCTTCATCGAAGGACTTGCGTCGGACGCGGGACTTACAGGGAAGTCGGTCGACGACCTTAACCTAAACGACATTCGGCTGATAGACGCTCAGTGGCCGGGCCTGCTGGATAACTTCGTACCCCCGGAACGCCTCAAGGACATACCGAAGAGCGAGTGGCCCAAAGGCGGCGAGCATCGCGGACCGGGGCAAGGCCCCGAGAGCGAGAGGCCCCAAGGCGGCGAGCAACGCGGGGCGGGGCAAGGCCCCGGAGAAAGCCCCGTGGATGATTGGCAAGGCAGTTACTATGGAGAGGACAATCCATTCGCCTGGCTCAAGGACACCGATAGTGCAGTTGATACGGCGCAAAAGAACCTTGACGACGCGATAGGCCGTCAAACAGCACCACCTTCTAAGGCAGGCCCGACTCTATCAGCAGGCCAGGGCGCAAGCGATGACCTGGTCGGCGGGCGTATCGAGTTGCCGGATAGCGAAGTCGTCGATGCCCTGAAGCAGCTCGATGCTGCTAAAACTCAGGACGGCACAGCTCGCACCGCTACGGGTCTTCTAGTCGATGATTTACCCATACCCACGTCGCCGCCTGCAAACCGTTGGACGAGGATGCCCTCTGGCCTATCCGTACCCTACGGGACCGCAGAGGACCTCGACGAACGAGGGATAGACCCGTTTACGGGCCTGCCGTATACCCCCACTGTCCCCCTAAAGCCTGGCAAGATTGAAGAGGGGGAGTCCGAACCTATCCCTAACGACGATGGTTACGGAATCCCAAGAGATAGCGCAGAGACTGAAACCGTCACGCCGGTCGTGGATGTCACTCCGGGTACTGCACCAGCTCCGGCACCTGCACCCGCGCCTGCACCCGCCCCAGCTCCGGCGACCACTCCGGGTACTGCACGAGCTCCGGCACCTGCACCCGCGCCCGCGCCTGCACCGGCCCCAGCTCCAGCGACCACTCCGGGTACTGCACCAGCTCCGGCACCTGCACCCGCGCCTGCACCCGCCCCAGCTCCGGCGACCACTCCGGGTACTGCACGAGCTCCGGCACCTGCACCCGCGCCCGCGCCTGCACCGGCCCCAGCTCCAGCGCCGGCCACTGGAACGGAGACCGATCCGGCAACTGGAACGGAGACCGTCACCACGATCGTCACTCCGACGCCGACCACGATCGTCACTCCGACGCCGACCACGATCGTCACTCCGACGCCGACCACGATCGTCACTCCGACGCCGACCACGATCGTCACTCCGACGCCGACCACGATCGTCACTCCGACGCCGACCACGATCGTCGACCACGATCGTCACTCCGACGCCGACCACGATCGTCACTCCGACGCCGACCACGATCGTCACTCCGACGCCGACCACGATCGTCACTCCGACGCCGACCACGATCGTCACTCCGACACCGACCACGATCGTCACTCCGACGCCGACCACGATCGTCACCCCGACGCCGACCACGATCGTCACTCCGACGCCGACCACGATCGTCACTCCGACGCCGACCACGACCGTGACGCCGGCCGCGGCCGTCACGCCGGCGCGCTCAGTGAGAGCGGCCCCTGACCCCGCACCTGCGCCTGCCTCGTTGCTTCCGGCGCCGACCGACGTGGTCCGGGAGAAAGCCCAGGCAGAGCGCTTCAAGCGGGGGCGCATTGACGCCCCTCGGCCTTTGGCCGAAGCGCCGGAGGACGCGCCTAAGCCCGCGCTGCGGCCGCCTGGGACGCACGCGAGAGAGATCGCGCACACCGAGGCCATCGAATACCGCTACGACCCGGAGGGTGACTCGTTCGATGCCCGCGTGGTCGAGGCCAGCGAGCCGGTCGTCACCAGGTGGGACGCTGACCCGCCCGCCCGGGATGAGCGCGATGTAGGTCGTTGGGACGTCGTCCCTCACTCCGATGGCGTCGACGCCGTCGACTCCGGACGTGTGTCCATCCCTGAGGATGTCCGCGCGGAGTTGCGCGCCAGGGCCGCGCAGACGGGAGGGCCCGTGTCGTCCACGACCACACTCTCTTATACGCACGACCTTGACTCCCGGGAAACGACAACTGACCTCCCGGCGCGCCGTGACACCGCCCAACTCGTCCGAGAGTTGCGGTCTCGCCGCCAAGAGAGCGGGGATGTAGACCTGAACCCCAAGTACCAGCAGATATTGGACCAGCTCCGCAAGGCCCAGGAAAACAAGCCCTCGAAGAACCGGAGACGAGCCAGCCGGCAGAGCGACCTCAAGGAACGCCGCTACAGTTTGCCGCAGATTCAAATCATCCAAGAACCGACGTCCACACGTCGCATAGGAGGTCTATGATGCGCGTAATGCACAATGCGGACACGCACGATGTTCCCCCATGGGCGCGCGGGGATTCACGCACCGTGGCCATGGCCACGGGGAGAAAGAAAGATAAAGAGGTGTGTGTAGAGAGAGAGGAACCGCCGATATTATATAAGAGAGTTATACTTTACACCCATTTCCGGGCGTGGCCGGTTTGGGGTGGGGGGGGGTGCCGCGATGCTGATGTATGACCCGAAAGAACTGAAGCAGTACGCCGCCCGCGTCGACCCCCCGATCGACAGTTGGCCTGGGAGCACTGTCACCGAACAGGAACTGATGGCTGCCTGCGGAGACCCTCGAGACTGGTTCCGGTACGGCCACCGCCTGAATGCTGCTGAGCAAGTCTGGATGGAGTTCGCAGATGCTCGGCGCAGGCGCCGGGACTTCAGTTCGGGGTTCGACTGGAATCAGATACTGATCCTCGGCGATTACGGCTCCAAGAAGACCACGCTGGCCATCCACCTTGCCCTCTCTTATTTTGAGTTAGGCCACGCCGTCTTTAGCAACGCCTCGTGTCTCTTCGGCTGGCGCTTGTCGCGCGAGAAGATGTACACGGCCCTGGGCTTCATGCCCAAGAACTCGATCTTACTGATCGACGAAAGTTCGGCCGCCCTGGCCAGTGGCGTCGGGCACAACGTGGCGGTGTCCACATTCGGTGAGATGAATTTGAATATCCGGAAGCAGAACTGCATAGCGGTCTATATGTCCGCCCAGGACTGGCAGATCGCGGCGTCAATCCGTCGGGACTGCAAGGAAGTCTGGATGCCGGTCCCGAACGACGAACTGGATGCCGGCGAGGCTGTGCCGCACGGCAAGATAGACCCTGCCAACAACCCGGACAACTTCCGCATGGCCTGGCATGTGTGGACGGACTACCCGTACCGCAAGGCAAACCTCATTGAGGGGCCGGACCCTGACGACAAGGGCGGGTTCGGGCCTCCAGACCACACGATGTACGACGCGGGCGAACTTGTCCGCCGGGCTTTCTTGTTGAATGACACTTTTGAGCTCGCCCAGGCCGGAGCTGCGCGGGTGGCCGACCGCGAGTCGATAAAGGACGACGTGCGCGCGTTCCTGGATGGCGCCGCGCCAGGGGACGGCCCACAAGCGCAGACGCACGGGCGGCTAATTGAGTTCTTCCAGCAGCATGTGAACAACCCGCCGGAGTTCTTCACGGCTGGCCAGATCGCACGGGGAAGCGGAATGGAGAGCGGCCAGGCTGGCAGAAGCTTGCAGGAGCTCATGAATATCAGACCTGTGCGAAATAAGGGTTACCCCTCAGCCGACATATACAAAGAACTCTACGGGCCGATGGGAGAAGAACCAGCATGACGACACCAAGGATGCCTGATAAGTACGGGGGCGGCATTGCCGAGATGATCGAGAAGGGCACTTCAGACGGCTACGACCCCCTGAGGCCGCTGGCGAAGCGCCAACCGACGGAGATCAAGCTGAAGTCCGGCGACGGGGACGACGAAGCCGCACTGGCGCTGAAGTACGGGTACTCAGCTCCAATCAACCAGGTCAGCCGCCTGACCCAGAAACTCTATGGGTACGTGCGAGATGGAAACCTCCATGGTCCCCTCGAGCAGTCATCCGTCAGGGGAGCGCACTCGCTGAACGACCTGTTATTCGACGCGCCCTGCGTCAATCGTGAGGGGCGCTACCAGGAAGAAGAGGGACGGGCCAAACAGTGGATGCGGCTGATCGACCAGAGCCCGTCTGCAGTTGCGGTCGTTGACGACGAGGAGGAGGAAAAGAAACCGGAGATCGACATCGACGCCCTGCTGAACCGATGGAGTGACGCCGATGCCTTCATGCTGCAGGCCCGTATCGTCGAGGAGCAGCGCGGCATCGAGGCCGCCGAGCACATGTACGAGGAATACAAGGAGAAGTCCAAGAAGCGGGACGTGGTGCAGATGGAGGCCTCCGAACTCCCGCCGGCCTACAACATGTTGTTCTGGTGCCGGGTCCGGCAGTACCAGATCATGCGCGAGCGGGCCTACGACCTGGCCATGGGCTACCCGACGCACGACTTCACCGAAGTCAAGGAGGAGGTCGCCGAGGGGCACGACATCCACGACTTCGTACACCGGATGCCCTGGCCATTCCGCGAGGGCTATCAACTGGTCATGGGCAGCATGATGGACGGCAAGGCGCACCGTGAGTTGCTCATGGCGATGGTCGCCGGTCAGCTCCCGGCCCAGATGCCCTGGCAGATGCCCCCCGGGTACTGGCCTCAACAGGGGATGCAGCCGCCCGGCCAGCCCGGCGAAGAAGGCGAAGACGAGGATGGCCAGCAGGACAAGCGGCCCGCGCTGGTCAAGCTGTTCGGCAGGAAGGCCCCGGACCCGAAGCAGAACCATATCAAGCGGAACGGTCGAGGTAGCAAGCGGTGATTCGTCGGACCCTCTCAATAGTCCCGGGCCTGCAGCGCCTGTTAGTAGCCATGCTCATTGCATTGGCGGCGGTCCTCTTTACCGCTGAACCCAGCCAGGCCGCTGTTGGTGACCACGTGCCCAGCTTCGATTTCAGCCTGTCCTCTGGCAACACTAATCCACTCGGTATTACTTGGGACGACACCTACCTGCGAGTCGTGGACCACAATAGGTATATACATACGTATTCCTCGACCGGCACGGTTTGCTCTACCACTTTCTGCCAGGACTGGAGCAGTAGCACAACCGCGGCTAACCAACCGAAAGGGATCACTTATGATGGCACGTACCTGTGGACAACTCATCTTGTATTCCCCCCTTGGGGCCTGGCAGCCTTCAATCCAAGCACGGGCAGGTATGTGTCCTCGGAAGCTTTCTCTTTTCCAAGTGGAGTTATCACAAGACCTCGCGGTGTCGCTTGGGATGGAACGTACTTTCGAGTGGTGGACGAACTCGGCACGGTCTACACGTATGGGACAGACGGCACTCGTGTCACTTCACAAGACTTTGACCTTGATGGCAATAACCAAAACTCGACAGGCATCACCTACGACGGAACCTATTTTCGCGTTACCGATGTTGTTGACGACAAGGTCTACGCCTACACGCTATCCGGTACCTACAGCAGTACGCAGGACTTTGACTTGGTTGCGGCGAACACCGATCCGCAAGGGATTACATACGATGGAACCTACCTGCGAGTGGTCGATAGTTCGGTGGACAAGGTGTTTACGTACGAGGGGCTCGCGCAGGGGCCGGTCGAAAACTACGGGCTTGGCGATGACGACGAATACGAGGCCGAGGTCGACAGCGCGGTCGTCGAGTACGACGACTGGAAATGCGTCCGCGACCAGACGGGTGCAAACCTACGGGTCAGCAACGCCAGGCTGACGGTTCACGGCTTCTGCATCCAGTTGTCGGACACGGACGGCATGGAGGTGGAACTGCACTTGTCGTCGACCAGCAGCTATGCGGACCTCAACCGATTCGCGGACGTGACGGGCAGTTGGTGGCTTATTGAGTCCGGCGGGGCCGCCGTAGCCGGTCAACGCATCTACGACGACAACGCCACTGACCCCGATGGAAATATCGTGTTCACCGAAGAGCTCGGGGGGCTGGAGGCCTCCGACCGACTCGGGTTCTCCACGATGGCAAAATCGGTCGTGGACGACGACTGCGCCGAGGCTGGGGAACCTTCCGATGAGGACGACCCCAACGAGTTCACGGGCTTCACCTGTACACGCGCTCACTACGATAGCCTGAGGGCCACGGACGACAGCGCCGTGCTGCTTTTCAGCCTGACGGACGAAAACAAGGTCGAATTCGCCGACACGCCGACTATCCCTGAGTCCCCGACGATCACGCGCAACGCCGACTACACGACCGCGACCCTGTCATGGGAACTATATGATGCCGTCTCGCTCTACGAAATCCAGCGGGCCACCGCCGTCCAGGTCGAGGTGGCCGACGCCAGCCGCATCGAGTACGGCAACCCCGTCACCTTCACGGTCGACGGGACCCAGGCCGGAATCGACGAGTACGAGGACACCACGATCGAGGCCCACCGGACATACCAGTACCGGATGAGAGCCCGCGGCGCCGACTCCACATCGTGGTCCTCGTGGACTGAATACGTCTTCTCCGGTGCCAAGCCGCAGGTCGACCTTCAGCCGCCCGGGAACCTCGAGATCACCAGGGACACGGGCTCGATCATCGCCTCCTGGACCGCACCGCCCGGCGACCTGGACAACTACACCCTGCAACGCCAGGAGCTCGTGGTCGTCCAAGGAACCACGTTCTTCGGCAACGTCGTCACGCTGGGGGAGAACGATTGGCTGCCAGGCGATTCGACCATGTATGCGGACTCCAGCATCCTGCCAACCCAGATTTACGAGTACAGAGTCGCCGCCGTCCTGGACAACCAGGTGGGCACCTACTCCGAATGGTTCCGCATAGGCCCCCAGATTACGGACCTGGGCGCTGCGCCCGAGAACTTCAGAGTCCTGGCGTCAGGCAACCGGATTCTGGATGAACGGCGGGAGTTCTGGATGGCTTGGGACTCGCTGCCGGCCGCTGACGACTACGAGGTACAGATTCTGACCTTCGACCTCATGACCGGCGGCCAGAGCACGAAAACGCGCATCGTCACCGACCCGACATACTTCCAGACATCCTTTGGACGGGTCGGCCTGAGAGTCAGGGGCAGGAAACTCGACGCCGACATTTGCAGCACCAGCCCGGACAACCGCTGCCTCTCCAACTGGACGAGTTGGTACCAGGTCAGGTTCACTCCCGCAGTCACCATCCCGTTGCCGGAGCTGCCGGACGACACCACAGATACCAGCACTATGGAACTGAGGGCTGCGGTGGCCGACGTGCTCAAGGCCACCCTGGAACCGGCTGGCGCGGAGGTCAACCCGTACTTCGTGATGGAGTTCATAGTCCTCGTGGCAGCCTTTGGGTCAGCCATTCTCAGCATCGCGCTGAGCTGGAAACGGGGCATGGCGCCCCTGGGAGCCGGCATGGGGGCCGCCATCGCCATCCTCATACTGTTCGCGGGGTACCGGCTGCTGGGCACCGCGGTGGCCTGGCCCATCGCAGCCCAGTTCATCGTCGCCGTCTTAGGTCTCATTGCCCTGGTACGGCAGACGGGCGTCTTCCGCTAGTCCTATGGGGTAATGACCTTGTACGACGCGCAAGGCGACACGCTCAGAGAGCGAGTACCCGCCGCTTGGCGTGGGAACAATTGTGGGAACGACGCACCGTAAGGCCCGTATACGTAGTTAGGTTCTAGTCCCCCGCGCGGAGCATCGCCCCCTCGCAGTCACCGAACTGGTTGAACACGAACAAAGGGTGATAGCACGTGCTCCCAAAGTGACCGTTGTACGATGCTCCCTCCTGTTCTCCATGTACCGGGCTCTCCGAACTGTCCATGTCCAAGATCACCCGCCGGTGCGGCGTGCGGGACATAGCTCCATCCACCCACTTAGCGTTCAGTCGGCCCAACCCCTCCACGTTGCCGTCTTGGGTGAGCACCTCGGTCTCGAACCGGCTCATGGTGTTGGTGCTGGCGGCCGGTCTTTCAGGACCACCTCGCCGTCCAACGATGATCCGCATCGTCGGGTCCTGGGCCAGCCGTTCAGCGTCGTTGGTATCCTCGTAGCCTGCCAGACGACTGTACACCGACTGCCTGAGAAGGCCCACCAATCGGTGCTGCACGTTACGACCGCCCCGACTCTCCTGCAGACATTCATCCGCCGTCTCCGTCAGTCCCAGTACATCATCCAACTCGCGACAGGCCAACAGTCCGGCGTCTGAGGTAATAGTGGCACCGTGGAACTCCAACCGTACACGTCGGTCGAAACGGAGCGTGGCGCGGGGGTTGGTGCTTTCACCCATTGGATGCCTCCAGAGTGGGTACGTTATCAAGACCTAAAATAGTCAATCACGACCAGTCAAGCACTCATGATAACCACTACACTCTGCTATTCGGCTACATTAGGTAGTTCTGTTGCTGATTACGGCAAGCCCTGCAGGGTTGATATGGGAAATGTGGGTACCTACCCCTCAGTAGTTCTGAACAGGCTCATCGCCAAGGGTGCCGCTAGAGACAGCGCAACCACAAGCAACGGCCCGATCAGCGCTCTTTCCCCGGGTGCGGCCACCAGGAAGATACAGACAGCTCCAATCGCAAGTAACGTTGCTTCCCACAATCCCCTTGTTAGTCGTGTCGCCCAGTAGGCGCACATGAGTACGCTAGTTGTTAGCCACAGGATTGAAACCCAGGCGGGAAGCCAGCCATACGCAGGCAAGCTAATCAGTGCGTAGCCTGTCCACGCAGCGGGAAACAAGTCAAACCCCATATGAACTGCGAACCCTAAGCAAACGCACATCCCGAAAAGCCGTCCCTGTAGATGGTCGTTATTGCGCATGACCAAGTAAATGGACGTTGGGATGAGAGGGCCGTGGGTGATGATTGAGCGATGCACCAATAGAGTGGTTCGCTGGTCGATGTCCGGGAGAGTTAATCCGAGCCAAGCTCCAGCCACCAAAGCAGGGATTGTCCAAAAGACCACCTTAGCCATTGCCTGTCCCCTCTTCTCCGCTTCAAGGTACTCCCGCGAGACTCCCTGTCGGGTCCGGTAGCAGTTCGAGGTAGCGGAGCGTGTACTCAAGACGAGCGTGTCCCAGCCACCGGCTGAGCTCGTTGATAGCCACGCCGTGCATCAGCAGGTGACGCGCGTAAGAGTGACGGAACGTGTGAGTCGAGACCTTTCGGCCTTCTGGTAGGCGGCCCTGCTCCACCGCCCGGTCAAGCGCGGCCTTGATCCACCGGAACCCCGTAGAGCGATCATAGGCAAGGATTCGCTGATGGAGTCTCATCCGCTGATAGTCCCAGACGAGACCAAGTGCAGTTCGTAATTTGGGATGGAGCGGGACGATGCGGGGTTTGTTGCCCTTCCCTTGGCGGATGCGGATCGCCGATCGGTCCTCATCGAGCAGAACATCGGCCCAATTCAGGCTGAGGGCCTCCGAGACTCTGAGGCCGGCGCGCCACTGGATCAGCATGAGCAGTCGAGCTTCGGCGTGGGGGGCGCACTCCAACATAATCTCGACCTCGGCGGCGGTGAGATACTCCGGGAGTGGTCTGCCACTTTTGTTCCGAGACTTTTGTTGCACGTCGCGCTTTTTCGGGTAAATTCCCCGAGCTCGGCGTGAAGGCTTGGCGATTGCTGTCGTGGTCGTCATTGCATCAAAACTCCCACTTTTGTTGCGGGGGGGGGGGGTCAGCGATTCACAATCTTGATTTTGGGTGGTCGAACTCGCGGGGCCTTCAACTTTGGCGCACGCGGCGTGGACTGCCGGTTGGCTTGCTTCGACCCTTTGTTGGCAATCATCTTCTTAGCGATCTGAGCGTATTTGCCCTTGAGCCTTGGCTGAGAGGGGCTTGTCGCCGAAGTTCCTGGGCGTGGACTCCTTGGAGGGTCGCTGGGTTGCTCTAGGTCTTCATAGTATTCGTCAGGGGTTACCCACAGGTTCCGGCATGTCGAGTCGCAGTTGCTTTTACCCGCGGCCCGAAGTTTGTCGCACGCTTCCGTGTGAAGAGTGACATCTATCGGCCAAAATTCGAGTGGAAGGTTGGCATAGTTCTCTCGAATCTCCGCCACAGCATCATCTATGTTACGGGTAGGTGTGAAAATTGGGTCGCCCGAGACTGTATCTTCCGCAAAGGTAAAGGTCTCGGGCCACTCTTTGGGGAAGATTGGGGATCGGGAACGGATTTGGTCGCTTATGTCTCGCACGTCTTCTCCTTTTTGCCTACTTTTGTTGCGAGGGGGCGTCGCCGCCGTCATCAGGTCGCTCCTTTTTTTCTTGAATGAGGTTACGCAAATTTAAGAACTCATACAAGCTGGCCTTCACCGTACCCCTGTCGGCCACCGCAGAGCAACGCAGACTGTCGAGATAGTCGTGGCCCTGCCAGTTGAGTTGGACCCGGTCCCTCATCATGATTTTGCCAAGAAGCCCCGCTTCCACACACAAATCGACGTGGTATACCAGTTTGCCGGACGCTGCTACTATGCCGTCGACTTCGATCTCTTCAATGGGAACCGATGACTCATTGCCCTCCACGAACTCCAATATCTGCTTGATGACCTTCATGTCTCGCTTCATAACGTGGCTCCTTTCGACCTACTTTTGTTGCGGGGGGGGGGTCAGCGATTCACAATCTTGATTTTGGGTGGTCGAACTCGCGGGGCCTTCAACTTTGGCGCACGCGGCGTGGACTCCTTGGAGGGTCGCTGGGTTGCTCTAGGTCTTCATAGTATTCGTCAGGGGTTACCCACAGGTTCCGGCATGTCGAGTCGCAGTTGCTTTTACCCGCGGCCCGAAGTTTGTCGCACGCTTCCGTGTGAAGAGTGACATCTATCGGCCAAAATTCGAGTGGAAGGTTGGCATAGTTCTCTCGAATCTCCGCCACAGCATCATCTATGTTACGGGTAGGTGTGAAAATTGGGTCGACCGAGACTGCATCTTCCGCAAAGGTAAAGGTCTCGGGCCACTCTTTGGGGAAGATTGGGGATCGGGAACGGATTTGGTCGCTTATGTCTCGCACGTCTTCTCCTTTTTGCCTACTTTTGTTGCGGGGGGCTTTTAGACAAAGCAGACCCCCGACTATTCTCCAATGTGATCATCCAGAATGGTATCAATGACCTCGTGCATGAGAAAAGCGAGAGCCAGCGCCGCAACTGCCACAACGCGGGCCGCTATGCCCCTTAAGAGAGAACCAATCTCATAATCAATGTGCCCGTAGTACGTATTCAACTCAAAAACCCCAGCATACCTAAGGCCAAGCCGACCGCAAAGGCAAAGCCGCAAACGATCCCACCCCGAAAGACAACAACCCAGTCTTCACGAATCTTCTCCTTGTCATTTGCCACTAGAACCTCCTTGTCCTACTTTTGTTGCGTGCTCTTGAAGCATTCGGGCGACTCTCGCCTGTGGCTCTCACGACTGACTTTGATTACAGAGTAGTTTGAGGATGCATCCAAAACCCCGTGCTCTTCGCAGTTGAGTTCATACACGCGCTGTGTGCTGACCTTACTTCTCATCCGCCTGCCAGACGACTTCCCATACGGCACCTTCACGGCCGCGGCCAGTCGATGCCTCCAACCTACAGTCAGTCGGCGCGGCAACCTGGCTAGAATCCGCTCCACTTCGTCGAGGCTTAACCCCTCGTCGCCCCCATGCTGACGGACTCCATCGTGGTCTGTGAGCCAGTACCTTCCATAGTCGGGGCGCTCAGGGGTCCGAGACCTGCTCTTCTTCAGAATCATACGGCGTGTCACTGCCCGTTGTCGCAATCTCTGTGCCCGGCGGCTTTCGTCAGTTGCCATGTCTTGTTCCCCTCGTCCTACTTTTGTTGCGGGGGTTCAGGCCCGTGGCCATGGCCACGGCTGTCCTATTCCTGCCTAGCGATAAGGGCAGTCGCGTTCCGCACAAATTCTACTGGCATCTGCAACGGCAATGCCACACGTACAGCGAGGCGGACTGGTGGTGCCTTTGGGCGGCTGCAAGGCTCCCTTCACCCTTGAAGGCGCGGTGAGCACCAGTGATTCTGCGAGCTCGTCAGCCGTCAGGAACGCCTTGAGCACATGGGCTCCCGTGACAGAAGGCACAAAGATACCGAGGGCGGTGTTGTCCACGCCTATGGCATCCCCTACACGGTCTCCTTCGTATATGTCGCCGTCAATGATCTCAAACTGGAATCGCCCGTCGCTAGTCTCCATCATTTGAACGCCTCCCAAATGTCCTAGTTTTGTTGCGCGACCTCTCGCCGTACCATCGGTTTAGGGGCGCTCCTTAAAAAGCCGCCACACACACGCGAAGCTGACCATCGACGCCGCCAGGACCCACAACCAGCCCACCACCGCATCACCGTCCACCAAAAGAGCGTCTAAGCCCGCGTACCAGCAAAACCCCCCGAACATACCAACCACCACTACCCATAACAATTTCTTCGGCAATCTACGACCTATCATGTCACTCGTCCTCCTTTCCTAGTTAACTCCTCCCGCCGTCTCCTTCAGCGATCCACAAAGCTATGCATCGCAGAGAGCAGAACCATGTCGTGCTCTGGTTTCGTTCCAGCACCGAGCGATCTGATACGCCGACCTCCGTGAGGCGAAAGTATGGCCTCCCCAATCGCTTTTCGCAGCGCCAGCAAAAAGTCACCATGCCTATCCTCCTACAAATGTCCTACTCTTGTTGCGGGGGCGGGGCGTCCCCAATGTAAACGTGAACCCCCGGGGGCACACGTTCCAGTACCGGGTCTACTCCCCATAGAGTCGGGGCGAGGATGCCGTCGTAGTCCCAAGCGCGGTCGTCGTCGTTCCGCGCAGCGGCGCACGGCTCACAATCGCATCCTTCCAAGGGCGCCACGGCGACCAACACCCCGAGGAGCAACAAGGTCTGGTGCCCGGTCTCTCGAACGTGCTCTCGCGCATCTACGCGCGCATCTTCATAGGTCAGGGCATTGCCCAACCTCACATGATCGGCTGGGCGGTCAGCATACCCGCATCCTTTGGTCTCACACTTCATGCTCGCTGTGACATCTTCTACCACCTGCAACGCCATCAATGTCCTCCTGTCCTACCTTTGTTGCGGGGAGTTCAGGCCGTGGCCATGGCCACGGCCTGAACTCCTTTTGTCGCGCGTCTTCGGCCCGTCGCCTCTCGCCCCGTCTTACTTTTGTTGCGGTCTAGAATCGCGTCCGTCCCGACCGAGACCGATTCGTGTGGGTTCGTAAGGGTGGATAGTTTTGAGGTCGATGGGGCATTTCTCCCATTCCTTGTCCCATTCGTCCTGCAAGGTGTCGAGGAAGTATTGGTAGTGCTTGACTTCCGGGTCGTCGCTGTCCCAATCCAACTTTACGAAGTCAGAAGGGTATGGCGCGACGATCCCGAAGAAGTAGACTTCTGCATCGCTTGGCAACCGGAAAGCGCGTCGCGCGGCCCTTATTTTCATCTCCTCCCATCTCTCCATTATCTCGGGTGGGTGTAGCCCTCTAAGTGGACTGTTAGTATTTTCGACGAGGAACGCGCCATCCTCATCCCATTCGCCGATAGTCATATCCTCTCTGATGGCGTAGCGCTCCTTGGCACAGAACGAAATCCGCCCGTCCTGTGCCAATTTTTCGAGATAGTTGTGGCCCTGCCATGTGAGTACGACACGGCCAACCCCCTCATGAGCGCAAGTTAAGCCAAGAAACCCCGCTTGCACACATAAATCGACGTAGTACCTAATGGCTCTAGGTTTTACGCCGGCGACCTCGACCTCTTCAAAGGCAATCCATGTGCTCTCACTATCCTCAACAAGCTCCAATACCTTCGTGATGACCTTCATGTCTCGCTTCATAACGTGGTTCTCCTCCTGTCTACTGTTTAGGTACCCACTATGACCCTTTTGAATTTCAGGTCATTCATGCCCGTTCTCCTTCTTTCGCTCTCTTTCTTCTCGCCGTCGTTGTCGCATTCGTTTCGTCGCCTCCGCCCGATTCTCGCGTTGCTTCTTGTCCGAGCAGGCGGCCGAGCAGGTAACGGTGTTCGGCAGAGCCGCCAACCGTTCAGGGTGGATTTCGTTCGGGCATATCTCACAGATCATGCCTCTTCGCCTCTACGAGTCGCCGCCGCGGTCCGACTCCGATCCGAGCGCGCGTTCTGCATGATCGCGTCCGCGTGCTTGATGATGCGCTCGACGACCCCGTGCGGCAGGACGATCCGATGGCCGTTCTCGTCCAGATCGACCCATTGGAGAACGACAGACCACTTTCCATCCCAGCGCTCGATGTCGCCGACGTAGGTGATCGTCTGCTCGATGTCCTCAGCCCGCAGCCAGTCGGTCGCGGGCAGGTCGCCCGTCGTCCCCGGCTGCTTCCCGGTTGGAATCCTATGCTCGACCCTGAACTGCTTGTGATATCGACCCGGTACTACCATTCCATCCCCCTTTCGTAGTGTGGTGTATGTAGTATACCACACACACCACGGCGGCGTCAACCATTTCTCCCGGACGCCGGGTGTCCGAAACGCACAGAGAGGCCCTTGAATGAAAGAGGGTAGGGGATTCTACCTCTTGGCCTGCAAACCGCTCTCTGATGCACCCTGAGCACCTGCGTGCGGAATCCGAAATAAGGTGCTCTCGTTTCAGACATTCTCACTCCTCGAAGTCGAACTTCAGTTGCGGGACGTGGACGGGCGGGACGCCCATGCCGTTCCGCAGGTACTTTAGGATCGTCCGGTCTCGTTTCGTCTTGACCACATGGCAGTCATGGCAGAGGTACCGCAGGTTGCCCGGACAGAATGCCCGCATGATCGCGGCGCGGCCAAGCTCGACCGCGACGGAGATCGCAAGCTCATGCTCGTGCTCGAGCACTGCACCGGCCCTCCAGTTCCTGCCGTAGTTACCATCTTCCTTGATGCCGCACTCCGCGCAGCATCGGTCTCGGTAGCCCTTTAAGTACTCCTTGTACTCAGGGCTGGATGAATCGAACGGCATGACCATCCCTTTGGCCGCGGCGTGGGGCGTAAGCGTCCCCTTCGCCGCATAGTTCCAGACCATGCAGTGGCTGTGCCAGAAACGGCGGCGCGGCTCGTCGACAGGCTCACGACACCACGTGCAGGTGCGGTACTTGTCGACGAAGAGGGCCAGGCCAGGCACAACAAGCTGCCTGTCCTGAACGAACGCGCCCGCCTTCATTCGCATAATCAGCCCTCGCATTCCTCGGTACTTGGCCTTAGCCGAGACGGTCATCAACAGCCATGCCCACGTGCCTTTGGACGGCGTCATGGCATTCTTCGGATTCTTCGGATTCGCAACGACATACACATACTGGGCAAAAACCATGTGGACACAAGGCATCGTCCCATAAGCTGCAATCATGCTCTACTCGGTCGTTGTACCAAACCATCTACTCCTCCTTTTGCGAGTCCAGTCAGGCCCACTAGAGGGGCATCATCACCCTTCTGCCATGTGTCGCAGCACCGCGAGCGCGGTCCGCGCATCGTTCAGGGCGCGGTGAGGCTGACCCTCGACCGAGACGCGGCAACCGTGTGCGGCATCGCCCAGGCTCTGCCATGTGTAGCTGCTGTGGTACTCGCTCCAATCGCAGCCGAACTCCGCGTACAGCAGCATGATGCAGGCGTAGTTGGTGATCGCGTAGTCGCGGAAGCGGGTGTAGGCTTCCCAAGCGTACTTGCCCCGCAGTAGAAACGAGTTGCGCAGGGCCTGAGCGTCGAAAGCAAGGTTGTAGGACAGGATGAGCTTGTTGGCGAACGCATCCTCTAGCTGCGGCAGCAAGTCCGTGATGGTCGGCGCGTCCTTGCAGTCGTGGTCCGAAATCCCGTGTACCTCATAGGCCGACGGCTCGATGAGTTTGACCGGCTTGACCAGGGTATCGAGGAGTACGTCGCCGTCCTGGTCGACCACGCTTATCTCCACGATCTCAGCCGGCATGAGGCTAGTCGTCTCGGTGTCGAACACCACAAGGTCGGATGACACCCATTGGCGCGCACGACGAATGGCCTCTTGGTAGTCGCGCATAAGCATGTCGTGCAGATCACTCATTGCGCCGCCTCCCCGGAGCAGAACGAGCACAGGTGTTTGGTTTCGAGATAGTCCTTCCAATTCAGCCAGGGCCTATGAACGCTTATCCAGTCCTTGACGCCGACGGTAATCACGGCCCCGCCTTGCTCGCAACGGTTCGGTACATACTCCTCGCGTATGACCTTCTCAAACGCCGACGCCGCTTCCTTCATTCGGTCCGTCGCCTCGAAAGCGTCCTCGACGGCGTACTCTTCGTCGAGCCGCTCAAGGACATCGTCCAGCAGGCCCGATAGGGCCCACTCGCGCTCCTGTAGCTTGAGCCGGTGATACTCGACAACCTCGATGGTCTCCGGCATGTTCGGCGCGAGGCCGTCGAGGTAGTTGAATACGTGCTCGTCGAGGGTCGTATACCGGAACTTCTCGTCGTCCGGGTGGCCGTAGTAGATATCGGGGTGTTCCTCACTCATTCGGTGTACTCCTCTCACGCGCTTCGACTCGCACCATGGCCCTGAAGACCTCACCGCTTTTCTCATACTCCCCGAACAGGTGCATCCTCTTATTGCTCAGAGGCGCGAGCATCGTCGGCGTGAAGTAGAGCAAAGCTTCCGCGATGCCCTCGAACGTTGCCATGTCGATACCCCACCGTTCGTCAAGGCGACGATCCAGCTCGTCCATGTGCTCATATATCGCAAGGTCAAGGTCTTTGGTATCCATACCAACGCACCGCATAGCAAGCTCGGTCATCTCGTAGTCGTCCATACCCTAAGCCTTCCTTCCCCCTGGATGTTTCTCAACTCTGTCGCAGTCGCAGTCCAGCCCGTGATCGGGATCGTCGCCACAAGCGCAACACGCGTCACCGTCATACCAGTGGACGCAGTGGATCATATCCTCTCGTTCGGGGCATGGTGTCTCTTCAGCCATGTATCGCCTTCTTCCCCAAGAACCTTTTGAAGGGCCTTCAGTGCATCACCCGTGACGTATCCTCGGTGGACCGCCATTGGCGCGCACGACGAATGGCCTCTTGGTAGTCGCGCATAAGCATGTCGTGCAGATCACTCATTGCGCCGCCTCCCCGGAGCAGAACGAGCATAGGTCGATCTGAGACCACCAGCACGGCCCGATGTCCGCATCGTGGCACGGAGCGTACTCCCAACAACCGCACTTTCGACAGACAGGCATGTCCAGTAGCGCAGGTTCCGATATCAGCGGAATCAATAGCTCAGGCATACACGTCTCCTTCCTAATACCCTCTACACCAGTTCCGGCACGCCCGCCTCGCGCATCATCTGGGCGGCAAAGTGGTTGTCCAGGGCGTCGTTGTCGATGTCGTGTCCAACCGGACAGGCGTATCGCCCGCCCAGCACGCGCTCGAGGGCGTAGACCTCGCCGTAGTGGTCGGACTCCTGCAGTTCGTCGCAGCATCCCTCGGCGCACTCGACACACCGTTGACATGGAAAGCATGGACTGTCGCCGTCCTTCTCGCAGACGTGCTCCAGGCGGTCGCTGAAGTCGTGACACAGTTCGGTCTCCGCCTTCTCACCCTCGCAGTAGGCGCAATGTTCGCAGTCCGCCGACTTGACCTCCACAAGGTGCTTGTCGATGTCGACATTCGGGCATCCCGCGCCCTCGCATTCCTCGACGCACTTCGAGCACACCAAGACGGTGCGGTAGATGGCATTGATTTTCTTGCGCCCGTCCGGGAGCGTCTCGCGCTCTGACGAGTCCCAGACCGAAACGGTCATAACGTCAGGCCCTATCGACGGCATTGTTGTCTCTCTTTAGCCATGTATCGCCTCCGTCCCCAAGGACCTTTTGAAGGGCCTCCAGTACATCACCCGTGACGTATCCCCGGTGGAACGCCGTGTAAAGGTATCCACTCGACAACCACGCCTGTCGGCTTGCTTCTGAAGGGGACAGCCCTAGTTGCTTGAGGCGGCTTCTAACTGCCTGAGCGTCGATAGGGATTCGGTCTGGTCGTCTTCCTCTGGTCATGTCATCTTCTCCTCTCCGGATACTGGTCATAGGTGCGCCCGTCCAGCAGGCGTCCCCCGGACTTGGGTGTCGGGCCGCCCCACTGCTTGAAGAAAAACGCAACGCCGGCGCGGTCGCAGTCGTCGCGGATCGCTCGGACCCACTCGGCTTCCATCGGCCGCGCCCGCGGTCCACTCTCCCCGCCGACGATCACCCACTGGATGCCGTGCAGGTATGGTGCGAGTTCCAACGGCTTGAGGAGCGGCTCGCAGCTGAGGAAGCGGACTCCCACGTCGACGTCCAGGAGGCTGGGGATACGCAGACCGGCCCACACGGGATTTTCGACGGAGACGCCAAGCCAGACGTTCGGTGGCCAGTCGAAGGCCCGCCACTCGTCCAGCCGAGCGGCTCGCTTGGTCAAGACCTGGTACGTGTGGTGCGGTGTGGCGCGACAGATGTCCAGCACCTGCCGGATGAAGCCGTCGTCGACCTCCGGGTGAAACAGGTCGGACATGCTACACACGAACACGCGCCGCGGCTTTCGCCAGTGGAGCGGCTGTTCGAGCCGCTCATGATGCAACCGGACTTCCGCGATGCCCGGTAGGTACGCCGGAGCGTAGCCGAAGCGGAGGGATATGCGCTCAGCGTAGCAGTGCGCACAACCCGGGCTCACCTTCGTGCAGCCGGTCACGGGGTTCCAGGTCGCGTCCGTCCATTCGATGGCCGTCTTAGCCATGGCCGTCACCTCCAATCTTGAAGTACACCCGGCGCGACCGGTCCTCGCCGAATGGCGTGTAACGGACCTCTCTCGCGCCGCAATGGCAGAGCCTCAGCCGGTTGTGGCCGCCCTTCGTCTGGACGACGCGCCGTAGCTTCCAGACGTGGCCCTCCGCGCGATCCTTCTCGATCATGTCCGATACCCTCTTCACCAGGTACGACATTCTCCACCTCCTTGCTCGTCATTCCCGCGTCAATCTCAATAACGCTCGTTATGGCCTTCTTCGTGTTCTGAATTGTTCCAAGACTCCGACCTATGTTCTACATGTGTTCTATGGAAAAAGAAAATTGTTTCCCAGACTCTTAAATCCGGAAAAGGGTTGGACAGGGTTGGACAATAGATACAAATTCCCGGCCAACCCTGTCCAACCCTGTCCAACCCTGTCCAACCCTGTCCAACCCTGTCCAACCCTCCATTTTCAAAGGGTTGCCCACCCATGAGCGCCTTGCCAAAGGCGTTGTAGGCATTTCCGGCCAACCCTTTCCTCCGTTTTCTCCCAGCTCGTCAGAATGCACTATTTGCAGAATGCCGGATTTCGCTGTTCTAATCTCACTTACCACGGCTCGATGCCCCATACCACAACACGCTTCCCGCTCATCCGGATCCGGTCCGGCCCGTGCAGACGGATTTCACCTTGCCATGCGTCGCGGGCTGATCCGAGCTTCGTCGCGAGGCCCTGGCCGGACTGCACCCAATAGGGCATATCTTTGTCACGCGCGATCCCCGCAAGCGCCGAATGGAGTTCGTCCTTGCCGATCCACCTGATGTCCGATGGACCCTCCAATCCCTTCTGACCGGGAGTGCGGTCGACCCAGAGGTGGATGAGCGGTAGCAGCCAGTCGCCCTCCTTGATGAACTCACGCTGCTCCTGGTCCGCCCGGTCGAGGAGACCTTTCCAGTCCTTGATGCCGACCGCGGGCGCGGCCCACTCGGTGATCGAGCCGAAGTCGGCGATGCGGAAGTTGTAGCCTTGATCGCGGTCGAGGTTGAACGGGCCGGACTTCTGCAAAATGCGCTGGAGGTCCCTGACGTAGCCGGAGAGGTCGCGGTCGCGGTTCGAAGTCGTCTGGTGTCTGAGTCTCCGCTGCGACTTGTACGGCTCGTCGGGATTCTCCTCTCGCAGGCCCTTGACCTTGACGGTAATGATCCTCTGCGCCATGTCGACCTGGCGCAGTCGCGGAGTGCGCGAGGTGATCGCGATGAACGAGTCGAGCACGAGCTTCGTCACCTCGGTGGTCGTGTGGAGGGTGCGCTGCAGGTCCTCAGCCCCCGTGGTGATCGGAAGTAGGGTCGACTTCAGCCACTCCACCTCGTCGTCGGCGTTGTCGAGCGCATACATCGGCTCGGACTGTAGGGCGACCTTGAAGTCGTTTTCCGACTTTGGCCGGGTCTTGACGTTGTAGTTCGTCCTGTACAGTAACTGGCCGATCCGCCTGATCAGCGTCGACTTACCGCTACCGGGAGACAGGCCGAGCGACATGAGCACGGGCTTTTCGTCCAGCAGTTGAGGCATCGCGTTCGCCAGCATCCAGAGCCGGACGAGGTCCTGCGCGTCCTGCGCGTACATCTCTCCCCCATCGGCGGAGAGGCCGTCCCAGATGCGGATGGCGTACATGTGATCCTCTCCGTGATCGACGGGGTCGTACTCCCATGCGGTGACGGGGATAGAGGGGACCATGTACACGCCGTCGGTACCGAGGGGAACGACCTCGATCTCCTCGGCCGTGACCTTCAACATGTTCCCCGGGGAGAGCTTGACGTAGAAGATGCCTCGCGTCTCATCGTACTTCGACCACCTGACCAGCTGCGTAGGCTCCTGCTTGTATGCCCGGATTCGGAGTATCGGGTATATGTGCTTGTATTCCCTCGTCTCCTCGGTGATCAGTAGCTTGTGGAAGATGTGGGCTTGGTATGGCAGGTGCTCCTTGCGGACCGGAAGCACGTCTGCGTCGCTCTCGTGGAGGTACGTCTCATGGGACTCGGTGACGAGCAAGGTGGCGGACTTCTCCAATAGGTCCACCTGCCGCTCTGCGCTGCGCACTTCGTTGGGCATCATGGGCGCATAGGCGGTCGAGTCATCCTCATTCCCGCTCTCGCTCTTCAACTCCTTGACGTTCCGATCGAACTCGCGCTTGCGCTTGTCGACCGGGCTTTTCTTGACGATAGCCCGCGCCCGTTCAAGGGTTGCATCGCTCTGAACGATCCACCTGAGCGCCGCCTGCGCCGCCTGCTCTTTCCACTCCCCGGGGTCTTCGGAGAAGACGGCCTGTTTGAGCGTTTTCAGTGCGTCGCCCTCCCGCTTCTCTTCCGGTGTCGGCTGAGCCAACTTCGCGGCCTTTTCGATGTTCTTGATCTCCGCATCGACCTGATAGTCATCCGCGTCGTCCGAATGCCTAGTGATCTCGACATTCGCGAGGATGGCGTCGTCTATACCCTTGGCGCCCGCCCACGTCTCCAGTTCTACGCCGAACCCGGACTCGCGGAGGCCGTCGACGGTGCGCCGGAGCGCTGCGGCGACGGGACGCTTCTCTCTCGCGTCGCTGTCAAGGGCGACGATGACCGTCTCTGTCCCCAGGGCCTTGAGCGCTGGGACCGCCGCCTCGAACGCCGAGGGGCCGTTGAGCCCAATGGTGAGCAAGGAAGGTTCCTCGCGCTCGATGCTGAGGGCGGTCGCCACGTCTGCCTTGAGCTCCCCTTCGGTGACGCGGACTGTGGGGTGGTACTCGATCACATCGCCGGGTGTCATGTCCTTCCTCGTCGCCGGTGTGGGCCTTATCACGGGCACATGGGCGGGCGCTCCCGGCCCAGGTCCCGGCTCGACCGAGGCGGAGGAGACGAAGGAGTATCGCGGATCGCCCTCATCTTTCCGGACACGAAGGGCGACGATACGCGACCGTGCGTCGTGGACGGGAATGATGAGGCCGGGGTGGGCGATGAACCGGCGCTCGACGGGATCAACGCCGGGGACTCTTCGCGCTTCCTCACCGAGCTCGTCGAGCAACGCGCCCGCAATCGCGTCTCCGCGCCCTTCGGGGAGGGTGCGGTACTGCGCGAGCTCGATGAACGACTCCGACAGCCCGCGACGGCTGAGGTCCTCGTGGTGGCGCTGTGAGAGCGTGAGCCGGTCGAGGACTAGGCGGTAGGCCCGGTCGAGCGTGTCTGCGTCCGCGACCTGGATTCCCAGATTCGCGGGCGTGACGTTGCCGGAACGGCGACGAGCGAATACCGGGCGGACAGGCATGGAATCTCCGTCGCCGAAGACGGCGCGGGTGATCTCGCCGATACGCTTGCCCCGCGCCTCTCCCTCTAGGTGGTTGAGGCAATGACGACAGCTGAGGAGGACCGGGATTGTATCCCCGCGAGTGATGGTGAAACGGTCGTCGCCCCCGCATAGCGGGCAGGGTCCCACGCCTCTCTTGCCGTGGCGCTTGAGGTTCAGGGCGTCAAACCAGTCCTCAAATGTGTGTGTCATGTTGCAAATACTCCTTATCTCTTGGCGGGTCTGATCGTGTCGCCGGTCGGCCCGATGTGTTCCGCGCCGCGAGTAACCCAATCGGGCTTGAACCGCTTGATTAGGCTCTCAGTGATCTCCTGGCGCAAGTGGGCCACGTTCTCAAGTCGCAGACGGCCTTCCGCGGCCGCGATGCTGTCAAGCAACAATTGCAATTCCCACACCATCTCGGAGCCCTCGGCGTCCTCGCCGAGTTCAAGCTGCTCGGCGATGGACGGCGCGTCAGGGCCGTACTGGATTACCAGCGGAGGTCCTTTGTACGGTCGCCCGCAATTCCAGCAAAGCAGGGTTGTGCAACTACTGAGTGGGCAGTCGCACCCAAAAGGTGACGGTTCCGAGCAACAAGGTTCGTTCGTCATTGTCGTTCTCCTAGTCGACTCCCGCCGCGACAGCCTCTCGCACTTCGCCCGTGGCCTCACGCACTGACTCAGGCTCATCGGACTCCGTGGCCATGGCCACGGCAGTCAGTTCACCCTGAAATCCCGCGTTCAGACGGGCCTTCCACATCACCAGCCATGCGGCCGCTGAGGGCCAGTCGAAGTCCGCCGGCGCGTCCGCAAAGAACTCATCGAGGTACGTGGCCCACTGTTCTTGGTAGTAGGAGCCCGGATGCGGCAGTTCGCGTCCGACCATCGCGGCAAACTGCTCGGCTGCAGCCGGCGGCAGGTCGTACTTCGCCCAATTGCGGCCGTCGCCCCATGTCGTCACGTACTCAGGGTCGCGCGCAACGCCGAGCAATGACAGCACGACGATCTTTGCCATCCCAGGGCTCAAGACCGAGGCCAGTTCCATTCCCAGCTTCAGGTCTTCGTCGCGGTTGCGCGCCGCTATCTCGTCGCGCCAGACGAGGAACTTCTCGATGCCGACGCTCTGCTTGTCCATGTAGGCTTTCTTGTAGGTGCAGAGCATCTGCACACCGCCGTCGTAGTACCTCTCCCCCCACGACGCCCCGTCGACGCAGGTCGCGCACTCCGAGAAGTCGAACATCGGCGGGGTGTCGCCGTTGAGCAGTTCCAGTCCCTTGATGTCGGGCTGAGCGGCCGCGGGGAGTGCAAAGATGTTGGGGTTGTACCCGCTCTCGGGCTTCACGATCCTGGTTCCAAGGGCCTCGCGGTCTTCTTTGGGGAGGTCATCAACGTCTTTATCGGCCTTGAGTTTCCGTAGCGTCGCGGCATCGACGCGCTCGCGCACGACGGGGTCTTTCTTGACCGCCTCGAGCCACTTGCTGCCCTTCGGCTTTGGTTCTGGCCTTGTGGTCTGTGCGCCGGTTCCTGTCCCGTTCGCGCTGGCCTGTGCTTCAGCTTCCGCCTTGGTCTGCTCCCTGGTCGCCCTGGCCGACCACTTTGCCCACTCCTTGACGTGGCACGTCCATTTCAGGCCGCCGGAGTCCTCGCCGTCGGGCAGTGTGTGGATGAAGTCACCGAACTCCCACTTGAAGTCGTCCACGTTGAACGATATGGACCGCCCGCCGTCCCCGGCCTCAAACAAGGGCCGCCAGTTCCTGTCCTTTTCTCTGTGTTCGGAACTGTAGCCCCTGTGGGACACCCCGCGCGCCAAAGCGCGAATAGAGGCCCTGACGGTCTTGGTGCGGTAATCCGGCGGAAGGCCTGTATAGTAGGAGCTTGAGTCTTCGCCGCAGTCCTTCAGGACGGCCTCGATCATGTCGTCATGGCTGTGCGTGTCGGTGCGTAGGCACAGAAGCTCCCGCGCGGCCCGCAACTTTAGTCGCCCGTCCTCGATGTGCGCGAGGACGTTCCTCGGCAGCTTCAGGATGGCAAGGTTCTTACTCATGGTCGAGCGGTCGACTCCGACGCGGTCGGCCAGAGACTGGATGGTTACGCCGTCGATCTCCAGGGCTCGTGACCATGCGGACAGCTCTTCGAGCGCCGTCAGGTCCTTGCGGGCGCGGTTCTCCGACAGGGCGATGTAGGCCATCTCCTCGTCGGAAAGCTCCGCGACCTTCACGGTGACGGTCGCGGGCCATTCCTTCCGCGAGTGGAGCAGCCGGAGCGCGGCGATCCGGCTGTGGCCGAATGCGAGCTGGTAGGCGTCCTCGCCGGCAGGCCGCGTCAGAGGCTCTTGCAGCAAGCGCCCGACGGATTTGATGTCGGTGGCAAGTCCCTCGATGTACTCGTCGTCCACCGTCGTCCTCGGCTGCCACGGGTTCGGGTTCAGCTGGTCGAGCCGAACCTTTTTCATGTGGGTCGTGCCCTCGTCGGTCGACGCCTGATTGATGGTGGTCTGAGCAGTGCCGCGGAGATGGTCTCCGCACCGGCTCTCGCCCGGCAGGGCATCGTTGTTGCAGTTCGCGCACAGGCCCTGTTCTCGTCTGGTGTGGGCACGCTCCCGCTTCGCGTCTCTTTGCTTCTCCGTCAATACCATGTCTACCTCCTTTTACTCGCTGTCTTCTTCTAGTTCGATGTTCTCCTCCAAATCGGACTGCTTGCGCTTACGGACCATGTCGCCGATGGCCTCTTGAATCTGCTCCCTGTCCTCTTCCTCTCGTTCCAGTATTTCCTCGTAAGGGCCGAAGTCGAGCAGGTCCTCGATGGTGTCGGTCACTAACTCTTCAAGCACTCGCGGATTGAGGGCGTCAACCTCCCACGAGTCGTGGCCGAACTCTGCGATGTAGTCCGCCGCTCGGCTATCGGTGACTTTGGTAGGGTTGGGCGGCGGGTCGTACTGCCGCACCTGTTCCGAGGTCAACGCAAGGCGGTTGACCTCGACATCCTGACCGCGTGTCAGGACGAATAGGCGGTCGGAAATATCACGCGACATGTCGTGGCCGGACGGGTCATGGTCGCCGATATAGACCACGACCGGCGTCCTACCCACCGCGACCTCAGCATCGAAACGCTTCGCAGCGTCATAGACGGCGGTGGTCGACAGGTACCCGTGCCCCGCCAAATACCGCACGTGCCACCTGTTGCAGATCGGTTCGAGTATCGAAGAGAGAGCATCCTTCTCACACCAGACTTCTACGAAGTACGGCTGATTCCCCCACCTGTCGAGCCTATACGACTCCTTGGCGCTTCTGAGTATGTCACCGGGGCTGTCCCAGTGAGACGGCATTTCCGTCACGCGCCCACGATCCACGATGGCCGACCAGTCGATGTGGCCGCCCATCCGTCCTTTGGTAATGAGTTCAATCAGGCGCTTGTACGCCCGCTCGTTGTTTGGGATTATGTCGCGGCTCACCAGTTGGTAGTACAACTGCCGCACCGTGAGGGCGATGTCTTCGGCTGAAAACTCCTCGATGACCGCCTGTGATGCGGCCAGAAGAGCTTTCGTCTTCCTTGCACGCGGCAGCCAGTCGGTGAACTTCTCGAACACGCTACTCTCCCACTCCCAACGCCCTCGCCAACTTGGTGCCGGCAAGGCCGTCAAGGGCCTCGATAATGTCCGGCCCCCACTCGTCGAAGAACCGTATGAACGGCAGGGTGTGAAAGACGTTCTCGGTCGGCCCGACGATGAAGAGCGTTTTGCCGGTTCCGATGGCATAGCCGAACTCAACGTGTCGCCCACCCCGCGCCGCAGCGTCCAGATAGGGGACTATCTCGGCCCGCTCGGTGAACGAGATCAGGACATCGGCCTGCAAGAGGTCCTCCAGGTCCTTCACCGCCACGTCGGACGCGCCGGGTAGGTACCTGCCCGCGTTCTCAACCACTTCGTCGTCGCCATTCAACCAGCTCGACACGACGGAATGTCCCGCGTCCTCGAACTCGTCGGCGTACTTGAGCAATTCCTCGCGGCGTGGATACCGCGCTGCCAGATAGACGTTCATTCGGCTATTCCTCTCTCTTGCTTGTCGTGGGTCGGAGCACCGGAGTCGAACCGATATCTCACGGACTCCCAGTCCGCGCGCCTTACCGTTAGACCAGCTCCGCCTCTTTGATCGTCGTCTCGACGCACCACCTAACGAAGTCGTTGACGCGGCCGGCATGACCCGTCCGGCCTGCGGCCTTCTTCCAACGAGCGAGGAGGCCCTTGGACAGGTACATCTTGAACTCCTAGGTGTGTCTCGGATTCGTAGGGCCTTCTGACGCGGTCGGCTGCGTTCCCAACATCGGCATGAGGCACACGAGGGCGCTCGCCGGTGTCTTGATAACGTGTCCGCAGTGCCGCGAGTGGTCGCCGGGGAAGCAGTGCGTGTCGTCGTGCCAGTCCTTGCAGGTCAGGCAGAACGCATAGCCGCCCGTCTCCAGCCCGATCACCTCTTCCAGTTCACGGGTCATGCGCTTCCCTCCGCGTCTCGAATCGTCGAAATTCTCTGTGGTCATGCTGCTAACCTCCTTATGCACTTCCAACAGGACGGTCGTCGTGGAGTCGCCGCGAGCCGGACATCAGGCCACTCGCCAAGCATGGACCTCTTCTCCAACATCGCAACCGGCCTTCCGACCGGAACGAACAGGTTGCAGAGCGTCTTGCCGTTCTTCCCCGGTGTGTGCGTCATTCCCTACTCCTTGTGTGCCGGACAAAAGCACGGGTCGTCGTCGTAGCCCCATTGCTTGAAGCAAATGTTGTCTGCCCAATGGACACATCTGTCACATGCAACGGGTGAGAAGATATTTCCTTCCTTGGCCAGGTGAACCAAGATGGCTTCCGTGCAAGACTTGTGCAGGTTCATTCCTTACTCCTTGTATGGCAGTCGATGGAGCTTGTGATAGAGGCGGTCGCTGTGGATGCAGCGTCGGCATGACACGTCGACCAGGGAAGAAGACCTGCTGTGCGTCCTCTGCAGCACGGTCCCGCATGAGGAGACCGGCCAGGCGTTGCCCTCTCGGTCGATATGGTCGCGCCCGCCCCGGTCGAGGTGGACCTCGATGATGTACCTGTCGGACTGCAGTCTGCTCATTTCATTCGTCATGGGACTGATCCAGCCCAGGCCGTCTCCGCGTCCGCCATGTACGTCCCAATGCATGCAACTTGAACATTGCCTCTATGTCTTCTGTCATCGTCTCGGCGCGCGTGTATCCCAGAAAATTGCCGGCCACCTCCACTGGACCCGTGTATCCTTCGCCGGGGATAGTGGACACTCCCACTATGGCGAGCTCCTTGTCATCGTCGAGGTCTTCTACCAAGGCCCATACAAGGAGGTGCTCCGTGAACACGGCTCGTTCATTGCCCGCCTGGGAAACGTGATAAACGACAAGCCATCCGAAAGCACTCGCTATATGGTGAATGCGCCCTAGTTTTCTCGAATGGCTGCAGCAGGTTCGTCCGTTGGATGTCATGTCTCGCCTCATCGCTCCTTCCTCCCTTCGAAATCTGGATTCGGGGCAACAAAAAAAAGCCCCCCGTCCCGAAGGACGAGAGGCTCTTAAGCAACAACCCCGTCTCTCAGGACGGGGAAGGTTATACTATAACATTATGCGACTTGTCAACTTACTGCGCTAATTTGGGGGGGCGTCCGGTAGGTCGGGGAGGGTTGGCGATCAATTCCGCAACATCCTCGGCGAAAACAAAGCTGGTTCTCCCTTGAGCCCGATGCCCCCGAGTCTTCAAGTGACCTCGCTGGCACCAACTGCGGAGTCTACTCAGAGTGATGTTGAATCGCTCTGCTGCTTGTCGAAGCGTAATCAGTTCGCCGGTTGACTCAGAAGGGCTGGCCTTCTGCTCAAATTCTTCTACGTCGTCCATGTCCACGTATACCCAGGGACCGTTGGCATGTTCCGGCGGCGGCGGGCGGTCGACGGTCTGCAGGTGCCCCAGGCGAATCCACGACCGAACGGTGTTCTCCGACCGACCTATGCGAACTGCAGCCTCTTTGACCGGGACCAGCTCTCCGCCGTCACCGTTATTCGCGGTCGGCCTGTCCAGTGTAGCAGTCACAGTCACCACTCGGTCGATCTCCTCCTCGGACAGTCCGGCCTTCCGCATCCCGTCCACCCAGACGGCCTCGCCGACAGCTCCGTTTGTGGTTGATTTCTGCTGTAATTCTACCATATCGGTACCTCCGATCGGGCGTGGGTGTCTCCTGATCGTTCCGGTGTCGCTAACCTATTACCGCCGCTGTTGGGTGATCGCGGTATACACTCCACCTATGATCACCAAGCCCAATAGCCCGGGTACCGCCCACAGCACGGGCCACAACAGGATCTGCGTCCACAATGAGGAGTCCTTCAGTAGCTGCCCTACTTGTGGACTCCAGGCCTCCGATGCCGCGAGAGAGAGAAACAGCACTAGGATAACGGCCACAACGAACCTGAAATTTGCTATACTCCATTCCAGAAGAGGGCTCACCACCCTTTTCTCCTTTCTGGCCCCGTCTTGTCGACTTGTCCGAGGCGGGGCCAACTTGTGCCTTGCTCCGCTGTTTCTCTGAACTGTTATCTGGAGCGGGAGACGGGATTTGAACCCGCGACATCTTCCTTGGCAAGGAAGTGCTCTACCACTGAGCTACTCCCGCCCGCCTGACCTGCGGTCCACCGCTGGTGCCGAGGGCCGGAATCGAACCGGCGACACCAGCATTTTCAGTGCTGTGCTCTACCAACTGAGCTACCTCGGCGTAGGCTATCTATCGTAGGACTTTAGCAAAGACGGTGTCAAGGTAAGGCGCGGTGTGAGCGGCCCTTGTGAGCCTTCCCACCACCCTGGTCGGTCAAGGTGAATTACGCGTCCCGGTAGGCCTTGCCGCGCTTGCGGACTCCTTCGAGAAGCGCGGCGTCGAATGGCTCGACCTCATAGCCTGCCGGCTGCGGAGCGGAGAGAGGAAGTTCCTTCACGCAAAGCACTTCCGGGCTGCTGTAGTACCCGGAGTACGTCTCGCGGACCAGTACCGCGAAGAACTCCGAGTGCTGCGATTCCACATGCTTCAGCACTTCGGTCTTCTCACGGTCCGACAGGCTGACGAAATCCCTGGAGTGACTACTGCCACTGGTCGCCTCAATCGCCTTCAGGCCGTTCGTGAGAATAGCCCGCGACGGTGGCGAGACACCTGCAATTCCCTCGACGTGCTCCGCGACGCCAACCTCGTCCGCGCCGGGCACGCCGTCTCCGGGCGGGATGATCCGGTCGACGACAGCCTCCAGCAACTCCCGATGAGTCGGCGATAAGAACAGACTGCGTTCGTGTGCGTGGTCGTAGGTGGTCATGGTGTTATCAGTCGAGGAGGTGTCGCGCGTTTCCCTTAATGTAGTCGGCCACCCGGAGCGCGAGGGCCTGAATGGTCGAGGTCGGATTGACGGCGCCGCTCGTGACGAACAGACTGCCGTCGATCACGAAGAGGTTCTTGACATCGTGCGTCCGCCCGTACCCATCCACTACGGAGTCGCTGGGGTCGGAGCCCATGCGCGCCGTACCCAGCAAGTGCCAGCCCGCCCCGCGCATCGTCCGGTTGGATGCCGTCCCAACCGCGCCCGCCGCCCCCATCAACTCTTCCATGCGCGCGACGGCCTCTTCCATCATCCTCGTCGAGTTCTCGCTCATGGTGTAGTTGACCTTGGGGGCCGGGATGCCGTGCGCGTCGGTCAATTCCGAGTCGAGCACGACCTCGTTGTGCAGTTCGGGGAGGTCTTCACCGAGGGCCGCGACGGGTATGATCTTCCCGAACCGGGCGTCGAACGTCTCGTGATGCGCATCGCCCCAGGGAATTGGCCGCTCCAAGGGGCCTCCGAACGAGGTATTCACAGGGCCAAGCTGTCGGTTGGACTGCAATTGGTATCCTCGGACAAACCCGCGCGACAAATCGGTCTCGCAATGTTCGTAGCTCGTGACCGAGCACGCGAGCGGCCCTTTGTACGCCTCCAGGTCCTCGTCGAAGATGCCTACGGTCGCCGCGACAGGGTGGAACATGAGGTTCTTCCCTACAAGCCCGCTCCCATTGGCCAGTCCGTCCGGGAATTGCGCTGACCGGGAGTTGAGGAGCAGCCTGGGCGTCCCGACTCCGTTTGCCGCCATGACGACGAATCGCGCCTTCTGGTGCTGAACGATGCCCTGGGCGTCGTAGTAGACCGCTCCGTACGCGAGACCGTCCGGCCCGACGGTTATCTCCGCCACACGTGCCCCGGTCTTCAACGTAGCGCCGTTTACTATTGCCTTCGGCCAGTAGGTAACGTCGGCGCTCGACTTGGCCTTCACGTAGCAGCCGGTGACGCACGGGCCGCCGTAGGTGCAGGCCGGACGCCCGTCGTAGGGCGCAGAGTTGATGGCGCTCTCCGCCGGCCACCAGTGCCAGCCAAGCCGCTCGAATCCTTCCACCAGCTTGTTGCCCTGTTTACCGATGCCCAGCGGAGGCGTCTGGCGAGAGGGCATGGGAGGATAGGCCGGGTTTCCTGCCAGGCCCGCCACGCCCGTCATCTTGTCGTTCAGGTCGAAATACGGTTCGAGGTCGTAGTAGGTCAGCGGCCAGTCGTCGGCCACTCCGTCCAGCGTCTTGACCCGGAAGTCGGACGGTCTCATTCGTGGGAAGTGCGCGCCCCAGTGAATGGCGCTGCCCCCGACGGCGTTGTACATGAACGGGACTATGGCCGAGTCTTCGGTGTTGACCGGATAGTCCTCCGGCAGTCCTCGCACGTTCGGGTCGAAGTGGTAGTCGGAAGTAATATGGAGTTCCCAGTCCTCGTGCGTCGAAGGGTACCGGCTAGGGATGGGCCAGCCGCCCTGTTCGAGGCACGTCACCCCAATGCCGGCCTCGCTCAGGCTCCACGCGAAGGCCCCGCCGGACATGCCGGCGCCGATTACCAGAACGTCTGCCGTGTCGGTCTTGCTGGACATGGGGCGCTCCGAACCAAGTGGCCGTAGTCTATGGACGGTAAGCCGGGATGTCAATTGACGGTTTCCAAGCGACAACGCTCTTGACCGAAGTGTGCGCCTGCTCCTATTATTCACTGAACACAAAGAGGGCGATTTTCGCTATGGACTTGAGGCAGTACATCCGGGACATCCCGGACTTCCCCGTCGAAGGAATTCTCTTTCGGGACATCACCCCCCTGATGCAGGAACCGAACGCCTTTCGGTATGTCATCGACCGCATGGCGGAACACTACGAAGGGGAAGGAATCGACGTGATCCTCGGGATCGAGGCGCGGGGCTTCCTAATCGGCGCGCCTTTGGCCTACAGGCTTGGAAAGCCGTTCGTGCCTGTCCGCAAGGAGGGCAGACTGCCCTACGAGACGAGATCGGTCAAGTACGCGTTGGAGTACGGTCAGAACGTGGTCGAAGTGCATACCGACGCGATTTCGGAGGGACAGCGAGCAATCATACTCGACGACCTGCTCGCGACCGGAGGCACGATGGCGGCCGGGGCCGAGCTGGTCGAGTCCATGGGGGGAGAGGTCGCCGGTCTGGCAGCCGTGATCGAGCTTATCGACCTGGACGCACGCGAGCGTCTGAGCGGATACGGCGTGTTCTCCCTCGTGCAGTATTGAGGGTTATTGCGTAGAAAGTAGTGCGTATCGCGTATCTCTGAGGGGAGACGTAGAGTGTCGTTTTTCTTTATCCATCTGAGCGATCCGCAGTTTGGGCTGTTCGAGGTACACGGTCTCGCGCCGGGCGACGGGACGTTCCCGGAAACCCCCCTGTACGAAAAGGCAATCGCAGCGGCAAACCGGCTCAAGCCCGCGTTCGTCGTGATTACGGGCGATCTCGTCCAGGAACCCGACAGCCCGGAGCAACACGCCGAGCTGATGCGGATCACCGGACAGCTCAGCGAAGATACTCCAATCTATTTCACCACCGGCAACCGCGACGTGGGGAATACACCGACGAATGAGACCCTGCGTGTCTACCGGGAGAAGTTCGGGCACGAGACGTACTCGTTCGACGCTGGCGGCAGCCACTTCGTGACCTTGAACAGCTCGATCTGTCTCGACCCGTCCGAGGCGCCGGACGAGTGGGACTCGATGCTGGACTTTCTGCGGCAGGACCTCGAACGCAACGCCTCGGACGCGACCCACTCTGTGATCTTCATGCACCATCCTTTGTTCTCCGAATCGCCCGATCAGCCGGACGACGGGAACAAGATCATCCCTCGCGCGCAGCGGATGCCGGTGCTGGAAATCCTGCGGGAGCACGGTGTGTCCGGGGTGTTCTCCGGTCACTGGCATAGCAACGCCTACGCCGCGGATGGCGACATGCTGATGGTCATATCCGGCCCCGTCGGGTATCCGCCGTACGACGACCCGTCCGGGCTTCGCATCGTCAAGGTCTACGACGACCGGATCGAGCACGAGTATTACGGCATGGACGACGTCCCCGAGTCCGTAACCCTCTAGGTCATTCTCGTTCTTCTTCCCTTATCCCGGCTCAAGTCGTCATTCCTCTGAAAATGGACGGCAACCACCCCCATTCCGTCATTCCGGCGGAGGCCGGAATCCAGTCCCCGGCACGCTGCCGACCGTGACGACGCATCCTAATTTTCATTCCTTATGTGGCCTTGGCATGGCCATGGTGATTCCCGCGAAGGCGGGAATCCAAATAGGGCGCCGTGTACGTTCCTAAGGGAGAGTAGATTCCCGCCTTCGCGGGAATGACGGGAAGTGCTATTTACTGCGGCGCATCCGAGTGACAACCGTCGCGTCAATCGCTACAGTGTGACTGCGATGACTCTTGGGCGCTTCCCACTCCTGCCGTGAAAACTCCCCGAAATCTCACCCCGAGGCCGAGCGAGGCCGGCTTCGTCCTGCCGTTGGTGCTCATCATCGTCGCCATTGGTGCGATGGTCGTGATCGGTCTGCTGGGCTATGCCTCAGGCCTGCTCCGCGCAGGCGGTGAGGATGCCGACGCTCTGCAAGAATTGTACGCCGCTGACGCTGGGATCACCCATGTGAAGAAGCTGCTGGAACAGGGAGCCCTGATGGATGACATCCCGCCCATCGAGGTCAACGGGCTGGAGGTGAAGATGGTAGTGACGCCCGTCGGGTCACTGGGCTCGTCTGTTCCGACCCCACAGCCGCGGCCCATCGACCCGGAAGTGCCGCCCGACTTTTTCGAACCGCATCGTGTCATCCTCAATTCCGTGCCCGAAGGCACGAAGGTCGATATAAGCTGGGCGTTCACTCAACTCACTCCGACACCGACCCCTATGCCAACGCCCACCCCGGATACGCCGGATCCGAGCCCAACGCCTTCGCCCACTTCCACGCCGACACCGACACCCACCGTGAATCCGTCAATCGCCATTTACGGGAACGACGACAGTGCCATTGCCATCAGTGAACCGCCCCTTTTTGTCCGTGAAAGCGGCAAGAGATGGAGTGATCTCCCGGACGTAAAATTGGGTGAAGACGGAACGTACATTGTCTATTTCGATCCCGGAACCCTGACCGACCTGATGTCGTTTCCGTTCACCACGGATGAGCACAAGTGCCTAGATAGGCTTGAACCCCACCTCTGCCTAACGACACCTGCGATGGACTACATCGTCGTCTCGACGGCGGGTCAGACCACGGTTACGGCCTACCTGCGGCAGATGCCGCGTTGGACACTGGGGATCCAGGGCGGCATCAACTACACGTACTCCGGTGGGGGAGAGGTCTACACGCTTTCCTGGAAGCCGTACCCGCCGGACGAATGACGGCCCTTAGAGGGTGACTAAAGAGAATCCCGTTCACCCCCTTGAGCCTGTCGAAGGGTCAAGGCACTGATTATGGTTCGACAAGCTCACCACAAACGGTTTCAGGCGACCTTTTGACACCCTCTTACAGGCTGTCGATGAACGCGAGCTCCTCTTCCAGCACGTCCACGTCGTAGAAGTGCTCCATGAGCAAGGTCGCGTCGAGGTACTTGATGCGCCGGTGCATCTCCGTCGGGAGCGTGCCCTTGTTGAGAGGGGCGTGGGAGTCGGTGCGGCCCCGCCCGTCGTAGAGGTAGTTGTCGTTCCAGTGGACATGGCGGATGAGTTCGGGGCGTGAAAGGAATGCGAGAACGCGCTCCTCCCGAAGATCCTCAGGGAAGCGATGGGCGTATGTGACGACGTGGCTTGAGTCGAGACACAGCCCGACGTTGTGGCGGTCGACGTCCACCGCAACCTGCTGCCATTCCTCCGGCGACATGCCGAAGTACTCGTTGCGTTCAGACCAGTCGACCTGATCATGGAGCGTTTCAATGATGTCGTCGCTCCAGTAGGAGTTGTTGTTCTCCAAGACGAGCTCAATGTCGCGACCGTCGCAGAATGCCGCGACCTCACGAACGCCGTCGATGAGCAGGTCGTAGATCCCCTCCCGCCCTTCCGACTGCGAGGCGTCGTTCCAGCGCTTGGGAGCGAAGTGCATGTTGATCTGCTTGACGTTCGGGTACCCGGCCGCCCTGCCGATGTAGCCGACGATCACCTCGATGGACTTCTTCCGAAAGCCGTCGTCGGTCGCCGCGATGTTGAGGCGCATGTCGCCGACGATGGCCGGCGCGTGGGCGCTGACGAGAATGTCGGAGAACTCAGCCATCTCGTCGATGTCCTCTGCCATGGACGCCTCGGTGTTGAGGCCGAAGCGTTGGAGCGTCTCGACTCCGGCGGCGGCTGTGACGCCAAGTTGGTGGGCTAGGTCGGTATATTTTGTCACGGTCATGTTCCTTTTGGACGGCGTTCTTGGATAGTCGTCTTCGACGTGGTTCGGAGCAGGTGGGGTCTTCGGTGCACAAGTATGGCCGTTAGGCGACCTTTGCCAGTCCGAGGCGATGTACGGCCTCACGAGCGGCCGTCTTCTGCTCGGTGGTCGCGCCGAGATTAGGGGGACGCGGGTCGCCGGTCTCAATGCCCAATCGCTCGCCGACCGCAGTCTTGAGCGCGCCGATGTAGCCGAGATCGATCAGGAAGTCCATGACCTCGCTCGCCTTGGCCTGCGCCTCCTCTGCCCGGTCAAGATCACGTGCGTTGTAGGCGTCCCATATGGCGACCCACAGCTCGGGAGCGAGACACGGCGGACCGTCCACGCACCCTGCCGCGCCGACGGTCAGGGCCGGCAGCATCATCCTGCCCATCCCCGTGAACACCCGCAGGCCCATCCTGGCAAAGGTGTAGACATCGTTCATGTCGGGGGCGGAGTGCTTGAGCCCGGTGAGCTGCGGCACGTTGTCCTGAAGCTGTTGCATCAGGTCGGGTGTAATATTCACGCCCGTAGCCTGGGGAAGGTTGTAGACGAAGAGCGGAAGGTCGGCTGCCTCGGCCACCGTCTTGTAGTAGTCGACGATGCCCCCGTCACCGGGACGAACGAAGAACGGCGGGACGGCGCAAACGGCTTCGGCGCCCGCCCTTGCCGCGTGTTCCGCATTGCGGGCGGCGCGTACCGTCGTTTGCGCCCCCACGTGCATGATGATGTTCGTCCGGCCCTGGTTCTGGTCGACCGCCGCCTGTGCAAGGCGCCGGTTCTCGTCGTCCGTCAGGAGGACGCTCTCACCCGTGCCGCCCGCCGTCCAGAAGCCGTGTACTCCCGCCTGGATGTTGTCCTCCATGACGGCGCGGAACGCCTCCTCGTTGATCTCGCCGTCGGCGGTCATGGGCGTGATGATTGCCGGAATTACTCCCTCAAACTCTGCCACGTCGTTCTCCTCTGATAGTGGTCGGAATGCGCACGGTATTGTACCACCTGAATTGTTACTGGCGCTCATTTCGTCCAGCAGCCTGCCTGCAATTCCCTCCCACCGTTGAGCAAGTCGAGGACCTACCGGCAAGCTAGTCGTCGATACGAATCCTCTGTAGCATTAGCCTTGATTCCCTCGACCCCGGAGGCACTTCGGTGAAAACTGCTCTCTTGGCATCGCTGATGGCGCTCGTGCTGGCTTTATGCGCCGCATGCGGAAGCGAACTTTCGGAAGACGATGTGCTGAAAAAGCTGACACCATCGATGGTGACCATCCAATTTAGGGGCCGTGACATCGGCAGCGGGTTCCTCGTTGAGGGAAACTACATCGTTTCGGCGGCCCACGTTTTTTGGGGATTGCCGGGGATTGACGTCGTATTCGAGGACGGCGCACTACACGAGGACGTCCCCGTCGCCGCCTACGAATACTTTGCCGACTTTGCGTTCCTCGGCCCTATCGACACCCCGGCGCCGCCCGTGGAGTTTGCGGAGGCCGAATCCATGACTGTCGAGGACACAGTGTTCATCGTTGGGAATCCATCAGGCCCCGGGGGACTATCGGTCACCAAAGGCAAATTCGAAAGCGTTTGGCATTGGCCGGAGGCGGACGTTGTGGATGTCTACTCAACCGCTGAAGGCAAACCCGGTATGAGTGGGGGGCCAATGACCAACGGCAGCGGCAAGGTCATTGGCGTTTACTTTCGGGGGCGGGGGACAAACCCGAGTTGGGGATCCTCTTCAGACACCGTAAGAGACCGACTGCAAAAGCTGGGCCGCGGCGATGACATCACGGTTCTAGGCCCCCGCAAGCTGCCCGACATCGGGGAAGGAAGCCGCGAGCACCAGTTTGTCTTGCGAGATCGCTGGGACACCGCAACCTTCGTGTCGGAAGGTTCAAATCACAGCATTGAATTCGACTCCTACAGCGATGTGGAGTACGGGTTTTTCGATATAAACGGGATTGGGGCCTTCACACCCGAATTCCGTACCGTCCAGGACGGTCTAACCGACCGATGCTGCATCACCGGACCGGGGTTCATCGAGGTGAGACAGCGGTTCGATATCGAACGCCACGTAGCGATCAAGAGTCGAACTCCCCTGGTGCGGCGCGACGACTCCGATGACGGAAGGCAGTTGCCTATCGGCGATGCTGTCGCGGGAGCCATCGATACTCCGGGCGACATCGACCGGTATACCATCGATCTGTCGCGCGGTGAGAGCATCGCCATTCGAATGTCCGCCTTAAGACCCATACTAGTTACGGTAGAGCACTCTGATGCTCCACCGTACGATGTCGTTTCAGGGGAAGTGTATTTCGACGAAATCAAGTACCGTGCGCCGGTCGATGCCACGTACACCGTTGCCCTCCAGATGCGCCCTGCGGCTTTTGAACACCCTCTCGGCTACACCCTCACCGCCCTCAAGTCATGGGCCGATCCCAATCGGCGTGGCTTTCCCGTCCTATTCGACACACCTGTCGGCGAGGTCCTTCGGCATAGCCTCGATCACCGCGTGCCCAGAATCCAAATCGATTATCCAGCGAACGTGGCGGGTGGGGACAGAAAGGTAATCGCAGCGGAACTCTTCGAGCAGGACCGATGGGGCAGAACGGTCACTCTTGAGAAACGCGACCTGAACCACCACAGGGAGCACCCCGACGAGGAGCTTTCGGTCCACGACTATATGCAGCGTTCCGTACTGTCGAGCACGTTCCCATACAAGGTGGAGAAGGTCGTCACCGCCCGCCGCGAGGTCGAGACCCCGTCCGGCGCACCGGTCTTGATCGAGGACTTCGAGGTCGACGACGGCGGGATGAAGGGCGTGCGATTGGCATACATCCACGAGGGCGAGACCGGCTTCATGGCGATCTTCTACGCCCCGGGAGAGGTTTTCGACGAGTGGCGACCCGTCGTCGACTACTGCATCGGTACGTTCTCAATCGGAAGTTTCTCAATCGCCGAGGGGATGCCCAACGAGTGACGCTGGCACTCCCTGCGCTATACCGTAATCCGCAGTTGCATCCCCAACGCACGAGTAATTCGCATGACCGTCGAGAAGGTGGGATTGCCCTTTTCTGACAGCGCCTTGTAGAGGCCTTCCCGTGTCATTCCGACTTCACGCGCCAGGCGGGTCATGTTCTGAGCTCGCGCAATATCATTCAGCGCGACACGGATCAGGCTTCCGTCCCCTGGGTCTTCCTCAGCGCACGCTTCGAGGTACAGGCGCACGTCTTCCTTGGTGAGCAGATGGTCCGTAATCTCCCATCGGGTAAAGGTTTCAGTCATGATTTACCTCCAGTCCAGCGCCAACCGTTTAGCGCGTTCGATATCGCGCTGCTGGCTCGCCTTGTCTCCGCCGCAGAGAAGGACAACGATAGTTGTGCCTCTGCGCATGAAGTAGAGACGATAACCGGGTCCGTAATGAATGCGCATTTCGGATATGCCGTTGCCTATGGGCCGGATGTCCCCGAAGTTGCCGAGAGAAACGTTCCGCAAGCGAGCGTTGATCCGAGCAACCGAGCGACGATCCTGCAAGCTGCGTACCCATCGCTTGAAGGTGGCGCTCTCAACAATTTCGACCATCTGAGTAGTGTAAACCATAGTTTACACTTTGTGAAGGAGATTCTGGGGACCCCGCGTTGACACAACCCGTATGCGGTCGTACACTCACTCGCCGAGCATCGCTCTCATATCCCTCCGTGTACAGTAAAGGACTGACCCCCCATGCCAAAAGAGAATCTCCGTGATCTGATCGTCGGAGCCGCGGCGGCAGTAGCGACGCCATTCGACGAGAACTACGAGGTCGACCTCGGCAAGATGTACGACCTGACGCAGTGGTGGGTCGCAAACGGACTTACGAAAGGAAACGGGATCATAAAGGTAGCCGCGGCAGCCGGCGAAGGGCCGATGCTCGACGACCCGGAGTGGGCCGCCCTGCTCCGCACCACCGTGCAGGCATCCGATGGCAAGGCCACCGTCATGTGCGGCCTCCATTACAAGGACACCAAGCGCACGATCAGGGACGCGAAGGTCGCGCAGGACATGGGCGCGTACGCCCTCCAGGTCTGCCCACCCATCTTCAACGACCCAAGCCAGGACGACCTTCTGGACTACTTCGGAGACCTGTCCGACGCCATCGACATCGGGATCATGGTCTACCACACGCATTGGCTCAAGGGAGGTCGCATAGAGACCGATACACTCCTGAGGATGGCCGACTTCGAGAACGTCGTTGCAATCAAGTGGAGCCCCCACGACGGGCAGGTCTACGAAGACATGGCCAAGTTCGTCGACCGCTTCAACATCATCGACAACACCGTCAACCCGGTGCGCTGCGCCCAGCATGGCGGTCACGGCTTCGTCCAGACGAGCGTGGAGGCCTATCCGCCGCACGACCTCAAGGTCTGGGAACTCATCAAGGCCAAACAATGGGACGAGGCCGAGGCGCTGTACCGCAGTGTGCAAGGGCCGCTGCGGAAGTTTGGCGAGAATATCGGCATCCGTTCAGGCGGCCAGGGAAGGGTGATGAAAGGCATCTTGGAGATACTTGGCGAGCCCGTCGGCTCCTCTCGCCCACCTTCGAAGCCGCTGAACGACGAGGAGTTGCAGGAGCTTAGAGGCATCATCGAGGGCTTCGGCTGGCCCATTCCCGTGCGCTAGTTCTCTGAACGCAACGCTTGTCGCATGGTGGTTGGCTACCTTGCACTGCTATCTATTGACATACCGTACATAACTCTGATTGTATTGCGTGCATAATTGTGAGTCCATGCGGAGTGTTGGACGTAAAATCGGATTCCGTGATTCGGATCGGAGTCCTCACTCAAGGAGGAGAACCTTGAAGAACATACCCATTTTGTACCGGATATTGATCGCCGTGGCGGCAGTGCTGGCGCTGAGCGTGGTGCTGTCGTGTGCGGCAACGGAGGAGCCCGAGCAGCCTTTGCCGGCGCAGCAGGCTCGCGCAGCAGCCCCCGCCGCTGATCCCGCGCCTGCACCGGAGGTTCCGGCGGTCGAAGTAGCCGCGCAGCAGCAGCCTGCGCCTGCCGCCCCCGCACGCCGGGCCGCCCTGCCGGAAGCCCCCGTATCAGGAGGGGTCGGAGCCGTCGCTCCGAGCCAGGCTGAGCGGATGGCCCCGGATTCCGGGATGGAAGAGGCCGCCATGGCTTACATGGCCAAGCCCCAGGCGCCCGGAGCATATTGGGCGTACCGTGATGAGTACGGTATTCGCCCAACGTCGTTCAACGAGAGCCCGACGTTCGCCCAGATGGTGCGAGAGGGCAGCTTGCCGCCGCTGGAGCAGCGACTCCCCGTGCCAGAGGACGTCTACGTCTACGCGCCGCCCGACGAGATCGGCGTGTACGGAGGTGATGGCCGCCTCATTACCGGCGGCAAGACCAGCCGATTCCTGAAGTTCGAGGCGTTCGGCGGCAACGGTACCTGTATGCAGTACGATGCCAACGGCGTCAACTTCTATCCGCTGGCCTGCAAGTCCGTCAACCTCAGCGAGGACGGACGCACCTACACCGTCACGCTCCGCAACGGCCTGAAGTGGTCGGACGGGATGCCCATGACGATGCAAGACGTCGAGTGGGTCTGGAACGAGGACGTGCAGTTCAACCCCGAGCTCAACAAAGCCTACTCCGGGACGGTAAAGGACGCCGTTACGGGCAACGTGGTGGCGTTCAACAAGGTGGATGACCTGAACTTCACCCTGAGCTTCGACTCGCCGAACTTCACGTTCCTTGAGGGCGCGCGGTTCCGGCAGGGACAGGGATGCACCCGCACCCATGCCTGCATCTACGAGCCATTCCATTACTCGCAGCGCTTCCATCCCAAGTACGCCGAACCCGCTGAGTTCAAGAAGATCATGGACGAGAAGGGCTACTCGGACTGGACTCAGGTCTGGATCGGCAAGTACAGCGTTCGCTACGACGCGGACGTTCCCTTCCTCGGCCACTTCTACAACTGCGAGGGAGGCAACGACGACTCCCAGACGCAGTGCGCCAACCCGTATTACCACGGCGTAGACCCTGATGGGAACCAGCTTCCCTACATGGACTCCTACTCGTGGTATCTGACCGAGAGCCGGGACACCTCCATATTCCGGTCGATGAACGGCGAGACGGACGGGCCGTACAACGCCAACTTCGTCCTGTATGAGATGCCCCTGTACATCGCCAGCATGGAAGAGGGCGACTACAGCCTCGGCCACTGGCCGGAGACGAGCGGCAACGACGCCGGAACGCAGATCAACACCGAGTTCAATGACGACGCCGAGTTGGCTCGCCTGTTCCGCACTCAGGACTTCCGCCAGGCCTTGAACCTCGCCATGGACAGGAGCGAGATCAACGAGGTCGTATTCCTCGGCTTGGGCACGCCGCAGGCGTGGGTCCCCCATCCCAGCACCGCCTTCTACCCCGGCGACGAGTGGCAGCAGCACAACGCCGTACGCGACGTTGAGAAGGCCAACCAGCTCCTCGACTCGCTCGGCCTCGTCGACACCGACGGCGACGGCATCAGGAACCGCTCGGACAACGGACAGAACATCGTCATCTTCTCGGAGTTCCGCGATGAGTTCATCAAGGTCGCCGAGCTCTTCCAGAGCCAGTGGGCCGAAATTGGCGTTCACCTCGATTTCAAAGAGGGCCGGAACAGGGCCTATGGTCAGGGCCATGCCCCGATCCGGATGCGCGCCATGCCTCAGATGACCAACATGTGGGTCTGGACGCAGATGCTGCCGTACCGTGCCAGCCACCCAGGACGTGAGATGGGCCGCTACTTCGAGTCCAGGGGCGAAGAGGGAATGGCCCCCGTCGGGGCCGCCCAGGTGGAGTGCCCGGGCTGCTCGGAGGACGAGTACCTGCCGCTGGCGCCCGCCGGCAACTACCCCGCCGACCCGACCGGCTTCCTGATGGAGATGCAGAGCCTCTACGGCGAGGGCAAGACGCACCAGATGCTCGACCCGAGGCGTATCGAGATCGGCAAGCGGCTGTATTCGCTCAACCTCGAAAACGACTACCACTTCGGGAGCATCGGCTTCACGGGAAGCAGCCACGGCATCGTCTTCAAGCGCAACAACGTGAGGAACGTCCCGAACCGTCACATGCGCGAAGAGGCCGGAGGCTTCGGCAACATGCTCATCTACTTCGAGGATGGCATCGACAACGCGAACCACCCCGGCAACCGGTCGACGCGATACGCGAGCACGCACTTCCTGCAGTGCCCGCACATCGCCTCGGACAACTGCTAAAGCCACGGGGAACGGGGCGTAACCCTTTGTTCCCATAGAAGACAAGAGTTGAGAGGGACAGGATAGAGGCGACTCGCCTCACCTGTCCCTCTGTATTTTCGGCTGAAGCCCATGACGCGAAAGCGCGGGCGACGAATGCCGATGACAGCCGTTATGGAGGATATCTGAGGAATGCTGATTCTGCTTTGGTTGAGGCAGCGAGGATTCGTCTTCTGGTTCTCAGTGGCTCTTGTCATCGTCACAATAGGCACCCTGATCGGTATGCTCGCATTTATAGGCGAGAGCCAGGGTAACGTCAGCTTCAGGTTCCTGAAGGCTAAGCCCGACCTCTCGCTCTCCATGTCGGCATCCCCGCAAACGGCGACACGAAACGGTTCCCTAATCTACACCGTGATTGTCACGAACGAAGGACCGGGCGAGGCCAAGAAGATCGTCGTCAACACCACCTTGCCGGCCGGAGTCGTGTTCGCCTCCGCCCAGCCCGCAGACCCCGCTTGCTTCGAGTCGGAGGGAGTGGTGAACTGCCGGCTAGGTGCGCTCGAAACCACCGAGAGCGTCAAGGCGATCATCTCGGTTACGGTCGCGGAATCGGCCCCTCAGACCCTCGTGGCAACCGCCGTCGTCGAAACGAGCCTCCCCGACACCGACGCATCCAACGACTCCGCCACCATCTCCACACCGGTGAAGTGAGGGCGAGTTCGGGACGGCGTTCCGGGAATAATCCTCGGCGCTCAACCGAATAGAGTCCTGCAGGCAACACCAACATGAAACAACTCCACCCCCTAGACGACGGCGTGATCTACCGGAACCCTGAACCCGGATTCAAGGCCGAGTGCGCCTTCCTGCCCAACGTGGTGCCCCTCGACGGCGAGGAGGTGGTCTGCGTCTACCGCATCGGGCAGGCGTTCTACTCCACCGACGGCACGCTGAACGTCGCACGGTCGATAGACGGCGGCAGGACGTGGTCGCAGGAGGGGCGTGTCTGGGACGTGGCGAACGACGACCGGCCCTACAGCTACTCCGCGCCACACACCTTCAGGCTCGGAGACGGCACACTCGTGCTGAACGCCTTTCGCCTCGACTACTCCGACCCTCGACCACAGTTCAACTCCGAGACCGGTGGAATCCGCAAGTCCGACAAGATCATCATGTTCTCCGATGACGACGGCCGATCGTGGACTCCTCCCCGAGTCATGGACCTGCCGCTCGACAGGCCGGCCCGACACGCCGTCCTCCATCATCGAGCTGAACGACGGCCGGTGGTGGCTGGGCCTCGAACAGTGGAATGACTGGGACGACTCTGACCCCCTGCACATCAAGGGCTACTCGACCTTCTCCGACGACCGGGGCGAGACCTGGTCGGATGCCATACCTTGGAAAGCGCGTCCGACGCGGGCAAGATGTTCTCGCACAGCCGTTACGTCAAGATGTTCGACGGCCGGATCGGAGCGCTCCAGTGGACGCAGAAGCCCGGCACTGCCGAGGACTTCCCCGAACACATCACAATCTCGAACTCTGATGCGAGCGCTTGGACCTACCCGACGCCGACCAATTTGATGGCGCAGACATGCTGGCTCGCCGACCTCGGCGACGGCCTCATGGCTGCCGCCTACACCGACCGCGAGGGCAGAAACCCCGGCATCAACGTCGTCCTCTCCGACGACGAGGGCCGGACGTGGGACGTGGAAAATCAGGTGCAGGTCTGGGACGCCGTCGGCCAGGAGTATCTCGGCGTCGAGCGCGTACCTGAGTACCCAAAGAGCCACGACAACATCGCGTTCGGCAAGCCCAACCTCGCGCGCCTGAACGACGGCACCCTGATCGCAAGTTGGTGGTGCACTCAGGCCGCCGTCACACACTCCCGCTTCGCCGTCTGAGAGTCGAATAGTCGGCGTTCGGAAACTGTTCAGACTCCGTAAGAATTCCTCAGGTAAACAAAGCACCGTCATACCCACGAAAGCGGGTATCCTCAGGGGTGGGGACAGTTACGGCGTCCACTCGCATTTGACTGATACGGACAAATGATCTATTATAACTCCATGCCTGTGAACGTGCCGCATCACAGTGCCCAAGCAGGACAGCTTGAAAAGTCACAAAATGTCCCGTAATGTCCCACAAATTGGTGCCTTCTTCTCTGATCGGGACCTCCACGAACTCCCGCATAGGCCGCTTCAAACCTTCTGACACTGCTCATTGTCGCCCCCGCCTGTCACTCCAACTCTCACGCCTCGACCATCGCGCATTCTGATAGACTGTGCGTCGAAAGACTGGTGACGTCATTCCTTTGACCGCGCGTCGTCGTGACAACTAGCGCACACAACCTTGAGCTTATGAGGAGACCGCAATGACACTGCCATACCGCGTCGGAGTCATCGGGGCGGGTCTGAAGGGCACGCAGCACGCCCGCGCCTACCAGCTCGACCCCCGGACCGAGGTCGTTGCCGTGGCGGGAGAAGGACCCTGAGGTCCTCGACCTGTTCCGTCGGAGATTCGGTCTCGAACGCGGGTACACCGACTACCGTGAGATGCTCGCCAACGAGCAGATCGACATAGCGGCGCCCATCCTCCCATCCACGGTCATACCCGAGGTCGTCCTCGCGTCCGTCGAGGCCGGCGTCAAGGGCGTCTTCTGCGAGAAGCCGATGTGCGTCACGCTCGAAGAGGCCGACCGCATGGTCGAAGCGTGCGAATCGAACGGCGTTCACTTCGCGTCGGGCGACGCCGAGCGCAACTACGACTCCCTGTGGGAAGCGCGAGCAGTCATCGAGTCGGGGGAGATCGGCGAGATCCGGCAGTCCAGGACATACGGCGGGGTGGGAGAGATTTGGGGAGGCGGCTGCCAGTTCCTCAGCGTGATGCGGATGTTCGCGTGGGGACGCCGAGGTGGACTGGCTCACAGGCTGGGTCGAGATCGACCAGTGGAGCAACAACGACCAGGGGATGGGCGGCAGCATTC
>CBDFHR010000007.1:0-32377 GCA_965247555.1 Dehalococcoidia bacterium | reverse complement strand
GGTTACACCGGACTGGGAGGGCCTCCCATGCCGAACATCTTCTCGCAGCCCGGCCCGTTGACGCGGACGGTACGGGACGCTGCAATACTCCTGCAGGTATTGGCGGGATTCGACCGTCGTGACCAGGCATCAATCCGCCAGACTCCACCCGACTTCATGGCGGCGACGGAGCGAGGCATCGACGGGCTTCGCATCGGATGGAGCGCCGACTTCGGCTTCGCCCCCGTCTTCCCGGAGGTCGTCGACGTTACCTACAAGGCCGCGATGGTCTTCGAGGAGATGGGCTGTGCCGTCGAAGAGGTGAACATGGTCCTCCCCGAGCCGTACGACTCGCTCGGGCCCATGCAGTCTGCCGGCGCTTACGACGGCCTGGCCCGGTACCTCGACGAGTACTGCGATCGGATGACCGAGTTTGCGCGCTTCTTCATCGAGATGGGATCGCGCGTCACGCCCGGCGACTACATGCGCGCCGAGGGACGCATTGCCGAGCTCAAGGCCACCTTCGATGACGCGTTCGAGACCTACGATCTCATCATGTCGCCCGTCACGTCCTTCCCCGCCTTCCCGAACGAGACCTTCCCCGGCAGCATCACGGGGGACTCGTCCTATCCCATCCAGTACTGGAACGGGGCCTTCACCATGCACGCCAACGCCATCGGCCACCCGGCGGCGTCCGTCCCCGCGGGCTTCTCACCCGACGGCCTACCCATCGGCCTCCAGATAATCGGCCGCAAGTACGACGAGGAGACTGTCCTAGCCGCATCTGTCGCCTTCGAGCAAGCCCGCCCGTGGATTCAGCACAGGCCGCCGGTGTCTTGAGGGCTAGAAGGGATCAGACATGTTCGAATCTACAATTCAGGCACTCTGATCTGTGAGACAGGCACCCATTCAGGAGAGGGTAAGTCGTTCGTCTCCTCTGCCCCCTCCGACTCCGCCTCTTCCGACGAACGCTCAATCGTCCCGACGACTGGCTCATGTCCGGGGGTCGCGTGACCTGACTGGACGGACGGCTTCCAAAGCGCGAGTGCCTTCATGCAGACTGCGGCGGGCGACTGAGCTTGCAAGTCGAACTCGACGACTCTCTTCTCGTCGATCGGAACAGGTCTATGGGTCTCATATACTTCCCAGGTCTGGCCGTCGGTTACCGAAAAGTACGTGGCGCCTTCCATCAGGCAGAAGTTTATGCCCTCGCTGAGGACAGAATCTCGCAACTGAGTCCCCAGCTTCTTGGCCTGCACCATCATCACGGTCTTGCCGTCACCACGCAGTGCGTAATCGGCCCTTCCATGGTCGGACTCGTACTCCGGCCTTACCACATCCGGGTCCTCGGTATCCCACCCCAGTTCTCTCAGCAACGGATCGATCAACGCGTAGCGTGTGAGCGCCTCGCTCTGACGAAGTTGGTCGCCGTGCGTGTCGATGCGTGCTTTCAGCGTTTCGACGAGTTCCAACAGGCTTTCGAGTATCATATTCGGATCGTTCTCCTGTTAGATTGCGCGGATTATAGCAGATGCGCACGGCGACATAGATAAGCACGGGTATTGTAGGAGAACTCAATGGACACGACAAAGGCCGTAGACCTGTTCCAGAGGAACTGGTTTCTGCGTGACGTAGAGACTCCCGACCTTGCCGACGCTGAGGAGCAACTCATCACGGCGGCGATGGGGCCGGAGCCGAAGCGCTGGGACGGTGAGCCGAACATTGAGCGGATGGAACAAATCCTGGCCGAGCAGCCTAATGTGCTCGACCGCATCGGGAAACTCCTGATCCATGTCGTCGTTGGCATGAAAGGGTGCGGACCTGCCGTGACGTTTCTCCTCGACCACGACGTGCCGTTGGAGATCGACGAGTCGGCCTACAACGTCCTGCACGAGGATCGTGGGGGGTATGTGCGATACCCTCAGGGCCGTCTTCGAGTCGGGCGCGGCGGACGCAACGTGCGTCTCGGTGCTGAAGCCGCACGTCGGCTGGCCCGATAACCTCTCGCTCATGTACTGGGCAGCCTGTGGCGGCCACGTTGAGTGCGCCAAGCTCCTGATTGAGCACGGTGTCGGCGTTCACCACGAGCTTCTGATCAAGGGGAACGGCGAGCGAGGTACGACCTCCCTACAGGAAGCGGTCGCTCCGAGCCACTGGGGAAAGGACCCGTCGCGCCTCGCGGACAGGCTTGCGGTCGCGCACATCCTCATCGAAGACGGGGCCAACTACGACGTCTACTCCGCCTGTGCCCTCAACGACACCGCCCGTCTTCAGGAACTCATCGACGAGGACGCCGCCGTTGTAGACGCCACCGACGACTACGGGATGACCACGCTCCACTGGGCCGCGCGGGCCGGCTCCATCGAGTGCGCCGAGATACTCTTGGAACGGGGAGGCCTCGTCAACGCCCTGAACAAGGCCCGTCGCACACCCCTACAGCTTGCCGCAGAGGCTAACCGGGCGGACATGATACGCCTGCTCGCCCGACATCGGGCCGACCTCAACACCCAGGACAAGAAGGGGCACACACCTCTTCACCGCGCCACCTACGAGGGCTGTGTAGAGGCCGCCGAAGCCCTGCTTGAAGTGGGAGCCGATCCCACAGTACTCAACAAGAGAGGCAAGACGGCCTTCGAGATCGCCAGGAAGGACGCAAAATACTTCAAGATGCGGGCATGAGACGTCCTCACCCCGCGTTCTCCGCGCCCTCTGCGGTGAAGCCACCAATTGCCCGTCCTTCGCCTGACAAAAAGGAATCACCATGACCTCGCACAGACCGTTCCCTTCCCACCCCGACCTCAGGACGTTCAGAAATCAAGTCCAGTCCCTCGTCAACGCCCATGCCTCGCAGGACGACGGGACTCCCCTCTCCGTCGAGGAAGCTCGCCACTCCGTCGCCCGCGAGTATGGGTTCGACGACTGGGACGCGCTCCGCACCGAGATCGAACCGTCCTCCACCTACACGGCGCGAGCGGAAGCGCATAAGGCCGCGCTCGCGGTCGACCTGCCCGAGGAGACCTCCCTGGAGGTCGTCAAGGCCCTGATCGATGCCGGGGCCGATATCAACGCCGGACGACAATGGCGGACGCACCTCGGAGAGTTCGTCACCAAGGGACACCTCGAAGTCGCCGACCTGCTTATCCGGCACGGCGCGGACGTCAACAAGAAGAACGATCGTGGGAAGACCACCCTTCAGGCCATGATATACCCGCCGTCCTGGCTGGAGCGCTACGGAGACCCCGTCCCCGGCATCGAACTGCTCCTTGCCAGCGGCGCGGGCATTAACGTGCTGTCCGACGACGGCAAGACGGCCCTCGACGTCGCAATCGAGCAGGAAAACGAAGCCGTCGCTGCCCTCCTGCGAGAACGAGGCGGCCTCCGCGCCGACGAGCTTTCCTGACGCCCGACCGTCGTCGTTGGGCGGGATCTCTTCCTATGCACGGCTCCCTCCACGGGCTATAATCGAAATACCCTCCCATCGCACGTGGGGAAGTGTCGGAATTGGCAGACGAGCATGACTTAGGATCATGTGCCGCAAGGCGTGAGGGTTCGAGTCCCTCCTTCCCCACCAGCTACGCCAGCTAGGGGCCCAGAACGGCGCAGCGGCTCTATAGACTGCTTCCCGGCGGATCGAGTCCCCCTTACCCTTCGCCCCAATGGAAGCGCTCGTCGATGCGGATCTCGGGCATCCGTGCCGAAGGTCTTCATCTTCTTGTCTCTATAGAATTCTGGTACACTACCCCAGAGTTAGTTCACAGTTAGGGGGCAACGTTATGGGAGTGCCTATATCGCAGGCGCTTGCTGTGGCCTTCCATGTGGTCAAGCAGCGGTTGGCGCGACGCGAGCGCTACCCGCTCGTGCTGATGCTGGAGCCCCTGCTGCGTTGTAATCTCGCCTGTGCGGGCTGCGGAAAGATCCAGTACCCGCCTCACGTGCTCAAGCGCGCGCTCACGGTCGAGCAGTGCATCGCTGTGGTGGAGGAGTGCGGAGCGCCCATCGTCAGCATCCCCGGTGGAGAACCGCTGCTCTACCCACACATCGGCGAGTTGGTGGAAGAACTCACTCGCCGTAAGAAGTACGTCTACCTCTGCACCAACGCACTGCTACTCAAGCAGAAGTTGGAAGAGAATGTCTTCTCCCCCTCTAAGCGGCTCAGCTTCAGCGTTCACATGGACGGCCTGCGCGAGGAGCACGACGCTTCCGTCTGTAGGGAAGGAGTCTACGACATTGCCGTCGAAGCGATACGGGAAGCAGTCCAGCGCGGCTTTAGGGTCACTACCAATACAACGCTGTTCAACACGGCTGAACCGATGCGCGTTCGCGACTTCTTCGATGCCATGATGGACCTAGACGTGGAGGGCATGATGGTGTCCCCGGGGTTCAACTATGAGAAGGCCCCGGACCAGGACTCCTTTCTTGAGCGGGAGCGCACACGGGAGCTCTTCTCCCAGGTGCTTACCGACAAGAAGAAGCGCTGGCGATTCAACCAGTCGCCCCTGTTCCTTCAATTCCTCATGGGCAAGCGGGACTTCGAATGTACGCCGTGGGGCAATCCCCTGTATACGATATTCGGGTGGCAGCGCCCGTGCTACCTACTGCAGGACGGCTACGCTGCCACCTTCCGGGAGCTGATGGACGAAACAGCCTGGGAGGAATACGGCCGGGCGAGCGGCAACCACCAGTGTCAGGACTGCATGGTACACTGTGGCTACGAGCCCTCTGCCATACATGCAACGTTCACGACATGGCGTGGACTACGGGATTCCACTGTTGGTACGCTTACGGGCAAGCTGTGAACAATGAACGAGCATCGGCCGCCACTTCAAGCTGCAAGCCGGGAGGCTGGTAACGGCGTCGAGGAACTCGTTGAACGGGCCTTCCACTACCGCGGCGACGTTACCATCCGGACGGATGACGGCGGCTCCGTGACAGGCTACCTCTTCAACCGGAACGCTCGCGCGAGCGTTCCATTTGCCCAGTTGCTCGAGACCGGGACCGGACGCGAGGTCTCTATCCCTTACCGAACTATCACCCACGTGCTGTTCACCGGACGCGACGCCGCCGCGGCGTCGGTCAAGCGCTTTGAGGCCTTACAGGACCGGCAGGAAGGATCAGCGCAGACTGGCACGCAGGCACTTCGCACCCGAGCGGAATGACATGGGTACTGCCGCCATCGCGGCTCCTCTCCTAACGATTGCCCCGACCCGGCGTGAATTGGGAGGACTAGGCTATGGCAACGAGCGTACTCGCGTCGGAGTCGTCGGCATAGGGCGCAATGCCGGTGAGCAGCTCGCAGGCCTTCTCGACACCGCGCCATGCCGGCTGCTCGTCTCCCTGGGATACGCTGGGGCGCTCGACCCCCATCTTCACCCAGGTGAACTCGTGGTGGGGAATTCCTACCTACATGGAGTGAGCGCACCGATCCCCGGCGCTCCTCATACCACCCGCGCAGCAATGCTGCTGCGTGAGTCAGGCCTCTCGGTACTGGAAGGAGCGGTCCTGACCGTGGACGAACCGCTCCTTACGCCGCGAGCCAAGCGCCGCGCACACAACGGCAGCGGCGCATTGGTGGTAGACATGGAAGGGCGCTGGATAGCCGATGTAGCAGCATCGAGAGACATCCCGCTCATCGGGATCCGGGCGGTGCTGGACGAAGCCTACTATCCCCTCCCTGCGTTCATCGCAACCATCATCGCCGACGGAGGCCGACGGGAGTGGGCACATGCTCTCCGAGCAGTATTGCATCCTTCCGCGGTCAGGAGCTTCCTGCCTCTCGCTCTGAAGTCGCGCAGAGCCTCACGCGCCCTGCAGATGGCTGTACAAGGCATCCTGCCGGCAATCTCTCGCCAACTGTGACCGGGTCCTTGGCACAGTCTATCTGGCGGCTAGCATAGGGCTGGGTGTCGAAGTTGGTCGAACAGGGCATGGAAAGCCGCCTCCGGGAAGCGCTGGAAAGGACTCAGCGGTACTTCTTCCGCACGCAGCATGAAGACGGTTACTGGTGGGGAGAGCTGGAGTCCAATCCAACGATGGAGGCGGAGTACATCATGCTCACACACTTCATTGGGTCGGACGAGGGAGATCGCATCTCGCGCGTAGCGGAAGACATTCGCCGAAGGCAGTCGCCCGATGGTTCATGGCGGATGTACTACGGCGCCCCGGGAGACCTGAGCACGTCGGTCGAGTGCTACTTCGCGCTCAAGCTCGCAGGCGACACTCCTGAAGAACCTCACATGGCAAAGGCCCGTAGCTTCATCCTGCGATGTGGAGGTGTGCCCCGGACGCGCGTGTTCACCAAGATATGGCTTGCCCTCTTTGGTCAGTGGGACTGGAAGGGAACGCCCGCCATGCCTCCCGACATGATGCTGTTGCCGAAGTGGGCCCCCTTCAACATCTACCGTTTCGCCAGCTGGGCCCGAGCGACCATAGCGCCGATGACCGTAATCCTCACACTCCATCCCACACGGCCCCCTCGTGAAAGCGCCTGGGTCATGGAACTCTACCCGGAAGGGCCGGTCACGTTCACTCTGTCCCGCTGGAAAGCAAAGCCCTTTTCCCTAAAGGGTTGGTTCCTGGTGTTGGACAGAATCGTACGCATCTACCGCAACTTGCCCTTCATGCCCGGCCGGGAGAGGGCAATCAGGGCTGCCGTAGATTGGATCGTCGACCACCAGGAAGCAGATGGCTCGTGGGCGGGAATACAGCCCCCCTGGGTCTACTCGCTCATCGCATTGAGCGCCCTAGACTACCCGTTGAACCACCCCGTCATCTCAAGGGGGCTGGAAGGATTCAGGCGGAACTGGAGCCTCCCCGCGCAAGACGGCGCTGCGCTTAGAGTGCAAGCCTGTCTCTCACCCGTGTGGGATACGTGCCTTGCGATGCGCGGACTCCTGGACTCCGGCGTGCCATCCAACCACCCTGCCATTCAGCGTGCTGCAGCCTGGCTCATTCAGGAAGAGATCCGAGTCAAGGGCGACTGGACCGTATACAGACCCCACCTGGAACCCAGCGGATGGGCCTTTGAGTTCGATAATGTCCACTATCCGGACATCGACGACTCTGCCATAGTGGTAACGGACCTCGCAGCCACCAGGATGCGCGACGAAGCTGGAGAGCGGGCACGGACAGCGGCTGTCGACCGGGCCGTCAACTGGCTGACAGGGATGCAGTGCTCGAACGGTGGTTGGGCCGCATTCGACTGGAACAACGACTCAAACGAGTTGGCGAAAATCCCGTTCGCCGACTTTGGCGAACTCCTCGACCCACCCAGCGTTGACGTGACCGCACATGTACTGGAGATGTACGCGAAGGTGGGATATTCAATGGAACACCCGGCCGTTCGCCGGGGGCTGTCATACATCTGGGAACAGCAGGAGCACGACGGCCCGTGGTTCGGACGCTGGGGAGTGAACTACATCTACGGTACAGGCGCTGTGCTGCCGGCGCTGGAAGCCCTAGAGGTGGACATGACGCAACCTCGGGTACGCCGGGCCGTCGAATGGCTTCTGGCACATCAGAACACGGACGGAGGTTGGGGCGAGACCTGTGTCAGTTATGCCGACCCTACCCTCCGAGGACAAGGCGAGAGCACCCCGTCGCAGACCTCCTGGGCCCTCATAGCGCTATTGGCGGCAGGTGAAGCGCGGCACGAGTCAGTAACGCGTGGCGTTGAATTCCTCCTTGACCGTCAGGACGAAGACGGAACTTGGGATGAGCCTCAATTCACTGGATGCGGCTTTCCCGGCTACGGACCAGGCGAAAGGCCTAACAAGTACGAACCGCTCGACGGCGCCAATTCGCAGGGCCCCGAGTTGAGCGCTGCTTTCATGATCAATTACCACTTGTACCGCAACTACTTCCCGCTCTCGGCGCTGGGGCGGTATGCGCAGTCGTTGTACGGTGAAGTACCGCCGGAAGGGTGTGCACAAGTCAGGGCGCAGTAGTCTTGAGCCAACGGTGGCTTGGGGTGTACGCACAAAACCGATTTACCTATGACGAACACATTGACAGCTTCAAGGATCCTCAGGAAGAGGTATGATGACGGGCGTCTGACCCGTCCAGTGTGTGTCCTGCCATGACCTAACGGGCTTGCCGGGAGTCGTCGACCTGTTACCTACAGCCGGATCTCCCACCGAAAAGTTCGCAGTACAGGACACGCTTCCCCACCAGCTACGCCAGCTATGGGTCCGGAACGGCGCAGCGGCTTCATAGACTGCTTTGCGGCGGTTCGAGTCCCCTTTACCCTACATTTTCCGTTCCGGCCTTGTCTTCTAATGCCGCAACGTCCCCAATCCCTAGTTGAGAGACGGTGATCGGGTACCCATTAGCGTCGCATATGACACCAGAAACGACTCAGAAGTTTGGCCTACTGCGCGTGGTCCCGTTCTAGGTGGTTGGGCTCTCAACAGGCGGTGCCCGATGCGAGACACAGCGATGACCGGCCATCGGAGTCTCAGCTGTCTTGGACAACGGCGCTCCTACGCCGACCGCATTGGTTGACACGGAGTGGCGTCAATACTAGACTCCGTGCGTCGCGGGCGTGCGGACGTTTCCGCGGCGGAAGGAAGGTGTACGGCATGCATCTACTGGAGGTCATGAACCCCGTCGCAAGGCAGCGCGCGATGGAGAACGTCGCGGCCATCAACCCTAGGCTCAGCCGTCTGGAGGGCAAGACGATCGGCTTGGTATGGAGCGGAACCCACGGCGGCGACGTCGCGCTCAACCGCGTCGGCGAGATGCTCCAAGAGCGCTTCGAGGGCGTCGAGACGAGGTTCTACACGGGCGGCAACTACCCCAACCCGCCGCACATCCTCAAGCAGGCGGCTGACGAGTGCGACGCCGTCATCGGAGCGACCGGCGACTGAGGGACGTGCGCGTCGTGGATGGTCCACGACATGATCGAGGTCGAGCGGATGGGCAAGCCCGCGGTGCCCATCATCTCCGGCCGGTTCGAGGGCGACGCCATCGCAAGTAGCCGCGCCTTCGGCATGCCCGCTCTGCGCTTCGTCATCGTGCCACGCATCTACCGCAACCTGTCCCCGGCCGAGTCGATCAGAAACACCGAGCCCGCATTCGACGACTTAGTCGGCATGCTCACCGCCGACGGCGACGGTGCGTTCGACGATAGTCCGATGGAGCAGGCCTACCGCTTTGAGGGCGAGGACCGGTTTGACGCGGTACAGCGCATGAACGACGACTTCCTGAGAAGCGACTGGGGCGACGGCTTTCCGCTGTTGCCGCCCACCCGCGGCGCGATCGACGAGCTGATAGACGGCGTCAGCCTGCCCGCCGACCACGTCGTGTGCGACATGCCGCCCGGCTTCGGGATCGCCACGGTCGAGAAGATCGCCGTAAACGCAGCCGCGGCTGGCGCCAGGCCGGAGCACATGCCTGTGATCGTCGCCGCCGTTTGGGCGCTGTCCCAGATGGGGCCGGAGGGCGGCAAGTCCCTGCTGATGTCCACCAGCCCGCAGGCGCCGCTACTCGTCGTAAACGGTCCCATCGCTGAGGAGCTGGGCATCAACGCCCGGTCTGCGCTCGGCCCCGGTTTCGACAACAGGGTCAACATCGTGGTCGGTCGCGCCTTCTCCATGTGCATGAGGAACATCGGGCACTGGTACCCGAATAAGATGGACATGGACACCATCGGCACGACGCGGAAGTTCGTCCTGTGCATAGCCGAGAACGAGACGATGAGCCCGTGGCAGCCCTACCACGTGGACAAGGGGTTCGATGCTGGCGAGAGCGCGGTGAGCGTCTTCATCACCAACGGCGAACTCGACGTGCAGGACCAGGGTAACGACACGGCGGAGGGGCTGCTCAAGACGGTCGCCTACGGCGCGACGTTCGGTACGCGCGGGCTATGGGAGCGGCACTCTGAAGAGCGGCTGATCCTGCTGCCACCGGACGTCGCCCGGCCAGTGGGCGCTCAGGGCTTCACGAAGCGCGGCGCCAAGGAGTTCATCCACATGCACGCCAACGCCAGCCTAGGCAAGATGACCCAGTACGTGCCCCTGGAGGGCGAAGCGCGGGTGGCGGCGCACTGGAGGTGGATGAAGGACCTGACCGAGCAGGAGCGCCTCGACATGACGATGCCCGTCCTGGAGAGCGCCGAGCGGTACGACATCCTCGTAGTCGGGGCGGACCGCGCCAAGACTCTGGTTATGCCCAGCGGTCCCAGCGCGGTGACGGTGGGCGTCGACCAGTTCCGGCCGTAGGGGCTACCGGGCGGGCACCAGCACCACGGACGCGACATGCGGCGCCTGGACGCGGCACATGCGCTCGACCATTTCCCTGAACGAGTCGGGCGGCATCACGCACTCCGGGCAGTCCTCGTTCACGCCCTTATAGTACTTGATCCTCAGCACGCCGTCCTCGAAGTCAAGAGGCTCGATGACGACGCCGTCGTTGTCGCGCGTCAGCGTCCTGACCGTGTTAAGCACCATGTCGACTCTTGCGTCCATCTCAGTCTTCCTTTAGTGCGGTCCCCGCTCTTGGGGCCCAACCAAAGTGCTGGACCGCCTCCCGATCTGTCTCACCCCAGGGGCACATAAGCGGGAGGTTAACCCGGCCCAGTCAGTCGGCGAGGACTTGACGCGGGGTAGCCTCGTCAGTCCGCGCCGTCTGCAGTTCATTCCCGCGCCTTTCTCTTGCCCAGTTGTTATATGGCCCATCCAGAACAGACTATTGCAACGGCTGGCCGCTGTCGAGTTTCCAAGCCCATGCTGCGGGAAATGGACCGGCTTTCCGTTCTACAAAGAATCTTCATGTTCGTCCAGTAGGCTACGAGAAAGGACGTTCGTTTCAGTTCACAGACATATGTGGTAGCGTATCCTCGAAGGGTCGCAGTTTCGGAAAGTTCATTCATCTAGGCACCTGACCAGCCGGAGGCTCGTGGGAGCTAGTCCAGGGCCGGTTGACCGACTTCTTACAGCAGAATCTCCCAACGAAAAGTTCGCAGTTCAGGACACGCTGGCCCACCAATGCTGACCTTCTTTAGGCTTTACCTGACCGTTTCCAATGTTATCCAACCGTTCCTTATTGTCTCGCTCCCCGCGTGAAGCCGAGCGCGCAAGCCATATACCGCGTAACTTGAGGTAGTACACTGCCATCAGGTTCTCTACCGGCAGCAGGGGTCGTCACAGCGGTCGTGAAAAAGCGTGACACATCGTCGATCTGTCAAACGGTTTCTGAGCACATCCACGAATGCTTGGTTGCGGCTGGGCTCGTCGTCGTACAGCACAACCGAGTTCTCTTGGCGTGACAGCGCCCATGCAGTGTCATGCCTGGCGGGCCCTGGAAGATTGTCGGGAAGATGTCGGCCACCGCGGGCCTTTGGATTGATGAGCTTCAGTCGACAAACAAGGAAATTACTATTCCGCAGGTGGAACTTTCGCCGCAATTCCGCCTTTGTCCTCAGGTGAATGACGAGCACGTAGGTTACTCTCATGGAGCCTCCCCTGTTCAGTGGTAGGGAACTGAGGAAGGCGAAGAACGTACATTCTGTTGCCAACTGGAAATCGCACAGGCAGGATGGAGTTGAGGTATGCGAATTCAGGATTTCACTTCTTGAGTAAACGGTGAGGGGTCGTCGGGATGACCTCTGATCCGGTGCGCCTACATAGCATCGAGTCCGCAGCCGTCGTTGTGACGCCATGGACGGAGTGGACGTTTGCGCGCCTGCGGGCCGTGAGTGGAGCATCTGGGGACGTGGAGATAACCACTGCCGGCGATGTGGGCCGGCTGGTCGCTGAGCAGGTTGACGCCTTGAAGGGAGCGGCCATAGCCGGAGAGGCGGATGTTCCACGCATGTTGGGCGTGGACGAGCGCCGGCTGAGCGGTGACCTGCCTCTGGCTACTGCAGTGAGCGCCCTGCGTACCGGTGTCTCGATCATTCAGGCGGTTGAGGACGGGATTACCCTGGCGGAGGCCTTGGGCGGAGAGCCGCCGGGCAGCGTTCCACTCTACGCGAACGTCAACCGAGGCCTATTCGCGACTCAACGTACACCGGCAGACTTCGCGGAGGCCGCCGAACTGGCAGTGGGCGAAGGTTTCCGCGCGGTGAAGTGCGCCCCGTTCGACGAGGTGAATTCGGACGCCGGATCCGGCGAAGCGGTCCGGCAGGCTCGGTTCGGCATTCGGCGCGTTGCTGCGATCAGGGACACCGTGGGTCCCGACGTGACTCTCATGGTCGACTGTCACGGTCGCTTCGGCATCGAGTCCGCGGTGATCGTGGCCGAGGAGTTGGCCGAGCTTGGCGTCGGCTGGTTCGAGGAACCGGTACGGCCCAACGTGAACCCGATGGGTTCGGCACGGATTGCCGAATGTGTGCCGATGACCGTGGCCGGAGGAGAGATAGGATACGGCGAGGAGCTCTTCGGGGACCTGATCGCGAATGCCGCGGTCAAGATCATCATGCCGGACGTGATGTTCTGCGGCGGCGCGGCTGTGGCCGCGCGGTCCGGCATGGCGGCAATCGATGCAGGCGGTGCAGTATCTCTCCACAGTCCTTCTGGACCGGTCTCATTGCTCACCGGCGGACACGTCACCGCGTCTATGTCGGGTGCGATGCCCTTGGAGCACGCTGTCCACGAGGCGGACTGGCGAGCGGACCTGCTCACCCCCCCGGAACGAGTTCAAGACGGTCAACTGCACTTCACTCTCTCTGCCGGGCTCGGCGCGGAGTTGAACTGGGACCTGCTGAGGCGGATTGGACGGGTGTGGGATCATTCGTGACGAGGGCTCGTCATTAGATATGCCTGAGGTATTCCCACACGCTCCCGGCGAGAAGCCTCGTACCATGAAACCCCATCGTCCGGCAGTCTGCTAGTCCTTCCCCGATAGGTCTACAATAATGCGCCCATAGGAGGGAAGTTTGCAGCCGTACGACATCGTCATCGTGGGGGCCGGCTCGGCCGGGTCGATCCTGGCCGCCCGGCTGACGGAAGACGCGGAACGCTCGGTGCTCCTTCTGGAGGCGGGACCGGACTACCCGGACCCGGAGACGTTGCCCAACGATGTGAAGTACGGCTACGGACCTGACAGGCCGTTCCCCATTCCGCTGATCAACGAAAACAGGTCGGTCTTCGTGGCGAGGTACACTGACGAGGCCCCGGTCCGGCTGGTGCCACGAGGGCGGGTGACCGGCGGGTCGAGCGCGGTGAACGCCCAGATACTCTTGCGCGGCGTCCCCGAGGACTACGACGACTGGGCCGGCATGGGCAACGACGAATGGAGCTACAGGAAGCTCTTGCCATACTTTCGCCGCTCTGAGAGCGACCGCAGCTTCGAAGGGGATTTCCACGGATCGGACGGGCCGATTCCAGTGAGCCGCTTCTCCAAAGAGGAGATGAACGCCGACCAGCAGGCCTTCTATGACGCCTGCCTCGCCTACGGATTCCCCGACTGCCCCGACCACAACGACCCCGACTCGACGGGGGTAGGGCCCACGCCGCTGAACAATGTGGACGGGGTGAGGTGGAGCACCGCTTTGGGCTACCTGAGCGAGGCCCGCGAGCGTCCCAAACTGACGATCGCCGCCCGTACGCAGGCGCGACGAGTGCTGTTCGAAGGCAGACGAGCAGTCGGGGTGGAGGTCGAGTCCGACGGGCAAGTCGAGGTATTCCACGGCGACGAGGTGGTGCTTGCCGGCGGGGCGATAGGCTCGCCCCACCTTCTCATGCTGTCGGGCGTGGGCCATGCCGACCACCTGGAGCAGACCGGAATCAGTGTCGTTCAGGACACGCCCGGTGTGGGACGCAACCTGCGCGACCACCCTCAAGTGTCTCTGAAGTGGCGCACACGGAAGAGCTACCGGTATGACACATCTGCGGCGGGCATCCAGACGACCCTCCGGTACACCGCCTCGGGCTCACACCTCCGCAATGATATGCTGATTCATCCGTCTTCGTTCTGCGTGCTCGACCCCTTCCCGCTCGGGGTGGACCAGTATATGGAACTCGGGGTGAACATGATCGTCTGCCTGGACCTTGAGGTAGGAGCCGGCAGCATCGAGCTTCGATGCGACGACTACCGTATCCAGCCCAGGCTGGACTACAACTTCCTGGTCGAACCGTTCGACCGTCAGCGAATGAGGGAGGGAGTCCACATCGCCTTGGAGTTGGCGGACCATCCGCGGTACCGGGAACTGCTGGCTGAGCGGGTCGACCCAGACGATTCCTACCTGCAGTCCGACGACAGTCTGGACGCCTGGATGAGGACGAGTGTAGGCACGAGCCACCACATATCGGGCACCTGCAAGATGGGGCCGGTCTCCGACGGCATGGCCGTCGTGGACCAATACGGGCGTGTACACGGCCTGGACGGACTTCGCGTCGTCGACGCCTCCATCATGCCCGACTGCATCCGCGCCAACACGAACGCTACGACACTTGCTATCGCCGAGCGTATCTCGGACTTCATGCGATCGGGGATGTAGCTGCCGGTCCCACCCCTTGCAGGGGCGCTCGTGCCTTAACTACTCGCGGGGTGCAGGTAAGCTGTGGGAAGCTCTCCCAGTGACCCATCCCGGACACCGCCACACTGCCTCTCAGGCGGCTACGCGCTCAGATAGTAACCGTCCGGCCCCGTTTAGGGGTTCATCTACACCCAGCGAGCGCAGGCACGCCCAGAAGGCAGCTTGGTAGGACGTGACACGACCGGTTTACCGGTAAGCCCCTCGACCAGGTCGATCACCTCACGCGCGCCCTGAAATGCCGTGCAACTTGACCGAGACCGGAATCCGTCTGGCGAAATCGTCCTCTGATGATTGTGTTGCGGGCCGGTATCCCTGAAGCGTGGCTGGTCGATGTCCATGCCCAGACGATCACGGTCTTCGCGGAGCCTCACGCCGGTGGATATGGTGAAGAGCGACTCCTATTGCGTAGACAGGAGATCGTGTCCGCGAGCGTGGAGGGCCTGCGCTTGCAGATCGACGAGGCGCTGGGGGTAGCGTGAACGCTCTTCTTTCCATTCCTCGATCCTCTCCGAGGCCTGCAAACTCGCGCCGTTGCGTGTAGGATGATCGCACCTACTGTGCGGAGGGCGGCTAGTGATCGGCGACACCTGGAACATCGTAGTGACTACCCCTGACGCCGTCGCGGGCGACTACCCGAACATCCTTCAGCAGATGACCGATCTTGAGTACTCGGCGGTGGTCATTCGGGGGTTCTATGCCTTGGAGCACTGCGCCGAGGTCGTTCGCCGCATAGAGTCCGACACGACCGGGCTGGTCGACGTGAAGGAGTACGTCACCACCGGCGGCGACAAGCTGGAGCTACGCTACATCGGACCGGGGCTGGGACGGTACGTAACGGACCAGGAGGGGTTCTTCCGAGAGTCGCGCCTCTCCGACAAGAAGTTCGAGCGACTGTACGACGGGCTGCCCGATGCCAGGGTCATGGTGCGGGAGATGATCGGCAGGCTGCTTCCCGACCTCGAGATTATCGTCCCCGAAGAGGATGGAGAGCTGTACTCCGACGCCGTGATACGCATCGCGGTCGAGGGCGATTCGGCGGCCCTGCATCGGGACAGCGCCATGGAATACTTCAAGGGGTGGATGGTCTCGCAGTTCCCCACGCAGTTCTCGGCCCTTGTTTGCCTTCAAATGGCGGAGTCCGGCGGCGAGCTGCACGTGTTCAAACGTCGCTGGACGCCGGAGGACGACGCTCGAAAGGTCGACGGAGCGACGGGGTACCCACCCTCAATTGTCGAGGGCGCGCCACTCTCCACGATCGTCCCTCAGGAAGGTGACCTGTACATCTTCCACCCGGAGATTTTCCATGACATTGCTCCCATGTTCGGCCCTCGCAACCGCATTACGCAGGGCATCTTCTTCGCGATGTCCGATTCGGACAGGCGCGTGGTCACCTGGGGATGAAGGGCTTTTCGTTACGTGAGGAACGACGTTCAGGGCCGAGACGGGTGATTGCATTTCTAGGAGGCCTCTCATGAGGTGGGACCTGCTGATTCGCCACGGCACGGTGGTTGACCCGAGTCAGGGGCTGCACGGCATTGCCGACGTTGCAATATCCGGCGACAAGATCGCCGCGGTTGGCGTCGGCTTGAACGAGGCGAACGCCGACAAGGTGACAGACGCCACGGGCAAGCATGTAACGCCGGGGTTCATCGACCTGCACACGCACAATTTCGTGTCCAGCCCGAAGCTGCCGAGTCTCGACGCCGACACGACGAGCCTCGCCAACGGCTGCACGACCGTCCTCGACGCCGGGACGGCGACTCCAAGCGAGTTTCCGCACTACTGGGAGACGGACATCGCCGATGCCAGGACGCGGATCTATGCTCTGATACGGATGCCGATGCCCTACGGCCCGGACCCGGCCACGGTGGAGGAGGCGGCATCCGTCATCAAGCGGTACGACGACGTTCTCATCGGCATGAAGTACCACCACTCGCAGCACTATGTCACGTTACCCTTGGCCCGCGAGGCAGCCGACTTTGCCGGAGGCATACTGATGGCCGAGGCCTACGGAGCGCCCATCCCACAACTGCTCGACTACATGAACCCCGGCGATATAGTCACCCATACGTTCCACGCGCCCTTCCGGTATCCGCTGTGGGACCACCGGGGGGAGGTATGGCCGGCCCTGTGGGATGCCGTCGAGCGGGGCGTCTATCTAGACATCGGACACGGCGCGCGCGGATTTGCTTTCCGTACGATGGAGTACGCCCTCGAAAAGGGCCTCAAGCCCAGCACGATCAGCACTGACGTGCACAAGATGAATGTCGACGGCCCGACGTACGACATGCCGACGACGATGTCGAAGATGCTGGCGCTCGGCCTGTCGCTCGACGAGGTGATCGAGATGTCCACGAGCGTCCCGGCCAGGGCGCTTCGGCAAGAGGGAGTCATCGGCACGCTCAAGCCCGGCGCGAGTGCCGATGTGACGATCAGCGAGTTGGCCGAGGGTCGTTTCGAGTATCTTGACGTGCTACACGAAAAGCGTGTCGGCACACAGCGCATCGTGCCCGAAACGGTCATCTACGGCGGCGTGATCTACGACGGCCCTCGCTACGAACCGGGGGATATGACCCACGCGACGGACGCTCCGCCGGGTTTCATCGAGGGGACGTAGCAGAGGCGGTTCGCCGGGGGTGTAGAAGTATCTATGCAAACAGGCCCACTCGCCGCGGCGAGTGGGCCTGTACTTGTGGCTTTAGTTGCCTACCCTAGTCCGATTGCTGCTACCAAACCCTCTTCGTGCACCTGTCGTACGGACTGCCGCCCTGGACGAATGCCCAGCTCTGGCAGTACTGCGAGCGGTTGTTCGGATGGTGGTAGTTGTCCATGCCGTTCTCGAAGAAGCGCGCCCAAGCGCTGAAGCCGTTGTGGTCGCGCTCGTGCGTGATCGGCTTGTTGCGGAAGTTGTTCCGGTTGACGTAGACGCCACGGAACACACCCGAGTATGCGCAGCAGTTGAGCGCCCAAAGCTGGTCGGCGTTGGTCGCGAACATCTCCTTGCCCATCTGGACTCTGCGCGGGTCGAGGTTGCTAGCGCCGAGGCCGTCGATCCACATCTGCGATTGACGTTGCAATAGGCCGCCCGCGTCCGCTGGGAACTCGCCCGATCCTGCCAGCGGGAGCCAGTCGGGATCGCCGCCCGTGGGCGCCATGCCCTCGTCACCCTTGGAGGCGTACCACTTGCCGATCTCGCCCGCGAGGTCACCTCGAGTGAGAGGGGCGAGACTCGTCCACTGGACCATCCACGGGTTGTACTGGTAAGCCGAGTAGTCGCGCGCGATCCCCGAGGTCTGAAGGCTGTCACGCGTCGTCTGGCGAACGGCCGCGATAACAGTCTTGATGCCCGCGCTCTGCCAGGCTGCCTTGATAATCTCGGCTGCCTGAGAGACGGCCGGGTTCGCGCTGGTGCCGACGGTGATCTGCATCTCTATCGGGCCCGAACCGTCCTTGTGCATCCGGAAGTTATCGGGGTCTCGCCCCGTCAGGCCCAGCCCGTCGAGCAGCTGGTTGGCCTTGCCGAGGTCCTGCTCTATATGGAGCATACGGTACTCGTCACCTGGGTAGTACGGGTTGTTGGGACGCGGTACACGGTTCTGCACAACGCCAACGCCCGAAAGTACCACAGTGTTGAGATCTTCCTTGTCTATAGTGTGCGAGAGCGCGACGCGGAAGTCCTGCGTGCGGATGAGCTCGCCGATGCGCGGGTCCTCGTTATAGGTCTGCTGCATCGTAGTGCTCAGGTCCGCGCCGCCGCTGCTCGGCCAGTGGTAGACCGAGAAGTCGCCGCGCTCCATGTTCTGGATGTACAGTGGAATTTCGCCAGGGATGAAGTATGATGTTCGCCCGTCTTCCTCACCGGCCATCGCCCGGAAGATCTGTACTTCGCGGCCCCCATCCGCTGACCACATCACCGCACCGTCCAGGTAGGGAATCTGGTTCCCCTCGGGGTCGACGAACCAGTGGAACTGGTTCTTCTCCCACTCGGTCAGCGACGGAGTGTAGCTGGTCGCGCAGAACGGCCCCGCGCACGGGATCTCCACAATATTGGTATAGACGTGCCACCGGTTGTTCAACAGCGCGACGAGGTCGGGGTGTCCCTCATCCTTGATGAGCTTGTCAATGGCCGCCTGTCCGGCGTACTGCGGATAGTACTTCTGCATCTTCGGGTGACTGACGATGCACACGCGACCGGGACCGCATAATGCGCTCGGCGTCGCGCGCGACTCCATGATCGTGAAGATCGGGTCGTCGTAGGTCAGCGTCCACGTTACGTCATCCACCACTGTGAAGGTCGGCGGATTCTGCGTTACGGGGGAACTGGCCCACAGGGGGAACGGTCCGTCGAAGGTGGGGTCGAAGTTCAACTCCCACGCGAACTTAACCGACTCCATGTCCAAGGGATAGCCGTCCGACCACTTGAGGCCGCGACGGTTCGTGAACGTCCAGACGCGACCGTCTTCGTTGACTTCCCAGCCCTTTCCGACCCATGGGAACCACTTGAGGCCGCCGAGAGAGTCGCGGCGGTTCCAACTGGCGGTGATCCACTCGCCGATGTAGTTGCCGCAACACATTCGGTAGTAGCCGCCGTATTCGCCGATGCCGTCCGGCCCTGCGAGTACCTCCACGTCCTCAGGGACCGGGAGGCGGTCGATCAGCGCGGGAATCAGACCCTGTTTGACCAGCTGCGCCGAGTATGGCGACTCATAGAACTGGGTCGGCTTGGGGCCGTCGTAGTCCTGGAATACCCAGACCTCTCCCGGCACCTGCTGCCTGGAGGGCGTCCACTGGTGCGGACTGCGGGGTGGACAGTCGGTAATCTCGTAGCCCTTGCTCATACAGACCGCAGGCCCCGCGAGCGAGGTATCCACAATCTCCTGCACGTCAGAGGCGGTCAACTGCCCCTTCTGCAACTCCTCAGTCGCCATCGCGGCTTCCTCGATGGCCTTGTTCGTGGCCGAGAGCGAAGCGTCGACGATCTTCGCGACGTCGGAGGCGGTCAACTGGTCTGCGGCCGCATCCTGAATGGACTTGGCGACAAGAGTCTGAAGGTCGCCTCTCGTTGCAGCGTTGGCCGTGGCCGCCGAAACCGCGGCGCTGACCATTCGCTGAATTTCCGCGCCGCTCGTGCCCTCCGGAACGTTCGCCCTAACCGCGGATTCGATCAGTCCCTCGATCTGGCTAACGTCGATCTCAGGCGCAGGAAGCGAGCGAATCGACCGGTCGACGATGGACTGGACCTCCGCGGCGCTCAACTGCCCCTTCGTCGCATCTTCCAACGCGGCCGTGAGTTCGGCGGCAGTAAGACCGGAACCTGCCGACATAACGGCATTCTCGACCATTTTCTGAATGTCAGTGCCTGATGTCTGACCCTCAGAGACAGCGTCCCTTACCATGGCCGCAATCTCAGACGCTGGGACGGCGGTCGGAGCGTCCGTCGTATCGCTGCCACAGGCAAACGCAATTCCTAATGCGATGCTGGCCGCAAACAGCGCCAGCACCTTGAACTTTATAATCCTACTACGCATACAGCCCTTCCTCTCGTTCTGTACCAAACTTCCGTACCTAACCTATGAATCGCCTTCCGTGATGGGACGGATCTGCACCAGGCAACGTGTTGGTCGCCGAGACGATCAGTCCCGGTTTAGACGAACGTAGAGAACTTAAGCATATCTTCCCGTTGGCTGTCAAGCGCTATAGCAGCGCCGATCCTCCAATGTGCTTCACCTCGCAATCCGCGCGTAGGACCTGCCATAGGTGAAAGAGGAATTTCCTCCAACCTCGTGTCGCTGCATAGCTGCCGGATCCGTCAGTGCGGATCTGTGCTCATGATGGTGAACCCAAGGCTATTGTTGGGAGTTCGCGACATTCATGAGTGTCCCAGGCATGCAGGCCGCATGATTGGGTTCCAATCGAGAATTCGTTAGATGAACCACGGGGCGACGCCCTGCCCGGCTCCATGAGGGGACGTGACGGATACCGTGCCATCTGAGCGCATCGTACATACATAAAGAGAGTGGCCGACCGCAATGCGGTCGGCCACTCGTTTAGGTCAGGACTTCGTCACCTCAGGATGACTGTCCGTCACCTACTAGTTCCAGTATGCGGGGTCGAGGAAGTTCACCGTTCTAAACTTCTTTGCCCTGTTGCCGGGGTTGTTCAGGTTGTCAAGTCCGTCCTCGAAGTAGTACCACTCGACCGGGTGACCGCCTGCGGGCGACCAGTTCTTGGGCACGTTGCGCATGTTGTTGCGCTTGAGCTTGAGCGCCCGGAACAGGCCGGCGAAGGCGACGCCGCCGATCTTGTACTTCTGCTCGGAGTTTATCCGGAACAGTTCCTGCCCCGCCGACACGCGTTGCGGCGACAGCAAGGAGACGACCCATCCCTCACTGATCAGCTCCTGAAGCCTGAGCATGTGGCCGCTGATATCAGCCGGATACGTTCCGTCGGGCGCCATGGTTCCGTACACGTCGGTGTATTTCTCGTCCGGACCCGTTGGCGGCATTCCCTCTTCACCACGGGTGGCGTAGTACTGACCGATGGCAGGACCCTGTGGGTCCTTGGTCGTCGGCGCCACGCGGTTCCAGGCATTGGACCACGGGTTGGTTCCACCCTCGGTGGAGGAGAAGAACTCGAAGTACTCGGTCGGCGGGATGCTGGTATTGCCACCGCGAGAAGAACTCTCGGCAATTTCCAGCTTGATCCCCAAGGCCTTGAAGTCGCTCTGCAGCCACTCCACGAACGGGTAGTGAGAGCTCGACTGGAAGAACATGCTAAGAGCGCCTGAGCCGTCCTTCTTGTCGAGATATCCGTCCCCGTCGGCGTCCGTGTAGCCCATCTTCGTCATGAGGGACTTGGCGCGGTTCAGGTCATAGTCGGTATCCAGGGTTCTCCAATGCTCGCCCGGGAAGTACGGAGTCGAGGGGTGGGGGACCATGTTCTGGGGGGTGCCGAGGCCGGAGGCCAGGGCTTGGTTCGCACCGTTCCTATCCCAGGCAACGGACAGGGCGATGCGGAAGTCCCTGGTGCGGAGCAGCATTCCGATCTCCGGGTCTTCCACGTACTCCTGGTTGTTGACGAACGTGGAGTCTGCACCGTCAGGCGAGTCGTGCTTCAGCACGCTGTAGTCGCCCTGAATGGAATTCTGAAGGTACAGAGGCATTTCCTTGGTTTCGAGGTCCCGTCGCAGCCAGTCGCTCTCACCGTTCATCGTGCGGAAGATGCCAACCTCTCGGCTCTCGGTTTTGAAGCCTGTCCAGCCGTCCATGTACGGAAGCTGGTTGCCCTCCGGGTCTATAGCCGGGTGGTAGTGGTTGCGCACGAACTGGGCGCTCTCCGCTCCGGACTTCTGGTTGAGCGCCCAGTAGCCGCCCAGAATCGGGTTGTAGTGATTCTCGCCCCTGTATATGTAGTTGATGTCGTAGTCGGTCGGGATCGGCTCGGACGGCGGACCGTCGAACCCGCGAACGTTCCTGATGAACGAGAAGTTCTTCACCCAGTTAGGCTGGTTGTTCGCCTCGAGAATCGCCGGAATCTCCGCGTTGTTGAACTTGATGTGGTAGCGCTTCTGAATGTGCGATGGCGAGATGAAGCACCTCGGGCATCCCTTGATGCCGGAGAAGATGTTCATCGCCGTCGACTCCATGAAGCTGAAGTTCGGGTCGTCGAAGAAGACCTTGAAGGTAGCGTCGTCGATGAACTGCACCCTCATGTCGTTGCCGGTGACCGGCGACCTCAGCACGGCGGGAAGACCCGGCATCAACTCCTTGTTGAGCATCAGGTCTTCGAGAGCGAACCGGATGTCCTCGATCGTGTGCGGGTGCCCATCCGACCAGCGCGCGCCGAGCCGCATCTTGAAGGTGAACTCGTCACCCCTCTCGTTCGCCTCGAACACTCTAAAGACGCTGGGAACGAGCCGCAGGCCGTCAGGGGACATCTCAAGACCGTAGCCCATACCCACGTCGGTCTGGGTGACAGGCCGCGACATGGTCGTCCTCATAATGCCGCCGTATACGCCGATCTCGTCGCCGGGTGGAAGGATGAAGACGTTCTCCCAATCGGGGAGGCGTTCATCAACCGGCAGAATCGCGCCCTGAGCCACGGCTGCTGCCGACATCGGCGACTCTTTGTACGGAACCTGCGGGAAGTTCTCGTTGGATGTTCCAGAGATGATGTGGAACGGGCGACCGAATGACCCTGCGTTTAGCTTCTCAGGGACATAACCGGTTGCCTCTTCCACCATCATCGCTTCCTGAGCCGCCTTGGCCTCTTTGGCGAGATCGGCCGCCTCTTGGGCCGCCATACCGGCACTCTGGGCCGCCATTGCAGCCTCTCCGATAGCCTTGTTGGTGGCTTCAAGGGACGCTGTCACTATTTTCTCGACGTCAGAAGCGGAGAGTTGGCCCTGTGCCGCATCCTGAATGGACTTCGTGACGAGGGCCTCGAGGTCACCGCGAGTGACAGCACCGGCTTGGGCGGCGCCCACCGCAGCCTGCACCATTCGACTGATCTGGGTGGCATCGATACCCTCAGGCACCGACGCGGCAACAGCGGACTCAACCAGAGAGCTCAGTTGACCAACGTTGATTTCAGGAACCGGGAGGTTGCTTACCGACTGGTCGACGATCCGCTGTACATCAGCGGCTGAGAGACCGCCGGCCGTGGCGTTGTTTACGATGGATTCAACGTCCGCACGAGTGAGGCCCTCCTGTCCTGCCAGTGCAGCCGCCACCGCCTGTTCGATGTCGCCTGTTGCACTCGTTCCTTGTGCGTTGACCGCATCCTGAATTATCTTCGCCACATCGGGCGTCGCGGCTGCCGTGGTTGTTTCATCACTACTGCCGCAGGCTATTGCAAGCGCCAACACGAAAACGGACGCAAGCAACGCCAGCACCTTGAACTTCAAAACCTTAGTACGCATATGACTCCTCCTCATTAAGTCACTTGTCACTTTCAACAGTGAACCGATCCATCAACAGTAAACCGATCTGCCTCGAATTCCCACTACTGTACAGAACTAAAGCATATCTTCCCGATCGCTGTCAAGTGTTGTGCAACGCGGTCGGTCCCCAGCAGTCGATATTCACCAAGCAATCCGTACGAGGGGTGTGACGGACGGTTTCCGGGGCAAGGACAGCGCACGCCGTATGTGAATTCCGAGTATCGTGCGGAGTTTCGAGGGAGCCGTGAGTATCTTTAGGAATGTGGGCTTGCGGTTGGGTTTAAACAACAAACTAAAGAGAGGGGCCGCGCCGAACGGCGCGGCCCCTCTTGTGGGTGGGCTTACATGAGCCGGTCGTCCCTAGTCGATAAAGCCCCCTATGAGGCTCCAACTTCTCGATTACTTCGACCTGTTGCCTGGATGGTGCTCGTTGTCCGCCCCATCCTCGAAGTAATACACCCAGGGTACGAACCCCGTGTGATCCCTGATGTGCGTTCGCGGCTGGTTCTTGAAGTTGTTGCGGTTGAGAAGCACCCCAAGGACAGTGCCGGTAAATCCGTGAGTGTTAAGGTTGAAATTCTCTTCGGCGGAGACCCGGAAGATTTCCTTGCCGAGTTCGATCCGTTGCGGATCGAGCCAGAAGTATCCGGCGCCGTCTCTCCAGGTGTTCTGGAGGTGCAGCAGGTTGCCGCTGAGGTCGGCCGGATACGTGTCGGCCGGCGCCAGATTGCCGTGGAGGTCTGTCCATGCAGGATCAGGCCCTGTGGGCGCCATGCCCTGCTCGCCCTTCGTCAAGCGGTAGGTTCCGACTTTCGGAGCGATCGGAATGCGAGTAAGTGGCACGAGATACGTCCACCCGACCATCCACGGATTGGCTTGGTAGGCCCCCTCCCACGCGTTCATGCTGGTTGTGCCTGCGGCCATCTCACCCCAGAAATGTGGGTCTCCCGGCTGGGACTTCATTCGAAGACCCACATCCTTCAACTGGTCCGTGAACATGATGCCCAGTTGGAAGATGGGTGAGGGGTGGTTTGGGTCGTAGGTGTCGAAGTCCAAGACCAACGGCGTACCGTCGCGATGGGTGCGGAAGCCATCAGAGTCCCGATTGGTAAGACCGAGATCATCGAGGATCTTATTTGCCCGATCTACATCGCGCTCAATGTCCAAGTTCTTGTATTGATCACCGGGGTAGTACGGAGTCGAGGGATGGGGGACCCAGTTCTGGGGAATGCCCCTGCCCAGGTGCGCGAACTCGTTAGATGTCGTCCCGATCCATCGCGAGGGACAGGGCAGTTCGGAATTCCTTGGTGTGCAAGAGGGCAGGGTCGGGAGGACACAGCCTGCACGCTGCCTCCTATACCCACTACGACTTCCGCAACGGACGAGTCTACTCGGGGCTGACGGTCGTCAGTTGGGCGCTGACCGACAGCGGCGGCGATTCCGGGGGATTCTGCTGCATCCCCGGCAGCCACAAGGTCAACTACACCTTCCCCGTCCCCGTGGGGGAGTACCCCTACCCGGTCCCCGAATCCATCGAAGACGACTACGAGAACTCATACGCGCTGATGGTCCCCGAAGTCAAAGCGGGCTCGGTGCTGATCTTTACCGAAGCCTTGACACACGGCTCGGTGAGTTGGAAGGCGCAGTTCGAGCGACGGGCGCTCTTGTTCAGATACAGCGGGAGGAACGAACAGCACACTCCCGAACCCATGTCGCCGCCCCGGTCCGTGAAGCTAACCGACTCGCAGCACTTCCTCTTCGAGGCCCCCGGGGCCAGATCGTTCGATCAGATTCCGAGAAGGGTTGGTTGAGACAAGAGGACGCCGCGCTCTTCACTTCACCGCGACGACGCCTAGGGCGGCCTCTAGGCCGTTTATCCGATGGGACGCGGCATGGGCGTCCTGCGGCGGTGCGCTCTTGACGAGGTCTTCCGAGAGCGTCTCCTCTCGGATGTAGCCCCCGTGCGCGGCGATCACGTCGTCGATGCCGGGGTCGCCGGTGTAGTACGTCGTTATGCGGTCTGCTATGTCGAACCCCGCGTCACGTCGCATGTTCTGGACCTGGTGCACCAGCTCACGAGCGCGCCCTTCCAGTTCGAGCTCTGCGGTGATCTCGGTGGTTACGGCGGCAGAGTAGCCCTGCTCAGCGATGACGGAGAAACCGTCCTTGTCGGTGGCGCTGACCACGACCTCCTCCGGCTCCAGCGTGTACTCGCCAAGAGTGACTTGTTGGTTTGCCGACACTTTACGAAACACCTCGGAAGGCTCGGCCTTCGAGATCGCCCCAACGACCCTTCCAACGTCCCTGCCGTACTTTGGCCCGAGCAGCTGGAAGTTCGGCTTGATTTCAAGATTGGCGACCGTGGAGATGTCGTCGAGGACGCTGATGTCCTTGGCGTTCAGCTCGTCCCTCACCTGCGGCGCGACCTGTTCGAGGAGGTCTCTCTCCGCGTCCGTCCTCAGCTTGAAGGCGACGCCGGCGACCGGCTGTCGTACCTTGATGCCGGTCTTGCTGCGGGCCGCGCGTCCAAGGCTGGAAAGCCGCATCGCGAGCCGAGTCGCGTCGTCGAGCCGCGTGTCGATCAGCGACTCGTCCGCGACCGGCCAGTCCTCGAGATGGACGCTCTCGCGACCGCCGTTCCGCCCGATGTTCCGGTAGATCTCCTCCGTCACGAACGGCACGAACGGGGCCATGAGCTTGACGAGCGTGGTCAGGCACTCGTGGAGCGTAGCGAACGCGGCCACCTTGTCGGTGTCGACCTCCGACTTCCAGAAGCGCCGCCTGCTCCGCCGCACGTACCAGTTGGACAGCCGCTCGACGAACTCGTCCATCTCCCGAACGGCCGCCTGGGGATCGTACCGGTCAAGAGCAGCGGTCGACGTCCTTATGAGCTCGTTCAGCTCCGAGATGATCCACCGGTCAAGCTCCGGGCGCTCGGCCACCGGCGGCGCGGGCGTGTCGGGCGTGTAGCCGTCGATGTTGGCGTACGTCGTGAAGAACGAGTAGACGTTCCACAGCGGGATCAGAAGCCTGCGGCGCGTCTCGTCCGCCCGGCCGAACCCGAAGAGCAGGTTGGACGCAGGGTTGGTGCCGCAGTACATCCAGCGCATGGCGTCGACGCCCATCTTGTCCGCGCCCTCCTCGAACTCGATGGCGTTGCCCTTGCTCTTGTGCATCTCCTCGCCCTTCTCGTCCATGAGCGTGGCGTAGGTGAAGTTGGCGAGGAACGGCTCCGTGTCCTCAAGCGCCGTGCTCATGGTCAGGAGCGAGTAGAACCAGTTGCGGAACTGTCCGGGGAAGCTCTCGGAGATCAGGTCGGCCGGGAACCACTTCCGCCAGTAGTCCTTGTCGTTCCGGTAACCCAGCGTGGAGAAGGTGACGATGCCGGCATCGAGCCAGGGGTTGCCCACGTCCTTGATCCGCGAGACGGCGGCACCGCACTCCGCGCAGGCTATCTTCACCTCGTCGATCCATGGACGATGCGGCGAGTGTCCCTCGAACCGCTCCCACCCCTCGACGGAGCGCTCCTTCAACTCGACCTCGCTGCCGATGACCTCGAAGTGTCCGCACTCCTGGCACTTGTAGATGGGCAGGGCGAGGCCGTAGTAGCGCTTCTTGGATATCATCCAATCGTCCATGTTCCGCAGCCAGTCGAGCTCGCGCCCCATCCCGAATTCGGGAATCCACGTGATCTTCTTCGTCACCTCGGCGATCTGGTGACGCAGCTCATCCATCGAGATGAACCACTCATCCACCAGCCTGAACACCAGCTCCGTGTCGCAGCGCCAGCAGACGGGATATCGGTGAGTGATCTGGTCGAGCCGATAGAGCGTGCCCTTTTCGCGGAGGCTGCGGTAGATCGGCCTGGCCACCTCGAACACGCTCAGGCCGGTCAACTCACCAAATCCGTCGACGAATTTACCGAACTCGTCCAGCGGCGCGATAGCGGGAAGGTCGTACTCCTTGCTGAGGGCGTAGTCCTCCTCGCCCGCTCCCGGCGCTGAGTGGACGAGGCCCGTGCCGTCACTCGCGCTGACCTCGTCCCACAGGATCACCCGGTGCTCGACGCCTTGCTGGGCCGGGAGCTCGTCGAACGGCCCGTGATATCGAAGGCCCTCCAACTCCCCGCCCTTGATCTCCTCTATGATCTCGTAGTCGGCCTTCAACGCCTCCAATCGGCTCTTGATCAGGTAGAGCGTTTCGTCACCGTCGTCCGGCCCCGTGCCCTTTACCTTGACCTTGACGTATGTCAGGTCGGGATGGACGGCTACCGCCACATTCGCGGTGAGGGTCCACGGCGTCGTTGTCCAGATGAGGAGCGCCTCGCCGGGCCGGTCGATCAGCGGGAAGCGGACGTAGAGGCTTGGGTGGGTAATGTCCTTGTAGCCCTCGGTGACGATCTCGTGGTGGGAGATGCCTGTGCCGCATCGGGGGCACCATGGCATCACGTCACGGCCCTCGTAGATGTACCCCTTCTCGTGGCAGACCTTCAGGAAGTGCCATATGGTGTAGTTGTTCTCGTCCGACATCGTGTGGTAGGAATTGTCCCAGTCCATCCAGTAGCCCAGCCGGATCGACTGCTGGGTCTGGACGTCCGCGAACCGTCGGACTCGCTCCTTGCACAGCTCGACGAACTTGTCGACGCCGAATTCCTCGATGTCCGTCTTGGACGTCATGCCGAGGTCTTTTTCGACGTTGACCTCGATCCACAGGCCCTGACCGTCGAAGCCGTTCTGGTAGCGCTGCTCGAAGCCCTGCATGGTCTTGTAGCGCTGGAACAGGTCCTTGTATGTCCTGCCCCAAGCGTGGTGAACGCCCATGGGGTTGTTGGCCGTGATGGGACCATCCACGAAGGAGAACCGCTTGCCGGAGCCGTCGTTGCGAATGAGGTACTTTTCGACGATGCCGCACTCGTCCCACCACGCTAGCAAGTCCTTCTCCATCCGGACGAAATCGATCTTCGACGGCACCGGCCTGAACACTTTATCGGTCCTCCTGGCTGATATCGTTCCGTTGCGCCGACGGGCACATTTGACCCGTATGGCTATTCATTCTCGGTTGGACTAAGGACGGGAATCTACCATTACAGGGACAACGATGTCCGTATTGGGCGCGGGTTAGGCCCTCAGACGGCGTTTTGCACGGCCCGCAGGTGAGCGGCAAAGCCGCCCTCCGGCAGTTGCACGTCGGCGGACGTGAGCATCCGGCCTCTGGCCACCGGTCGCACGACTTTGGCCCCGTGGCAAAGTCCTATTGGCGCCAGTCCCTCGTCGTCGGCCTGTCCCGCCTCGACGATGGAGCCGTGGACGGTATAGCCTCCCTCGCCGTCGAGAATTTCGCCGGCGGACAAGTCTTTCTTCGCCGTGGCGACGACCTCGCACACTCTCGCCTTTGGAGCTCCGGTGGCCTCGCCGTAGAGGGCGGCCTTTGCGATAGATACGGGCGTCTCCATGCCGATGAGGTGGTACGGCCTGTACATGACGGCGTACTTGCCGGTTGGGTCCATGGCCATGCCGTAGTCCTTCATGCAGCGGCGCAGGTACTTGCTCCGGCTGGTGATTACGACGAAGACGCCCCAGCGAAGATGTCCCGGAAGGTCGTTGCCCTCACCGTCGAGACAACTCACGATTTCCACGACTCCCTTCCGGTTCAGGATGCCGCCGTCCTTAGCGGGAATCAGCAGTCGGGGAATGTCGTCCACACTCGCGGAGGGGAAGTGCATCCCCGGCACGTCGGGCACGAGTCCCGTCATGTTTGCCACGGCGCACATCTCGATGGAAGACTTCGTTGTATCGAGGAAGGAGTTGTACATGCGGGGATTGAGATTGCTGCGTTCTATCTGCTCCGGCGTAAGGCCGTACTCGATGAGGGCTTGGTCGGGGGTAAGGTACCGGAATTCGTCCCGGTGCTTGGTACCCTTGCCCGCCGCGACGACGTTGAACCCCATGCTCATCGCCCAGTCGACAAGCTCCTCGATGATGGCCGGCTGGTCGCCGTAGGCCGCCGTGTACACGACGCCTGCGCGGTCGGCCATTTCCTTGAGAATTGGGCCTACGAGCACGTCGGCCTCGACCGATACCATGACCACGTGCTTGCCCGCCATGATGGCGTCGAAGGCGTGCTTCGCCCCGATATCGGGGTTGCCCGTCGCCTCGACGACCACGTCCACCTCTGCCTGAATCGCGACGCTCGAATCCTCGGTCGCGACGCGACGCCCCTTGTTCAGGGCGTCGTTGGCCTTGCCCACGTCGTTCAACCTGACCGGCGCAATGCGTGGTTTCCGCTCATGGGCCAACGCATCGGACGCACGGCGGACATTGAGGTCGCAGACGATGGAGGCCTCCATGCCGGGGGCACGCGCAAGCTGCGATATCACCATCGACCCGAACCGTCCGCACCCGATTACGGATACGCGAATAGGCGTCCCTTCTTCGTCGCGGGCCATCAGTTGCTCTCGCATAAGCTTCACGAACCTCCCTTAAGGTGTGACACTACCACCTACGCCACAACGGGGTATTTCAGCACGTTTGGCAAGTCACCGCAAGTGTGCTTGAAGCGACGAAGGAGGAGTTTGAGAAGCTCAATTGGGTATAATCTGAATTGGGACGAACCTAATACGGGGGATTACTCCACTCGGTATTCGAGCTGAAAGAGCAAGGAGTGAGGAGTGAAATTCCCCGGCCTATCTTGGATTCGAAGGTTGAAGGAGCGCCCGACCATGCGAGAGGACGACGACGGCATGACCAGCATGTCATGGCTGTCCCCAGATGGGGGTATCCCAATCCGGCAGGTGAAATTGGCGCCTGACGGCGTGGAGTTTTCGGAAGACGTATCGGAGGGCCGATGGGTGGAGGAAAGCCTGTCGGAGTTCGGAAAGTTGCGTGCATTGCTCCCGCAGGGGTTCTCGGCATACGCTCGCGTGTTTCACCCCGCTTACCTTGATGGGAACGAGAAGCAACCGGTACGGTGGTCAACGGTGGCAGGATGGACAGGGCGCACCGTCCACCCCCTCATGCAGTTCAGGCGTATTGCTAACCTCAATGAAGGCGGCTACCGAAACCCTTCGTGGGGATTCCACCCACAAGAGGGGTCAATACCCGAAAGAGAGTGCCGGATTTTAATCGACGTGCTCAGAGGCTTCACCTCAACGCCCGACAGTTGCTACTTCTGCCTTTGGGAAGGTTTTGGATACCTTGACACGCGCCTTTACAAAGCCGACTCTCGTGTGAGGGCTCCGGGACGAGGCTACCTGCTCTTTCGCGGGCCTATTGACGGAGTCATGTCATTCCTGATCGGGGAGCATCCCTTTTGGGGTGACACGCCGAATATCTGGTGGCCGGAAGACAGAGCCTGGTGTGTGGCGACGGATATCGACCTGTACGACACCTATGTCGGTGGAAGCGAGGAGTGTATCGAAGCCATCCTGAGCCACCTGGAGCTGGAAGCCCTGCCTGCTACCCTCGATGCGCGGCTGGACCTTGGCACGGACATCATCAACGCCCCGAAACCGTAGCCGTAGTTTCGGCACATGCCTTCCCTGCGGCCAAAAGAGCTGTCCCATTCGCAACGAAAATCACACGATCGTGTGATTGCCAACGCCTCCACCCATGGTTACATTGATGCCATCATATTAGGAGGCGCATGATGACACAGACAGCGCAAGACGAAACGACGAGCGAGGGAAGAGCGATGGACTTGGACCGGAGCAAGAGGGCCGACAGGATTATCCACAGCCACACGCTTTGGAGCATGGGCGCGGGAATGATTCCCGTTCCGATGTTTGACATTCTGGCCGTATCGGCCATACAGGTCGACATGCTCAAGCAGCTCGCGGAAGCATACGAATCCGACTTCACCGAGAATATAGGAAAGACATTCGTAACGGCGCTGACGGGAGGGACGTTCGCCCGGATCGGCGCATCATTCATAAAGGCCGTACCCGGTGTCGGGACGCTGGTTGGAGGCGCGTCGATGTCCGTCTTGTCGGGAGCGTCAACCTACGCCATTGGCCAGGTAGCGAAGCGTCACTACGAGACGGAGGGCAACTTGGTCGATATTGATCTCAGCTCGGCTAGAAAGAGTTATGACGAGGCCCTGGAACGCGGCAAGCGAGTCGTTGGCGACCTCAAGAACCGTGAGGCCGAATCGAAGGATGTCTACGCATCGCTGGAGCGCCTAAGCGATCTCAAGCAGAAGGGCGTCATCACCGACGAGGAGTTCGAGGCCAAGAAGCGGGAGATGTTGGAACGGCTGTAGAGTCCCGCGCGCGGAACGGTGCCGGGTATCGGTAACAGCCGTTTAGCCACCCGCAGTCTCTCCCCCGCCGGGCCGACAGGGGTAGGCATTTGACTATCGACCCGCTCTCCATTGATTGATGAGAAAGCAACCCCGTCACTGTCATTCTGAGCGCAGCGGAGCGGAGTCGAAGAATCTAGAGTATCCGTCCGAAGGTAAAGCCGGCCAGGCGAGTTCCTATGCTGGTTTGCCCTATTGGTCATAATATCGACGAGGTACAGGCTGATCGGTCTTGTGGTGATGGACTTTAGATTCCTCGCTTCGCTCGGAATGACAGGAAGGCGAGAGCCGGATCATAGCTACAATTCCGCTCTACATATCTTTGTTAGCCCCCGCTCTGGGGGCGTGATCGGCGGGTGTCTCCGTGTTGCTCACTGCAAACGGGGTTCCTTGAGTTTGTTAGAAGCCCTCTGAGATTCGTCACCCGTCGGGCGAAGTTGCGTAGCCGATAAGCTTGTACAGGAGCTTGGCCGCGGTGAAGGCGCAGGCCTCTGGCCCTTCGTTCGGGCTCAATTCAACGACATCGAATCCGACGATTTGCCTGCGCTTTGAGATCATTCTGAGCAGTTTCGTGACGTCGATCCAGGTCATCCCGCCCGGCTCGGGCGTGCCAACGGCGGACATGATAGAGGGGTCGAAGACATCGAGGTCGATGCTGACGTACACATCGCGGCCCAGGCGCTCGA
>CBDFHR010000006.1:0-36874 GCA_965247555.1 Dehalococcoidia bacterium | reverse complement strand
CCACGCGCTTCCCCGTCAGATCGCCGATGCTCTCGACGTTTCCTCCCGTACCCACCAGCCGCCCGACGAGGTGGTGCCCGAGCACGCCAGTCGCCCAGTCCCGCGTCTCGCTCTTGATCTCCTCTATCTGCGCCATGAAGTCGGAGAAACCGCGCTCCGGGTCGCTCAGCACCTGAAGCATCCGCACCGTCCCCACCTTCAGCGTCCGGCTCTCTATCAGCACCCCGGCCGAGGTCAGCGTCACCTCCACGCTCCCGCCCCCGACGTCCACCAGCACGGCCTCGCCCTCGGAGATGTCGATCTTCCGAGAGACCGCGAGGTGCACCAGCCTGGCCTCCTCCAGCCCGCCGATCACATTCACCTCGATGCCGGTCTTCCTGTGGATGCGGCCGAGCAGCTCGTCACGGTTCTCCGCCTCGCGGAGAGCGCTGGTGCCGACGGCCACCGTGTGCTCGACACCCCACTCGTCGATGGTCTCGCGGAACCGCCTGAACGACGACGTCGCCGCGCCCATGAGCTTGCAGGACAGCCGCCCGCGAGCGAACACGTCCTTGCCGAGACGCACGGCCTCGCGACTGTTCTCGACCACCTCGACTCCGCCGTTTCTGCCGGCCCTCCCGATAACGAGACGCATGGCGTTGGAACCGGCGTCGATGGCGGCTAAGGTCGTCATGAAGCTCCTAAGGGCTGAGGCGTCTGGGGCATTGTACACCGTACCCGTCGGCAGGAAGTTGGAACATTCCTTACCAGTTCGTCAGCGAGCCGTCCTTCCGTCGCAGGTGCGAGGCCTCCCAGAACCGGAACTCGTAGGCCTTCAGCGCCTCTTCGTTCACCTCGACGCCGAGACCGGGAGAGGTTGGAACGGGATACCGGCCATGCTCAGTGTGAGGCCTGACGGGGAACATCTCGTCGTCGAACAGGTCGGCCCCGTCGGCGGTGACGCGAGACTCCAGCCACGAGAAGTTCGGGACCGCAGCGCCAAGGTGGACCGACGCCGCCGTGCAGACCGGCCCAAGCGGGTTGTGCGGCATCAGGTCGATGTAGTGCGCCTCGCACCAGCCCGCGACCTTCATCGCCTCCGTGAACCCGCCTATGTTGCAGACGTCGATCCGTGCGAACTGCGTCAGCCCCTCCTCGACGTACGGGAGGAACTGCCACTTCGACGACATCTCCTCCCCGATGGCGAACGGCACGTCCGTCATCGACCGGAGCGCGCGGTAGGCCGCGGGGGTCTCGTCGCGGATAGGCTCTTCCAGGAAGTCCAGCGTGCCCGATGGCATCTTCTGGCAGAACGAGGCCGCCTCCGCCACGCTGAGCCGGTGATGGTAGTCGATGCCGAGGACGATCCGGTCGTCCAGGGCCTCTCGCGCCTCGATCAGCCACTCCGCTGTCTCTGCGACCGACTCGCGCGGCTCGAAGACGCGCTCGTCGCTGTTCGTCAGCCATTGCCAGTTCAGCCGGATGCACTGCCACCCGTCCTCGACGAAGGCCTTCGCCTCGGCAAGGGACGCATTCTTGTCCCCCTGGCTCGTCGTTGCGAAGCCGGGCACGAATTCGCGGTGCCTGCCGCCCAAGAGCTGGTAGACCGGTACGCCCAGCGCCTTGCCCTTGATGTCGTGTAGGGCAATGTCGATGGCGGAGATCGCCCCCGTCAGGATACGGCCGCCCTCGAAGTACTGGCTCCGGTACATCAGCTGCCAGAGTGCCCCGGCGTTCATCGGGTCCATGCCGATCAGGAACTCCCGGTAGTGCCGGACCGCCCCGTCAACGGCAAGCTCACGGCTCGAAACGCCGGCCTCGCCCCATCCGTAGATCCCCTCATCCGTCTCGACCTTGACCAGCATCACGTTCCGGCCGCCGGCCCAGATCGGGTAGGGCTTGATATCAGTGATCTTCATGGTGTCCTCCTACAGACTTCATCGAGGGCATTCATTGCCGCTTCTCTCCGATCACCTCATCGACGAACTCCCGCAGGGCCTCGAAGTAGGCGGGGCCTCCGACATAGTACGTGTCGTTGTGCCCGGCGCCCTCGATCGTGTAGAAGCGCTCCGGCCCCTTGGCGGCATCGAACAGCTCCCTGCTCATCGAGAACGGCACGATCTCGTCACGGTCGCCGTGCAGGACCATTACCGGGGCATTCACCCGTTCGATCTTGGAGAGGGTGTCGTACTTGGTGGTCACGAGGAGTTGGAGGCCGGGCAGGAACGGGTACACGCTCTTCGTTATCGCCCTTACCGACGTAAAGCCCGACTCGCAGATCAGTGCGCGTGGAGGGTATTTGATCGCCATTTCCGCCGCGACGGCGCAACCGAGCGAACGTCCGAAGTAGATGGTCTTCTCCGGGTCTACGTCTTCGCGGGAGCGCACGTAGGTGATAGCCGACTCGGCATCGAGATAGGTGCCCTCCTCGTAGGGCGATCCCTCGCTGCGTCCGTAGCCACGGTAGTCGAAGATGAAGATACTTACTCCAAGCCGCACGACAAGCTCGCGGATGTTGCCGACGCGGTGGCCGATGTTGCCCCCGTTGCCGTGGAACCAGACCAACGTCGCATCGCCTCCACCCGGGACGAACCACCCGTGCAGCACGACTCCGTCCGACGCCTTGAACCTCACGTCCTCGAAGTCGAGGCCGACGTCGCCGGGCGTTGCTTCGATCTCTCTGCTGGGGAAGTAGATGAATGAGCGGTCGACCACGTGCGTACACCTCAGCAGCGCTCCCACGACAACGACGGCCGTCAGTACGAGGGCAGCGCGTCGCAACAACACGGCAGCGTATTGCCGGTACCGGAGCGTCATTGCGGCCAATGCTAGCAGAGTGCTAGCATACACGTACAGCACGGACGGAGTTGTCCCCATGGCTACGCTAACGATACGAAACGTTCCTGACGAAGTGGTCGCCCGCCTGAAGAAGGTTGCCGCGAATAAAGGTCACTCCATGGAGCAGGAGCTAAGGGAGCTCCTGAAGACGCGATATCCATCGCGCGCGGAAGTGTTGGATCGGGTGGAACAGCGGTGGGAGACCCTTCCGCCGGTCTCCGCCGAGGAGATCGACCAGTGGATCGCGGAAGCACGGAACCATCCCGTATGACCGACGACGGGAGCAGTGATGCTATGCCAACGCTAACGATTAGAAATGTACCCGAAGACGTAGTCGCGCGCCTCAAGAGTGCCGCCGCGAATAACGGTCGCTCCATGGAGCAGGAGCTCCGGGAGCTCCTTAAGACGCGATATCCGTCCAAAGAGGCGGCGATAGCGAGCATGCGGGAGAGTTGGAAGACGATGCCGCCGACACCGAAAGAGCAGGTCGACAAATGGCTGGAAGACAATAGGAACCGACCTGCCTGATGGTCATTGATACAAACGTGTTCGTATACGCGCTGCTGCGGGTAGAAGGTCGTCATGAGGAAGCCGGCAACGCCATCGAGGCCGCCGACAGGATCGTCGTTCCCGACTCAATATGGGCAGAGTTGGTGAGCGCTGTATGGCAGTGGGTTCAGTCAGGACATCACAGCGTCACCGAGGGCATCGACGCTTTGCAGCGCGGAGCGGCGTTCGTAGCCGAAGAGGTCGAAACAAGGGCGCTCTGGGAGCGTGCGCTCCAGATGGCGGTGCTCGCCGATCATCCACCATATGATGCCATCTTCGCGGCTCTGGCCGAGCGTGAGGGCACGCGCGTCGTCACGTACGACCGGCGCTTCCGGCTCGCCTTTCCCGATTTAACCGTCTCTCCCGCGGAGTTCATGGCGGGGTGACCGCTATAGCATCGCGCGGTAGACGGCCTGGCCCTGCTTGAACAGGTCGAGCACCTCCTTGCGCTGGCTGTCCGTGTAGAACTTGCCCTTCTTCGTGACCCAATCCAGCGACTTATCAATATGGTCGTCGAACCACCTGGCGGCCTCGGCTCGTTCGGGCGAGGCTGCGCCTGTCTTGAGGTAGACGGGGCTGGTGTGTGCCCAGATGGGCTGTTCGAAGCTGTCGCGGGTGTTGCTGAACAGTCGCGCGGCCACCCATCCGTCGTTGGGAACGGACAGGTCCGCACTCAAAGCGCCGCTCTTGGAGCCGTTCGGGTAGGACTCTGCCGCGACGACCGTGCCGTTGAAGATGATCTCGGCCCGGTGAATTGCGTAGTGGGACTGCCACGTGGCACTTGCGGGGAGTACGCTGCCAGCCGGGGTGTACACCTCAGCGCCGGGCTCCTGATCGGCCACTGTGAGCCGTAGGGCAGGCCCGTTCGTGATGAACGTCTTGCCCTGCTTGAGCGCAGATAGCCAGTCCGCGTACTCGAAGGCGCGGCCCGTGTCGGCGTAGACCCTGTTTGCCGAGCTAACGAACCAGTCGGAGCCTGTGGAGGCGGGCAGCTTGATGCCTGCGTTGAGCATCCGGTAGTAGATGTCGTACTCGGGGTCCATCCACTGGGGATCGAACAGGTTGAAGGCATCGAGCTTTCCCAGGGCCGCCGCGACGGGCGCTTCCATCCCCTGCCCGTTGTGGCACCAGATGACGATGCCGCCCTGCCGGCGAGTGTCGTCGCAGGCGTAGGACAGCGGGGGATAGTCTGGGTCGAATGCGTCCACGAGGAGGCCGCGGCTGACGGGGTGCACCACGTTGCGGATGTTCAGGAACATGACGTGGCCGTAGCCGATGCTGTGCGACCCCAGCGCGTTGTGGCGGTTTTCCTCACCGCACTGGACGTAGTAGTGGGTCGAAGAGAACTCGTTCAGGAAGCCGGGGGCGTACTTGTTGGTGGCGTACTCAAGCTCCCATCGTTTCAGGATGCTGATTGCCGTCATTCTCAAGTCCTCGACGCGGGGGTCGAGGGAGAGGCGGTCGTCGGGGCGCTGCTCCTTCTCGTCGTAGTGGATGTGGGTGTTGCCGGGGTGCCAGCCCTGTTCGCCAAGCTCGGCCCACCGCTCCAGCTCGAGCTCGACGGCAACAGCGCCCTGGAGAGGGGAATCCACGGTTATCTCGGCGGGGACGTACTCGGTGCCGCGTTCGGCTACGATCTTCACCTTGCCGCGACCGACATCGAGGCCGAACGTGCCGTCGGAGTAGAAGAAGGGCGCGCCCGTTCCCACCTTGAGCAGGGCGTCGCTCGGATGCGAGAAATTCCCGTTGGGGCCGATGACCTGTACCCGCGCCTCCACCGGCTCGCCGGTCGCCTTGTCGATGATTCTACCCGTCAGCCTTGCCATCTCATGCTCCTGTAGTGCTTGGTCTGAGGAATCCCCGCGCGGGGTATGTCCGCGACATTATGGTACAGGAAGGGCGTAAAGGGCGGAACGAGCGGGGCGTTAGGCCTTGCTTATGAGAGGGTGGACGTGGAGCAGGAGAACGTTACGAACGCAATGGCGAGAATACTCGAAAACTGTATGATTCTGTCGCATTCTGTCGCATTTGTCTTGTTATCGTAAAGTTGGAAGGATGGGCAATTCCTTGGATGCCTCACTCCGGTCGGAATGCAAGCCGTAGGGCCAGGGAACTCTTGAAGAACTTGGTGCAAGTCGAACAATGGGACAGATTGAGACGTGGGGGATCGCGTTTACCCTGACATTTCCTGACATCTTGTGACAATTCCTTCTTGGAACGGGAGATTCGGTCTCCGTCCCGGGACATTTCAAGATCGGCGCAAGGGCTTGTATCTAATGTAGTGCTTATGTTCGCATTCGTCAAATTCAGGGATTCACCGCAGATGGCGCGGAGATCGTAGGGTGGGCTTTTGGATTCCCGCGTTTGGAGAGCCTTGCGTAACATACCGGATAGGGTGGCATGAGGAATTGCGAACAACGCAATCCAATCTTGCGCTCTCTGGATACCGGCCTCGTATCGGAGCACGGGGCAGGCTCTTCGCCGGTATGACGGTTGTTCAAGGGTCTCTCTTATGAGGCATTTGCATAACCGCAGCGCGTGTCATTCCGAACGCAACGGAGCGGAGTGAGGAATCTAGAGTCCTCGTCCTTCAAGCGTAGTCCCGTAGCTGGAACGGCCTCAATGACGACGGAAGAACACCCTAGAACCCTCGCCGCGCTCGGATTGACGGGTTATCGTGCCAGTAACTCAGAGGTCTCCCTTCGCGTGAACGTCGGGAAAGGTCAGCACTCCTTAGGCAGACTAAGGTATTCTTTTCATAAACGGGGGTTCGCTCCACATGGTGTCGGGAGACGAAGAGCAGCTTCAGAAATTTGGACAGGTATTCAGGAGGTTTTCCGAGGAGACCTACATCGGCAGTTCGCCGCTCTACGCGAGCCTGTCCGACGGCATCGCCGAAGACCTTGATGTGCTGGACATCGCCTCGTCCGCTCGTGGGCGGCCTGTACCAAACCTGCTCTTCGCAGCCGTTCACTACCTGCTCCTACGTGGCGCGGTTGACACACTCTCATCCTTCTATGCCAGCCTGACACGCGATCCGCGCCCCAATAGCGACGCCTATCCGCACTTCCGCGAATTCTGCCTGGCCCACGAGTCCGCCATCCGGGACCTCCTATCAACTCGTCTGGTTCAGACCAACGAGGTAGGCCGGTGCGCCTACCTTCTCCCGGCCTTCTTGCTCATCACCGATGAAAATCCGGGACTTCCGTTGTCTCTCGTGGACATCGGCACAAGCGCCGGGCTGCATCTGCTCTGGGACCGGTACTCCTATGAATACACTTGTGGTGTCGTCACCGGCGATGAGTCTTCCCCGGTGCGAATAGTGGCCGAGGTTCGCGGGAGTAACAGTCCTCCGATTCCTGGCAGCTTCCCTTCCGTGGCGTTCCGCATCGGTCTTGACCTGAATCCGGTATGCCTGACCGACCCGGACTCGGCGCTGTGGCTGAGGGCGCTAATTTGGCCGGAGCATGAACGCCGAGCGGCGCAACTCGAGGCGGCCAGAGGTCTCGCCATCGACAACCCGCCGACGTTGATTGCCGGAGACGCGCTGGAGACTCTGCCGCGCGTCCTCGATCGGATACCAAAAGACACGGCCCTCTGCATCTTCCACAACTACACCCTCAACCAGTTCTCGCGAGAGGACCGCCACCAATTCAACTCCATACTGGATGAATGTTCGATGGACAGAGACGTATACTTGCTCTCAGCCGAAGGACGTTGGGGACACAATTTCGCCACGCTTGAGTTAGTCTCGATCAGGGGCGGCAACAGGTCGATCCGGAAGCTGGCGAACGTCGACTTCCACGGAAGATGGTTGGAATGGGTGGCCTAGGCCCACCGATTGACGCTTCACATTGCATGATTTCGGAAACCACGTACACCGGAAAGTTTTTCTCCGGCAGATTAGACGAGAACAAAATCAAGTGGTAGTATTCGCCATACACCGACGTTGGCAGATTAAGAATATGGATGAGTAGACCTCGGGGGATGGAACGTAACTCGCTTGGAGACCCTGTTAGGGGGACATGAGGAGGGAGGACCCATGAAGGCGCACAGAATCGTCAACAGCAGGAACCTGTCATTTATCGTAGGAGCAATCGTTCTCGCGCTTATCGCGACGGCGTGTCCGGCCCAGGACAGCCCGATTCCCGTCGGGGAGCGCGCCACCGCCGTGCCAACCAAAGCGCCTGCCGGATCAGGCAGCGGACAGTCCGGGGAGGCCGCTCAGGCCGTTGCCGCCACCCCTACTCTGGTCGCAACGCTCGAACCCCAGGCCGCTGTAGCCACCGTGGAGGCGCGGCAGGAAGAGCACCTGGCCTCGCTGTTCGAGCCGTCCGTGGGCGCTCTAAAGTTCGCCGAGTGGGACGACAAGCCTATCCAGTTTTCCAACGCCCTGCTCGGATACATCCTGGTCTATGGCTTCGACTTCTCTGTCGAGTTGGTCCAGCTTGAGGGGGACGCATACCAGGAAGCATTCCAGAACGGCGAGTTGGACGCCGTACTGATGCTGGACAAGGACGCGGCAGGCGGCTGGTACACGACCCACATCGACGGCAAGGCGATCACGGACTTGGGTTCCGTCCGCGACGGGGACGGCAATCTGCGCATAGTCGTCCATTCGGGCCTGGGCGAACGAGCGCCGGAGGTGACCGACTTCCTTACGAAGGCCAGGCCGACGGACGCTCTGATCGACGAGCTCTCGGCGGTGATCCGTGGAGGCCGTATCGGGATCAAGCCGACCACCCAGGCGATCAAGTTCCTGAAAAACCACGAGAACATCTGGAGCAGGTGGCTTCCGACGGAGGGTGCCGAAAAGGTGAAGGCCGCAATCGAGTCGGGGAAGACGAGCCTCGTCAACCGGAAGTGCATTCCCGACGGCGGTTCGGGCGCCGGCAGCCCCAACTGCGGCACCTAGCGTCTTGCCTTCATCCGGCGTGTCTAACTTGTGCGTTGCGCGTGCAACCGGCAGGGCATGAGGGAAGGCAACCGGGAGGAGACTGATGCAGTGCGCCAACTGTAGCGGCGAGAACTCCCGGGGGAGTAGCTTTTGCATCCACTGCGGCAAGGCGCTCGTTAGCGACGGCACGGGCGCTGAGGCGCCGGATACGCCCGATACCCAAGGCGGCAGCGGCAATCTTGACTCGAGACTCCAAAGCCTCAATCTCCGCCTGTCGTCCTTGGAAGCGCGGCTGGCGAACCTTGAACGACGGCTGGGCGTTTCCAGTACAAGCAGAGGTCCCTCTCCGGCCGGTACGGCTGCGAGGGATGCGGCCGTCCACGCACGCCCTCCGCGGCGGCCTCAACGCCCCCCCACACCGGCTCAGGCGCTGCGTGAAGAGACGGTAGCCGTCTCCGAAGCGTTTGAACCGGAGCCCAGTCAGGCCGTCGACTGGGAGCAAGTAATCGGTGGCAACTGGCTGGCAAGAGTCGGCGTACTTGCCCTTATTCTTGGAGTCGCCTTCTTTCTGAAGCTGGCGTTTGACAACGACTGGATCGGCCCAACCGGACGAGTAGCCCTCGGTGCTGTCGGTGGCTTGGCCATGATGGGGGCAGGCGAATTCTGGCAGAAGCGGTACCCAGGTTATGCCAGGGCCCTCAGTGGCGGCGGGGTCGGGCTTTTGTATCTCTCCACCTATGCCGCCTTTGCGATTTTCGACCTGATCGACATCTACCCCGCCGTTGTCCTCCTACTCATCGAGAGTGTTGTCTCCGCCGTCTTGGCGCTCCGTTATGAGTCGAATGCTTTGGCGATCATCGGTGTTGCCGGGGCCTTCTGCGCCCCATTCGTGCTGGGAGCCTCCGATCTGGAAGGGCGGGCCTCCTCCTCTTCCGATGGAGCGGGCTACGACCTCATCGCCTACGTGCTTGCGGTGGACGTGGGAGTCCTCGTCCTCTCTACCTTTAGAAGATGGTACTGGTTCCGGCTCACCGCGCTGCTGGCGTCTTTGGCATCCTATGGCATTTGGTATATAGAGTTCGGAGACGCTGCGGGCGCTTTGGGAGCTGAGATAGCCTTAACGTGCATCTTCCTCGTCTTCGTGGGCGTAACCACCTTCTTCCACCTGATATGGGTTCGCGGCCCCGGGACATTAGACCTGTCCTTGATGACCTTCAATGCAACCGCTTACTTTGCCATAAGCTATGCATTGCTCTTCAATGAGTATAGGGACTGGATGGGAGGCTTCTCCCTCGCCATAGCCGTGTTCTACCTGGGAATGGCGTACATCGCCCTCAGACGAAGCCCAGAAAACGCCCGCCTGAGCCTGTTCGCCTTCGGCATCGGAGTAATTTTCCTGACCATCGCCATACCCGTTCAGCTTGATGACATGGCGTGGACTACGGTCGGCTGGGCCACTCAGGGTACCGTCTTGATCTGGTTATCCTTCGCGACGAAGTCCCACGCGCCCCGATTCTTTGGCTACGGACTCTTCGTGCTAGTGGCCGTCAAGCTCCTCTCCTTTGATACTCTAATCAGCGTTTCGGATGATGATCCGGTGCTCAATTTGCGATTTCTCGCCTTCTCGGTAAGCATCGCGGCGCTCTATCTCTGCGCCTTCGCAATTTGGAGAAGCACCGATCAGTTGACTGCGCTTGAACGCAGGGCTTGGTCGGTCTACCCGATTCTCGTTATCGCGGCCAACTTTCTCACCCTCTGGATATTCACCGCTGAGGTAATGGACTTCTTCGACCAGAGGCTGGTGACCGTCGGCTGGGCAATCTATGGCGCCCTCCTGGTCTGGATATCCTTCATGGTGAAGTTCCACTCGATCAGATTCTTTGCCTATGGCGTTTTCGCGCTCACGGCGCTCAAGCTCCTCTATGAAGACACACCAGTTGAAGCCCTGACCCATGATCCCGTCCTCAACCTGCGAGTCCTCGCATTTTCGGTCAGCATCGTCGCTTTGAGCTTCTCCGCTTTCCTCATCTGGAAAAGCCCTCAAAGATTAACGACCTATGAGCGCGACTCTTGGGCTGTGTACCCGATCATGATTGGACTGGCCAATTTCTGGACTATCTGGATACTTACCGCCGAGGTGCTGGACTACTTCAATCACAACATAGCCACCGTGAGATTCATGGAGGGGAGCAGAGCGGAGATTCAAGCCATGGAGAACGCCCAGAACCTGTCGCTTACCGTTCTTTGGGCCGTATATGCCTTGGTCTTGCTCGCGGTGGGCATCATAGGTAAGCTGCGAGCAGTACGGCTGGCGGGGTTGGCGCTGCTCACCATACCGGTGGCCAAGGTCTTCGTATACGACGTCTTCCAATTGGAGCAGGCTTACCGAGTTGCCGCCTTCATAGGACTCGGTGCGCTCCTTCTCATAGGCGGATATCTCTATCAGAGGTTCGGACGCGCAATCAGGGAGTTCGTCACCGAATGATGTTATTCTTTCGAGGACTGCTCATTCGGGCTCAAAGCAGTGACCGCGCCGTATCGGTTTGGCATAATAGGGATTCCCATGGCGGTTGGCGGAATGTTTCATTCCGCCTCAAGGAACGGAGGCGGGTATGGCGACTCGCGTGCTTGAACTGATCGAGGACAGGTTGGATGCGGGCGGCAGCGTATCTCTGCCCGCGTCCAACCGGGTCGTCTACGTCGTTGAGGGCGAGGCCGAGGCGCAGTCGGATGGCACGACGGAGCGAATCACTCCGAACGAGGCACGGCACTACTCCGGGGCCGTCGGCCTGCAGGCCGGCGATGGTGGCGCAAGACTGTGGCGATGGGAACTGACACCCACGTCTAAGAAGGCCGGCGGAAGCGCGTCCCAGACCAAGCTCCGCGCGGCGATAGCCATCGACGAAGACGCCGAGTACCTCATGCGGTGCGACCGCGTCGACTTCCCGCTCGGCGGCATCGCCTACACCCACACCCACCAGGGGCCCGGAATCCGCTGCCTGTACATGGGCGAGTTCGACGTGACGGTGGACGGCCAGACGAAGCACCTGCACCCCGGCGGGGCCTGGTTCGAGGCGGGGCCCGTCCCCGTGTATGCCGAGGCGTCCAAGACCGAGCTTACCGCGTTCATCCGAGTGATGGTCCTGCCGCGTCGGCTCCTGGGCCAAAGCTCGATTCGCTACGTCAAGAAAGAGGACGCCGACAAGCCCAAGACTCAGACCTACTCAGTGTTCGTCGACGAACCGATCAAGGTGTGAAGTGCGGTCTTCTTTAGGCGAGGATGAGAATTGGCTAACGACGGTTTCGTAGGCGCGCTCTACACCTATCCCTGGGACCTGTCCGATGATGGGGTGGATGCTGCGCTCGACAGGATCGTCGACCTGACGGGTTGCTCGGAGATCCAGCTGGCGCCCAGCTATCACGTCTCGAACTACTTCCTCCCGCACAACCCGAAATCGCCGATACGCTTCGGCGAGAACGGCGCCGTCTTCTTCCGCCCACAGCTATCGCGCTACGATGCCACCGAGATCAAGCCCCATGTCAGCGGGTGCGTGACGACGCCCGACTACTTCGAGCGCCTCGTCGACGCCATCACCCGCAAGGGCCTCGTATTCTCCGCTTGGAACGTCTACTTCTTCAACCACTACCTCTCGGAGAAGCACCCGCAGTTCGCCAAGCACGACGTGTTCGGGACACCGTACATTGGGCAACTCAGCCCGTCATCGAAGGACGCGCAGGAGTTCGCCGTCGCGCTCACGCAAGAGGTCATGGACCGTTTCAGACCCCACGCCGTCCGCGTCGAGGCGCTGCAGCGCCAGATGTGGCGTCACGGGATGCTCAAGAACAAGTTTCAGGGCGACATCTCGGAGCGGTGCCAGTTCCTTCTCGGCGTCTGCTTCAATCCCGCATCCATGCAAAACGCCGAGGATGCGGGCATGGACGCGGCGACCTTCCGCTTGGAAGTGGACGTCTGGCTGCGCGCCGAACTCGCGAAGATACCGACGGAGCAGGAGCTTAGTGAGCCGGCAGACGCGGAGTGGATCGCGGGGGCGTTCGACGGTCGCCTGAGGCAGTATCTCGACATCCTGAATGCTCACACGACCGGCCTGTGGCTGCGCGTCGCCGAGGTCATCAAGAAGGGCGGAGGCAAGGTGCAGTCGGACTACCTTGCCCACGGCATCAGGACCGACACCAACGGCCTGGAGCCGTGCATCAACAAACACATCGACCGCCTCACGACAGGTCTGCCCGCGACCGGGGACGACGCAAAAGTGCAGATGAGGGCCTATTTGGACATGATCGCGCCGGGGGGCGAGGTGTTCGTGCCGGTAGGCCCCGGCAACATCACCGAGGCCGCGCCGCTCGTGGAGCGAACGAGAGCGGCAGCGGAGGCCGGCGCGTCGGGTGCGCTGTTCTACAACTACGGCCTCATGCGCGAAGGGGTGCTTCGCTTCGTCGGCGAAGCAATGAGGGGTGTGACACTAGGGGATGCGGGAACGGCGTAGCCGAAGGGCTACTGCTCCTCCGCCACGTCCAAGTTCAGCAGGAAGCGGTTGCCCTCACCGACGCCCTCGAGGATCTCGACCTCGTGGACATACATGTCGTGGCTGTCGACGAGAACGGTCGTGCCCGTCGTTTCTACGGCCATGCCGCTCGGCGACGTGAACTTTATTCCTGCTTCCACAGCCTCGGTCTCTGCGTATCCCATCCATTCCTCTCTTTCCTTTAGAAGGTGTATAAAAGAACGCGCTGATAAGTCAGGGGCTACAAGGGTGTTGACAATCGGAGCAGGTAGCCTTCGTTGACGGGTTTATAGTGTGTCGGCGAGCCTAACCGCATACATTCGGACCTCTAACCCATACGGTCAATGACATATGCTCATCTATTTCTATAGCTACTACAGACTGAAACCAAGTAAACCCCTCTGCAGCATTCGTCGAAACGTACTCACAGCCTTTCCACCGCACATAAACCGCATCTTCGACTACGCTCCACATCGCGGACTGATGACTGCGAGTCGCATCCTCACAATTCCCACCAAAGAGCGAGATACACTCATCTAAATTCCGAGCAGGTGAAAATCGCCCCCCAAGCTCCTGCAAACTCAAGACCCGCACCTTATCATCCTCAACGCCGCTCGGAGCCTCTACAGTAGGAAACTCGATTCCCTGTATATCGCCCCGCGGACAACCAAGTAGTAACAATAATAGGGTCGCCTGCATTCCGAAGGCGCAGAACGTTATAAGCTTGAGAAAGAATTTCATTCCGAGATTCTTCCCTTACTTACTTTTGTTTGCCGATGCCCGCTCCAACCGCTACCAGACCGAGAAAGCTGTCGATGACCCCGCCTACTAAGAATCCCGCTATGCGCACTTCAGTAGCCCAAGTGAGACCTACGCCTAAAGAAAATCCGTTCACCCCCGTATCGGGTACGGGGCAGGCTCTGAGCCTGCCGAAGGGTCGAATCCCCCTTCATGGTTCGACAAGCTCACCACGAACTGTTTCGGCGACTCATTAGACACCCTCTTAGTATCCCTTGTCTATGATCGGTCCCGCGCCCGCAGGCCGACTGCCCAGGCCACCCCGGTCAGGGCCGCAATGAGGCCCGCCCGGCTCAGCGTGGTATTGGACAGCACGCCTCCAACGACGAAGAGCGCCGCTCCCACGAGTGCGAGAATCCACGCCGTGCGTTTAAGGGTTATCTTCATGTTGGTCCAAATATGATACCAGTCCGCACGCCCCGGCGGTAAGGTTCTCTGCTGACGTGCCCAGGGCAATCGTCACTCCGGTTACCGCGATACGGGGCCGGAGTCCAGAGGGCAGGGGGACGTTCTGTCAAAGGTGGGATCCCAAGCAAAACGCGATTGCTTTGCTGACGCGCTCCCTCAACCCGTGTAGAATAAGCGACCATCCACTACCCCAAGGAGGGAACCTATGACTTCCAAGCCAACGATGATGTTCTACCATGACGGGCGGCACCCGCTCATCTACATGTACGAGCCACCGATGCAGGTGGAAGAGTACCAGCAGGCGGTCGACGAGCTGATCGGGACTCCAATTCAGGCCATAAACTTCTGCATGGGCGACGGTCGCACTGTCCTCCACGACACGAAGGTCGGCGAGCTGTGGGGCGACAACCAGGACCGCTGGGCCCACACCATCTTCCGTCGGGCGCACCAGAACGCCAAGCACCTGATCGAAACGGGCAACGACCCCCTGAAAATAGTGGCCGACCGCGCCCACGAGAAGGGCTTCACGTTCAACCCCGTGCTGCTGGTGCAGCAGGGCAGCGGAGACCCTGAAAACGACACTCGCGGCTCCACGTTCCGGTTTACGCACAAGCACCTCGATATCGGCGCTGCCGGGGACGTGCCGGAGAGTTTCAAGGGGTTCCAAAACGCCGACTTCAAGCACGACGAAATACGGAACGAGCGGTTCACGCTCATCGAGGAGACCCTGCAGAACTACGACTGCGACGGCTTCGAGCTTCAGATGAACTACCAGCCGTACTACTTCCACCCGAACGAGGTGGAGGCGGGCATCCCCATCATGACCGACTGGATTCGGCGGGTCTCCGAGGCCGTCAAGGCCAGCGGCGCCGAACGTGAGTTGATCGTGCGCATACCGGCCAGCGTCAAGGGCTGCCTCTCAGTCGGCATGGACATCATCGACTGGATCGAGCAGGGCCTCGTAGACGTGATAATCGCGCAGGACTTCTCCGGCCCCGAGCTGCTGTCCGGCATGTCCAACTTCCGTGAGTTGGTGGAGGCCACCGAGGACAAGGACACGCGGGTCCTGGCCGCCATCCAGAGCAACGCCGACACCGACCGCGTCGGACAGGGCACGATCGAAATGGTCCGCGCCGTCGCGACCAACTACTGGATGCAGGGCGTCGACGGGCTGTACCTCGCCCACTGGTTCGGCAACTGGCCCTACAAGGCCGACTTCTACGAGAAGCTCCGAGAGATACCGTACCCGGAGGTCATGGAGACGAAGGACAAGATATACTCGCTTCCGACGATCTCCCAGCGCTACCAGAACCCCGACACCGAGCCCGGCCTGTCGATGCAGCTCACCCGCGACCTGCACGAGGGCGAGACCGAGCAGTTCACGCTCATCATCTCCGACGACCTTGAGAAGTGGGACGCCGTGGGCCGCATCCATAAGGTGCTCCTACGAGTCCGCATCATGGGCATGACCGAGCTCGACGAGATCAGCTTCAAGCTGAACGGCAAGCCCCTGCCCGACTCCTCCCTCCGCAAGATCAACGCCCTCTATCGCATGAGTGCCCCGAGGTACCGCGTCGGCTCAGGCTACTGGTTCATCTACGACCTTGATGAGGAAGACTGGCCGGTCCGCGGCGACAACACCCTCGAAATCACCCACGACGTGGTCGACAAGGTCCCACTGGAGCAGACCCTCGTCCGAGACGTCGAGCTTGACGTGCGCTACCTGATGGGCAGGAACTACCACCGCAGCCTCGTCGACGACGAGCTCGGCCCACACGAGATAACTTCGGAGTAAGGGACGACGTTCACACCCTCTCTCTGAATCTCTCCCCCGTAGGGGTGAGAACGGATGAAATATGAAAAGGCCCCGCTCACGCGAGCGGGGCCTTTTGCTTACTCTAGCTTAGCGCTCGAGCCGGCTACTTCCTCTCGTCGAACCAGAAGTCGGAGTCGAGGAAGCTCACGCTGCGATAGAGGTTCGAGCGGTTGCCCGGGTGGTTGAGGTTGTCCTCGCCGTCCTCGAACGAGTAGTTAAAGCCTGCAAATCCGAAAATGTCGCGGATGTGGGTCTTGGGAACATTCCGCATGTTGTTCCGCTTGAACACGATGCCGCGCGCCACGCCCGTGAAAGCCACGGTTGGGACGTTCCATATCTGCTCGGCCGTGTTCCGGTAGATCATTTTGCCGGCCTCGGCTCGCCCGGGAGAGAACTGCGGGTGCTGTCGCCCATCGAGCCAAAGCTGGGCGTTCTCTTGGAGCTTCCCGGACGGGTCCGCCGCGAAATTCTCGGGAGGAGCCAGGGGCAGGTAGCTGGGGTCGGAACCGGGCGCCATGCCCTCGCTGCCGGACGTTTCGTACCACGCCCCAATCAGTTGTCCAACCGAGTGGGAACGCATCAATGGCGAGAGTTCGCCTCCCTCGAGCATCCACGGATTATAGTTGTAGGACGAGGACGTGAACGAGAGGTACTGCTCACCCGCCCGCGCGGTGTTTCGCCCGCTTCTGATGCCCAATTCGAGCCCCACCTCTTCTAATTGTTGTTTCATCAGCTCCAGAGTCTGGATGTAGGATGAATTACTGGTATTGCCTGTGTACAGCAGAGTGAGCCGTTCACCGTCGGGCCTCAGCCTGAAACCCTCGTCGTCCCTCGCCGATAGTCCGAGGCCGTCCAACAGGCGATTCGACCGTGCGGTGTCCCGTTGCGTGTGGATGTCGCGGGCATCGTCGCCCGGGTAATAAGGGTTGTCGGGACGCGGCACAAAGTTCTGGACGGAGCCGAGGCCGAGGAACACCGTATCGTTGATGGCGGGGCGGTCAAGCGCGTACGAAATGGCCTGTCGGAACTCGTGGGTGCGGAGCAGTTGACCGAGGTAGGGGTCTTCGTTCCATGTCTGCTGGATGCCGAGACCGCGGTCGTTGCCGCCGAACGACGGCCACCGGTAGACGCTGTAATCGCCCCTCTCCATGCTGTTGATGTAGAGCGGCACGTCGCCCAGGTTGTTGTTGTAAGTGATTGGCTGGTCGTTCTCGCCCGACATCTTGCGGAATACCGCCACCTCGTTGCTCTCGTTCTGGTACATCCAGACGGCGTCGAGATACGGGAGCTGGTTGCCCTCGGGGTCGAACGCCCACGAGTAGTGGTTGCGGGCCAGCTTGCCGATTTCCTTTCCCTGGGCGTTCTCATCGCCGACTCCGCCTACGCACATGATTCTCGCGCACGGGATATCCGCGCGAGACATGTCGTATGTTCGATATCGCCACCAGCCCCCAAAGCCCTCGTGATCATCCGCAGCCATCATCTCGTCGACCTTGGCCTGTCCCACGATCTCCGGCATGAACTGCGAGACGTGGTGCTTTGGGGTGAACCAGCAGAATCCGCCCACCGTGCAGATTGAACCCCTGTTCAGCCGCGACTCCATGATGTTGTACACCGGAGAGTCGAACGTCAGCGTGAAGTTGAGGTCGTCCACTTTGTCCCAGCGGACGGGGTTGTCGGTTACGGGGTCCCGCCATCTGACGGGGACGCTGGGCTGGTACCTCGGCTCTTTGAGCGCGGTCCACGCCCACTCCACGTCGTCCATCGTAAACGGAACGCCGTCCGACCATCGGAGGCCCTCCCGTATTTGGAACGTAAGAGTCCTGCCGTCGTCGCTCCATCCCCAGTCCTTGCCGACGAAGGGACGCCACGTGAAGCCGTCAGCCTCACGCTCGCCGAAGTTGGACAGCGCCTGCTCCGACAAGAAAGTGAACGTCGTGCTTAGACGGCTTATGCCTCCATACACTCCGATCTGGTCGGGGGGCTGGGAATACATGCGGTCTTCCGGCACGGGAACCCGGTCTTCCAGCGGCTGGATCACGCCCTGCTTGACCAGGTCAGCCGACATCGGAGACTCGAAGAACTTGGTGGGCATGGGGCCCGTGTAGTGCCAGACGGGGAAGTCTCCCGGAGTAACTACCGGAGGCTCCCACGTATGAGGGCTTGCCTCGGGGCACGAGGTCACCTGCTGTCCCTCAATGTAGCAGGTGGCCGGTATATTCGGCCTAGCGGCCGTGGCCGCCGCCGGTGGTGGAGGCGCGGCCGGGGCGGCCGGGGCCTGCTGAATAATCGAGGGAGCCGCGGCAGGCGCGGGCGCAGGCGCGGGCGCCGGGGCCGGAGCTGCCGCAGGTGCGGGAGCGGGAGCCGGAGCCGGGGCAGGCGCGGGGGCCGCAGTATCAGTGTCTCCATCGTCGCTGCCGCCACAAGCGAACAGCCCGAGGGACAAGACGAGTAGAACTACAAGAAATCCGATTGTGTTACGTCTTCGCATGGGTACCTATCCTTTCTGGACACTCAATCCGAACCAACTAGCCGAACTGCAATCCGATACCGAACTCTACGTGCACAACTCGAACGATAATGGGAACTATATACAGTCACGCGGATATGCACAAGGCTCATGGATCAGGCACAACGGCAATCGCATCACAGTCTTCTGACACGCTTGGAAGCGCCTCCACCCCATAATATTGTGAACTAATACCAATTCGTTCTGACTACGCCGCCAATCGGTCCGACTAGCCCTTGGCGCCATGAAGGCTGGTGCCAATCCCTAAGCTCGGCTTTGTACAAAACTTAGAAAAGAACAGGGTAGGCTGACAAGACCCCAACCGTCACGAAAGGTCAAGTCATGCTCACCCTGCACGCTGCCGTTGTATCCTTAATCCATCCGTTCGCGCCGATGTTTCAGGCCAGGACATGGTCGATAGTGCAGGTGTTGCTCGTCGGCGCAGTCCTGGCCACGCGCAACAGGACCGTCACCTGTGGTTTGCTTCTGGGACTTTCTGCATGTCGTCGCAGAAACCCGACATGCGAGAAATCCTCAAGCCCATGCTCAACAGATTCATGGAATCGCTCACCTACGCGGCGTGAATGTTCAATGTCGAGCTAAGAGAGTGTCCAAGAGACTCCCTTGAGCGTGAGCTTTTCGAAGGGCGTTCTGAATTAAGTGGCAATCCTACAGTTAGGGCACCGGCGCCAAGTGAAAAGCATTGTCGGACCATCTCGGCACTTTCGACGTATGAGAACATATGAACTATAATATGGGCGTCGCTGGAACGGTTTCGGTCCGGCGAGCCCGGACCCGTAAAATCATGCGAGACAAATTGAGAACGCAAGCACAAAACATCGATCTTGCGGGAAAAGTCTCAAACCGTCTCACGACCGCATCGTACGACGTGAGCGCGTGGCCGGAACAGGTTCAACCGTCCCCTCAGGGACGGGCGAAAAGGAGCGAGACAAATTGAGAACAAGAGGAAAAAGGGGCGGTCGGGAGGTGTCCCAAACTGTCTCACCGTCTCAAGTTGTTTCACTGTCTCAGAGAGTGCCAAAAGGAATCCGTCCACCCGTATCGGGTACGGGGCAGGCTCTGGGCCTGTCGAAGAGCCGATGCGCCGATTATGGTTTGACAAGCGCACCGCGAACGGTTTTGGCGACCAATTGGAAACCCCTAAGGGTCGGGGTGCTCGATACGGAGCGAGTCCGGCCGGCGGAAGAGCATCTCGTAGCCCAAGTACCGCTCCCGGAAGCCGCGCCTGACGTAGAGGGACCGGGCAGGGTCATTCTCCCATCCGGTTTCGATATAGAGCGCGTTGGCGCCGTTCGTGCGGGCGGCCTCCTCCGCGAACGCCATCATCTGCGACCCAATGCCCATCCTGCGGAACTCCGGCGCGACGGCAAGATCGTCCACGTCCGCGCGGGTAAAGTCGTACCCGGTCACGTCGGTGAACCTGACCCACACGAACCCGGCCGGTCCGCCATCGACTTCCCAAATCTCGGCAACGGTGCGGGGATCTTTCAGTGATTTGGTCAGGGACGCGAGGAACTCTTCCGGCTGGGGCGTCGTCAGCCAGTGATCGCGGAACTGCTCGTATGTGGTGGCCGATCTGAGCCACGGGCTCGCGACAGCGTAGTTCGCTTGGCTGTGGAGCTCGAAGAGTGTGTCGGCGTCACGTTCAACGTCGACGCGGCAGTGAGTTATCATAGTGTCATCATACACCCGCGCCGGATTTGGCAGAGGCGGGCAGAGGACGGTTTTGAGAACGATCAAGTACGACGTGGCGGTGATCGGCGGAGGCATCATCGGCCTCGCGACGGCTATGACGCTTGCGCGGAGGCATCCCGACCGTAGGTTCGTCGTGCTGGAGAAAGAGGGCGAGATCGCCCAGCACCAGACGGGGCACAACAGCGGCGTCATCCACGCGGGGATCTACTACGCGCCGGGGTCCCAGAAGGCGGGCTTCTGCTACACGGGCAACCTGGAGCTCCGCAAATACTGCGACGAGCGAGGCATCGGCTACGAGATGTGCGGCAAGGTGGTCGTAGCCACGGATGAGTCGGAGGTGCCGCGTCTACATGACCTGTTCGCACGCGGCAAGGCCAACGGTGTGGAGCGGCTCGAACTCATTGGCCGCGAGCGTCTTCGGGAGATCGAGCCGCACGCCGCTGGGGTCGAGGCCATCTGGTCGCCGGAGACGGGCATCGTCGACTACCGTCGCGTGTGCCGAGCCTACACAACCGACTTTGGGGAGTTGGGTGGAGACCTCAGACTGAACACCCGCGTGGAGCACGTCGCGAGGCGCGGCAACACAGTGAACATCGACACCGACCAGGGCAGCATCGCGGCGTTGGGCGTCGTCAACTGCGCGGGGCTTCAGGCCGACATGATCGCCCGCGATATGGGCGAGCGCGTTGGCCTGCGTATCGTCCCCTTCCGAGGCGAGTATTTTTCGCTTAGGCCGGACAAGGAACACCTCGTGAACGGGCTGATCTACCCCGTGCCGGACCCGAAGCTGCCCTTCCTCGGCGTGCACTTTACGAAGCGGGTCGACGGCAGCGTCGAGGCCGGGCCGAACGCCGTGCTGTCCCTTGCGCGCGAGGGCTACGAGAAGACTTCGTTCCGTGTGGGCGAGGCCCTCGACATCGCCACGCATCCCGGCTTTTGGCGCATGTCGATGACCCACTGGATGTCGGGCATGAAGGAGCAGTACCGCTCAATGTTCAAATCGTCGTTCGTCAGCTCGCTGCAGAAGCTCGTGCCGGAGGTCCAGCCGGAGGACGTGTGGCGACCGAGCGCCGGTGTGCGCGCGCAGGCGATCGACGACAACGGCGGCCTGCTGCAGGACTTCCGAATCGTCCAGGGCGACAGGGCCGTTCACGTCCTCAACGCCCCGTCCCCCGCCGCGACCTCCAGCCTCCCTATCAGCCGTCACATTGCCGGCATCGCGACGGTCGCATTCGAGCTTTAGGGCCGCACCCCGGCGCGGAAAGGGGAGCGGAACCGTAGACTCGAAGGGCGTGGATTGGTATATTTGAAGGACAAGCGGGAGTAACTCAGTCTGGTAGAGTTCCTGCCTTCCAAGCAGGCTGTCGCGGGTTCGAGTCCCGTCTCCCGCTCCATGAAATCCCTGTGTTAGCCGTGAGTGGCTACCCGACTCCAGGTTACTCCACGAGTAAATTTCGCAGTCATGCTGTGAATGACCCATCATCAACCTTGCGATTGTGGAATGCGTTGCCAGAATCGCAAGGTTGTTTGGAGGCAACGCCTCTGAAATCTGGGGAATCCTGCTGCATCATCGCCTGGATAGGCGGGTGAGCGGGTAGCCCGATGAGTCAGGCCCTTTCGGGTATGCTGAAGACTGGAGGCGTTGTCTATGGCGGGCCGCACGCTGGACATTGGCAGGATTGTTCGTGCCGCGAGGTACTCGTTTGCAGGGCTTCGCAGCGCCGTCGCGGGCGAGGTCGCGTTCAGGCAAGAGCTGATTCTTGGCGCGGTTCTGACGCCTGTGGCCATCTGGCTGGGGGAGGACGGGGTGGAGCGGGCGTTGATGGTCGGCGTCCTGCTGCTCGTCCTCATCGTGGAGCTGGTGAACTCGGCCATCGAGGCGGCGGTCGACCGAGTGGGTGAGGAGGCTCACGACCTGTCCCGCAGGGCGAAGGACCTTGGATCGGCGGCGGTGTTCGTCTCGCTGATCGCCGTGCCGGTCGTGTGGGGACTGGTGCTGCTAGACTGACGGAGTGACAGACCAACGTCGACAGTCGAGGGAAATAGTTGAGTCGTGGCACAGCGTCCGCTACGAGGAAGAACAGCGACCTTCAGGCGCTAACCAGCTAGGGTACGGGAGTTACCCCTTCTTGACGCCGGAGTCCACGTCGGACGTGGCGGCAGCCTCGTCCTGGCCGCTCTGGGAACTCCGGAACTCCCGGATGGCCTTGCCCATGGCCCCGCCGATCTCCGGCAGCTTACCGACGCCGAAGATGATCAGCACGATGACCAGTACGATGATGAGTTCGGGCGGCCCAACGGAGAACGGCATATTATGACCTCCAAGTACGCTGCCTACGGGTACCATACTATACCCAGCACGTAGGAAGGTCAATCAAAATGCCGCGCGGCGCGGCGATGTCTGCGCGAGGTGACGAGAACGTTTTGACAAGCGCATGTGCCTGATTCGATTGTTCTACGGGGTGCCGGGCAAGCCCGACTGTAGTGAGGCTTGCCCCACTATCGTCAAGCCCGAGTTGTCGGAAGGGTGGCATCTCACACGGACAAACCAGTCGAGGTTGGGAATATCATCCCAATACAGGCTTGGATCTGCGCTGAGCGAGGTTGTCGCCGGCGCAGGATGGTAGCCCAGATTCCCCGTCAGGTTTGATTCACTGTCGATCATCGCTACGAAGTACCTGCTCTCGCAAGTGCTGGGATCGGACCAATTCACGGTCAAGTTGGTACGAGTGACATCGTACTCTCGCTCTCTCGGACTGAGAGAGACGGTGACGTTTGGTTACCGCTCCGCATCCTTCAGCGCGTTATGCCCTTCGATGAATTCTTCTACCTGTTCAAGACTGGTGTCCAAGGGGAACTCATCGGTGAACTCTACGACCACTCCCTCACGAGCTGCCTCAGTCATCGCCTCCGTGATGGTTAGCACATCTCTTCATGGCTTCCCACGTCTGCCAACGCATCGCGGGAGACACGGTAACGACTTCCGTCTCCCTCGTACCTTACTTGGACTTTGTAGTTTCCCGACTGTGACAAGCTGATGGTAGTAGAACTGCTAGCGGCGGTCGCAGAACGTCTAGCGGCTGCAAAAGCTCCAGCAGAGGATGCGGACCTTGCGGAAACGTTAGTCCAACTACCTCCATCTCGTTGCCAACGAACCTGATATCGTCGAATACCCGAAATCAGGCCAATCTCCAGCGTGGCTGTAGACGATGTTGTCCCCTTGATCTTTGGAGTCGAAGCAGCAGGCGGGGGGCTGTTCGTTGCCGTCACGACGAGCCGAACGTATGCAGCGGCATCAACCACGTTTAGGCCGCCTGTTGCCAACATGGACACCCGGCTGAAACTCCCGCTTGAGCCACCTTACGAACTGGTCCGCGTGGATGGCGTACGTTTTGCGTGAAGTGAGCGCCATGCCGGATGTTTCCACCACCTGCTTGTATTCCGCGCATGCCTGTTCGATCTCGGCAAGCGCCTTGTAGCTGATGCGGTAGGGATTAGGGGGGTCTCTGGGAACATACCGTGCCTCAACAACGTGGAATGGAAGGCGTCACTTGGCCTCTACTACTGTAGGTGCGTCGATCCGGTAGCTGTAGGGCTGTGTGGCAACGAGGGCTTCCTTTCTTGCCGAGACGTTGGGGAGGGTTGCGCATGGGTTACCTCCACCAGTCGTGCCAGCCGACCATGTGGCGTCCGATGAGGTAATGGTAGACCGCACTATCAACCGAGTGCCAAGAGGGTGCTAGCATATGAACTCCTCTAGTCAATAGATAATTCGACTAATTCTGCCCAAAGCTGATTTGTAGCCTGTGCACGCTGTTCTGATATTGCATCTTGGATAGCCAGCATGGTGACGTAGTGTTCACGGACGCTGGTGATAATGCTCGTGAGCGCAAGTCTAGCATTGCTGCCGGACGCACCTAGTTCAACTACATCCTCAAGTTCTACTACCGTATCGTAGACGCTTGTTAAGACGTAGCGTGCGCGTACGCCAGTTTCCGTGAATTCGAAGGTAATAGTTACGTCACCTTCGAATTCAGTGCGTCTACTCTTTGCCTTGACACTTGCTGTGATAGAGCCAACTGAGGGGTCAGCTGGTTTTCTCCAGCGAAAGCAGATGTTGGGCATCTCGATGATGATCTCTGAATCTGACATCTATTACTCCTACGGTTTGAGTCGTAGAATGTTCGAGCAGCAGACGTTGCATCCGATGAGGACTTGCCATACCTGATGCGCTCGTTGTTCAATTCTCATGGCGTAATTGACCTAATCGCAGTCATGACCGACGATGCCGAGAATCTTGTGACAGTGAGGACATATCACTACAACAACTGGCTCCGACTGTGCCATGCTGTAGTAGGATTCGATTGACGCTTCACGGCGCATCTCCAAGTCGACTTCCTTCTCACAGTACGGACAGATCGGCTTAGGCGGTGGCGTGTAGGAAAGGTCTCTGGACGGTCTCTCTTCGATCATTTGGTACTCCTTGAAGCCATGAGAGTGAAGTCACAGTCTGACAAGTCAATTGTGATCCCGACTGTTCCTAGTTCATCCTCTCCATCGTCGTTCTCTACGACGTAGTTGAAAACGTAGTAAGCGTCTACTACCTCTCGGTTCCAGACCCACTTGAGACCTCCGAACAACCCCACGATTTCTAGGTTATCAATTCCTTCGACACCGAATCCTGTGAGAATGTCAACTAAGTTTTCCTCTACGGCTGTTGGACCTTCATCGAGCCAAGGTAGACATGTAAGGTCGCCGTGGAAGTACAATTCGGGTGTAGGTCTGATCGGGCTAGTATCACCGCATGAGGAGCAAATGACTGCTACGAGTAGAACGACAAACCAAGTTTTCATAGATTTATGGGAGAACAGGCATACAATCGACGTTAGCCTGCCTTTCGAGTTGTCCCCAACCGTCCCACACTCCTATAAGGTCAACATCGATGAAGGATCTAAAGGTGATTTTCTCCCTCTTGTGAACGCAATCCTTCCTCGCTACGGTTATTCTGTTACTGCCTCCACCTGGATAAACGTCATTGTTGTTGCGGGCAATCTCTCTCCAATAGCAGTATCTCCTGTGGTTCGCTTGGTCGTAGCCACAGATATAAACCTCTAACCAAACTTGGACGTTGGCCTTCTTTGGACACTCCTTTTTGGTGCTAGTCTTCCACCATCCGTGCGCTGATACAGCGCTACCTGTACTAGACTCGTGAGGATAATCGCCGTGAGTTTCGTACCTGCATCCAAACGCAAATCCAAAGTCTATCTTAGGCGACCAAGCGCCGTACGTAGCCTTGTAACGACTTCCGTCTCCCTCGTACCTTACCTGGACGCTGTAGTTCCCCGACTGTGACAAGCTGATGGTAGTAGAACTGCTAGCGGCGGTCAAGGAACTGCTAGCGGCGGTCGCAGAACGTCTAGCGGCTGTAAAAGCTCCAGCAGAGGATGCGGACCTTGCGGAAACGTTAGTCCGACTACCTCCATCTCGTTGCCAACGAACCTGATACCGTCGAATACCCGTAATCAGGCGAATCTCCAGCGTGACTGTAGACGATGTTGTCCCCTTGATCTTTGGAGTCGAAGCAGCAGGCGGGGGGCCGGTCGTTGCCGTCGGCGGGACAGGGGTGTGCGTTGCCGTCGGCGCCGGCTCTTCCCAAGGCGGTATGAAGCCCAAGCTCCGGCAGAACTGCTCGGTCTCAGTTGCCCTGCAATCGTCCCAATCGTCGTACAGCTCGTCATTGGGGACAGGCGTGTGCGTCGCTGTTGGCGGGACAGATGTGGGCGTCGCTGTGTGGGTCGGCGTCGATGTAGGCGTTGGCGTGTTGGTAGGCGTAGGTTCCACTGTCTCCCAGGGGGTCTGAACCCCGAGCGCCTACAGAATTCTTCAGTTTGGGTAGCTATGCAGTCCTCCCAATCGTCGTAAAGAAGATCGTCAGACTGTGCGATTGCCACGTCCAGCTTAGGGAATATGATCGAAATGGCGCCTATTATTATAACCACACTCAGAAATGCGAGCATTTTGATGTTTTGTCTATTCACGAAGCTGTACCTCCGACTGCACTACCTAATGATTACAAGGACATTCCATGGGTTGGGGCCAAGGAATACGCCCAGTTCCGCGCTTGATCGGTTTGATTCCATTGGGTGTCGCCGTCAGGGACCCGGGCGACCGATTCTCCTAGAGCAAGCCTCGTCTCTGAGCGATAACGACCGCTTCCAGTTTGGACCTTGCCTGCAGTTTCCCGCAGACGTTTCTGACGTGGTTGCGGGCAGTGTTGGTGCTGATGGTCAGTTCACCTGCGATCTCGCGGGCACTCTGCCCCAGACCTATCAGGGACAGCACCTCTAGTTCACGCGCAGTCAGTGGAGTTACTTCGCGGTGCGCCGGGTCCCATGGATGGGCCGACGGGGTTCCTGTATCCATGGATTCATGGACGTAGCCCGCAGTCGTCTCGCCCTGCGCGTCCTCGGTCCGCTCATGGAACAGATTCACCAGCAACGTCCGGTCGAAATGAGGCTGTGAAACGACCAGAGGGGTGATTGTGATCGGCTTGCGACGTCCAGACGCGCATCGTGCCCTGACGTGGACTACCGGAGGGAACCGGTTCCCTCTGGTGAGGTGGGCCGCCGGGAACCATCCACACAAATCGGGGTGGTTCCGTTCTCTGACAGTCCATGCAAGACCCGGCAGCATCGCCGCCCAATCGCCTCGCTAGCCCGGTATCCGAGAATCCGCTCGGCGCTGCGGTTCCAGAATGTGATGATTCGATTCATGTCAACTGCATAGACTCCGTAAGGGGCTTGGCTCAGAAAGTTGAGGTCGAGGAATCTCTTCGTGGTCATGAGCTTTGAAACGGCTATATTGCTGCATCCGAGTGTTCAAGGATTCGAGACGGTCAGAGATAAACTATTCGTCACAATAGAAGCTACTAACTGTGTGAATCCCGCGCATGACACATGTGCGCTATCTTTTGAGCGCTCTTGGCTTGATATAAATGATCGATCGTAAATCCAGCGTAGAGATGTTGTGAGGAGGGCCTGTACAGCGGGGGAGTGAAACGACAACAAGACGCGCTCGGCTATTGAGTCGTCGAAGGGTAAAAGGATGACGGGTTGTAATCGGTCCAGCTGCAGCACGCTCAGGCCCGCCTGCCGACAAGCCCGAACCAGTCCGCGAGTACATGCACGCCCATGGAGGTTACGGCTCTCATTGAGTGCAAGTTGGGGCTGCGCAACTCGCTATTCACCTGGACGACGGCGGGAAATCTAGCTCGTGGATTGCGACCGTAGGGCAGACGGAGAAACTGGTGAGCGCAATCCCGTCAGTGGATCAGCCTTAGGGGAAGGTCAGCCTTCCACCCGGAGCGGTTGCGTCGGTCACTTACTGTGGACCGAGAAAGCAAGAATGCGTTCGTGGGTTAGAGGTACCCCAAGACGACCGGGGAAGCACCTTTAGAACATCGTCAGGTAGCGGTCGACTTCCCATTGGGTGACCTGGCTGTGGTACTCGCGGTATTCGGCCTCTTTGAGCCCGATGAACTCATCGGCAATGACACCGAGCGCGCCCTGGATGACGGGGTCTTTCTTCAGCTCTTCGAGGGCCTCGGAGAGCGACTGGGGCAGCAGTCGGATGCCGCGTCGCTGGATCTCTTCCAGTCCCAACTCATACATGTTGTTTCCAAGGTTGGCCTTGCCGGGATCGAGCCGATTTCGCACGCCGTCGAGACCCGCGGTCAAGTAGGCGGCGAAGGCGAGGTAGGGGTTGTTCGCGGCTGAGACGGTGCGGTCTTCGAGGTGTCCGGGTCCGGCGGTGCGGATCATCTGGGTGCGGTTGTTGTCGCCGTAGGTGACGAAAGCGGGCGTCCACGTGAATCCCGACCGCGCGCTGTAGAGGCCTGCGCCCACCTGGAGTCGTTTGTAGCAGTTGACGGTGGGCGAGGTAACGGCGCAGAGGGCGGGTGCGTGCGCAAGGATGCCTCCGATGAAGTGGTACGCCGTCTCCGAGAGTCCGAGTCCCTGGTCGTCGCCCTCGTCGAGGAAGATGTTCTCGCCGGTCGCGGCGTCGGCGACGTGGTAGTGGACGTGGCCGCCGCTGCCCGTGCGGTCGGAGAACGGCTTGGCCATGTGCGTCGCGATGGCGCCGTACCGCATGGCGAATTGGCTGGACATCATCTTAAAGAAGGTGTATCGGTCGGCAGTCGTCAGCGCGTCGCTGTAGACGAAGTTGAGCTCGTACTGGCCGTTGGCGTCCTCGTGGTCGGACTGGTACGGGTCCCACCCGAGCCTCGCCATTCCGTCCATCATATCGCGGAGGTAGCTCTGTACGTTGGCGATGCCCTTGAAGTCGTAGCAGGGCTTGTCGAGCGTGTCGATGTTGTTGGGGTCGAATATGCTAATCGTGCCGTCGGGGTTGCGCGTCACGAGGAAGTGCTCGGGCTCGATTCCGGTGTAGAAGACGTAGCCTTGTTCGCGGGCGTCGTCGAGGACGCGCTTGAGGTTGACGCGGGGGTCGTATGGGTGCGGCTCGTCGTCGACGTGGAGATCGGAGGCGAACCGGGCAACGCCCTCGGTCCAGGGGCAGATGCTGTACGAATCAAGGTCGATGCGCCCGAGCATGTCGTGGGAGTGGGGGCCCTGGCCCATGCCCCAGACGGCGGCGCCCGCGAAACCGGCGCCCTCGTCGATGATGTCGTCGAAGTGGGCGACCGGCACCATCTTCACCTTCGGCGAGCCGTTGATATCCACGAACTGCGCGAGAATGTACTCGACGCCGTCCTCACTCATCTGTTGACGGACCTGCTCTCTGTCGGCCATGACGCCGCGCTCCTTTTTTGTGATTGTGTGCTGTTTGGGCGTCTCGACGTGCGTACGCCCAACGGCGCTAACTATAGTATTGTGGGGGACGTATCGCAAGCGGGATTTTGTCCGGCTTCGCTACTCGGCACAGCCTCGTCATGGAGTCGCGCCGACGGTTGCCCGATACCATAGCCGGTGGTACCGTTGTGTCCAGATAGCAACTCAGGAGAGAGACGAAATGGCCGAAGAAGAGCATACGACCCGAGCGAGCGACGAGGACTACGATCAGTATATCGTTCACTATGAGGACATTCCGCAGGAGGAGCTAGCGCCGGGGGCGTGGAGCCACCTCGTAGCCGGGAAGGAGGCGGTGGTGAGCTTCCTGACGATTCCGGCTGGGACGTACTTTCCCGTGCATCAACACGTGGCCGAGCAGATCATGGTGGTGGTCGAAGGGTATATCGATCAGGTGATCGACGGGAAGATATACCGGGTGAACTCGGGCGACGTCATCGTGATGCCGTCCAACGTTCCGCACGGCGGCTACGTTCGGGAGCAGGACTGCAAGATCATCGATATTTTCGCGCCGTTGCGTGAGGACCTCGCGGAACGGGCGGCAAGCGCAAGGGCGAGGATGGCGGAGCAGGGTTCGGCGGATACGAATATCCGGCCGGTGGGGTCGCACTAGAGGCGCGGGTTGCTCACTCCGGCGTAAGGCTAGCCGAAGATCTCGTTGACCTCGACGCGTAGGCCCTCGACGCTTACTGAAGCAATCGTTGAGCCCCGGGGCATCTCGCGCTCATTCGCGTATCCCGAAGGCCCCGGCCGTGTGAATACTCTGACGACCTCGGCCTCCAAGTCGACGAGCCACATTTCGGGGATCATCGACTTGGCGTAGCGCGGCGCTTTCTCGTGGAGATCGTAGGCGAGGGAGGAGTCGGCGACCTCAATGACCAGCAACGTGTCACCCGGTTCGGGGTGCGCGGTCGTGTAGTAGTCGTCACGAGCCCTGAGAATGGAGATATCAGGCTGAGGCTCGTTGTACGAGTCCAGTCGCACAGGGTTTTGCACGTGAACGACTGCAGAACGCCTCAGCAGTTCGACGAGGGTCACGTTTAGGCGGTTCACGATCCCAGAATGACGAGAGCCAATAGGCACCATTTCCCGTATCTCCCCGTCGATGAGTTCTACCCGGTCGTCTTCCGTGAAGATTCCGGCCTCGCCCATCTTTGCGAACTCGTCAACGGTGAAGCTGTGTCTGCGAACTTCGGTTACCATGTGGATGTTCTCCTCACGGCTGGCGTGCGTTTCAGGGCCTAATCCTCAATATCCTAGCACAGGTAATGTAGCGAGACTCGCTTATACCGAGACCCCTAGGGCGTCGGCGACGGTGTTGATGTCCTTGTCGCCGCGTCCGCTGAGGCCGACGAGGATGATCGCGTCGTTGGGGAGCGTTGGCGCGAGCTTGGCGACGTGGGCGATGGCGTGCGAGGGTTCGAGGGCGGGGATGATACCCTCAGTTCGGCATAGGAGCTGGAAGCCTTCAAGCGCCTCCGAGTCGGTGACGCTGGCGTACTGCGCTCGCTTGATGTCCTTGAGGTAGCTGTGCTCGGGGCCTACTCCCGGGTAGTCGAGGCCCGCCGAGATGCTGTGCGTCTCGATGACCTGTCCGTGATCGTCCTGGAGCAGGTAGGACTTGCTGCCGTGGAGGACGCCAACCTCGCCTGCAACCAGGGTTGAGGCGTGGCGTCCGGTCTCGACGCCGTCACCGCCCGCCTCGACGCCTATCAGCTGCACCGACTCGTCGCCCACGAAGTCGTAGAAGAGGCCGATGGCATTGCTGCCGCCGCCCACGCAGGCGATGGCGTAGTCGGGCAGTCTTCCGGCACCCTCTATCATCTGCTGCCGTGCTTCCCGTCCGATGGCCGCCTGGAAGTCGCGGACCATCTCCGGGTACGGGTGCGGACCCACGACGCTGCCGATAAGGTAATGGGTCGTCTCCACGTTGGTGACCCAGTCGCGGATGCACTCGTTGATGGCGTCCTTGAGCGTCTTGCTGCCGGAGGTTACCGGACGGACCTCCGCGCCGAGGAGTCTCATGCGGAAGACGTTGGGAGATTGGCGTCTGATGTCCTCCTCGCCCATGTAGACGATGCACTCCTGGTTGAACATGGCGCATACGGTGGCCGTCGCGACTCCATGCTGTCCGGCGCCGGTCTCGGCAATGATGCGCTTCTTGCCCATTCGGGCGGTCAGCAGGCCCTGTCCGAGAGCATTGTTGATCTTGTGCGCGCCGGTGTGGGCCAAGTCCTCGCGCTTGAAGTAGATCTGCGCGCCACCCAACTCATTGGAGAGGTTTTGGGCGTGGTATAGCGGGGTGGGCCTTCCGGCGTACAGCTGGGACAGACGCTGCAGCTCGTCGAGGAACGACGGGTCTTGCTTGGCGGCCTGGTACGCCTGCTCCAATTCGGCCAACGCCTGCATCAGGGTTTCCGGGACGAACTTGCCGCCGTAGGGGCCGAATCGGCCGTCGGTGTCGGGCAGGCTTTCGTGAATGGAGGTAGTCATCGGTCACCTCTCGAACGGTCTGACGTGCTCTAAATTATACAGACACCGGGCGTGGGGCGCATCGTTCGCCTTGACTCGGTTGCCGCCCGTACCTAGAATGGAGACTATCGACACGCGAGGAGTTAGCCAACCATGCCGTTGTACGAGTACACGTGCGGGACGTGCCTGAACAGGTTCGAGAAGCTGCGGTCGTTCAGTCAGATGGACGATCCCACGCCCTGCCCGGACTGCGGATCGGAGTCACGGCGGCAGCTATCGGTCTTCATGTCATTCTCTACCGACGCGAGCGGACAGACGACTCCGGTGGCCGGCGGCGGAGGCGGGTGCTGTGGTGGTGGAGGGGCCGGCTGCGCGTGTTCGATGACCGTGTAAGGCCACGAACGACCTCACTTCCGTCCTGATGCGTGCCAGCGGCGCGCTCCGCCCCTGAAGCCCCTCCGGTGTTCGTCGACCTCTATTCTGGCATTAGTAGGTGTTGGGGGCCCATTGTTGGAGCTGCACCGCAATGAGCGCGGCTACAGCAACGAGGAGGATCAGGACAAGAGCGATCAACACGCCAGCAACGACTAGGGTGACGACCGTCCTGCTGAATGAAACGAACCGGCCGATCACGGGGACCCGCTCAACCACATCGTACGTACTTTCAATCGGCACGAGGAGGAGGTCGAACCGCCGGAGCTTCATCCGTAACGCGCTCTGACCAGAGTAGTCTTTCTCCTTCTTGGCGGACTTTTCTAGCGGCTTGTATTCAAACATCTGGCACCTCGCATGAATCTGTCACTTTCTTCGCATCGGCAAGGGGCATCCATGCGTGCCCGCGGGTCAATATGTGTCAACGGCTATACTTTACCGTCCTATCTCGCGTGGGACAATACCGAAGTCCCCTGAATTTTAGACTTTTCAACAACGTACCGTGCGGGGTTGCTCCTCGCTATTCGAATTCCTCGATGTTCTGGAACTCGTACGGCGGCTTGTTGCCAAAGAAGTCGGTGAACTGGTACAGGATGCCGCCGGCGACCAGTCCGATCACCAGCATGGCGACCAGAACCACGCCCTCGATCTCCAAGACGCGCCACGACCATCGAACGAACCGTCGCGGCCACGTTTTGACGCGGGGCCTGCCCGGTCTCGGCAGTCGGGGCATTCTCAGTATTTTCATCGCCATGTTCGGCAACTCCGCAAGTCGCGCTTCCCCTATTTCACTACGAAACGTACCCGCTCGTCAATCGGCCACCCAAAGCGTCGACCTTTAGAGGTTTAGTCCACCTCGGCGAGCGCCTCTTCGACCGCTTGTGCCAGACCGTCGATGTGCTCGTCGGTCATGGGTGACGAGAGCATCATTGCCATGGGGGGGTGTCCGAGCGAGTAGCCTTTGAGGTGAACGGCGAGGCTGATGCGCTCGAACAGCGCGGCGTCGTGGGTTCTGAAGCTCCGATAGTCGCGGGCGGGTTTGTCAGTGAGGTAGACGTTGACGACTGAGCCGACCGCGTGGACCTGGTTGGGAATGCCCGCGTCGTCGAAGACGGGGCCGAGTTTCATGCCGAGGCGGCTGCCGAGGGAGTCGAGGTGCTCGTAGACCTCGTCGGTCAGAGCGCGTATGGTGGCGAGCCCGGCCGCGAGGGTGAAGTTGTTGCCCGAGAACGTTCCGCTGGGCGCGAGGACGGGCGCTCCGTCGGAGTTGTCCATGAGGTCCATCAGCTCCGCGCTGCCACCGAAAGCGCCGACCGGCATCCCGCCTCCGACGATCTTGCCGAAGATGGTGAGGTCGGGTTCGACGCCGGCCAAGCCTTGGTACCCGGCACGTCCGACACGGTAGCTCACGACCTCGTCCATGACCATGTAGAGTCCAAGCTCGTCGGTGATGTCCCGAACGAAGTGGGTGAACTCGTCGGGGACGTCCAGCATGCCCGGCTTGCCGTCGTAGAAAACACCCGCCACCTCGTCCTTGTGCTCGCGCAAGATAAGCTCAACCGACTCGGGGTCGTTGTAGGGCAGCATGACAACAAGATCTTCGGAGGTGGGAGCGACGCCGGGATTGGCGGGCACGGTCGCGGGGGAGTCCGCGGGGCCAGCGTCGTCGATTGGCGGGCTTATGCTGTGTTCCAAGCCGTCATGGCTGCCGTGGTACGCGCCCTCGAACTTGGCGACCTTCGGCTTGCCCGTCTTGGCGCGGATCAGCCGGGCGGCGTGAAGCGATGATTCGGTGCCGGAGTTGGTGAAACGCACCTTTTCGATTGAGGGGAAACGACAAACGAGTTCCTCTGAGATCTCGGCCTCAAGGTCGGTCGGGTTGCCGAGACCGAAGCCGCGCTCTAATTCTCCCTTCACCGCCGCCACCACCTCCGGGTGAGAGTGGCCTAGAATCATGGCCGAGTGGTGCGAACCGAAGTCGACGACGACGTTGCCGTCGATGTCGGTGAGGGTACAACCCTCGGAGTTGGCAATGTAAAACGGGAAGGGAGAGCGCGTGTAGGCACCCTTGATCACGCCTGCGGGCATCGTGGCCCTTCCGCGCTCCCACTGGGCGCGGGACTTCGGGTTCTTGGCGGTATACTCTTCGTGCAGCGACTCCAGCGATCTGACCATCTCTTCTCCTCAGTGTTTCGTTGGTGTTCTAGTGGATGGGATCGTTAGCAGTTGAGAGCTAGCAACCGGGCACGTCCAGCCCGAGCAGCTTAATGGCGTTCAGGCCCAATATCTTGCGCTTGGCCTCGTCCGAAATGTCAGCGGTGACTATTCTCGCAAGCTGGTGTCGAGCGTCGAGAATAGGCAGGTCGGAACCGTAGAGTACCCTGTCCTCCCCCGCGCCCTCGACCAGGAACTCGATTGTCCCGTGCTCCGCCATGGAGGTGCACGTCTCCAGGTAGATGTTCGGCGCGCTCTGGGCGGCCTCGACCGACTCGATCTGCCCGTCCATGTTGTTCCCGGAGTGGGCCAGCACCCACGTGATGTTCCGGTACCGCTCGGCGAGTCGGGCAAACCGGAAGGGCCTAGTCTTGTGCTCGTACTGCGAGTGGCTCATGATGATGATTCCCCGCTCGTCGCACCACTCGTAGATGGGAGCATAGGACGGGTCGTCCAAGGGTTTGTCGTAGTAGACCGGATAGACCTTCAGGAACCGGAATTTAAGCTCGTCGAAGCAACGTTCGAGCTCCGGGATCGCCTCGGAGGGGTATCTCGGGGTTACGAATCCGACGCCGATGAACCGGTCGGGATAGGCCCGAACGTATCCCGCGGTCACGTCGTTGCCTCGTCGGGCCTCGCCGTAGAAGATGCAGTTGACGCTCACCTTGTCGACGCCCGCAGCGTCCATCACCCGAACGAAATGGTCTGGGGTTCCCCCTAGTATGCCGTAGGAAGTCCACTTCCCAGAATGCGCGTGGAAGTCGATGACGGGTGTCTCGGTCATTGGTCGAGACCCAGAATACGGATCGCGTTGAGGCCGAGTATCTTGCGTTTGGCCTCGTCCGAGAGGTCGGCGGTGGTGATCTTGGCGATCTGGTGGCGCGGCTCGATTAGAGGCATGTCGGAGCCGTAGAGGACACGGTCTTCGCCCGCGCCTTTCACGAGGAACTCCATGGCGCCGTGCTCGCTATAAGAGCTGCACGTCTCAAGATATATGTTGGGGCACTCCTGCGCCGCCTCGACGGCCTCCTCCTGCCCTCTCATGTTGTTGCCGGAGTGGGCGAGCACCCACGTGATGTTTGGGAACCGCTTTGCCAGAGGTACGAACGAGTGCGGCATGGTTAGGAAGTCGTCCGCCGACACGCGGGAGGAGTGACTCATTAAGACGATCCCTCGATCGTTTCCCCATTCGAATATGGGCATGTACGACGGGTCGTCGATGGGTTTCTTCAAGTACGTAGGATAGACCTTGAGAAACTTCGCGCCGATCTCGTCGAATGACCGCTCAAGCTCCGGGATTGCCTCGTCGGGATACCGCGGGGTGACGTACGCGACGGGAACGAAGCGGTCGGGGCGCTCGCGGGCGTACCGAGCCACGGTGTCGTTGCTGCGCCGCGCTTCGCCGTAGAAGATGCAGTTGACGCACGCCTTGTCGATCCCTGCCGCGTCCATGAGGCGGAGGAAGCGTTCCGGTGTGGCGTCCATGTGGTTGAGTCCCCACCTTCCGACGTGGGTGTGGAAGTCGATAACGGGAGTATTCACTGTGGTCGTTCTCTCATCAGCCGATTCGTGCGGGATATCCTACTACAATCGAGCGTAGTGTATCCTCTCACATCGGCGAAGTGCGAAGACATAGCTTCAGCCGCCCTCCGGTAGCCTTACACACGGACATTTCGGCGTGATGTAATACGGAAACCTCAGTTGAATTGAGAAGGAGAGCGGAGTGTCCCAGGGAATCGAGGCGAACAGTGGTGACATTATCCTGATGGTGGGAACACGGAAGGGCGCGTTCCTAGTCACCTCCGACCAAGCGCGCCGTAACTGGGCGATGTCGGGTCCGCACCATGCCGGGTCGGACTGCCGTAAGGCGGGGAGAAATCCAAGGTTTGCCGAGGGACGCAACGATTCCGTCGACAAGATATGGCACATTGAGCCCGGCAGGCCCATTGAACCGGGAGTCATCTATGCCGGGGTCTCCCCTGCGGCCCTCTTCGAAAGCGCGGACGGCGGTGACACGTGGAGCGAGGTCGAGTCCCTGACCGCCCACCCGACGCATGAATTGTGGGAGCCCGGCTTCGGCGGTTTGTGTCTCCACAGCATGGCGCTCGATCCGACAAATGTCGGCCGGATGTGGGTGGGGATATCTTCAGTCGGAGTGTTCGGCACGCAGGATGGCGGGAAGAAGTGGTCGACGATGAACGCAGGAGTGCGGGCCGATTTCTTGCCCGATCCCTTTCCTGAGTTTGGGCAGTGTCCGCACAAGATGCTCGAGCACCCTTCGATGCCGGAGCGGTTGTACCAGCAGAGCCACTGCGGCTTTTTCCGCAGCGACGACGCAGGCCGGCAGTGGCTCGACCTGAGCGAGGGGTTGCCCTCCCGATTCGGCTTTGTTGTGGGAACCCACTCGACGGACCCCGACACTATATTCGTCGTGCCGGAGGACAAGGCGCTGCACGGTGAGGAGGGCGGGGGTTTACGCTACGTCACCGACGCGAAGTTCCGGGTCTATCGCAGCCGCAACGCAGGGGAGGACTGGGAGCCACTGACCAACGGTCTGTCACAGCGGAACGCCTAATCTTCACGTGATGCGCGAGGGGATGGCGACCAACTCGATGGACGAGTGCGGCGTTTACGTCGGGACGACGACGGGGCAGATATTCTACAGCCGCGACGACGGGGACACCTGGGAGCTTCTCATCTACTACCTGCCCTCCATCAACTCGGTCGACTGTGGGATGGTCGTGTAAGAGAACGTCGATTCTGCGCCGTCGCGGCGTTACGGCCCTACGTCTATCTCAGCCTGGCCCCAGCGCTCTTGGTGCGCCTGTTTGAGCGCCGCGACCTGGGCTGCGT
>CBDFHR010000005.1:0-18864 GCA_965247555.1 Dehalococcoidia bacterium | reverse complement strand
TCGAGTACGTGGGCGAATCGTCGAGTGGTATTCCCGTTTGGCTGAACAGGACGTGGCTCGAGGCGGACGTGCGGATCACGACCGGGTTCGTCGAGCCGCACTTCTTCGCCGGATTCAGCGGCGGACCGAAGATGGTCGCTCCCGGCCTTGCGGGCTTCGATACCATCATGCAGCTTCACAACGCGGAACGCATCGCCCACCCGAAGGCAGTTTGGGGAATCACCCACGGGAATCCTATTCATGACGCCGTTCGTGACATAGCCGCGATGACCGGCGTTCACTTAAGCGTGGACGTTACGATCAACCGCAACCGGAAGATCACCAGCGTCTACGCGGGCGACCTCTTCAAGGTCCACGAAGCCGCCTGCCGTTCGGCCAAGAGCTCGGCGATGCAGGAGGTCGACGGCCCATTCGATGTGGTCGTGACGACCAACAGCGGGTATCCCCTCGACCAGAACCTCTACCAGGCTGTCAAGGGGATGTCGGCGGCGGCCCAGATCGTCAAGGACGGCGGGACTATCGTATGCGCCGCCGAGTGCAGCGACGGAATCCCCGACCACGGCCAGTACAAGAAGCTGCTCACGATGCGAGACTCCCCTGAGGCGCTCCTGGACATGATCCTCGCCGACGACCACAACGTCCACGACCAGTGGCAGGTGCAGTTGCAAGCACAGATACAAATGCGCGCGCGTGTCTACTTGAAGTCTCGACATTTGACGGATGAGCAGGTCATGCAGGCGCACCTGACACCCATCGACAGTATCGAAGACACGGTAGCCGAGGTGCTGCGAAAAAGCGATGACGGCGCGCGTGTCTGCGTCCTTCCCGAAGGCCCACAGACTATCCCCTATGTGGAGCGAGAAACTCACAAGTCGTAGTTACAATCCGGCTAGATCGTATTGACATATCCCGTCATTCCTGCGAAAGCGGGAATTTATTCCCTTCGGAGAGCACATGCGGCAACCGAGCCGAATTCCCGCTTTCGAAGACCTTTGGCGTAACCGTCATACCGGCGAAGAGCTTGCCCCGTACTCCGATACGGGGCCGGTATCCAGAGGGGCGGGGGAGTGGGTTCGACAGTCTTGCAATGCAACTTCATACTTCACGCCGTCCAATAGGCTACGCAAGGGTCTCCTTTCGCGGGAATGACGATTCGAGCCAGGATGGAATAAGGATTCCCAAGAATGTCAACACAACATAGTGGTATGTCGACAAGAGCTGGCTGATTGATGCATCCTGTCAACGCGAGTTTGCGAAGAGTCACCCGTTAGTGCCGCAGATCAACAGGATGCAGCATGTCCGATAGCTACGAACGCCATTTCCGGTTTTACGACAACCGTGAGAAATACCTCCTCTTTGTCAGCACCTGCAGTGAGAAACAGGTAATCGCCGAGCGCGTCGCCCTAGACATCCGAGGTCTCGAACCCGTGCCACCGGCTTTGCGGGTATTTGACGCAGGTATGGGCGATGGGACCGTTCTCACACGTCTCATGAGAGACCTCCACCGCCGGTATCCCACCGTCCCCTTTCTCATCGTTGGCAAGGAGATTAGCCAAGAGGACATCCGCATCGGCTTGGAGAAGATGGCCGACAGGTTCTATGAACATCCTCATACCGTCCTGGTGCTGACCAATATGCTCTACTCCGAAGCGCCTTGGCTCCGCCCCGGATCGAATTCGAAGCAGGCACGTCTCAACTGGCTGGAGGCGCCGCTTGAAGGGAGCACGGCTTATGAATTCGATGAACAGATTAGTGACTTGGAGCGAATTGTTCAGGACTGGTGGAAGACGACTCCAAGCGAGCGCACGGGCAATCCCCTCTACGTGACTCCCTCGGTGCTCGTGTTATATCGAAAAGACCACGAGTGGCCGTTGGCGCCGGTCATCCCTCAGAAAGGCGACTCGCACCACGAATACGATCTCGTAGTCGCTGCCCAACCGTTCCGGGCGAGATCGACAGCAAAGGTCAAAGTCAGGAACGTACTCGCTCCTTTGGCGCGCTCCCTCGCCCCCGGGGGGTGTATGGTCGTCATTCAGTCCACGGGAAAGGACCCCGGGATGGAGATAATTCGTGGAATCTGGCCTGACGAGGACCCCTTTGTCACGCCTCGTCAGGAGCTTCTTAGAGAACTGAGCTCACAGCTAAGCGACAGCCATCCGGAACTCCGGTTTCTGAGCTATCCCGACTCCCGGGCGCAGTTCCGCTATGACTTGCGGCTGCCGATCTCTGAACTTGAATCCAACATCAGCACCTCGACGCTGCTGGCAGCTTGGAACGCCGCGACCTATGTCGCTCAGATAGATGACGAACGGCTCACACCGGCCATGAGCCGGGGCGACTACATAGATGTGACATCGGAGGTCCTGCAAAAGTACCAGGGGCTATGGTTCGTCGATGAGTCCTTCAACGTGGCCAGGGTGGCGTGAGAGAATTTTCCCATCGAACTGCTGCTGAATGTTAGAATGGACTGGGGGAAGTAAATATGCGGAATGAATTCACTGCCATAATTGAGAAAGACGACAACTGGTATATAGCATATTGTCCTGAAATCCCCGGCGCCAACGGTCAAGGAATGACCAAGGAAGAGGCCCGGCGTGATCTTGGGGAGGCAATCGCCCTTATCCTCGAAGACCGTCGAAAGGACACCCAACCCTCCTAAGGCAGTGCGAAAGTAAATCCGTTCACCCTGAGCCTGTCGAAGGGTAGAAGCGCCATTCATGGTTCGACAAGCTCACCACGAACGGCTTCGGCGACTCATTGGGCACCCTTCAATCCGGCCGAACGTTGACCGAGACGTGTCTAGTTGGGATAATTGGAGTCTGTAAGTGCCTGCCGAAGTGGCGGAATGGTAGACGCGGCGGTCTCAAAAACCGTTGGGAATTAAATCCCGTGTGAGTTCGAATCTCACCTTCGGCACCAAACACCCCGTTTCCGTAGCTGAATAAACCGACCGCAACCCAAATGCCGACATTTTAACGATATAATATCTCAATCACTACTATCTGGTGGAAGAGAACAGGGTTGGTGTTACGAAGGCTATACATCGTCACATCTGCAAACGCCTCGAGCAGGCCTAGGTATCCACTACTTTCGGCACTCACGCCAACACTCTCCCCGGCTGACGGCAGCAGACCGCTAACGCCATGAAAGGAAAAACATGAGCACGGTACGTTTCCTGAACATTGATTTTGACAGCGAGCACGAGGCCATCTGCGCTGCCCTCTTCAATAGATACGAATGGAGATGGGAGAGACCCAAGCATCCACTGGGAGGGTGGAGGCCCGACTTTCTTCTCAGGGGCGATACCCAAGTATATGTCGAATGCAAGGGGGGCCTCAAATGGACGGACATCTCGAAATTCCCAGAGTTGCACAGATATGAAGATGCGGTAGGTGGAACCGAATACGAAGTGCTTCTTATCCCTGAGTCTCCAAGGAAAGTGCGTAATCCTGCCAGATTCGAAAACCCCGTTCTTGGCATCCTATTCGACGGAGACAGGTGGTCGTACGCTCAACTCGGCAGATGGTCGGGCAAGGTGGGCTTCTGCCATAGTGCTACCTCTTGGAAAGACAGGATCTCGGGAGTAAACGTGAGTAAGTCATTCGGCGATGGCCAGATGCCTGATGTGGAAGTCGATTGGCGCTCCGCCACTCAAATTGTCAGAGGCAAGAGGAAGTCCTTCTTCCAGGGGTTCGTGAACTCAGATGTCGAGGAGTGGGATGTGTCTCCGTGACTCCCAACCAGATGCCGACCAAAATGCCGGAATCGCGGACGCCTCTCCACAGCACGTTCTTGCCCTCCGGAGTACCCCCTCTCCCCCCGGACTCCCTCAATTATCCTCCAGATTCTCATAGGCGCCGAAGGTGAACGTGAACAGCTCGAAGCGGTCTGAGTTCGAGCTTATTTGCAATTCGTGTTGCTCGAATTCCTTCATCCGGATGAGCCGGTACATTCTCGCCTCCTCGACCTCCACGTAGCTGTTGCCCATATCGTCAAACCGTACGTCGGTGTCGGCGTCGTCCGGCGACAGAGGCACCCCGTCGAGCGTGATCCTCACCTGATACGGAGCGCCGCCGTCGTGTCCGAGGACGGCATTGACGGTCTTGGCATTGAACTTGATGGCTAGGTAGTCCTCGAAGTCCTCGGTATCGCGGGCATGAGTCAGGCTCTCCGGGCCGACGTGCCAGAGGCCCTGCATGTAGAGGCGTTGGTTCTCGTGCTCAGGGACGTCCTCGAAGGCTACTTCCGTGTCGAGCCCCTCGTAGAACTGTTCGTAGAGCACCCAGGGCCTTGGGGGCGGGAACCGATGGAACGGCAGGTTCTTGCGGTAGCCAGCGTATATCTCGCGCGTTCTCGCTTGCTCGCGGTCCGCAGCCCGACCCGCACGGTCGATCTCAGGATCGAGATGGTAGTCTTCCGGCTCGAACGGTACTGAGGAGACATCGATGCCCGCCTGTCCGAGCCAGTGGCGAATCGTCTGCTCCACTGCGACGTAGCCGCCCTCCCCGACATCGGCGTAGCGGATGACTCCGTCGGCGTCCATCAGGTACTTGGCGGGCCAGGCCTGAACACCGAATGCGTCCCACGTCTCGGCGTCATTGTCCAGAGCTACAGGATAGGTGATCTCAAGCCGCTCGACAGCCGCCTTAACGTTCTCGATGTCCTTCTCGAATTCGAACTCCGGGGTATGCACGCCGATGATACGAAGTCCAAGAGCGCCGTACTTGTCCTGCCACTCGAGGATGTACGGCAGGGTACGTATGCAGTTGATGCACGAATAGGTCCAGAAGTCGATGAGAACGACGTTGCCTCGAAGGGATGCGAGAGTAACGGGTTCAGGTCCTATCCATGACTCTATTCCCGTCAACTCCGGCGCGATACTCCCTTCGAGTGGATGCGTGGTGTTGAGCAGGTCTTCCTCGGTCACGACATCCAGCGAGTCCTCGTCAAACCCGTCGTTATCGGTCACTATGACGGGAGGAGCCTCCTCCGTCTCGTCATCATCTGGTGCGACTGCGGGGATGCGTGTTTGGTCAAGCACTACGGCGGTGGGTGACTGCACGACGGGCGCTGGATCTTGACCACAGACCGTCGCGACCGTGCTGACGAGCGCCACCAAGAAGACGGCCATGAGAAGTGTCACGGACGCGCTCGAAACGTTTAGTTGCAGGTGCATAGTCACTACAACGAACTAAGGGACGCTATGGTATTCTTGGCGCCGCCCGACTAGGAGGCCGGATATACGGATTCATACCTCGAAACGGTACCGATGGTGGGTGTACTCCGCCATTGCGCTGGGCCTGTTCGTCTCCGTGGCCGACCATGGCAGCATTGCAGTCGCGCTCCCGAGTATAGCAAACGAGTTCCGCACCGACCTGCCGACCGTCCAGTGGGTGATGATCGCGTATGCCCTGACGATAAGCTCTCTACTCCTGCCCATGGCACGGCTCTCGGACATCGTCGGCAGGAAGCGGATGTACATAGTCGGGTTCACGATCTTTCTCATCTCCGCCCTGCTGTGCATGGTCGCGGGCAACGTCGTCACACTGATCGCCTCGCGCGTGCTGATGGGCCTTGGAGCCTCGATGACGCAGGCGACGGCAACGGCCATTCTCCTTTCAGCATTCCACGAGAGCGAACGCGGCAAGGCCCTCGGCCTGCAGATAAGCGCGGTGGGAGCCGGCGCGGTCGGAGGGCCGGCCATAGGCGGCTTCGTCGTAGACGCCTTTGGATGGCGCGGCGTGTTCATGCTCACGATAACGCTCGCTGTAGTCGCCATCGTCGTCGCTCAGGTGGTGCTCAACCGGAGAAGAACGGACGCGCCTATATCCGGAGGTCGGTTCGACCTCGTCGGCGCAATCACGTCCACTGCAGTACTGATCGTGTTCCTGCTTGCCATGAGCAACGGAGCAGAGATGGGTTGGCGCGCTCCGCCGATCGTTGCAGGGTTCATCGTAGTCGTCGGACTTGCGGGTTTCTTCACGTACTGGGAACTGCGAAACCGAAGTCCGATGCTCGACGTGTCACTGTTTCGACACCGGGTCTTCGCCATCGGAGTCGTGGCGAGCGTGATCTCGTTCATGAGCATCTCGTCGGTGCGATTCTTGATGCCCTTCTACCTGCAAGCTGTCCTGGGCTACTCGCCTGCTCGTGTGGGACTGGTCTTGGTGCCCGCCGCATTTGCCATGATAATCATGGGTCCCTTGGGCGGCAGGCTCTCCGACCGGTACGGTTGGACGCCGTTCAATGTCGGTGGACTGCTCTTCACCGCGACCGGACTATTCATCTTATCGAGGGCGACTGAGGCTTCGCCGGTCTGGCTGATAATCCTCGGAACAGTGACACAGAGCATCGGAACAGGGGCGTTCAACGCGCCCAACAACAGCTCGATTCTCAGCGTCGTCGAGAGGAGCAAATACGGTGTGATGTCGGGTTTCATAAACCTTGTGCGGAACACGGCAAACATCACGGGAATCGCCGTCGCGACAACGATCGTCGTCACCGTCATGGGCGCTCAGGGGTTCGAGCCAAGCCTCGGAGCCGTATCGGAATCAGGGGCAGAAGGAGTGCTCGGGGCGTTCACCTCCGGGATGAAGACGGCCTATCTCTCGATGGCGGGTCTGGTGTTCGTGGGCGCCGCGCTGTCGGTGCTTAAGGGTGGGCGCCCGACGCGATCAATAGCGGTTGAATCGCAACAGTTGCCAAGTAAGTGATGGCCCAAAGCAACCCGAATGGTGTGCCCTAGGTCTTCCGGCGCGGAACGTACTGTAACCCGGGCTCACTCCCTCCAAGACTCGCGAGTCTACGAGCACTCTCTCGTTCATGAGGGCGCGCAGGCCTTCACTAACAAGAGCGGCCCTATCACCGATACCGGTGAGTCGGCTTGCCTCTTTCACCAGCAGGTCATCTATGTCCAGGACGACTCTCACACTTGCTCCTATTGCGTGACATGACACGTTTCACAGTTTAGGTTAATCGACAACATCGACCCCCTTCACCCCACCGGCGGACGGTGCTGGATCCACGGGCGGGCCTCCTCGAAAGCGGCGGAGGCGGCGAACACGGTCGCCTCCCCGCCCGCCGGGCCGATGACGTGCAATCCTATGGGCAGGCCGTCGGAAGAGAAGCCGCACGGGATGCTCGCAGCGGTTGAGCCGATCATGTTGATCGGCATGGTGTAGGGTGTGTAGCCCCAGAACCAGTGGACATCCTGCCCGTCGATCATGGCCGGGGGGTCCCCGACGGGGAAGGCGGGCGTTGCAAGGGTCGGTGTCAGAATGAGGTCGTATTTGTCGAACGCGTCGGCGAACTGCGACTTCATCACGTCGACATGGCCGAGCGCGTTGACAAACTCGGCTCCGGTTATGTTTCGTCCCGTTTCGAGAGACTCCTGTGCGTACCACGACAACTTATCCCAGTGTTCATCGACTACACCGGCGACACGGGCGTACATGATCGCCGTGAACAGGGGCCAGAACTGCTCGAACGGGGAGTTGAGCACGACGTCAATCTCCTCGACGACGCAACCCAGGTCCTCGAACGCCCTGGCAGCCGCGGCTGCGGAGTCGCGGACTTCCGGTTCGACCGCGGCGAAGCCGAAGTCGGCGCTCCAGCCGATCCGCATTCCCTCGACGCCCTTGGAGAGGGCCGCAACATAGTCGTCCGGCTCGTCGCGCAGCGCGCCCGGGTCACGTGGGTCACGTCCGGCAAGGACCTGGAGCAGAAGGGCTGAGTCGGCAACGGTGCGCGTCATAGGGCCCGGCTGACTGAAGAGATTCGAGGCGGGATCGGCACCCGGTCCGAGGTAGTAGGATATCCTGCCCTGGGTCGGCTTGATGCCGTAGATGCCGCAGAACCCTGCGGGGATGCGTATCGATCCTCCTCCGTCGCTGCCGGTGGCCAGAGCACAGAGACCCGCGGCGACCGACGCGCCCGCGCCTCCGCTCGATCCTCCTGTCGTCCGTTCCGTGTTCCAGGGGTTGCGGCAGTGGTCTCCTAGTCGGTTTTCTGTGTGACCGAGCAGTCCGTATTCAGGCGTATTCGTCTTGCCGAGAATCACTGCGCCCGCCTTCTTGACTCGCTCCACGACAACGGAGTCATAGGTTGCGATGCGGTCCGCGAAGATCAGCGAGCCGCTCGTCGTTCGGATACCCTCCGTCATCTCCAGGTCTTTGATCGAAATCGGCAGCCCGTGCAGCGGACCGAGGTCGTCTCCTCGCGCGACGGCGCGGTCGGCCTCCGCGGCCATCTCCAGGGCGAGGTCGGACGTGACCGTTAGGTAGGAGTTGAACTGCGAGTCGAGTGAATCGATCCGGTCGAGATAGAGCTTTGTCATCTCGACGGAAGAGACCTGTTTCTCAGCGATCATCGAGCGTATTTCGGTCGCGGGCAGGTAGGCAAGATCGGTGTCTGACATGAGGGGCCTTTCGGTGGTGAAGTGTGGCCGGGCGAGTGTAGCATCGGACTTTTGGGCAGTCAATGAACGGTCGCAGTGGTATACTCGTTGCCGAAACTTTCGACTCTAACGGCCAGGAGACCAAGAGATGAGCTTGCAGCAGGCGACACCGGGACCGTGGACGCACAACGAGGGCAATCCCACCCGCATCATCGGGGCAGATGACGAAACGGTCGCCGTGCTCTACGGCGGGGCAGTAGGGATTGGACGGCAGTTCGAGAATGCCGCACTCGTGGCGGCCACGCCTGCCCTGTACGCCTACATTTCCGAGCGAGCGTCCGGCGGAGACGGGGAAGCACAGAAGATCGCCGACTCACTGGAAGGGGACGGCCCCATATCCGGACCGTGGAAGTACGACGACTTCAATCCCCGCCAGATCATCGACGCCGAGGCGAAAACCATCGCGTCGGTGTTCGGCAGGATGAGCGACGACCGGATCCAGCTGGCGAATGCCCGGCTGATCGGAGCGGCGCCCGTCATGCGCGAATACGTGCGGTCCCGCTCGGAAACGGGAGACGATGCCGCAGTGAGCCTGCTTCAAACCACCGAGTCACAAGGTGCGCCCGCCTAGCTCTCCATCGGGGGAGGTTCGTACAGGTCGGTGTCTGGATAGAAGTCCGTCCAGGCGAACCAAAAGGATATGATGTAGGGGTACGGTTCGAGTTGCGTTCCGCTCATCGGGCCGCTGATCGCTTGGCCCGAAGCCTTGTCCCAAACCGAACTCGACGCGGTATCGGTCATGGTTGTGCTATCGACCGACTCAAACTCCAGTACCTTTCCTCCGACGGTGCGCCGGTAGATTGCGGTCCCGCCACCCGCGCGGTCCACAGCGGCGACGATAGGCGTCCCCTCGAACTCGTGGTTGACGACTTCAGCCTCCAGCAGATCAAGGTAGTTGTAGGCAATCTGGCCTTGGTCGCCGGTGACTCCGAGAACGAGGTCTTTTGTTCGGAGGCGGTCATCGGGGTTCTCTTCGCCGAGAATCCCCGCCTCATACGCGCGGTAGTATGAGAGGTAGTGATCGTCTATCGGGTAGCTCGTATGGGTGTCGAGCACCAAAGTATCGGGATGAGCTTCCGCCCAACTGCCATAATTGGTAAGTTGGGAGGGGATGATCTCCAACTCCGTGCCTTTTAGAGGTCCGGCAATGGACTTGGCTAGGAATTGGCTCCACAGCGAGTCGGTCTCCCTATCGTACATCACGAGCGCGTTCAAAATGAGCTTGCCCGACACGCCAAGATTTATCGTCTGCCCTTCGAGTTCTCGGCCATATACTATGGCCGTAAAGCAGAGCGGTCACCAGGTGACCGCAATCGGCTTGCCTCCGACTACGTCGTTGACGATCTCGTGGCCGCTGAGGTAGGCCACGTTGTACGTGCGGTGTTCGTCACCGATAGAGACGCCGATAACCAGGTCGGTATCGCGGTACTGATTGATGGCCTCTTCAGTCGTGAAGAAGTTTGGACTGAAGATCGCCCGAATAGCGTCCTTGGGAAGGATTGTCATGACCTCATAGCGCTTGCCGTTCTCGACTACCGAAGTGACCGTAAACGGATCTGCGTCGTCGTCTCCCCAGGGATCGTTTTCACTTTGAGTATCGGATGAGGCCACCGGCGCTTCTGTCGGTTCAGGGGACGGTTCGGGCTTAGGGGGCGTAGTTGGCTCTGGCTGCGGCGAAGGGGCCACCTGCGAGGCCACCGGGTCATCATCCGGAGACGGTTCGTCCACCTCTTCGGAGCCGCACGCTACGGCCACAACGACAAGCGTCCCAGTAGCGAATCCGGCGAGCAGCATCTTGAGTGTTTGAGAGTTCATACAGAAATTCTCCTTCGGTCAGTTCGATGCATGCAAGCGAGATTCGATGCACGTCAGGACAAGCCTGCGACTTTCGGGATTCTGTGCTTGTCAGGACCAGGTAAGGGTGATCAAAACACCTGTCGCAATGCGGATCGGGCGGCATGGTACCCACACATGCCGTGAACGCCTCCACCCGGCGGCGTGGAAGCGGAGCACAAGTACAGACCCTTGACCGGCGTAGAGTACGGGTTCCAGCGAAGCAATGGCCGAGCGAACGTCTGACGGAAGTCCTGAACGCCACCGTTGATGTCGCCCCCGATATAGTTCGCGTTGTACTCCTGCAGTGCCGCGGGAGTCATGACGTGCTTGGCCAATATCAGGTCGCGAAAGCCGGGAGCGAAGCGCTCGACCTGCGCCTCGATGCGGTCGGTCGCGTCGAATGTCGAGCAATGAGGGACATGGGTGTATGCCCAGACCGTATGCTTCCCATCCGGCGCACGGGAACCGTCGAAGAGGCTGGGCTGGGCAACCAGCAAGAAGGGTCTTTCGGGAACTTTGCCCGCCCACACGGTTGCCTCCGCCTCGGCCATCTCTTCTAACGTTCCCCCGACATGAACGGTCCCACCCCACGCAGTCTCAGGCGTCTTCCATGGAATCGGCCCGTCCAGAGCGAAGTCGATCTTGAATACGCCGACACCGTAACGAAACGCTACGAGACGCCGACGATACGATCCCTTGAGTCTGTCACCCGCAATCTCAAGTAGCCGAGCAGGCGAGACATCGCAGAGCACTGCTCTGCTTTCAGGCAGATCGTCGAGAGACTCGATTTGCCAGTCCGTGACGATCTCTCCACCAATCGACTCCAGGTACGACGCCAGCGCTCGCGCAATCGACTGCGCCCCGCCACGCGCGAACGGCCAGCCGACAGTGTGCCCCGCGATACCAAGCACCAGCCCGACTGCGGCTGTGGAGGGACGGTCGAGGGGCAGCATTGAGTGCGCTCCAATCCCCGCGAACAACGCGCGGGCCTTGTCTCCACTAAACCTGCCTTGCGCCACGGATTCGACCGATCGCATACCGGTCAGGCCAAAGCGCATCATGGCAAGGGGATGCTTTGGCGCCCCTCGAAACGGCGACAGCAGGTACTCGACAGTTTCATCCCAATCTTCGACGAATCTGCCCATGAGCCTTCGGTACGCTTCAGCATCGGAGTCCAGCCCATCGGCCGTTTCGGACACCGAGCGATGCATGACGGCCGTCGTTCCATCGTCGAGCGGATGGGTTACCGGAGCAGTCGGGTGGGCCCACTGAAGTCCGTGCTCTGATAGAGGGAGCGAGTTGAAGAACGGCGAGCCCGCTCCAAGGGGATAAGCGGTCGAGCAGACGTCGTGAACGAAGCCCGGCAGGGTCAACTCGGCGGAGCGCATACCGCCGCCGACGGTCTCCTTCGCCTCGACGACGAGCACCGACTTACCGGCCTGGGCCAGCACGATCGCCGCCGACAGTCCGTTGGGACCGGCCCCGACCACCACCGCATCGTATGACGTAGAGGACGGCATCTCGCCTACAGCGTATTGCCAAGGGGTATCCGCGGGCAAGCAGGTCCTGAGGAGATGATTGTGACCAGTTCGTCCTGAATACACTGCAAACCCACCATTTCCGCTTTCGGGGACCATCCCATAACCTCGACACCTGTCATTCCTCTGAAAATAGCCAGCGTGCTGCCGCCACACCGTCATTCCCGCGAAGGCGGGAATCCATCCTCCACCATCAGCCCTGTAACTACACAGAGACCACCGACACTTTCATTCCAGGTGGTGAGGGTTGGCACCCTCATGAGATATTCCGAACGCAGCGAAGCCAAAGTGAGGAATCTAAAGTCCTCGCAATCCTAGACCCGGCTAGTAACCAGAAAGGCCCAATGACGACGACAGATTTTCTCGGATTCCTCCCTGCGATCTCCGCGCCCTCTGCGGTGAATCCTCACGCCCATTCCCGTCCCTCGCCATGCAGGCGGCATCCCGCCAAATGGAGACCTTTGATCACCCGTCATACCGGCGAAGGCCGGTATCCAGAGGGGCGGGGGCTGCGGATGACCCGATGCCAATTTGACGCGCAAGAACGCATGGCCTACCATGTCCTCGTCGCCGAAACGACTCCTGGTCGGCGCGCCCGGACCAGCGGAACCGTGTGAGACAAATTGAGCACGAGGACGAGAAATATAGTCCATACAAAAAAACTCTCAAACTGTCTCACCACCGCACCGTCCGCCTGGCACGCATCGCCGAAACAGCTTCAAAAGCCCTGCCCAGACGAGCAAAAACGGAGCGAGACAAATTGAGAACGACAAAAAATTGAGGGGATTTGGTATGCTTCTCAAACTGTCTCACAGTCTCAAATCGTCCCATCGGCTCACGGGGTACGCCACAGAGCCTGCGCTCGGAACAGGGCGATCGCATTCAGGGTTGGTAGGAACACCATCAACCGTCACTCCGGCGAAGAGCCTGCCCCGTACTCCCATACGGGGCAGGAGTCCAGAGAGGGTTGAGGGAGACTCTCCCAAGGCCGGCTCTGACTTAAATGCAATTACTCTGGCGCTCGGAATTGGAACTGATGCAGCCGGGTTACGTTAGTGGTATGCTTGGAAATGGAGTCTGGTCGCCCTTAGTGTAAGGGAGGAAGTATGCCAAAGCCGCAAAAGCTAAAAAGCCGCCGCGACCGTGGAATGATAGTCGTGGGAGTCATCATAGGCTTCCTGGCGCTTTTTACGATCATATTCTTTGCCGGGGGCACAATTGGACTTTATCTCGGCCCCGATGCTTCAGGCGATAGCACACCAACGTGGTCGGCCGACAGCACCAGGGTCGCCTTCTCATCGGACGAGACGGGCGACTTGGACATTTACGTGATGAACGCCGACGGCACCGAGCGAGTGAACCTCACGAACCGTGAAGCCAAGGACATGGATCCCGCTTGGTCGCCGGACGGTGAGTGGATCGCCTTTCTCAGCAGGTCGCAGGGCACGACCGACATTTACCGTGTGCGGCCCGACGGCTCCGGTCTTTCAAGCCTCACCACCTACCCGGCCCAGCTGTATTCCCGGCCTATTTGGTCTCCTGACGGCACGAAGATCGCCTTCACGTCCAACCGCGAGGCGGAGCGCCCTCCCCAGCTCGAACCCACGCCGGAGCCATTCTTCGATGACGCGCCGGAATTCCCCGGAGCCGCGCCACGACCGGAACTCTACGTAATGAACGCCGACGGAAACGGTCAGACCAGACTTACCTTCAACGTTTTCTTTGACGGCAATCCAACGTGGTCGCCGGACAGCAAACGCCTTGCGTTTCAATCGCGGGGCGACGGAGACCACGAGATTTACGTCATAAACGTCGACGGCTCCGGCCTCACGAAGCTCACCGACAATGACTACGCCGACATTTTTCCGGCCTGGTCACCCGATGGCCGCCATATCGCCTTCTCGTCCAACCGCCCAAAGACCGAATACGGGCGGGAACTCAGCGAAGCCGCGAGGCGAGAGTCCGTCATACGTACGGCCGCACCCGTCGACTTTGATATCTACATCATGGAACCGGACGGTGGCGAGACATTTAACTGGACGCAGACAACCAGCTTGGGAGACTCCAACCCGTCATGGTCTCCGGACGGCACGTGGATTGCCTTCGAGGCCCGTCCATACAACGCCTACACGCAAAGAGGCGCGGCAAGAGACATCTATGTGATGCGGTTCGAGGGCGCAGACTTGACCAACATCACAAACGCCCAATCGCGAAACCAAGAGGGAAACCGCGGCCCAATTGTTTGGTCGCCCGACGGCAACTACATCGCCTATGTAAGCGCTCGATATGGCACCCCCCTAGTTCAGACAGTGCGGATACTCCGCCCGTCGTAGACCGCATCTGACAAACGTTCGCGCTCACTCGTCCCTCTGTACCGCGTAAAACTCCCACGTATGAGTTGGATACACACCCTCGTACAGGGGTACGTGATCGGTCCGCAACAGCGGCATCGGCAACTGCTCAACATACTCTGGCGAAGGGAATACTCCATCTAAATCACGCAGGCAGGTAGCCCTCTCCTGGATGAGCACCTTGAATCCGCCAAGACCTTCCGGGTCGGCCAGGTCCCTCATGCCCATAGCGTTGGCACGAACGTCACGGGCCGACATATCCCGATTGCGTAACTTAGCCGCCCATTTCTTCAGCCCCAGCCTGTCAAGGTATTCCGCCTGTGTCATCAGGCAAAGAGGCCTCAGCCCGACGGCGCGGCCCTCTTCGATCACCGTCGTGAAGTCGACGTGCGCAGTGATGTCCTGGCGGCCAATCCACTGGTACGGGCTGGACCCGGACGTATGCTTGTAATAGGTTTGGAGGGTGCCCTGTGAACGTTTGGGGGAGTACAGTTCCTTCATTTCGTATCCGTAGTCAATGGTAAGCACGAATCCCCTCTCGACGATTTCTGCCACTTGTTTTGCCCATGAGCCGATGCGAAGATTGACCTCACCTCGCGTCTCATTGGGCAACTCCACGCTGAGCTTGTCGAGTCGCCGAGCGAGCAGCGGCGTAGACGGCTCCCCGGGAACGGAGTGAATTCGCCCATCGGCGTTTATATCGACGAACAGCTCGACAACACGTCCATCTCTAATCTCGAAGCGATGCACAGGAAAGGCGTCGATTAGCTCGTTCGAAACCACGCAGCCCACTACCCCACGGGGAGTCTCATCTCTTGCTTGGTCCACCGTCATATAGCGCATCGCGTTGATGAACTCCGGCAGATGCTGACGAGCAAACTCGGTGATGTCCCGCGCCATAATGCCGCTACCGGCTCCTATCTCTACCACATGGAACGGGGTGGGGCGATTCAGTGCCTTCCACATAGCCTCGAGCTGAACGGCGATGAGAGCGCTAAAGGCCGGATGGGCGGAAGGGCTGGTGTAGTAGTCCCTGTAGGTCGTGTCTTGACGGTCGTGCGTATAGTAGCCGCCGTTCGGATGATAGAGCGCCACTTCCATGAACTCAGCGAACGTAATCGGCCCGTTTGACGCAATGCGCCTGCGAATCTCAGCCTCGGGCGTGCGCTCCATGCCTTGACTGGTCTCCATCAAACCAAAAGGGACACCTCTTTGGGTGCCCCAAGGATCATCGTTTACTGTGCCGCGATCTAACTACTAGATTTAGTTCCGGCGCGTGCCGCGTTCTTAGCGGCGTTCTTCTTGGCCCTCGAACCGTCCCTGTCCCACCCGGAAATCGGAACTGAGTTCTTGAACTCTCCCTCGGCGCCACAGTTCATGCATGTGCCCATGCTCGTTGGTCCATTCGGACTCTCGATCATCCAGCGATGCGAGCAATCTTCAGTCTCGGCAACTTGTTCCTGCTCCGGCACTGCGCACCCCCTCCGTGTCGTTTCGGCTTCCTACGTACGATCCTGGATTGGAACGTACTCTACGTCTTCCGGCCCGTTATACAGCAGTCTTGGCCGGAGAATGTCTTGAGTGGTCAACTGCTCGGCGATGTGGGCAGCCCAGCCGGGCATCCGGCCTATGGCAAACAGGGGCACGAACAGGTCTTCGGGAATGCCAAGCAGTGAGTAGACCGCTCCGGACCACAAGTCGACGTTGGGATTCAAGCCAACGCGCTTGCGGCGCTGCATTGCCTTAGTCTCAGTCACTGCCTTGATGATGTTGTACCACTTGGTCTGACCCGTCCGCTCGCCGAGCGCTTTGGCTCCGGCGCGCAAGTGCTTGGCACGTGGGTCGACGTCATTGTATACGGCGTGGCCGAAGCCCATGATGCGCTCACGGGCCTCCAGTTTGTCATTGACGTACTTCTCCGCGTTTTCGACGCTCCCGATCTCTTCGGCCATCTGCATCGCCCCCTCGGCGGCGCCGCCGTGACGCGGCCCCTTGAGAGTCGCGATCGCGGCCGTGAGCGCAGCGTAGAAATCGGCTCGCGTGGACGCGGCAACCCTTGCTACGAAGGTGGAGGCGTTGGCCCCGTGCTCAGCGTGCAACACAAGGTCCTTGTCAATCAGGCGAGCGTCTCGAGGATCGGGAACCTCCCCATTGAGCATGTAGAGGAAGTTGGCCGCATGGTCGAGATCATCGTTCGGCGCTATTGGTTCATTGCCGGTGCGGAGGCGATGGTGGGCCGTGACGATGGTGGGGAGAGCCGCCGTCATCCTCACACCCTTGAGCAGTGCGCCCTCCGGCGTAACGTCCATCTCGGTTTCGTCGGAAAGTCCCATCACCGAAACTGCCGTCCGCAAGACGTCCATGGGATGAGCGGCTTTCGTCACGTCGATGATCTGCAGAACCTCCTCAGGCAGTGACCGGGACGCCTTGAGATCGGAGGTGAAGCAGTCGAGCTGCGAGGATGTGGGCAGAGCTCCATATAGGAGCAGGTAGCTGGTTTCTTCGAAGGTGGATTGTTCGGCGAGGTCGTCGATGCTGTAGCCCCGGTAGAGCAGCTTTCCGGGCTTTCCGACGATCAGGCTTGTTGTCGTTCGGTCGAAATATACGTCCCGGAAACCCTTCTTCAGTTCCACTGGGGAGTCTTTGGCCATTGACGCCGGAACCTCCACGATACGACACGCAGAGCGGTAGAAATGCCGACGCGCCGTTCACAACGATTACCAAAAATGCCCGTTCCTCAGAGTTTGAAAACGCCTCAAACGGTTCGGGAAGGGCTTGGGAATCGTAGCATTGAACCGCCTATAAGTCAAGGAATACGGCATCCATGAACCTGTATCAGTTTGGTCGGTAGGTCAGTTTTTGAGGATGGTCTTACATCCCACTCGTCACTCCCGCGAAGGCGGGAGTCCATGACCCGGGGCGTAAGTATAGCTCCGACTCAACCACCCGACCGACTAAAATGATACAGGTTCCTTATCCATCATTCCGGCGAAAGCGGGAATCCAATTCTGGTACCATATATGCCCCTAAAAGGAACTCTCGACTACCCGTGACAACGAAGTGAAACTAGATAATGACAACGCCACCTGGCTACGCCTTCGGAGATTCCGGCCTCGCCGCACGGAGACTCTCACTCCTCGCGGAGACCTTCGCCGAGACATCCGCCGCCTTCGTGCGTGAGTCCGTCCAAACCCGCCCTCTACTGGCTGCAGACCTCGGATGCGGCCCCGGCTACACCACACGCCTCGTTGCCGACACCTTGGACCCGGTACGCACCGTCGGCCTCGACAACTCCGAGAACTTCCTGGCCGATGTCCGTACGTCCGCCTCCGCCAACGTGTCCTTCCACCTTCACGACATCACAGAAGCCCCGTTCCCCGAGGCCCCATTTGACCTCATCTTCAGCCGCTTCGTATTGACCCACCTCCGAGACCCCGAGATGGCAATAACGCTATGGGGAAACCAGCTCCGTCCCCGTGGCCTCCTCCTGATCGAGGAGGTCGAGCACATCGACACGGACATCCCCGCCCTCGTCACCTACCTCGACATTCAGCAGGCAATGTTGACACAGCAGAACAACGAGCTCTACATCGGCCCTCGACTCGACGTGATCACCACATTGGACAAACTGCACCGTCGAACCAGCAACGTGAGGACCCTTCAGGTAACTGCTAGCCGCGCCGCCGCGATGTTCCACATGAACCTCGGCGTCTGGCGACACAACGACTTCGTGCGCCAAACCTACGCCCCCGCTACCCTGGACACCCTTGAACAATCCCTCCACGCCATCGCCCAAGACCACAATGATTCCCCACCAATCGAATGGCAACTCCGCCAAATCGTCGTCGAACGACTCGCCCCGTAGATCAGCGACTCACTGGTTACACACCACCCCGTCGCCATCATCCCAACACTGCCTGCCCCCCCCGCACCCTCCGCGGTGAATCTGCAGTAACCCCCTCTCCCTTGAGAGGCTGTCTCAGAAATAGTCAGCCTCTCCTGTCAGGAAGTTGTGGATTCCCGCTTTCGCGGGAATGACGGTAAAGGTGGTTGTATTTCGTAGTGAATGATACCTACAACGACGGTAATCGTGGTGCCCTTTGCTAGAGAAATGTATGCTGTCGAATTATGAGACAGCCTCCTTGAGGGAGAGGGCTGGGGTGAGGGTGAAAGCCCCGGCTCTACAAGTGAACCCCTTCACCGCTCACACACCACCCCGTCGCCATCGCCGTCTCGGGCGCTCGGCACCTTCGCCGCCGGGAACCCGCGCCCCTTCCCCTTGCTTCCGCGCACACGCGGTTCATCCGCCTCCTGGGCCTCGTCGCAGGAGGCGTAGGTCTTGCCGGAGACCGGTGATGGCGAGGGCGCAGCATCCGGCTGCGAAGACTCAACCCGGACGAGCGCAAGCGAACGAGACGGCTCACAGGTGTCCAGCATCTGCTCTAGGGCGGCGGCCTCCGATTCCGTGGCGGTCAACTCCCAGACGTTCTTGATGGTTATCCAGTCGATGGCATATTGGCACCAGTAGGCACGCTCCGGAGGCTTCCAGAATTCCGGGCCATTACTGCCCTTCGAGCGGTTCGCCGACGCCTGCACGGCGATGAGGTGCCCGTCGTACGACAGGTCGTTCGCGTACTCGCCCTTCTTCGCCTCGCTCCACGACCAGCCGCCGGAACGGTGCGCG
>CBDFHR010000004.1:0-50973 GCA_965247555.1 Dehalococcoidia bacterium | reverse complement strand
ATGTATCGCGCTCGATAGCCGAGTCCAAGGTCTCGCAGCGCCCCCTCCCCTGCTCCGGCGAGCGCTTCCGGCGTCGGATAGGCGTGGCGAGTATGCCCTCCGAATGACATGGCCCTGCCAAATGACCGGCACATATCCTCAATGTTCCGCGTGATCCGCAACACGTTCGAGTTCTGGGCGCACAGGAACGAAAGAGTCGTCTCCCACGGGTCTTGCCGCAGCACCCGCATCCCCCGATAGCGGTCCACCGCTTCTCGAAGACCCCGGTCCCGTGAGAGAGTCGAATATACTTCGGCCAGGTCGACATCCAGCGAAAAATAGTCCCGCAGCCGCGATGCGGTCAAATCCACATCGTCCTCCGCCGTTTCGAAGGCCATGCCGCCCTCAACCTCACGCACCCGCACGATCTGCCCGAAGACCACACCCTCATACCACGACTCCCGCTTCCGCCACCGGAATACCTGCCCGCTGAACAGCGTACTCTCAAGATCGAGAGCCTGGCCGCCGAGGGGAAGGAAACTCGCTTGATTCTCCTGTGCCGTTACCGACCCAGCCACTGCCGCACCTCGTCACCCAATTCGTCGAGTTTGCACGTCTTCCGGGATGCGGGGGGCAGCGACCTGAGAAACAGCGAGCCATACCTCCGAGAGATGACCCGCCGGTCGAGAATGATTGCCACGCCGCGGTCCGTCTTCGTCCGGATCAAGCGCCCAAACCCTTGCCGTAGTCGAAGGATAGCCTGAGGAAGAGCGTACTCCATAAACGGGTTATCGTAGTGCTCCGACCGCGCCTCGAACACCGGCTCGGTCGGCACGTTGAACGGCAGCCGCATGACCACCAGCGCCTGCAGCGAATCGCCCGCAAGGTCGATACCCTCCCAAAAGCTGGCCGTGCCTAGGATTATCGACTCCGGGTTCTCTCGAAATCGTCGGATGATCTGGTCCGGACTCCCATCGTTCCCTTGAACAAGCAGCTCGATCCCCTGCGATTTCATGGTCGCTCGCATCACCTCCGCCGTCTCCCTGAGTGAGGCGTAGGACGTGAACAGCGCCATCGTCCGCCCGCCCGCCGCAATCGCAGCGTCCCCGATGGCCTGCGCCGCTGCGTCCATATACGTGGGGGCCGAAGGTTCAGGAATGTCATCGGGAACGCACACCAGCGCCGAGCTTGGATAGTCGAATGGAGAGCCGAGCAGCCTTTGCTCCGAGTCGACGAAGCCCGTACGCTCCTGGATGTGGTCGAACGTGCCGTTGGCGGCGAGAGTGGCGCTGGTCATAACGACTGCGCTCTTCCGAGTGTATAGCAGTTCTTCGAGCAATTCGCCCACATGGAGCGGTGCGCCGAAGAGCGTTACGTCGTCCCCCCTGCCCGACTTCTCAATCCAATAGACCACGTCCTCCTTGTGCCGGACGGCGAACTCTTCTAGGTTCTGCCGGATCTCGGCATTGTTCAGTGCGTTGCTGTTCAATTCGATGAGTAGCCCCTCATTGCCGTTGGCGTCGTCCGCTGCTAGGTCCTGCAGCGTGGAGGTGAGGGCATCCAGGCAGTTAGCCAGGCTGGACAGACTCAGATCGACGTTCTCCCAGACCGTCTCCACATCCGACCAGAAGGGCTGATGTCGTGTCCCCTCCGTAACCCGCATCTGCCTGTCTGCCTGCGAAGCCCCCAGTACGTGGTCTTCCAGCAGCCCGAACAGGGCAGCAGTCCCCTCTCGCAAAACGGGCAGCAGTCCCGGCGCCATTTGCCCTACGTCCTCCAGCACTCGGCTAACTCGCTCTATGCCCGACACACGCTGTAGCGTCGTCATTGCGCGGCCAATCAGCCCCCGTTCACCCATCAGCTCCTGAAGGTGCTCCCCAACAGCCGAGCGACTCACCTCGAACCCCAACTGCTTGGTCGCCTCCGATTCGAGATGGTGCGCCTCGTCGATGATGAGAACGTCGTACTCCGGGATGATGGTGCCGCCCGCGACAATGTCGGTTAGCATCAGCGCATGATTGACGACAACCAGGTGCGAGGCCTCCGCCCTCGACCGCGAGGAGCGCAGGAAGCACACTCCCCCCTGCCCTCTGCAGTCGAGCGCCCCCTGCGAAGACACGCGATTCCAGGTGGAGAGACTCCGACGACCAACGTTCAGTTCATTCCGGTCGCCCGTGGAGGTGCGGTCGAGCCACAAGAGAATGCCGGACAGAAGACGCACCTCCTCGTCGGACAGGCTGCTCCCGTTCTTGGCGTGCGTCCATCTCCTCATGCACAGGTAGTTCGCCCGACCCTTCAAGAGCGAATACTTGAGATCGTCGGTGCCACTCGGAGATGAAAGCGAGAGCGCATCGACAAGCGTGGGGATGTCCTTCGCGATGAGCTGCTCTTGGAGATTGATCGTGTTGGTGGAAACGACCACGCGCCTCCCGTTCTCAAGCGCGTACAGCGCCGCCGGCAGCAGGTACGCCAGCGACTTGCCCACACCCGTACCCGCCTCGACGATCAGCCGCTGCCCCTCGTTGATTGCCTCGGCCACCGAGCGGGCCATCTCGACCTGCTCCACACGGTGCTCGAACCCCGGCAATACCTGAGCAAACGGCCCGTCCTCTCCAAACAATTCCGCAACCTCGTCCACGTCGACGGGCTTGTCATCTTCGCCCGGAGGCAGCGCTTGATGGTACCCCAGGCGCCTCCTCAGCCCTTCCCTATCGAAGCCGCCGCCCGGTCCGTCCGACCGTTCAGAACCCTCGGCCCTCCGCATCGCGGCAAGCTCACGAAGGTCCACCGCAGGCTCGTCCAGGCTCATCTGGGCGCGATTGACCGTCCCATCGCCGACCAGTTGCCTGAGTGGATACCTCAGGGCAGAGGTCGAGGACTTGGACGCGATACTCTGTATCTCCCTGAGCGTCTCAAGATCTGTGTCCGCCGCTATCCGCAGAAGCGCGACGAACACCCTGCGCGTCGTCTCCGCGTCGTCCGCTGCCCGGTGCGCCCGAACGACCGGCACGTCCAGTTCCTTCGCAAGCCCCGTCAGCGAGTGGTACGACACCCACGGCAGGAATACCCTGCCCAGATCGTAGGTGTCCGATACCGTCCCGTCTATCGGAAGACCGTGACTGCGCAGGAACCCAAGATCGAACCCCACGTTGTGCCCTACAACCGGAGCGCCGTCAATGAACGGAAGCAGATCAGTGGCTACGTCAGGAAAGTACGGCGCGCGATCGACCTCTCGCTGGGTGATGCCGGTATAGTCCCGGATGAACCTGCTCAGCCGCTTCCCCGGATTCACGAACGACTGAAATACCCCAAGTACCTCGTCGCCCCGAAACTTGACCGCCCCAACCTCGATGATCCGGTCGCTCTCAGGGTCGAGACCGGTCGTCTCAGTGTCGAGGGCAACCCAAACTTCATCTGGCGGCGACGTATACGAAAGTGTCATTAGGAGATCGAATGTCGATAAGAATCTTAGTAGGCCGGCCACCTAATACTAATTCGTTGTGACTGTGCCATAATCCCTCGAATGCAGCACCCAAAGCAACAGCCGCCCACCGTCATTCCTCTGAAAATAGGCTCCGGCAAACCTGTTGTAGGGGCAACCCTTGTGGTTGCCCGTTCTCGGCACCAACCCGTTTCCATCCCCTTATGTGGTCTTCGCAAGGCCACCGTCATTCCTCTGAAAATAGGCTCCGGCAAACCTGTTGTAGGGGCAACCCTTGTGGTTGCCAGTTCTCGGCGCCAACCCGTTTCCATCCCCTTATGTGGTCTTCGCAAGGCCATGGTGATTCCTCTGAAAATAGGCTCCGGCAAACCTGTTGTAGGGGCAACCCTTGTGGTTGCCAGTTCTCGGCGCCAACCCGTTTCCATCCCCTTATGTGGTCTTCGCAAGGCCATGGTGATTTCGGCGAAGGCCGGAATCCAGAGAGTTCGGTCAGCGAGAATACAGTGGCAATAGCATGAATTGGTATAAAAGGGTGTGTGTGAAGATGTTTCAAAACGATTCGAGCCCACAGGATTCAACAATCTCTCCCCCGCTCGCGGGGGAGAGATACAGAGAGGGGGTTCCTCTCCTGCGATCCGGTACCAAATGCAAACACTTTCTCAACACCCTCTGAGAGTCACTCACCCTCCAAGAACTGCCACAACCTCTCGAACTTCTCCCCCACCAGCGGCTCAAGTCGCAGGACCGACGGCAGGTCCCTCCCCCTCGACGCGTCCCCCATATACCCCGGACACGCGGCCAGCGCCTTCGCCAACTCGTCCTTGCTCATACTCATATCCGCCGGCCGCCAGAGTACCCCGCACCTCTCCAGACGGCCAATGATCGTCTCCGGGTTCTGGTCCGTATGCCACGCGATGATGACCGTCCCCAGCGCCGCAAGCTCCCCGTGCACCCAGGTCCGGTCGTTCGCAAGCTCCGCGGCAACGATGAAGGAGTGATCCCCCGCCGGAGCGTCCGGATGCGAAACCGAGTTGCTGTCGCGGTCCTTGATCGCGTTCATGATGAGCTTCACGCTCGCGGACGTCAACGCCCCATTGGCCGACAGCGTTCTCGGAAGGCTCTCCAAGATCCGAGCGTGCAGCGCGTTCATGTCCGCCGTCGCAGACTCATCGTACGGCGCGCCGATGCCTTGACTCTCCCTGTGCTTCCACTCGCAGATGGTCGAGTACCCGCACAGCACATCACCGATCCCCGCGATGTTCAGGTGATCGGGCGCGCTCAGCACGATGTCGTAGTCGACAAGCACGTACTCCGGGTCGATCCACGGCCAGTTCTTGGTGTCGCCCAGGTTGCGTCCCTCCCACTCGGCGAACACGCTGTGGATGATCGCCCCCGTCGAAATGATAGTCGGTATCAGAACCACTGGCAGTTGTCTGCTGAGCGCAACGTACTTGCTGGCGTCCAGCACCAGACCCCCGCCGATGCCCACGATCAGGTCAACATCGTCCGGCAGACCTTCGGTGAACTGCTTCAGGTACCCGAAGTCCATAGCCTCCGGGTATCCCACCGTCTTAGGGGCCCGTGTCAGGTGTGGCTCCGTCATCCTGTACGCCGTCGGCGAGGAAACCGCAACGTAGCTCTCCCACTGCGAACTCGTCGACCTAACAAGGTGATTGCCGTATCGGATATCGTACTCGGATGCGGGCTTCATTTGGTGAAACCCCTTCCAAGCGCCGCGTGGCGGTCTCTGCATGGGACACCCCTCCTCCAATGGCTTGCGAGCTATCGCGCCTAACGTCTACGCCCCAAGACTAAGACGCAGCTCTCGGAATGACCAGTCCCGGAGTGTTGAACCGGATACTGTATATCGAGGTCATCGCCGCCACGTACATCGTCCGGTTGTCCTCGTCGCCCCACGCCATGTTGATGACCTGCTCCGGGAACTCCACAACGCCGATAACCTCCGCCTCCGCCGTCAACACCCACAGCCCTCCGGGCCCGGAGACGTACACCCTTCCAAGCGAATCGACCTTCATCCCATCGGGAAAGCCGGGCTTCTCGGATTCCGGGAAGGTGAAGAACCGCCGCTGATTCGACAGAGACCCGTCTTCTGCGATGTCGAACGCGTCGATGTGGGCGGATGGCCGCGTGTTGATCTGATAGTACGTCTTCTCGTCCGGCGAGATGGCGAGGCCGTTCGGGTCCTCGAACGGGTACACCTCCTCGTGAACCACGCCGTCGGGCGCGATGCGGTATACCCCGTTATGCTCGAAGTCCGCCTCGCCCTCTTCCAAACTCCCCACGCCCCGGTTGCTGAAATACAGGCTGCCGTCCGACCGCCCGACCACGTCGTTCGGCCGGTTCAGCCGCTTATCGCCGCAGTGCGTGGCGATGGCCGTCACATGCCCCTCGGCGTTCATGCTCGTGACCGCGCGCGCCATCTGCTCGCACGCGATGATGTTGCCACGCAGATCGAACGTCAGGCCCGTCGCCCGGTCGGTATCGTCTCGATAGACGGTCTTCTCCTCCCCCGGCACGACCTTCCATATCCGCCACGGCCCGCCCACATCGGTGAACAGCAGGTACCCGTCCGGGTGCCACAGCGGCCCCTCCGTGAACTTCAGACCCGTAGCAACGCAAGTAATCTCCGGCGATTCAAGCAACTCGTCAACGTCCATCCGTCTCTCCTTCTACCAACATTGGAACAGTTTATAACCTTTGTTCAGGGAAAGGGCAATTCCAAATCCGATATTCAGGGAAATCCACTGTAGAGGGCGACCCTTGTGGTCGCCCTCTACCGATTCAGGCCCGACTCTCCCGACTTTGCGGTCTCCGCCCCCTCAGCGGTGAATCTTCTTCTCATCACCGCTCTGCCGCCTGAACGAGGAACGGCAACAGCCAGCCGTATATTCCCATGAAAGCCAAGGTGATAATAGCCACCCCGAACGCGACCCTGCGCAATACCACTGCGGCCGGAACGGCGACAAGGAGCGTCGTAAAGGCGAGCGCGAGCGTATACACCAGGTTCCCCGAACCCAGACCCGCACCCGGCCCTTGTTGCACACTCAGCCTGTAGAGCAGCCCAAGCATACCGCCAAGCAGCGTCCACGTCGGATACGCCAAGACGACCAGCCCCAGCATCAGTGTCGTCGGATTGACTCGCCGGACGAAGTCCCCCACCCTACTGTCGCTGTCTCGCGCAAGCGAAAACACCATCACCGGAGCGACCGCGACGAACACCAGCATCAGCACAAGCCCGGCCGCTGCGCCCGCGATAAAGTCGACCAACAACGGACCTCCTCTCCCTCGGGTCATTCGAGAGTATACGGTACCGCAGTTCACCAAAATAGCAGAATCGTGTGATGACACACCCTCTCCGGTATGCGAGAATCCCAGCTGTAGGGAAACTATTCCAGCCGAAGGAGGATTCAGATGGCAAGAACGGAGAGTAGTAGTAGCCCATTGCTATGGATCGGAGGAGCGATTCTCGCCGCCGGAGCGGTGGTCATCGGCGGCTTCTGGGTGTACGCGATCACGACCGCCAAGGACATGCCGCTCTTGCTCCTGGTGGCCCTCCTCGCCGTACTGATCGGGTTGGCCGTCCTGCTTGTCGCCGCGATACGGGACAGAGTCATCCACAAGAAACAAGAGAACTTCATGGAGGTCGACAATTGATCGTAACAACTACTGATGCAATACCCGGAGCCACCATCGTCGAGACCTTGGGACTGGTGCGGGGAAGCACCGTCCGCGCACGGCACATCGGACGCGACATCATGGCCGGGCTCCGCAACATCGTCGGCGGAGAAGTCGACGAGTACACCAAGCTGTTGGCCGAGGCCCGCGAAGAATCGCTGCAGCGCATGATCGACAACGCCGAGGGCATGGGCGGAAACGCCATCGTCTGCGTCAGGTTCATCACAGCCGCCGTCGCCCAGGGCGCGGCCGAAATCGTCGCCTACGGCACCGCAGTCAAAATTGCCTAGGGCGGCTATCTTTCACCCCGAAATTGCCTACCGGCCAAGCTGACGCACGGGCGACCCTTGTGGTCGCCCGTCCCTGCGCGGCTAACCCGTTGTGGAAACCCTCCGCACAACCCCAACACCTGTCATTGCTACGAAAATAGCCATCGTGCCACCTCCACACCGTAATTGCTATGAAAATAGGCCCCGACAAACCCGTCGTAGGGGCAACCCTTGTGGTTGCCCGTTCCCGGTGCCAACCCGTTTTCATCCCCTTATGTGGCCTTCGCAAGGCCATGGTCATTCCGACCGCAGCCCAGCCACACCCGGTCATTGCTATGAAAATAGGCCCCGACAAACCCGTCGTAGGGGCAACCCTTGTGGTTGCCCGTCCCCGGCGCCAACCCGTTCTCATCCCCTTATGTGGCCTTCGCAAGGCCATGGTCATTCCGACCGCAGCCCAGCCACACCCGGTCATTGCTATGAAAATAGGCCCCGACAAACCCGTCGTAGGGGCAACCCTTGTGGTTGCCCGTCCCCGGCGCCAACCCGTTCTCATCCCCTTATGTGGCCTTCGCAAGGCCATGGCGATTCCGAACGCAGCGCAGCCACACCCTGTCATTCCTCTGAAAATAGCCTGTGTGACGCCCCCATCCGTCATTCCGGCGGAGAGCCTGCCCCGTACCCCGATACGGGGCCGGAATCCAGTCTCGGGACCCTGTGGGCCGGCTCCAACCCCATTTTCATCTTCCATGGTGTCGGTGGCAACCGGCATGGATAATTGCTATGAAAATAGGCACCGATAAACCCGTCGTACGGGCAACCCTTGTGGTTGCCCGTTCCCGGCGCCAACCCGTTTTCATCCCCTTATGTGGCCTTCGCAAGGCCATGGTCATTCCGAACGCAGCCCAGCCACACCCTGTCATTCCGAACGCAGCGCAGCGAAGTGAGGAATCTAAAATCCTTGTACTCGAGAACGCGCCTCTTGACAGGACCGCCCAATGTCCGCAAGCCACCTCGCCACTTCCCCCCTCAACCCCCCGTAGGGGCGACCCTTGTGGTCGCCCTTCCCCACACCCAGCACCTAGCACCCAACACCCAGAACCCCCTCCCCCCTACGCAATACTTTCTACTTTCTCCGCCTTCCCCCATACATAGGGAACCAAAACTCGCTTTTGACACTATACAAAATACCCCTTACCATCAATACCATGACATCACACAAAGACCACCGACTCGACCAACTCGGCATCACCTCCCAGGACGAGGCCGACGAGCTCCAACGCGAGCTCGGCATCCGCTTCGATCAGTTCACCTACCACGACCGCAAGGTCTGGAACCAGCAGAACTCATACCTCCAAGCGCACGCCCGGACCCGTACCGTCTCCGACTCCGCGGACATGGCCGGCGTCACCGTCTCCACCGCACAGGCGTGGAAATACCTCGACACACTCGGCTTCACCCACAGACTCGAGATCGCCGACCTCCGCTTCTCCGACAGCCTCCAGGTCACGGCCCTCGAACGCGCGCGAGAACCCGACGCCCCCGCGTCCCTGCTGATCGCACTCCTGCGCGCCCACATACCCGAAAAATACTCCGCCAACGGCCACCTCTGCGACACCTCGAAGTCCGACGAGCTCCTCTTCCACTACCGCCAGGACGCCCAACGCGAGCTCGCCGCAGGCCACCCTACCCTCCGCGCCATCGCCAACGGCACCTACCAACCGCCCCACAACTCATCCACTCATCCCAATCTCTCCCCCTCCGAGGGAGAAGACACCGCATACCCCAATCTCTCCCCCACCGGGAGAGACACCACACATCCCGATCTCTCCCCCCACGGGGAAGAAAACACAACTCACTCCAATCTCTCCCCCCACGGGGGAGAGACACAGAGAGGGGGTTTCTTCCACGACTCCGAAGAGACCACACCTCCCGACGACTACCCTCCCCTCGACGAGGAGGACTTCGCCCACTTCGATCTCTCCCCAACCGAGAACGACACCACACATCCCAATCTCTCCCCCGCCGAGGAAGACACTTCCTTTTCCAATCTCTCCCCCGCCGGGGGAGAGACACAGAGAGGGGGCTCCCCCTCCGCGGTGAATCGTCATTCCCACCCCATCGCCTCACTGCGTCAGACACGCAGACGCCCCCCGCACAACGACCACAACACCTTCAAAGTAGTCCGCTTCTAACACCAACCTACCCAATACGAAACACCTTCTTCTTTCTACGCAATACTTTCTACTTTCTCTTCCCCCATGCCCACCCTTCTCAAAAAACTAGGAATCCCCTCCCCCCGCCACGCCGCCGAGATCGAACGCGACCTCGGCATCCGCTTCAGCGACTTCACCCCCGAACACTGCGATACCTGGACAGAGCAGACCCTCTACCTCTACCAGTTCGCCCAGACCCGAACGACCACCCACGCCGCCCGCACCGCGGGCATCACCCTCGCCGCCGCCCGACAATGGCAGTCCGACAACACCCTCGGCTTCAACCAACGACTAGACGATGCCGTCCTCGAATACACCGACGACATGGAAGTGTTGTTCCTCGAACGCACTCGGCAGCCCGACTCCCCTACATCCTTTATGACCACGCTACTCCGAGCCCAGATGCCCGAAAAATACGGCCCCGCCCGTCGTAGCACACCCTCCCGCGACAACCACTGCGACCACGACCGCGGCGACGACCAAGACTCGGAACACACGCCGGCCCCATCCAACAACAACCAACCGTCCCTCGCGAACATCCAACGCCAACTCGAACAACTCCAGCACCTCACGGACAAAGCCCACCAGGTTTCTGACTCCCAACCCGACACCCCCACCGACCGACCATCCGTAGGGGCAGGTTTCAAACCTGCCCTTGTTCCCTCCCCAACCACGGAAGAGACCACACACCCCAATCTCTCCCCCCACGGGAGAGACACCACACATCCCAATCTCTCCCCCCACGGGGGAGAGACACAGAGAGGGGGCGCTCCCACACCCAACGACGCTTCCGATCTCTCCCCCACCGACCAAGCACCCGTAGGGGCAGGTTTCAAACCTGCCCTTGTTCCCTCCCCAACCACGGAAGAGACCACACATCCCAATCTCTCCCCCAACGAGGGAGAAGACACCGCACATCCCAATCTCTCCCCCCACGGGGGAGAGACACAGAGAGGGGGCGCTCCCACACCCAACGACGCTTCCAATCTCTCCCCCACCGACCAAGAACCCGTAGAGGCAGGTTTCAAACCCGCCCTTGTTCCCTCCCCAACCACGGAAGAGACCCAACGAGAGGGCACACCCCAACTCCCAGCACCTACCACCCAGCACCCATCCGGCCTAACCCGCCGCCAACGCCGCGAACTCCAACGCAAACACAAACGCAAACGCCAAAAATCCCACCGCCCCCGCGCCCCCAACTAATCACCAACTGGAACCGTTCACCCTGAGCCTGTCGAAGGGCCGATGCGCGGTTCACCGGTCACCAACCGTGCCACCAAAGAACCATGTGTCCCCGTCATTCCGGCGGAAGCCGGAATCCAGAGAGAACGTCACACCCAAAACCCAGAATCCAACACCCAAAACCCCAGCCCCCCGGCCGGCCATCCCAACACGCCCTACTCCCTACGCAATACTTTCCTCTTTCCACTCTTCCTTCCCCATGCGATACCATGACACTGCCATGCCACGACGACGCACTCCCAACCAGACCTCTCCCCCGACCGACCGCAGATACGAGGTCGAGCTAATCACCGGCCTTGAGCGTTTCGTCGACGATGAGCTGAGCGAAACGCTCGGAAAGCGCGCATACCGCCTCGCGGGCTACCCGAAGGAAGGCCGTATGTCCTTCAGGTACCCCGGCCCCGTCGAGCGCCTGATGGCCCTCCGCAGCGCCGTAGCCGTCCACCTCGTGGAGCGGTTCGACATTCCACGCCCCAAGGCCCTCCTGGGCCACCAGCACTTCAGCCGCCTAGTCACGGCGATCAGGACAGCCATCGGCCTCCACCCGGCGGAAACGTTCAAGACATTTCGCGTCAGCGCCGCGGGCACCGAGTCGACGACCATGAGACGCCTCCGCAGCGAGATAGGCGCAGCCATCCGCCTCGACGAGCAGACCGACGAAGCGCACCTGAACCTGTCCGTCCGCCGCTCGGTGTCCGGCGGTGGCTGGGAGGCCCTCGTCCGACTGACGCCGATGCCCCTTTCCGCCAGAGCGTGGCGAGTCTGCAACCGCCCCGACGCGCTCAACGCCACCGTCGCCCACGCCATGATCGCACTCCCCGACCACTCCGAGACCGACCGCTTCCTCAACATCGGATGCGGCTCCGGGACGCTGCTCGTCGAGCGCCTGGCCGCCGGGCCCGCCGCGTCCGTCATAGGACTCGACCTCGACCCCGAGGCTATCAGTTGCTCAGAACGAAACCTTAGCGCGGCAGGTGTGCGGCGAGAAGTCGATCTCATCCTCGGCGACATCCACTCCCCACCACTGCCGGACGCTCCGTTCGACACCGCCGTTGCCGACCTGCCCTTCGGATTGCTCGCCAACACCGACGCCGGCCTCGACAAGCTCTACGAAGCCGCCCTCCGCGAGACGGCGCGACTGGTCGTCCAAGGCGGGGCCTTCACCGTCATCACCGCCCGCCGACGGCTGTTCGAGGACACGCTCGCGCGAAACACCGACCGCTGGAGGCGCACGGCGGAAGTCCCCTTGCGGATATCCTTCCATCGCGGCTACATCGCCCCGAGCATCTATCTGCTGCGAAGGACGTAGATTGTCACTTCCTCGGCGGCGGCGCGGACGTGTCGTCGTCCGTCCAGATGTGGACGTTGTCCGCAGTCGTGACCGGCATCCGCAGAGACACCTCACCCCCTACGGTGGCTATCTGGTGCCGGAACCCGCGCGGAGTGAAGACGATATCGCCCGCCTTCGCGTGCAGCTTCGGTCTCCCCTTCCCGACCTCGAAGAGAAGCTCCCCACCGCCGATCACCCACCATTCGTCGAAGTCGAAATGCCAGTGGGCGTTGCTCACGTCCCCGGGCCGCTCCCGGATCAGGTACATCGTGTTGAGGTCGTCCTCGATGATCGTGAAGCGCCGCTGGTCCGACCCTGCGAGCAACTCGCTCGTTCGGGTCAGAACCATGTTCGGCGGCTCATTGCCAATGAGCGAATCTTCGCGCTTTTGACGTCCGTCCAATTGCACGATATCTTGAGATGGTGATACTTCAACTCGTAGACCGTGTCGTTCTCCAACAACCCGTGCGGTATGCGCCAGGCCTGCCGGACACATGACGATATCGCCCTTGACCGCGCGGACCGGCGGAACGCCCTCGATGCGGTACTCGTACTCGCCGCGTAGGACGAAACAGAACTCGTTGCAGTCGTGCGAAAGAGGAGCGTCCCCAGTCTGCGAGGCAGGCGCGTCGCACACGAGCGCTACGTCATTCCGCCCGTCGTGGAAAAGGGGTTGCCGCCACGGACCCGGACCGAGTCGAGCGCGGATGACCTCTGGACGAAACAGCGTCGGCTCGGTCGGACTTACATTTGAAACCACGGACGCCTCACAAGGCGGCGTCAACGGAGGACGGCTCCGTCTGCCGGGAGCCACGCCATCTCTGGATCACGGGCATCAAGCCAACGAGCGCAGCCTCGATCACGTAGTAGCCCATGATCGCATTGTCCGCCAGGCTCTCAGCGCGCTCCGATCTGTTGGAGGCTGCGCCATGTTGTTCGTGCCCTCGGCGCGGATGCTTCGCGACGGGGGCAGGCGGCTTCTCGACGGCACGGGATTGCCTCTCTTGGCCATCGTCCGAATCTGGAGTGGGGCTCGTCTGCTTCGGTGCCCGCCTCCACGCGACGAGTGCCACGAGCGCCTGCGCGACCGAGGCCACGACGACGATCATCACCGCCTCGAAGAAGAACCCGTCGGGAAACACTCGGAGGATGAATATCGCAGTGACAATCGCCCACAGCGTCTGCACGACCGTGACTTTGAACAACAGGGACGCCGAGAGCACTTTGAGTACTGAAGTTGAGAGGAAGAGAAGCCACAGGCCCTGCATGACGGTCAACGCTACAAGGACCATCGTCGCATCGAAGAAGAAGCCTTCGGGGAACATCGCGATGAGGGAATCACGGGTCGGATCGAGCATCCACAGGTCATTGGTGAATGCGATCACGTGAAGGAAGTAAAAGGTCTGGCTGAACCCGGTCAGCGACAGCAGACCGGTAACGAAAACAATCGCGAGGGTGACCGCCGCGCCCCATGCCGTGATCCTCAAGAGGATTCGAGGGAATTCACGTGGGGAAATAGCAAGGCCGGCGGGAATGAACAGGAGAATATACAGCCCCACAATGAACTGCACATTATAGAGCGTGCGTATCAGCAACTTCACGTCCCACATGTGCAGAACCTCGGTGGTGTTGTAGAGACGGTCCAGTTCACCGTGCATTCGGACTCTGACGTCGAGCCAGCGCTCCTCGTTGTTGAAGTAGTCGCGTATCTGCTTGCCGGCCGAGAGAAGCTCGGCGCGTTCGATGCCCGTCACGGCTTCGATCTCGTACTGGTCGAAACCGTAGCTGTAAAGCAGAGGCGTGTTCACGACCACGCGGAGGTTCGTGATGATGAGGAATAGTGGAATGGCAATGACGAATGCCGTGAAGGCAAGGCCTTTGATGATGGACATGGCTATAGGGTATCGCGTTAGTGGCGTGGAGCGCTACGCGGTTGGTGGCCGTGCGCTACCGGCGCCGCTGCCGGGGGTCAAGGGCCTCGCGGATGCCGTCGCCGACGAAGTTCCAGGCGAGCACGACGAGGAAGATGGCAAGCCCGGGAAACGTCGTCAACCACCAGGCGATAGTAATGAACTCCCGGCCCGCGGCGAGCATGTAACCCCAGGAGGGAGTGGGAGGCTGGATGCCGAGCCCGAGGAAGCTCAGGCTGGCCTCGATGAGGATGGCGTAGCTCATGCCGAGAGAGGCCTGAACGATGATGGGAGACACCGTGTTGGGAAGGATGGTCTTGAACATGATGCGGACGGGCCCTCCACCTATGGCCCGCGCGCTCTCGACGAACTCCTTCTCACGCAGAGAAAGGGTATTCGCCCGCGTGACACGGGCGAATACGGGGATGAACGCGACGGCTATTGCGAGCATGGCGTTATTGAGCGATGGACCGAGGATCGCCACCATGAGAATGGCGAGCAGGAGGGCGGGGAAAGCGAGGATCAAGTCGACGATTCGCATGAGTATGCTGTCAATCCACTTGCCGAAGTACCCGGCGACAAGGCCAATGGTCACGCCGATGGTCGTGGCTATCACAATGGCGAAAAGCCCCACTTGCAGGGAGACCCTTCCACCGTGAATAAGGCGGCTCAGGTTGTCACGACCCAGGGAGTCGGTGCCGATGGGGTGCTCGATGGAGGGAGGGACCATGAGTGCATCATAGTCCTGGTGCAGCGGGTCGGCCGTGAACAGCGGGGCAAGCAGCGCGGCCGAGGTGAACACGATGATCGTAACCGCCCCGAAGATGGCCGTACGGTTTCTGGCGAAGCTCGCGAGGAACAATCGCAACATGCGGGCACGACCCCTGTCGGCTTGGTCAATACGCGCGTGGAGGTCGATTGCCTTCTCTTGGGCAGAGGAGCTCATTCGAGCCGTATCCGTGGGTCGAGGTATCCGTACAGAATGTCGGCAAGCAGATTCACCGAGATATATAAGACGGAGGTGACGAGGACGATCATTTGGACGATTGCGTAGTCCCTGGCCTCGATGGCGTTCACGAGCAGCAGGCCGACGCCGGGCCAGTTGAAGACGGTCTCGGTGACGAGCGCTCCGGCCAGCAAGCCCCCGAGGTCGAGGGCAATGACCGTGACGACCGGGAGCATCGCGTTCTTGACGGCGTGTCTTGCCACGACGGTGCGGTACGGCAGTCCCTTGGCTTGCGCGGTGCGTACGTAGTCGGAGCTCATGACGTCCAGCATCCCCGACCGCATGTACCTCGTCAATGCACCCATAAGCTGGAATCCGAGGGCGATTGACGGAAGGATGAAGTATTTCCAGTGGAACCCCTGCCCTATGGGCCCGTAGCCAAATGTCGGGAGCCAATCGAGCCGGACGGCGAATAGTAGGATCAGCATGAGGCCAACCCAGAAGCTGGGAGCGGCCACGCCGAACAGCGAGGAGGCCGAGATGATGTTGTCGAGAGGACTGTATGGACGCAGTCCGGCTATGATGCCGAGAGGAATGGATACGACCAGTCCAATTGCCAGCGCCGAGAGCGTTAGAGGAATCGTCCTCTTGAACTTCTCCCAGACGAGAGGAGCGACTGGATGGTCGGAGGCATAGGCTATGGATACTCCCATATCGCCTCTGAATACCTTGCCCACCCAGATGACGTACTGTGTGTAGATGGGCTTGTCAAGGCCAAGATCGTGACGCTCCTGTTCGAGCGCCTCTCTCGTGGCCTCCATGCCGAGCCGTGTTACCGCCGGGTCTCCGGGGGCGAATCGCACCGCCGCGAAGATGACAAATGAGAGAACGACTACAACGTACAGCGTATGAAGCACTCGACGGGCAATATAGGCCTGGATGGCTAGGACCTCCCGGGCACGGAGAACGGGTCGGTCTCAGGTGTGTGTCCCGAGACCGACCGTTCCGAAAATGTGGGCCTGCGCTTTCGAGCTTGAGTTCGCCACGCGCTCATGGCATCTATCATCGGCGCGCGGCTACCCTCAATGCTCGATTACTCGTCCGACGGCTCTTGCCAGGACCAGTCCTTGGCGTTCCAGTAGCCCTTGGGGCTTACGTAGCCACCCTCTACGACGTCACGAGCCGCGAAGAAGCGTGGCATACTCTGCAGCTTTATCAGCGGCACGTCCTGGTTGACGACGATGTCGACGATCTTCCGGTAGTTCTCGGCCCTGAAGTTGCGGTCCGTGGTGCTCTTAGCCTCGTCGAACAAGCGCTCGATCTCAGGGTTGTAGTACCGCATTCCGTTGTTGCCCTTGAACCCTTCCCGGGCGGAGTCGGCACGGAAGACGCTCTGCATCAGACCGTCGGGATCGGGCTCACGGGTGTACCATGCGTCGCCAAGGTCGAACTCTTTGTGCTTGCCGGCCCAGCAGCGAGACTCCGGCCAGTCCCCGGTGTCGCAGTCGACGCCGAACCAGACCTTGTCGAGCCACGTCGGGCTGTCCACAATCACGATCTCCATGTCGATACCGGCCTCAGCCAAGTTCTGCTGGATGACCTCAGCCATCTTCTGGGTCACGGGGATGTTCTCCGGCATGTACTGAAGCTTGAGTTCGCCCGGGCCGTACCCGGCCTCGGCCAAGAGCGCCTTCGCCTTCTCGACGTCTCTCTCCGGGCAGTCGAACGGCAGGTATGCCCAGTGCGATTCAAGGACCGGGTTGCAACTCACATCTCCCAGCCCGAAGTAGATCGCGCTGTTAATCGCAACCGGGTCCACTGCAAGCTGGACAGCCTTGCGTACCCTCACGTCCGCCATCGGACCCTCTTTGGTGTTGAAGATGACGGTCATGTAGGAAGCGGTGATGCCGTCCCGCTGCTGGAGCAGCTCTACGCCGGGAGTGGTGGCGAGCCTGGCGACCTGCTCCAAAGGCACGTCTACCACAAAGTCGATCTCACCGCTGCGGACGGCGGCCATTCGCGTCTGAGGATCCTTGATCGGAATGATAAAGACCTTCTCAGGCCTCTGGTCCAGGATGTCCTCGTCGAAGTAGTCGTCGAATTTCTCGAGCTCCAGCTTGTCGTCAACGACCTGCCTCACGAACGTGTAGGGGCCCGTTCCGATGGGATGGGTGTCGACCTGACCGATGCTGCCCTCGTCGACGATGGCCAGCGACCAATGAGCCATGGACGGGAGGAAAACGGGGCTTGCCTTGTCAAGAACGACGGTGAACTCGTAGTCACCCGTCGCACTGAACGAGACCACGTCGTTGAGTTCGCCCTTGCATCGTCCCTTGTCGGCAATCTCGTTCCTGCATCGGTTCCAGCTGTACTCGATGTCCGCAGCCGTCAGCTCTTTGCCGTTGTGGAACTTGACATCGTCACGAATCTTGAATGTATACGTGAATCCGTCTTCAGACACTTCCCAGCTTTCGGCAATGTCGGGCTTCGGGTCCATCATCGTGGCGTCGTACTGGAGGAGACGGTTGTAAATCATCTCCGAGAAGATGATGTCCGTGCCGGACTGGCTCTTGGCCGCGTCCAAGAACTGGACCTCACCTCCATTTCCGACTCGGAGGACCGAATCTGCCGAGGGACCCGCTCCGGCGTCGCCATCATCTTCGTCGCGCCCACAAGCGGCCAAAACCAAGGCCATGAGTGCGAACGCAAGCAATACCGTTCGACCTGTTTTGAGCATCGAAATGCACCTCCCAATGATCTGTGACCAACGTTCAAGCGAGGTAATCATATAGGCAAAATCGTGCTCTATCAACCCCACGATCCCCACCAAACTTCAGATTCGGCCATGGCCTCAATTGACACTCGCGTCGAATCGCGACTTTGGTCCGTCTACCGTGGTCGCCTATGCTCACGATGGGAGTTCAAGGTAGGTATAATGGGGCGCACTTTCAAATTCAAAGCTAGGAGAACGGACATGAGGCTCATTCTGGTCGGATGCGAATACGCGGGAACGACGACGCTGGCGGAGGAGATCGTCAAGTGGCGTGATAAGGTCATGGGGCCGCCGACTCCCCTTGGCATCGTCACTTACCACGACCACTTCACGCCTCCGTGGTTCGGGCACTGGGACGAAATCCCCGACGAGGACCTGAAGAAGTACATGGAACTCGGCCCTGCCCTCAAGGAAATGTTCACCCGCTACCAGTTCGCGTACCACCTATCGCCCCAGCTTTACCGGGACAGCGATCACATTCTCTTGGGCTTTCATATCGAAGAGGCCGTCTATGCTCCGCTGTACTACGGCTACGGAAAAGCGGGCGAGTACGGCGACCGTGAGAGCATGGCGCGGGGCATTGAGAAGGAGATCATCGAGCAGGGGCCGGACACGGTAATCATCCACGTTAAGGCGACGGCGGACGAGATCCGCAGGCGTATGAGGGAGGCCCCGCACGAGCGAGGTGTCATTCAGGAGAAGGACATCGAGCACATCCTCGAAAGGTTCCAGTATCACTACGGCCATTCACTCCTACGCTACCGATTCGAGCTCGACACAACCACCGCAACGGTCGAAGAGACCATGGAGGAGTTCGTCGAGAAGATCGGGCCGCTGATTTCCGACCGCGATCGGCTCCGAATGCAGGCGCGCGCGATACTGCATCCGGAGCTTCTTAAGGAGGACTGATCTAAATTTAGGACGACGAAACCGATGGTACACCCACTCGATACAAAGGAGATTCGGAGCACTGGCTTACGGGTCACGCGACTCGGCATAGGCGGCGCTCCCATCGGCAGCCTGTTCCGCACCGTAAGCGAGGATGATGCCTGCGCCACCGTGCTGCGTGGGCTGGAACTGGGCCTGAACTACATTGATACGGCCCCGCTCTACGGTCACGGTGTCAGCGAAATGCGGCTGGGACGTGTGTTGAAGGACGTGCCGCGCGACAGCTTCGTTCTCTCCACGAAGGTCGGGCGCGTCCTCAACCCCGTGGACTCTCCTCCGGTCAGTCCTCATTTCCCATCGCTGCCCAAACTGGAGGCCGTATTCGACTACAGTCGCGACGGCATCCTTCGCTCGCTGGAGGAGAGCCTCCAGCGGCTTGGCTTAGACCGGGCGGATATCACGTACATTCACGATGCGGACGGCCATTGGGATCAGGCCATGGGCGAGGCGTATCCGACCCTAGCCGACCTGCGATCTCAGGGCGTGGTGAAGGCCATTGGGGTCGGGATGAACCAGTGGGAGATGGAGGCACGTTTCGCCCGCGAAGGGGATTTCGACTGTTTCTTGCTCGCGGGTCGCTACACACTGCTCGATCAGTCCAGCTTGGCCTATCTCATGCCGGTGTGTCTGGAGAAGAACGTGAGCCTCGTTCTGGGAGGGCCGTATAACTCGGGCATCCTGGCGTCGGACCTGGGTCCGGGAGCGACGTACGATTACGAGAGCGCACCGGTCGAGATTATCGAGAGGGCGCGGAGGATCAAGGCCGTCTGCGACAGGTACGTTGTCCCTCTAAAGGCGGCGGCGCTGCAGTTCGGTCTGATGCATCCGGCGGTGGCGGCGACGATTCCAGGCCCGAGGTCAGTCACGGAGGTCGAGGAGAATTTCCGCATGGCCGGGCACTCTATTCCAGGCGACCTGTGGACGGAACTGAAGCACGAGGGGCTAATCGATCCGCTCGCTCCGGTCGGAGACCCAACGGGATAGTACCGCCCCTTCACGATTGCCGAGACGATCCCCTAATGCTGACGGATGAGAAGAAAGGTCGACAGTTCTTCAATATCAGCGCGAGCGTCCGAGGGTATCTCGATGCCTGCCAACCGTTCAAGACCTCGTTCGCAGTGCTCCGCGGCGAGAGAGTTGGCGAATGCCTCGGTGCCCAGGCTGTCCATGATGTCCAGTACCGTTTCGACGTCGGCGTCCACTACGTTCTCCTTTTCATAGACGCGTTCAAGAGCCTGCTTTTGGACGCGGTCGGCTTGGGACATGGCGTGGACTATGGGCAAAGAGTTCTTCTTGCGGCGAACATCGGCACCGACGGGCTTGCCTGTGGTCTTCTCCTCACTCCAGATACCGAGAACGTCGTCGCGTATCTGGAACACGTAGCCGAGAGACCGTCCGCACTCACGAAACGACTCGATGACCGCCTGATCGTGGGTGCCCATGATTGCGCCGACGTGCATCGGCGTGCGAATGAGCGCGCCGGTCTTTCTGGAGATCATGTCGAGGTAGCCGTCCATGCCGATGTCCGAGCGGCCCTCGAATGCGACGTCGAGGTGCTGTCCCTCGATCATTTCGAGCGACGCCTCGGTTATGGCTTCGTTGACGGAGACAATGTCGGCGTCAGACACCGAGTCGCCGCGCAGGCCCTCTATCGAAGTGTCGGCGACGATGCGCATGACGTTTCCCGCGGTCAAGGCTATTGGTTCACCCCAGACTTTCCAAACTGTTGGGCGGTGCCGGCGGTACTCGTCGCGGTCCTGAATGTCGTCGTGGATCAGCGAAAAATTATGAATCAGCTCAAGGGAGACGGCGGGCGGCAGCGCGCGCTGGTATTCCCCGCAAACGGCCTCACAGGTGAGCAGGCACAAGGTGGGCCTGAGCGCCTTGCCCTGCGGAGCGGACACCGGCGCGCCGCTCGCGTCGGACCAGCCCATGGCGTACCGGAGCATCGAGTATACGAACGAGGTGGCGTTGGACAGGCGGTTGCGCAGAGTTGAGTCAATCGACTCTTGGTACCGTTGGAACACGGCGGGAAGCGGCGGGGGTGGCGCGGTCGATGGGTTGGACGTGACGTTTGTCACCAATTAAACTCCCCATTGTCGCGTCTCACGGCGTTGGGCGGCGCCCGTCGTCTGATGGGTAGATCGTAGCAACGGCCCTTCCAGTGTGTCAACGGAATCCGGCCAATCCGCGATTCATTTGACACGGTGGTTCGCCTTTCCTATACTGCTTGCGGTACCTCTACTGACGAGGTAGCGGTCAACCCCGCAGAGTCATAGTTGAAGTTGAAGCTGAGGATGGGTTGAGTAAATCCTCCTATAGGGAGTACGATGGCGAAGCTGAAGTATATAGCGATTGCGAGTCAGGAACCGAAGAAGACGGCGGAGTTCTACCGTTCCGTCTTCGGGCTCAAGCAAGTAGGCAATGTGGACGGGGACAACGCGGAGGGCGTTTACCTAAGCGACGGGGACATAAGCATTGCGGTCCTAAAGTTCAAGAACGAGACGCTGGCCGGCGAAGAGTTCGGAGTAGAATACAGCGGACTTCATCACATCGGATTTCAGGTCGACGACCTGTCCGAAGCCGATGCCCGATTGCAGGCGGCCGAGGTGCAGCCACGTTCGGAGATCAATTCCGTTCGCCGGTCGGAGATGGGCAACGGGCATGGCGGACGGAACGTTGCGCTAAACTACTCGGGGCCGGACGGCGTGATGATCGACATCTCACAAATCGGATGGGTTGGCGCGCGCGCAAAGAAGGTCAACAAGAACGGCGCGCATCCCACCAACGGAACGTCTCCCAACGAGTAGGCGTTCCTCTTCGTAGCAGTGCCACTATCTAGGTATCTCGCCGGAATCCGACGACCCTACGAGGCTCTCTAACCGCTTTCGTGAAGTAGGTTAAGCGCCGACCCGGCTTTGAACCACGCCACCTGGGACTCAGCGAAGGAGTGGTCCAGTTCCAGGGTGTCCTCGCTCCCGTCCACGTGTTTGATTACACACGTCACGGGTCCGTTCTCCGTCAGTTGGTCGAGGTCGATAAGGCTGATGCGGTCATCCTCTTGGATGAGATCGTAGTCGGCCGGGTCCTGAAAGGTTAGCGGGAGCAATCCCTGCTTCTTGAGGTTAGTCTCGTGGATGCGGGCGAAGCTCCGGGCGATCACCGCCGCGCCCCCAAGAAGCCTGGGAGACAGTGCGGCATGTTCCCGGCTGCTGCCCTCGCCGTAGTTGGAGTCGCCGACCACGACCCAGCGGAGACCGTCTTCGCGGTAAGACGTGGCTATTCTTGAGATCGCATGGCCGGTCTCGCCGGAAACGACGTTCTTGCCCTTCCCGGTCTCTCCGGTGAAGGCGTTGATAGCGCCCATGAACATATTCTCGGAGAACTTGCTCAGGTGGCCGCGATAGCGCAGCCAAGGCCCTGCCGGAGAGATGTGGTCGGTGGTCGTCTTGCCCGACGTTTTCATCAAGACAGGCAGGTCGATGTAGTCCTCACCGTCCCACGGTTCCCAAGGTTTGAGCAACTCGATGCGCTCGCTCTTGGGATCGACGGTGATGTCGATAGCATTTCCGTTGTCAGGCGGAGCGAAAAAGGCGGGCTGGCCTGCATCGAACCCCTTGGATGGCACTTCGGGCGCCTCTTTAGGAGGATCCAATCTGAAGGACTCGCCACTCTCGCCGACCAACTCGTCGGTGAGCGGATTGAAGGACAGCTTGCCCGAAATAGCGAAGGCCGTGACGATTTCCGGGCTGGCGATGAAGTTCATGGTCTCGGAACTTCCGTCGTTTCGACGGGGGAAGTTGCGGTTGTATGACGTGACGATGGTGTTCGGGACTCCGTCGAGGACCTTCTCGCGCTTCCACTGGCCTATGCAAGGTCCGCAGGCATTTGCCAAGACGGTGCCCTCGAATTCCTTGAGCGCTCCCATCTGCCCGTCCCGTTCGATGGTCGCCCGGACCTGCTCTGACCCGGGGGTCACCATGAACTCCACACTCGATTTCAAGCCGTGCGCACTTGCCTGCCCTGCAACATCGGCGGCCCGGCTCATGTCCTCGTACGACGAGTTGGTGCAGCTTCCAATGAGAGCAGTTTGAATCTCGTCGATGAACCCGTTGGCCTCGTCGTTCACCTCGGCTGCGAGGGCCGATATGGGGCGAGCACGGTCGGGAGAGTGCGGTCCGACGACGTGAGGCTCCAGCTTCGAGAGGTCGATTTCGACCACACGGTCGTAGTAGCTCGCAGGGTCGGCCTCGACTTCGGGATCGGGAGTCAGCAGATCGCGATTCTCTTCGGCGAGGCGACCGATGGCAGCCCTGCGGCTCGCATTCAGGTACTTGGTCATACGGCTGTCGTGCGCGAAGATGGAAGTCGTCGCACCTATCTCTGCCCCCATGTTGGTGATAGTAGCCTTGCCGGTGCAGCTTATGGAGCTTGCGCCCGGGCCGAAGTATTCGAGGATGGCGTTGGTGCCCCCGGATACGGTCAGTTCTCCGGCAACTCGGAGGATGACGTCTTTCGGGGCCGTCCATCCGTTCTTCTCGCCCGTGAGGTAGACCCCGACGTGTCGCGGATAGAGGACTTCCCAAGGCAAGCCTGCCATGACCTCCACGGCGTCCGCGCCACCGACACCGACGGCGCACGCCCCAAGTCCACCCGCGTTCGGCGTGTGGGAATCCGTCCCGATGATTAGCGCACCGGGGTAGGCGTAGTTTTCGAGGACGACTTGATGGATGATTCCCGCGCCGGGGCCCCAAAATCCCGCACCGTACTTCGCGGCGGCGTTCTTGAGGAACTCGTAGACCTCCTTGTTTTCCTCCATTGACTGGACGAGGTCGATGCCCCCTTCGACCCTGGCCTGTATGAGGTGATCGCAGTGAACGGTCGTGGGGACGGCCACGCTCTCCCGCATGGTTTGCATGAAGTTGAGCATTACCGTTTGACCGAGGACATCCTGAAGGGCGACGCGGTCGGGGTTGAGGGAGAGCTGGCTTACACCCGGCTCAACGTCTTGGTTCTCGGGGTCGACGAGGTGTCCCAGGAGGATTTTATCGGCCAGAGTCAGCGGTCGTCCGACTCGCTTGCGAATGACATCTAGGTTCTTCCGCATGGTGGCGTAGGTGTTGGCGACCATGAGCGGGGTGGAATCGACTTGCATGTGTCCTTCTCCTTAGCTGGATATGGAGGCATCTTTCGGTATGTGTCGATCAGCCGCTATTGTCGCAAAAACCGGGTCGAGAAACAAAGAAGACCCGGAGGCAGCCCGCCCCCGGGTCGAAATGTCCTGTCTCAGCAGTCCGGCCTATCGTGTCTCGCCGAAGTACTCGTAGTTCAGGTCGATGTAGCTGTCCCACTCCTGCGGCGTGTCTTCCTCGGCGAAGATTGCCACGACTGGGCAAACGGGTTCACATGCCGCGCAGTCGATGCACTCCTCCGGGCTGATGAGCAGCATGTTGTGCTCCTCCGCCTCATAGATGCAGTCGACCGGACAGACATCGACACAAGCCGCGTCCTTGACTCCAATACACGGCTCGGCAATAACGTACGTCATCAACAGACCTCCTGAGCAATGGGGGCGAGCGGCATTGTTCAGCCCCTCCGTTGCCGCCAATTATAATCACGCCTCTGGCCGCTTTCAAGCAATGTTGAGGTCTCAGACAAAGTTGAATTTGGTAAAAGTTGTCAAAAGGGGCACCGCTCTGAGAGTACCAGGGGCGGGTTTGAAGGCATCTGCTCCAACTAATTCGCTTTTGGGGTGTTTGCGGAGCGTCTGGAGCATTTGCGGTTAGCGTATCGAGGGGTGCGAGTGAGCGCCAGTGTTGGGGGAGCGGGCAGAATCGCCTCGTCAGGTATGCTAGGCGCGTGGATGCGCGTTCTTCGCGAGGGTCGAATGAAGCCCAGTTCACGCCCTCGCTCCACGAAGATATTCACTGGGTCCCCGCCTTCATAGGCATACTGGGGCGCATACTCGACCAGCAGGCCAATGGACACCTTGAACGGGTCCACCCCGGCCTTGTGGGCTATCTCAAGCCTCAACGACTGAAGGACCTGCGAGATTATCAACGTCGCCCATATCTGTTGGAGAATCACCACCTGCTTGGCAGACCAGAGAAGACGCAGCTTGAGATGCTGCTTGACCTATGCAAGCGCCATCTCGATGTCCCACCTGCGAGCGTTGACCTCGGCCATCGATGCAATCGGGAACGTACGAGGCTCTCGAACGTTGGTGATGTAGCGTCGCAGCGTATTGCCTTGCCTGAAAGTCACCAGCCGAACGGCGTGTTTGGCCCTGTCAGCACGGTGGGCTCCCAGCCACACGATGCCATCGAAGACGTCTCCCCGATGGTAGTAGGTATGGATCACCTTGTAGCTGGTCTTTGCTCTCAGTCTGCTCAGCCAGCGGTACCCCCTGTCGGTGAGCCAGTCGAACCAGGCGAAGCCGAAGTACCCCAAGTCTGCCACCACCAGTGTTCCCGCCGGCAGGTCTTCCACCAACTCCCGCGCCAACACCTTCTCGTTCTGATGTGGGTCCGGCTGAAACATGACGGTCCGCCACTGCTGGCGTCTCACGTCGAACACGCCTGCCAGCTTGCCAGGGAGCAGACGGCTGTCACCCTTCGGGATGTCTCTCATAGTGAGCAGCCTTCTCGACATGGCGTCCAGTGTACTCTCGTCTATGCACACGACCTCCTCGGCGAATGGAGCCAGCTTCTCCGATACCACACCCTGCAATCGTTCTGCCAACACGCTGCTGATCTGCTCGAATAGTCTCTCCAATGGCTTGGTTCCCGCGCTATGGAGTCGCTTGTACACCGCCTGGTCTGTAACCGGGAATCGGGGGAAGAACCAGAGCCGGCGTTCCGAGACAAGACGCCAGACCGCCAGTTGGCTGCCGAAGCCTCTCAGGACGCAGACCAGCAGTCCGGCCCACAGAGCTATTGCGGGCAGGATACGCGGCCTGCCAGGGCCCTCGAACCTGTCGTCTGACTCCATGTTCTCCAAACAGTGTTGAAGGAACTCCTCTATGTTCCCAATGGTGGCTGTATCGTCTCCGCTCCTCGTGGACATTTCAATCCGTCCCTCCTTTGGAGTAGTCTTATCCTTGTACTATCCAAAGCCGGACTATTCAAAGGGAAGGATGGTTCTTATACCAAATAGTTGGAGCTTATGATGGTTTGAAACCCGCCCCTACAACAGGCATGCCGGAGGCTATTTTCGTACCAATGACGGGTGGGCCCGGGGGTGGGATTCACCGCTGAGGGCGCGGGGGGCGCGGAGAAGCCGAATCCTTTTTCAGTAACATGGGGTCTTACCCAACCGGTCTCAGGGGCTTCCGTTGCTACCGTGTTACATGAACTCCAGGCTCCGTCGCAACTATGTCGGGCTCTTGGATGTCGACGAGTTTGTCGAAGTCGGAGAACGTCGCTGTGATATGCCCGGCCAATGTCAGATCCGATACGGCCGGCTGATCCTCCGCCAGCAACTTCCACTTTCTTAGCAGAGTGTCCTTCACTCCGATCCAGTATTCCACTTCACCTTTGCGATCAGCCTGGCCTTCCTCCGTGCCGAAAAAGGTGGCCAATTCGCTGCCCGATACGGTTCCCTTCAAGTGGTACCCTAGTTACTCGTACCAGCCGGAGACGAAGAGCAGGCCGTCGTGGCGAACGACCCAGGTGTGCTTCTGACGGTCCTCGCCGGATTCCGGGTTTATCAGGACGTAGTCGACCCAACGACCGTTCTCGGTAGCGCTGCGCAGATCGTCGCCGTAGAAGTAGCCGTCGGCGTCAATGCGGAGACTGGGGTCACGGCCGACGAACATGGGGTTGTGGTGGGCTATGGTGTAGCCGTTCTCGTCGACGATGAACACATACCACTGACCGTCGACGCTTTCCTTAGAGGTGTAGTACTCAATGGCGGCGTCCAGGCCGAGGGCGTCGTAGAGGTTGAGGGCCTGTTGGACGACGGACTTGGTGTAGGCGGGCGCATCGGACTTGCGGGGTCCCCGCTCATGCCATCCCGAACCGAAGACGATTCCGTCGTGAAGCACCATCCAGGAGTGCTTGGCCTCCAGAGCGCCGGAAGCAGGATTTGGAAAGGTGTAAGCGAACCATTCGCCATCGTCGTCGGCAACTGCGGCGACCGCCTCTCCCACCGGATAGCCGTTCGGGCCTTTGGCGGCAGAGATGGAACGATTCACAAGATCGGGGTTGGCGGCATGAGCGAGCGTCGTGTCATCTTCGCTTATGATGAACACATACCACTGGCCGTCCATGCTTTCCTTGGTGTTGTAGTAGGCAAGTGTGGCATCAAGTCCTTCGGACTCGTACTTGTCGATGGCCTTGTTGACGAAGAACCTGGTGAATTCATCGGGCGTCGACTTGCGAGGCATGGGCGTCGACGCCCCGACGATCTGCTCCACCTGTTGACGAGAGCTACCTTGATCGACCGGGGCAGGGTTGTTGGCAAGCTCCGATTGCACAATCTGCTCAATGTCGGAACGGGACAGACCACCGGCATCACCGCAGGCGGTAAGCAACGCAGGGACGAGTATGGTTAGAAGGGCGACTGCGGCTCGTATTAGGGTCCTACTGGTCATTGGGGTGTTTTCCTTTGGTGTATATGTGCCGCTTCATAGCCTGATGGTGTTAGCTGTGATATGCAGTATCAGTACATATATCCTATCGTTCTTAGATTCTTCGGGTCAATCGGATTGCGGTGCAAGTTATGCCGTCGCCTTGGTCTCGAAGGGGTCGGTCCGGCCCGACGAGTTGGAGGGGGTTTGTGTACCCTCACCCCAGCGCTCTCCCTCAAGGGGGGATACGCAAAGGTCTCATTTCGCGGGAATCACTCATGCAACCTTGCGGCCTGCACAACCAGCAATGGAAGTCGGAAGCGTGTTCACTGTCGCCACTTGGTCTGTCGCAGTGACCGAAGATGGATTCCCGCCCCGTATCGTGGTACGGGGTGACGTTCTTTCGCGGGAATGACGGGTGTGGAGGTTGTGTCTTTGACTTTCATAGCAATGACGACGGGCGTTCTTCCTGGGTGGGCGCACATGGAGGATTGCGGCGCAGTCGTAACGAATCGATATCAGTCGCGGTCTATGCGGCCTTATGGTTTCTTCAACATCCTGCTAAAGTGACTCTCCGTGAGTTTCAGGAGTTGAAGAATGTACTTCGACCGGCGACTATTCGGACTGACTCGCGGCGTAAGGCTTCGGATTCTGATTGCGGCGGTCTTGGGCCTGATTGCAGTGGGGGCCGGCGTCGCACGGCTTGCCATCTCCGGCGTGGTGATCTATCGGGTCCTGACCGGAGAGGCGAGCTTCTCTGCGCTGGCGCTGTCACTGTTCGCCATCACGGCGCTGATTGCGGCGCGGAGCCTCTTTCAGTATTGGCAGAACGCGGTGAGCCATCACACAGCGAACATCGTCAAGATCGGGCTGCGTCACGACGTGTATGAACATGCCCTCGACCTGGGGCCTGGATACTTCGACCGAAACAGGACGGGCGACGTCGTTCTCACATTGGTCGAAGGCATCGAGCGTCTGGAGACGTTCTTCGGACAGTACCTGTCGCAGATCTTGGTGTCGGCCATCGCTCCATTGGCGATCTTCGCATACATGGTGACGCTCGATGTCTACATCGCTCTCATTTTCCTCGTGTTCGCCCTCCTCACGCTTGCAGTACCCGCAATGTTCTACCGGTGGAATCGGGACAGCAGCTTCGGCCGCCGGAAGGCGTATGGCGCCTTAGGTTCGGAGTTCCTGGACAGCGTTCAGGGCCTGGCTACGCTCAAGGCATTCGGACAGAGTAGGAGCCGTGGGGCGGCTCTGGCGGAACGGGCACATCATCTCTATCGGAGCACTATGGGGGTGGTTGCAGCCAACGGCGCGACGAGCGGCGCGTCCATCTTCTTCATGGCTACGGGAGCCGCGGTGGCCCTTGCGGTGGGCGCTGCCCGAGTGAGCGGCGGCGAAATGGAGCTACGCCCTCTGCTGATCGTGCTAATGCTTGGGGTCGAGGTGTTTAGGCCGATGCGGGAGCTGACCAACCTCTACCACCAAGGAATGACCGTACTGTCTTCGGCGCAGAGCGTCTTCGAAATCATGGACGAGCCGGTCGGGGTGCTCGATCCGGGACCGGGCGGAGGGCGGAAGGCTCTTGAATTCAGACCGAGGCTCTCGTTCCAAGGGGTTACGTTCGGGTATGACGGTGGTCATAGACCTGCGTTGCAGGAGGTATCGTTCGAGCTGCGGGAAGGTGAAACGCTCGGTGTGGTGGGGGCGAGCGGCGCGGGGAAGTCAACGCTGGTATGGCTCATGTACAGGTTCTACGATCCCCAGGCCGGCGCGATCAGGCTGGACGGTCATGATCTCCGAGAGCTTCCGCTCAGCACGATCAGGGAGAACATATCGGTCGTCACGCAGGATACGTATCTGTTCCATGGGACGGTCGCGGACAATCTGCGTTTCGGGAAGCCGGACGGGACGCAGAGAGAATTGGAGAAGGCGGCTCGGGCCGCGAACGCCCACGAGTTCATTTCGCATTTGCCTCATGGCTATGACACGGTGGTCGGTGAGCGGGCCGTTCGACTCTCGGGAGGTCAGCGGCAGCGGCTGGCGATCGCCAGGGCGCTGCTGAAGGACGCCCCGATTCTGCTGCTCGATGAGGCGCTCTCCAGCGTGGACGCCGAGAACGAGTCCGCCATCCAGAGCGCGCTCGACGTTCTGATGGAGAACAGGACGACGCTCGTGATAGCTCACCGCCTGTCGAGCGTCATCAACGCGGACCGCATTCTGGTCCTGGACGAGGGGCGGGCCGTCGAGATGGGGAGTCACGCCGAGCTCATTGCCGCCGGAGGCACGTATGCGGGCCTCATGCGTCAGCAGACTCAGATGGGGATCGAGGAGGCCGCCCCCGGGGCGACGGATATGTCGCGGCCGACCGTCTCCGCCGAACATGCCCCCGATCTTTCGCATCTGTCCGCCGGTCACGGTCACCATCATCCGGCGACTTCGCACCATGCGGATGAGCGCGCCGAGGTTAGCGTCCGCTCCCTGACCGTCTGGGTGAGGCTGTTCGGGCTGGTCCGGCCCTTCCGGTTCCAGTTCCTCATAACGCTGGCGCTGGGAATGCTGCATCACGGCTCGGTCATCGTGCTAGGCGCATTCAGCGCGCTTCTGGTTGGGGCGGTATTCCGGGATGAACCCATAACAACGCTGCTGGTGCTCGTGTGCGTATTCGCGCCACTCTCGGCGCTCCTGTTCTACCTGGAGTCGTGGCAGGCGCACGACATGGCATTCCGGCTGTTGGCGAGGATGCGGATCGACCTGTACAACAAGCTGGAGCCGCTGGCGCCCGCGTACATGGTGCGGCGTCGATCGGGTGACTTCGTGAGTGTCGTCGCGGGAGACGTCGAGACGGTCGAGTACTTCTTTGCGCACGCGATCTCTCCGATGATCGTAGCGGTGTTGATACCGGGCGGTCTGCTGGTGGCGTTGGGCATCGTGGCGTGGCCGGTGGCCGTCGTGCTGGCCCCGTTCCTGGTGGCGGTGGCCGTGAGCCCGTTCTTCGCCAACACGCGCATCGAACGTCTGGGCGACGAGATCCGTGGCCGAATGGGGGACATTCACGCCTACATGGTCGACAGCATTCAAGGGATGCGGGAGATCTCGGCGTTCGGACGCGGGGCGGACCGGAACGAAGAGCTGACCGAGAAGGGCTGGGCCTATGCCGGTCATCTGGTCAGGTTCCAGAAGTCCCAAGCGTCGCAGATAGGCTTCATGGAGGCCATGATGGGCCTGGGGGGGCTGGCAGTCCTGACAATGGGGGCTTGGCTTGTGTATGACGGACAGATCGCCCGGGAGCAGCTGCCGCTCGTGAGCGTGCTGGCTCTGGCGGCGTTCAGTCCCGTGACGGAGCTGGCCCGCACGATGAAACAGATGATGGAGACCTTGGCCGCGTCGCGCCGCATATTGGCGATCCATGACGAAGCGGTACCGGTGCGAGACGGTCCCGGTGTTGCGGAAGGGACGGAAGAAGGACTCTCGAAAACGCCCTCGGTCGAGTTTCAGGAAGTGGCCTTTGCATACACCGAGGGCGATCCGCAGGCGCTTGCCGACGTATCGTTCAAGATCGGTTCGGGTCAGACGGTGGCCGTCGTGGGCCGCTCGGGGGCGGGAAAGACGACGAGCGCCCACCTGATGATGCGCTTCTGGGACCCAGTCTTGGGGAGCATCACGCTGGGAGACCACCGCCTGGACGAGTTCCGGCTCAATGACCTGCGGGGTCGGATGGCGCTCGTCGCGCAGGATACGTACCTGTTCAACGACACGGTGCGCGAGAACATCCGGCTCGGCCGGCAGGATGCCTCCGACTTGGAAGTAGAGGAGGCCGCGAGGCAGGCGAACGCCATGGATTTCATCGAGTCGTTCCCGGACGGTTACGACACCCGAGTCGGAGAGAGGGGAATGCAGCTATCGGGCGGTCAGAGGCAGCGGATCGCGATTGCTCGCGCCATTCTCAAGAACGCCCCGGTGCTGATCTTGGATGAGGCGACTTCGCATTTAGACGCCATCAGCGAGGCGACCGTTCGGGACGCGCTTACGCGGCTGATGAAAGGCAGGACAACCGTCGTAATCGCGCACAGGCTGTCGACGATTCGTGAGGCGGACACAATTCTGGTCCTCGACGAGGGCCGGTTGGTCGAGCAGGGGACGCACGAGCAGCTCCTCGGCCGCGGGGGGCTGTACGCTCAGCTCGTGTCGGCGCAGATGGTGGGCCCGACTTCTTCAAGGAACTGACGTGGTTGGATGGGGCTTCTCAGCCGGGTCGGCGTCGTCGGGCCAGTGGACTCCAATTGGACTGAAGCGGGAACGTTTGGAGCAGGCTTGCGGATTCGGCGCTTCGTCTTGATCGGTTTCTTCGCCGCGCACTTAGCCCAGAAGAGCAGCGAGCGCCGCAGACGCGTTGGGAGTAACAGTACACAATGGCCTGCTTGGAGGTCTTACGTGTACTGTACCGCGAATTCTAGGGGCCCATTAAGGCAGGGCAATCGATGAATCGGGGATTGACGGGGCCCCTGAGTCTGAATATGGTGTCATAATGTTGTTTGGAACTTTCTCCAAGCGTGAAGACTCCCAATCCTGGAAATCCTCACTTATGCCCTGACCATGGTGAGATTCCACGAACGACAGAGTGAACCGCAATGACTTTCTAGACGTATAGATATGAGAAAGGCCACGTGCAGCCGGCATCGAAGACTCATGTCGTTATGCCGCCGAATCGTGAGTGTTGGCCCGCTGGCTTTTTTCAACTCTAACCGGGGAATCTCGATCAGCACACCTCATACTCCAGGGCTAGGCATGCTGCTTCGCAGAGGGCGAATGAACAAAGGCAAGCGCCGCCGCAGTGTTTCCATGGCTGCTCTTGCAGTTGCGGGAGCTTTGGCGGCGGCCCTGCTGATGAGTGCCGGATCTGCCTCCGCGTCGGACCCGCCGGAACCCACGTCTGCAGCGGAATCAGACGGCAGTTCAAGAGATTTGCCACCTCCTGTCGGGCGTGACGATGTCCAGGCTCTCAGAGAGCGTGTCCCTTCCTCGCTTTTTCCCGGCATCACCGAAACGCTCCAATTGACCGGCTCATACGAAGTCTACCGCGCCGTAGCGGGAATCTCGGGCGAAGATACCTATCGTCTTGAAAACCCAGTTCACTCATTGGGCGCCGAACTCAGTCCAAGCGGTGTCAGTATCTCCTCCGCCGAGGAGGTCGAATGGACGTGGAGTCTCAAGTTTGACGGGTACGGACGAGGTACTATCCTCGATCACGTCGCTGATCCCACTCTCACGGCGGACGGCGGACGCGTCGAGTATGAATACTCCGATGGAGTCACCGAGTGGTACGTCAACGGGCCGCTTGGGCTCCAGCAGGGCTTCACGTTTGAGAGCAGGCCCGCGTCCTTAGTCGACGGGCTGTTGGAAGTCCGGATAGTCATGTCCGGTGATGTGACGGTCGAAGTGAATGAGAATGGGACATCCGCTTTCCTTCGTTCGCAGGAGTCACTTAACTCGCTCAAGTATGGCGGCCTGTACGCATATGACGCCACAGGTGCGGAACTGGGAGCGCGACTGCAGGCGACCTCGAGCGGGCTGTCCATTCTTGTCGACGACGCGGGCGCGGAGTATCCCATCACCATCGACCCCTTCATTGAAAAGAACTATCTGGCGGGATCCGCAGATGACGCACGAGAAGAGTTCGGGGTGTCCGTTTCCATAAGCGGAGACACCGTGGCGGTCGGAGCACCCCACGTTGGTTGGAGCAGTATTCATGGAGCGGTGTACCTGTTCACCGTGTCCGAAGGCGAGCAGACCTCAGCGGACGAGGCGATCGTACTTACATCTCCTCGATCCGTTAGCGGAGATGCCTTTGGGGGTCGGTATCCATCAGCGGCGATACGATAGTCGTGGGCGCGCCATGGGAACGCGACCCGGAGCTGGATGAATGGCAGCGTTTCGGGGCGGCGTATGTGTTCAAGAAGCCGTCCGGAGGTTGGGTGTCCACTTCCGACGCATCTCGGCTCACCCCTCCGGACGTCCTCTCAGAGGAATGTTTTGGGACATCGGTGGCGATCAGCGGGGACACGGTGGTTGTGGGAACGGGAAGCGGTTCCGCATATGTGTACAGCAAGCCGAGCGATGGGTGGGCGGACACCTCGGAAGGATCCGAACTGACTGCATCGGACGGCTCCTATGATGACCAGTTTGGGGAATCCGTGGCTGTGAGCGGGAACACGGTAGTCGTCGGAGCGTATCTCGCCGACCTCGATGATGACGAGGAGAATTTCGGCGCGGCATACGTTTTCACCAGACCGAGCGGCGGATGGGGGGACACTTCCGATTCGGTGAAGCTGACAGCACCCGACGGCGCCAGGGGCCGAGAATTCGGCCAATCACTGTCGATGACAGGTGACACATTAGTCATTGGCGCCCCCTACAGCGGCTATCGCACCGCTTTTGGGATCTACCGTGAGGCCAGAGAAGCGGAAGACAAGAGTCCATATCTGGGTTCGGTGTACGTGTACACGAGGCCGGAGACCGGCTGGGCGGATGCCGCGAGTCCGGCGAAGCTCACCGCACCCAATGGCGTTCCCTGGACTCGATTCGGATGGTCGGCATCCGTGAGCAGCGACGCGATCGCTGTTGGAGAACCGTACAGCCGTCGCTCCACGGAGCCCGGAGGATACGAGTACAGGACCGGCGCGGCCTACGTATTCGCCAAACCGTCCGAGGGGTGGAGTTCAACCGCCGAGCATAGAGAACTGCCCATGCCCGATATCATGCCGTATGACCATTACGGCTCCTCCGTATTCACCAGTGGAGAAGTGGTGGTCGTCGGCGCGCGCGATGACGACAACGAGAACGGCCTCAACGCCGGATCGGCCTATTTGTTCAGGATGCCGACGGACGGATGGGCATCCGTCACGCCGCTCCCTGATCCGGTCACGCTCAGGGCCTTTGACGGCCCAGCCGGAGACCGCTTCGGTCACTCGGTCGCCGTGGACGGAGAAATGCTGGTGGTCGGTGTTCCGGGCGACCACGCAAGAGTGGCCGGAGCAGCCTACGTTTTCGTGAGGCGAAACACCGAATGGGACTACAGAAGGATCACGCTAGACGCGGCTGCGGCCGTTCGCGGCGGCAGGTTCGGGACCTCGGCAGCCGTGGGCGAAGATACGATCGTGGTCGGCGCGCCCGGCACACAAGACGGGAACGAGCCAGGCGCGGCGTACGTGTTCATAAGGCCCGAAGACGGATGGGACCGTAAGTACAGCATCTCCAGCATCGCCAAATTGACGATACCGGATGCGCCGGCCGACGGACGGTACGGATACTCAGTCGCCACAGATGGAACCACTATCGTGGTCGGCGCGCCGGGTGCAGGCGCGGCGTACGTATATACCAGACCGGACACCGGATGGGCTGATATATCCGCTCCGGCAAAACTGACGGCCTCCGACGGCGCATCGGGCAGCAGGTTCGGTCATTCCGTTTCCGTATCCGGGGACACCATTGTGGTAGGCACACCGGGAGGGGGCGGAGCGGGCATTGCATATGTTTGGGACTTATATGTCCTACACATTTGCACGCTTTCAAAACTGGTTCTTCACGGGCCGTTTTTGCCGAGTTAGCCAGCTACGCCACGAACCTATCGGCGTACATCTTTTTGGCGCAGAAAGAAAAATGCTTCACGGGCATTGCATATGTTTTCACGAAGCCGGACACGGGATGGGCGGATACGTCGGCCTCAGCGAAGCTGACCGCGTCCGACGGCGCATCGGGCGATCGGTTCGGGTATTCCGTTTCGGCGAGCGGTAGCACTGTGCTCGTAGGGGCTCCTGGGAATGAGAACGGTGAAGTATTGGGCGCTGCGTACGTGTTCACCGAGCCGGACACAGGATGGAGCAATACATCGGCCTCGGCGAGGCTGACCGCGTCCGATGGGGCTGCCGGCGATTGGTTCGGACATGCGGTGTCGGTCAGCGACGAGTTCATCGCCGTTGGGGCGTATGGGAGCGATATCGTCAACGGAACTCAGGAGTCTTTAGATTCCGGCGCCGTGTATGCTTTCAGGCGGCCACAGGATGGATGGGTCTCTTCCTCCAACGCTCAGAAGCTCACGACAAAGGACCCCGCTTCGGGAGATACGTTCGGGTACTCCGTTTCAGTTAGTGGTGACACGCTTGGCGTCGGGTTGCCCAGTGCCATCGTCCGGCGGGATTACTATCTGAGAGGGGCTCACTCAGGTGCTGCACGAGTCTTTTCATGGCCGGGCCTGTACTGGGCCGACACCCCCGTGGCGTTCAAGATCAGACCGCCCAACGCAGAATCTTCCCGTATCTTCGGAGTATCGCTCTCGGCTGACGGCAACACTGTTGTAGTGGGCACAATTCAAGCCGTCGATACGGGAACCTCGTCTGTTGGCACGGCGAAGGCCTTTGTCTACACGAGGCGGGACGGAGAATGGGACACCTCCACACCCGCGACACTTACGCTGCCCGAAGACGGTTCCTACGACTCGCATGGACTTGCAGTCTCCGAAAACGGGGACACTGTGGCAGTTGCTTTCATTCCCACAGACTCCGGAACAAATGGCTCAATCCAGCACGGTACTCGTCTTCACCAGACCCGGCGGCGGTTGGGCCTCTACGTCGGTGGCGGCCCGGCTTACGATGCCCGAAGGCGAGTCTGAGGGCAACTTCGGGCGGGCGGTGTCAATCAGCGGTGACACAATTGTGGTTGGAGCACACGGCGACGATGGGTATTACGACACCAGCTACAGGGGTTCCGCATTCGTTTTCACGAGACCCGAAGGGGGCTGGGTCTCCACGTCCGCAGCGGCCAAGCTGACGGCTGCCGCCGGCGACGTAGGGGACGAATTCGGGCGTGCCGTCGCCGTCTCGGGAGATACGATTGTGATCACAGCTCCCTGGGATAGGGACATAAGGGGGTACCGTGCGGGTTCGGCTTATGTGTTCACGAGACCGGCGAGTGGATGGGTGTCCACGTCAGAATCCGTCAAGCTCACAGCGCCCGACGGTTGGGCGACATACTGGTCGAGAAACGACTTTGGGTCGTCAGTTGCTGTCATGGGAGACAAGGTGGTAATCGGCGCGCCAAGTCATCGGGGTCCAGCCAGCGGAGCGTACGTATTCACCAAACCTCCCGAGGGATGGGACAACCCGTATATCGTATCTAAGCTCACCTCTCCGGAAGCGGAATCGTACACCTATTTCGGCGCATCGGTTTCGATGAGCGATGATGCGATCTACGTCGGTGCGAGAGGCAGCCCGGGGCAGGTCTTCGTGTTCCCGATACCAACCGGCAGAGGCGTATTCACCGGTTTGCCGGTGAGACTGTCGGACCCGGAGGGTGGGGTCCGCGACGCCTTTGGAGGAGTGGTTTCCGCAGGTGGAAGCGACGTGGCCGTGGGGGCGCTGCTTTCGGATGACCATGGGGAAGACTGGGGGGCGGCGTATATTTTCAGTGAACCTACGGGCGGATGGAGCTACAGTCCCGGTCCAATGGGCCACACCGCCAAGCTGGTGTCGCCTGACTGGAATCGAGGACACCTATTTGGGCTGTCAATCTCCCCATCCACCGACGCCATAGGCGTAGGCGCGCCCAATTCCGGACGCGTTAGCGATCCCGGGGCGGCCTACGTGTACACCGGCCCTTTCAATAGCTTGTTCTCCAGGGACGATGCCGCGAAGCTCAGCCCCCCCGACGGGGACGCGGGGAGGGGCTTCGGGTGGTCGGTCTCACTGAATTCTGACGCGATGGCAGTCGGCGCGCCGGGGTTCAGGAGCGGCGAGGGCGCAGCATATGTATACACCAAACCTGATGCAGGTTGGGCATCCACTTCGGACGCGGTCAAGCTCACTTCCCCCCGTGAGGAGACGGACACGAACTTTGGGTATTCGGTATCCCTAAGCGCAGGGGCGCTCGTTGTCGGAGCGATTCGCGACTACGAAGGCGGCTCGGCGTACTTATTTGTGAAGCCCGACGGAGTGGCGTGGAATGCGGCCTCTGACGTATTCATCATCGAGCTAACGGCGTCCGATGTGGAGGACTCCTCAAACTTCGGCTGGTCCGTGGCGATTACAGATGACACGCTCGTGGTGGGGATGCCAAGCGAGGACGGCGCCGGCGCGGCGTACGTGTACACGAAGCCGACAAGTGGGTGGGCGTCGGTCTCGGCCCCGGTCAAGCTCACGCCCCCCGTCGGAGAGGCCGGCGATATGTTTGGAGCGTCGGTTGCAGTAAGCGGGAATACGGTTGTAGTCGGTGCGGCGGGGACCGGGGACCATGACCTCCCCGGCGCGGCGTACGTGTTTACGAAACCTGCCACAGGTTGGATATCGACTTCGGACGCGGCAAAACTTACGCCCGAAACCGGCGAGCCCGACGATTGGTTCGGATGGTCGGTTGCGGTTGACGGCGATACGGTGGTGGTCGGCGGTCAGAACTACAACGGATACCATCTGACGAATGACGCATACGTGTTCGCCAGACCTGCGGGAGGGTGGGTCTCAGCCTCCGCGGAGCCGATCACCGTATTCGTCAGTCTAAATTCGTACTCCTATGATCGACTTGGGGTATCGGTGGGTGTTGCGGGAGATACCTTGTACGTAGGTACGCCCAGTGGGGCGGGCGTCGGCGCTGTGTGCGTATATGAGGACTTCTTTGATGGATAGGACGAGTACGTTTCCTAGATTCCCATGCGCGCGAGAAGGATGAAGTATGGGTATGAGCTTTAGTCGGGTCGGATTGTTGGCGGCGGCAGTCGCGCTTGGACTGTCTGGTCGGCAGGCGGCGACGCGCCAAGTCCGGTGTCGGCGCAATCGCTTGCTGAGACGGACCGGCCTGCGGTCACCTCGGACCCGGTCGACGGCTACATGGCGCTGGCTCCGTCGGTCTTGAGGTCCGGGCAGACCGAGAGCATTTCCGTGTCCCTGTTTTCCGGTCAGCAACCGGCAAGAGGGACGGTGCAACTGGCGCTGCTCGATCGAGGCGTAGCCGTGGCGGAGGCCACGGGTAGTATCGAAGGTACCGGTGCCATCCCGCTCTCGGTGCCGGATATCTCCCCGGGGTACTATCGTCTGAGTGTCCAAGGACCAGGTTTCCATGAAACTACCTCGCTTCGCGTGGAATCCGGCGATGTGCTCTTCGTTGAGACCGACAAGCCTATCTACAAGCCCGGTCAGGACATGCACATCCGCGTTTTGCTGCTGGATATCGAGCTCAAGCCCATGTCGGGGGACATCACCGTCGAGGTACAGGACGCGAAGGGCACCAAGGTTTACCGGGAAGTTGTGGAATCGGACGAGTTTGGGATGGCAAGTCTGACGATGCCCCTTTCGACCGAGCCCAACTTCGGCAAGTGGAGCATCGTTGCGTCGTTCGGGGACCAGGAAGCCGAAACGGAAGTCCGTGTTGAACGCTACGTGCTGCCCAAGTACGAAATAGACGTAGACTTTCCCAGTGAATGGGTGGCCATAGGCGAACCGATTACCGGAACGGTATCGGCGGAATACAGCTTCGGGAAGCCGGTCAAAGGAGAGTTGCGGATAGTTGCTTCGAAGTACACCTGGCAGTGGGTGGAATTTGCCGAATTCATCGCGGAAATCGACGGCACGACCTCGTTCGAACTGCCCGCCACGGACTACATCTCCAGTGGTCGAGGGCCCGACGGCACAGGCAACGTCTCGCTCGAAGTTACCGTCCAGGAAAAGTCGACCGGGCACGTCGAGACGACAACCGCTCCTCATACGGTCGTGCACTCCACGGTCAACGTCCAACTGATACCCGAAGGCTCTTCCTTCAAGCCGTCCCTGCCATTTTCCGTACTTCTCGTGACGGATTCCCCTGACAGGAGTCTGATTGATCACGACGTCGGATTGGAGACCTACTATTTCGACGAAGGCCTGTCCATCACGTACTCCGAGGAAAGCCGCGTCAACACGGTCGATGGAAAGGCGCTCGTCTCAATCACCCCACCTGAGGGCACTGTGGCCGTCGCAATCCTGGTGGATGCCGGCGGAAGCTACGCGTCCACCGTGCTCAAGGCCGCGCACTCGCCGTCGAACAGCTTCATCCATTTGGAGCAGGTCGCAGGTTCCCTCGCAGTTGGAGATCGAGCGCAATTCAAGGTCCACTCGACCGAAACGAGCGGCAGCTTCTACTACGAGGTGGTCTCGCGCGGCAGGGTGGTGTTATCGGACGTATCGGCATCTTCCGATATCGGTTTCACCGTTTCTCCGGTGATGGCTGGCATGTCAAAGCTGGTCGTTTACCAGATGTCGGCAACAAGCGAGGTGGCCGCGGACTATCTCCCGTTCGAGGTGGCCGCCAGCTATCCCCTGGAACTCGACGCGGCCTTTGACAGCGAGGAGGTCCGCCCCGGAGACGAGGTGGAGATAACTCTCACCACTCAAGGGAGGGCGAAAGTAGGTCTAGCCGCCGTTGACCGTTCGGTTTACCTCCTTGGGGATAATCGGCTCAATCTGCAGCAGGTGTTTGCGGACCTCGAACGGTTCAGCTATAAGCCGCAGTTCGAGTATGGCGATGACCTGCCCATTTATCAGATTACGACACTGGGGGCCAAAGAGACCTTAGAGGACGCCGGCCTCGTAGTAATTACCAACCGTGACGTTCCGGGCGGCCGAACACACTACAGACGGCCTGATGGGGGGTCTGGAGGAGAATCTCTGGCCTTTGCTCCTGGGCCCCCCTCGCCCGACCTTACTGATATCCAGCGTGTGCGGCAATACTTCCCCGAGACCTGGCTGTGGACCGACGTGATGACGGACGATGCCGGAAGCGCGTCGGTAACTGCGGAGGCGCCAGACAGCATCACGACGTGGATGCTGCGAGCGGTCGGTCTTTCCAAGGAGCACGGCCTCGGGATTGCGGAAACTCAATTGAGGGTATTCCAGCCGTTCTTCCTGGAAGTCGATCTGCCGTACTCCGCCATTAGAGGCGAGGAGTTCTCGGTGAAGGTCGCCCTCCACAACTATCTGGACACTTCCCAGGAATTCCTCGTCGAACTGGATGATTCCGACCGCTTTACTCTCCTCGACGATGCGATGAAGACCGTCTCAGTGGGACCGAACGACCTGAGTGCAGTGCAGTTCAAGATCCGGCTGACCGAACTGGGGACCTTGTCGCTGAAGGTGACCGCACGTAGCAGCGAAGCGTCGGACGCGGTCATCAAGGAACTGCTCGTCGAGCCCGAGGGCGTCCCACAGGAAGTCGTCACCAACAAGATTCTATCGGGAGGCGACTCCGCCGTGTTCCCCAACGCAATGCCGCCGGGATCGATTCCCGGATCGGCGCGTACGCACGTCGTCCTGAGCGGGAGCTTTCTGAGCCAGACCCTGGAAGGGTTGGAGGACCTATTGCGGATGTCGTATGGCTGCGGGGAGCAGAACATGGTCCGCTTCGCTCCCAACGTCTTCGTAGCCCGGTATCTGGAGCAGACAGGGCAGCTGAAGCCGAAACTGACGGCCAGGGCCGAGCACCTGATGTTGACCGGATATCAGCGACAGTTGATGTTTCGACGAGCCGATGGGAGCTTTTCGACGTGGGGCGACCGCAGCTCAAGTGGAAGTATCTGGCTCACGGCGTTTGTGCTCAAGACGCTAGCCCAGGCCGAAGGCTTCATCTACGTTGATCAGGATGTCATAGCGGGGGCGGCCGAATGGATACTCGAACATCAGAATGAGGACGGTTCATTTGAACAGGTTGGGGGCGTTCCAAATGGATATCTCTACGGTGGACTCGAAGGAGCCACGGCCCTGGCGGCATACGTGGCCATCGCGCTCCATGAGGCAGGCTTGGCAGCCGGAGCGGACTTAGCAATCGGCTATCTCGAAAACCAGCTGGACGATATCGAAGACCCCTACACTATGGCAGTAGTTTCCTATGCTCTGGAGCTAGGCAAGAGCAGCCGGGCCGATGACGCCTATGACCAGCTATTGGCGATGGCGATTCGTGATGAGAACGGCCTGCACTGGGAAAGGCCAGAAGGCCAGCTGAGTTCGGGACGCACAGGAACGGGAACGAGCGTCGCCGTCGAGAACACAGGGTACGCCGTCCTCGCCCTTCTCGAGCACGGCGACAGCGCTAACGCCGGTGAAGCAGTTGGCTGGCTGGTCTCCCAGCGAAACGCCTACGGTGGATTCTATTCCACCCAAGACACCGTTGTTGGGCTCCAGGCCCTGTTCCAGTACAGCGTGCATACCCAGAACTCGGTCGAAATGACGATCACCATGACATCGGGCGACTGGAATAGCGAAGTGAAGATTGACGCCGAGAACGCCGACATCGTCCAAGTAGTGAGAGTGCCGGTCGGAGAGGACATCCACCTGGTCACAGAGGGCGGTGGCGATGCAATAGTGCAGGTTGTGCACAGATTCAATCGCCCTGAGGCGGAGATACAACCCGACGATATATTCACGCTCGACGTCGACTACAGCCCCGATAGCATCAATGTGGACGACCTCATCTCTGTGTCGGCCACGGTAAGTTTCGTCCCGCCGTCTGAACTGGACGTGGGAATGGTCGTTCTTGACATCGGGATCCCCACGGGCTTCTCCCCCGTCATCGAAACGGTGGAAACCCTGGTAAATGACAATCCCAAGATTTGGCGCTACGACATAGCCGAGCGCAAGGTAGTGCTCTATCTCGAAGACCTGGTTGTCAACGAGACCATCGATGTCCAATTCGACGCCAAAGCCCTGCATCCGATCATTACTCAGCCGGTCACCTCCCAGGTGTACTCATACTATAACCCGCAGTGGAGAGCCGAGACTCTGGGCGCGAGCGTCACCGTGGAGGATGTGACCGAAACGACGAGCGCCTGTGTCACCGGAGGCGCAGTGGCCGATGAGGCAAACGCGGGGCTGGTGTCGGACTGCGAGGCTCTGCTGGAAGCGAGAGACACTTTGGTGGAGACGGGGACGCTGAACTGGACTGAAGAGACGCCTATTGCGGATTGGGAGGGCATCACCCTCGGAGGAACGCCGCAGCATGTGTCCCGGCTCGACCTCAGCGGCATGGGACTGGACGGATCGATACCGGGCGAGCTGGGTCTGCTCTCGAATATCACTTACCTTAACCTTCGAAGCAATGACTTAGACGGCCCGATTCCAACAGAGCTGGATAGCCTCACGAACCTAAGAGTTCTGAACTTACACAGCAACAACTTGAGCGGCGACATACCGGACCTGAGCACTACGATGCTGGAAGGGCTGTATCTTGCGAACAACTACGATGAGATGGTCGAAGACAGCGGCCTAACGGGCAGTGTCCCCACGTGGCTGAACGGGATGACCACCATGAGAAAACTTTGGCTCTGGGGCAACCGGCTGACCGGCTCGATACCCGATCTGAGCGGCATGACAAGCCTGCAGGAGCTGAAGCTGGCAAACAACATGCTGGATGGCGGCGTCCCTGACGGGTCGATGCTGCCTCCCAACGTGACGTGGCTGATCATCGACAGGAACCTGCTGGGCGGCACGATACCGGACCTGAGCGGCCTGACGAGCCTGAGGCTCCTGTGGCTGCACAGCAACGGTTTGACGGGTTCGATCCCGGCAGGGGAGATGTTGCCCCCCAACGTGGACGACCTGAACTTACGGGACAATATGCTGACGGGTGAGATTCCGGACCTGAGCGGCTTATACCAGCTGACGCGGCTGCGGCTTCACAACAACAGCCTGAGCGGCGAGATCCCTGCCACGCTGGGCGGGCTGGACAGCCTGAGGCATCTGTGGCTATGGGACAACGACCTGACCGGCATAGCGGATGAGTTGGGAGACCTGGCTGACACGCTGATCGAGGTCGGCCTCAAGGGTAACCCGTGGGCTGACGATGCCTGCGTGCCGGCCGCGCTGGCGAACGTGGCGAAGAACGACTATACGGAGGCCGGCATTGAGGTCTGCTCAGGCGACGACGATCCGTAGAAGCGGAACAGACCGTGAGGGTCGGCAGTCGCGGCGCTCACGGAGCTAGGCGAGTTGGGCAACCTGTCCGGTGGCAGTTCGCCGGCAATCGGTTCGCTACAGGGTGCGTTCCGACGGAAGTGGCGGACGTGCATCGCCAATCAAGACCTGGACTTATGCGCGGATTCCCAATTTCTTTCAAGGGTCGGCGACAGCAGGGCCATCACATTTCACTCAGAGTCAAAGTTGCGAGAGTCCCCTACCCACCTCTCTGGACTCCGGCCCGTATCGGGGCACGGGGTGACGTTCCTTCGCCGGAGTGACGATTGATGTTGTGCCCACCAACTCCAAATGCGATTGCCCTGGTCCCCAACCCACCTCTCTGGCCTCCTGCCCCGTATCGGTGTATGGGGCAGGCTCTTCGCCGGAGTGACGATTGACGGTGTGCCTACCAACACCAAATGCGATAAGCCTGCGGTTTCTTCCCTTTCTTCTTGATTGCCACGAACGATTGTACTATTATTGCCGCGGGGATGCGAAGAGACCTTGTACCGATCTGTTTGATAGGCGATCATCCAGTCACAAGGCAGCGAGGGGGTATCACTCTGATGGGCTTCTACGACCGCTTGGGAGTTAGGACCATCATCAACGGAGTCGGGAATGGCACGGCTATTGGCGGGTCTATCATGCGGCCGGAGGTGGTGGAGGCAATGGCGGAGGCGAGCCGTTCGTATGTCAGGCTGCCGGAGCTCCTCGAGAAGGCGGGGCAGCGGGTCGCTGAGCTTGCGGGAGTGGAGGCCGCATACATAACCGCGGGGGCAGCTGCGGGAGTGACGCTAAGCGTCGCAGCCTGCATGACCGGCAAGGACAATGCCAGGGTGCACCAGCTGCCCAACACCAGGGGGATGAAGGACGAGGTCATCATCCAGGTCATGCAGCGGAACTATTACGAGTTGATGATCCGGCTGGCCGGAGCCAAGCTCGTAGAGATCGGGCTGGCCAACGCGACGGAGGACTATCATCTGGAGTCGGCCATCAATGACCAGACGGCCGCGATAGTCCACTTCGTTGCGTACTCTCCACCTTCAGACCTGCCGATCGAGCGGGTGATCGAGATAGGACACAAACATGGGGTGCCGGTGGTTGTCGATGCCGCCGCCGAGTTCCCGCCGTTCTCCGCGCTGCGTCGCTGGGCCGACATGGGGGCGGACTTGACGATATTCAGCGGCGGCAAGGGAATAAGGGGTCCCCAGTCAACCGGCCTGATACTTGGCAAGAAGGAGCTGATCGAGGCATGCACCATGAACGCGAGCCCCAATCACGGGGTAGGACGGCCTCCCAAGGTCGGTAAGGAGGAGATCGCCGGGATCGTCACTGCGCTGGAGCTGTTCTCAATCGAGGAGTTCGAGAGGGCGGAGGCCCAGGGCGGCGAAGAACGGGCCCGGTACATGGCTGAGGCAATGTCGAGGGTTCCTGATGTCAAGTGCTACGTGGAGGCTGCGCCCTCGACCTCGTCCCCAGGGCTGGGCGGGGCGGCGCCCGAAGGTACTCCTCTAGCGCACGTGGAGTGGGATGCGAACGCTTTGGGCAAGACGAAAGAGCAGGTCGTGGGGGAGCTGGCCGATGGGGATCCGGCGGTGCTGGTGTCTGCCTCCGCCAGAGGGATAGTCATCGCGCCCCACACGATGCAGCCCGGTGAGGAGCACGTCGTCTCGGAGCGGGTCGCCGAGGTCTTCGCCTGAGAGGATAGGGTATCAGGCGGAAGGACGGCTCTTGTGATAACCAGTGAGCAGGACGCAGGAATCGGACCGGGGCTCAAGGTCCTTCTTCGACAGCAGCATGGATCTCCGTCGCCATGACCAGCGTGATGCTAAGGAGGTTAGCTCACTCCAATACTCATTAGACACGATCTTAGAGGAGGACCGCCATGCCATTGCAGCTAGACCACACAATCGTGCCCGCTCACGACAAGGTGAAGTCCGCGAAGTTCATCGCCCGCATCTTCGGACTGAAGTATGAGGGAACCTGGGGACATTTCGCGCCGGTCAAGGTCAACGATACGTTGACGCTCGACTTCGATGACTCGGACGACCCACCATCCAATCACTACGCCTTTCTGGCTTCGGACGAGGAGTTCGACGCGGTTTTACATCGTGTCAAGGACGAGGGGATCCCATTTGGGAGCGGTCCACGCTCGCGGAAGGATGGCAAGATCAACCACAAGCACCAGGGACGCGGGTTTTACTTCGACTGCGAGAACGGACACGTGTGGGAGGTTATCACTCACACGTACATCACCGACTGAGGTGTATCGCTATTACACTGCAAGCGGTTCACTGTTGTTCTGTGACCTGCCACTAATTTAGGTACTACCTACTATATTATTCGGACAAGCACAGGAACAGTACGTGTGTCCTGCGCTCCTCCTCCTGCGGCAGCTTCACGAATTCGGGCATGGGGGAGGCCGTCTCACGGTAGCGCAACACTCCGAACCATCGCTAGCGCTTGATCTGCCGTGGGTTTAGCGCGTCGTTTATCCAATCGCCCAGGAAGTTGAAGCCAAAGACGACAACGGCCAGTGTTAGGCACGGCACAAAGATCAGATGGGGATGCAGACGCCAGACAGACAGGCTGGACTGGATCATATTCCCCCAGCTTGCCCCGGGAGACTGAATGCCGAGGCCCAGGAAACTCAGGGAGGCCTCGGTGAGCATGAGGTGGTCCAAATTTGCTCCGCCACGCCGGTACATTTTCGCCGGCCTGTTGAAAACCTCTAAGGCGAAATGTTAGCACAAGAGTTACCACACCATTGATGGGATACCAAAGGATTGACTTGGCACAGTCGAGCACTGATCACCGTCATTTCAGCTATGAAATGACGGGTGTCTGAGTCAAATGAGGGTGACGGGGGAGTGGTAAGTGGTGGAGATAGGGGGACTCGAACCCCCAACCTCGGCATTGCGAACGCCGCGCTCTCCCAGTTGAGCTATATCCCCACGGGGTCAGTGAGGGTTTCAGTATATCTTACGGAGCGGAGTGGGGTCTAGGGAAATTGCGGGCTGCAACTGTTCAGTCTCCGTGAGTTGAATTGCGAAGACCCCCTCTCTGTGTCTCTCCTCCGGCGGGGGAGAGATTGTAGATTCTTCGTCGCTGCGCTCGTCAGAATGACAGTATGAGAACAATTCCTGAATATCTCACCGACTCTGAACAGTTACCGCCGGGTCGGTGTGCGGCGGGGATGAGCAGGGTGTGACCTTCGTTGACGGGCTGGATGTCCAAGAGCGCCATTACGGTGTCATCCCGATATAACCAGCTTGTGGGCAGCTTCCCTGAGTTTATTTTGCCGAAGACGCAGGAGTTCATTGGTCATTTGTGGGGTGTGAAGTTTGTCACAGGGACTTGACGGCGTCTTCGATTGCCGATGTCGCGTCTTGGTAGTCGGTGTCGGGAGGCAAGAGTATTGGCTCGCCTATGCGGATTTCGACATTGCCTCGCGTGAGGAAGGGGAATCGGGAGGGGAATCCCAGCTTGTGGATGTGGAGGCGGAGCGGGACGACGGGAAGGCGGCCCTCGACTGCGACGAGTCCGGCGCCGCTCATGAAGGGCTTGATGGGGCCGCCGACGGTGAGTTCGCCCTCGGGGTAGATGAGCACGGACCAGTCGTCGTCGATTATCTTGCCCATGTTTTCGAGGCTGGGCCGCACGGCGCCTTCCTTGGCGAGAGGGAAGCCGTTTCCCAGCAGGGGGTTCATGAGCCAAAAGATGGGGTTCTTCCAGAGCTGCGCGGCTCCCGCTATGGCCATGCGCCGTCGCAGTCTGTTGGGAATGGCCTTTATGATAAGCGGATTATCGAGTCCGAGATTGTGGTTGGATGCGAAGAGGACAGGGCCGGTGACGCCTTCGAGGCGCTCGCGACCGGTTATCTTCAGGCTGTAGGGTAGGCTGACGACGGGGAAGATGATCGCCCGTTGGAGAATGCCGCGAAGGACACGGCACCACCAGCGCATACCCCACGCGGGGAAGCTCATCATGGGTGGGTTCTTGGAGCCCTCCTCGACGAGATCGGTCAGGTGTTTGACGGTCGTGTCCTGGTCGAGTTGGCTCTCGTCTATGTAGACGCCGAGCTCGGCCTCAATTGCCGAGAGTAGTTCGATTCGTCCGAGGGAGTCTAGGTCGAGATCGTCGCCGAGGGTAGCCTCAGGGGTGATTTCCGAGAGGCCTCGATTGCTCACCTCGGCGATGATGTGAGTGATGCCTCTTGCTCCGCCCGAGGGGCTGCCACCGGAGGTTGCCGCGGCCGGAGTCTCCGGCTGAATCTTGCCGAGGATGGTGTCGATTACAATTCGTTTCTTCACTTTGAGGGTGTGAGTGCGCGGGAAGTCCTCTTCGGGCCAAACGGTGAATCCCCTGATTCTCTGCTGCTCGGCGAGTTGATCATTCGTCCAGGAAACGACATCAGGAGCGGTATCGGAGTCGTCAAGTATCAGGGCGGCATGGACCTCGACGGATGAACCCTTGGTGAGGCCGACGACGGTTGCGTCGGTGACGTTCGGGTGTTTGGTGAGCACGGTTTGGATGTCCTCCGGGGAGACGTTTTGGCCGCTGGGGAGGACGATCATGTCCTTGAGGCGGCCCTGGATGCGGAGGAATCCCTCGTCGTCGAAGTAGCCAAGGTCGCCGGTCCGGTACCAGTCGCCGTCGAAGGCCGCGGCGGTCTCTTCGGGGGCGCGCCAGTAGCCCGGGGTGACGTTGTCGCCGCGCACGAGGATTTCGCCTGCGTCGCTGATCTTGACCTGGACGTTGGGAAGCGGGCGACCGGTCGAATCGATTCGCCTTTCGTCTATTGCGTGGTTGCTAATGACGGGGGAGGCTTCGGTGGCGCCGTAGCCCTGCACGATCTTGACTCCGAGCAACTCCCATTTTCGACCGAGATCCGGGTCGAGGGCAGCGCCGCCGGAGACAATGAAGTCGAGCTTGCCGCCGAACTGCTTGTGGACGCGGCGGAATAGGACACGCCGGAGCCGGAACGGCGTTCGCTCGGCTATCGTCAGCAGCTTGTCCCATAGGGCCTTCTTGCCCTGCCGGGTTATCTCTCGCTCGATGCCGTTCATGAGGAGCTCAAGACCCTGGGGAACGAGGAGCAAGATGGTGATCTTGCGCTCGCGCATCGTCCGGGCGAGAACGGTAGGCTGGCGGCTCGTCGGGTAGGTCACGCTTGCGCCGGAGTTGAGGGCGACGAAGAGACCGCCCATCTGCTCGTACATGTGGCTCAGCGGAAGGATGGAAAGGAGTCTGCTGGAGGGTTCGCAGGAGATGTATTGGGAGATCCCTTCGATGTTGGCGGTGAGGTTCCGGTGGGTGAGCATGACGCCCTTCGGGTCGCCGGTCGTGCCTGAGGTGAACATGATCTCGACGAGGTCGTCGGGGCCAATGTCCACGTCAGCGGGTGGGGGCATGTCGGCGATGGCATCCTCCAATTGCTCGAAGCTAATCTCAGGGACTTCGAGGTCGACGTCTCCTTTCGGAGTGAACCGTGAGGTGAAGGCCAGTTTGGGCTCGGTGCGCGAGATTACCCGCTCCACGTAGTCGTGGGCGCTTCGGAGGTCGAGGGGGATGACGATGACGCCGGCTCTCACGCATCCGAAGAAGATGAGCACCCAGTGAGGGGAGTTGGGTCCCCAGAGGACTATCTGGTCTCCCTTTTTCAGGCCGCGGCTCTGGAGCAGGGAAGCCACTTTTCCGGACTCTTCCCACAAGCGGGAGTAGCTCCACGGGAGTAGCTCCAGCGCAGGTATCGGAATACCGGCTTGATCAGGAGGGCGTCGCTAGGACCGTGCTTTTCAACGGTCATCCGAAGGAAATCGACGAGGGTCTTGCCGATGGGGACGTTGGCTGTGCTGCCGTTGGTCATAGCCGTCTCCTATCAGACCGCGGCCCGTCGCGCGGCGTGTTCTTCGATCATTTTCCGAAGCGCCGCACGGGGGTTCTTGCGCATGGGTGGGAAGTGACTGAAGCATATGATATCGAAATCGAGGTCGAGGAGCTTGTCGAGCGAGCGCAGGGCCTCATCCGGATGCTGGGTGACGCCTTCCGCGGGTGGGCTGAGCTTCAGTGAGAACCTGTACTGGAGCGCGTCGCCGACGATGATGACACGTTTGGTTGGCAAGTGCAGGGCAATGCTGCCGTCGGTGTGCCCGGGAAGGTGAACCACTCGGACCTCAGCGCCGAACGGGATGATGTCGCCGTCTTCGAGCGGAAGGTCGACGGGGACGTGGCCTCCCATGAGCTTGGGAAGTACGGGTTCGGCCATCTTGGCGAGCAGCTCGTTTCGCAGAGGGTTGGGTGGCGTCGTCGTGCCCTCGATGAAGCCGGCGTCGAGCCGATGCGCGGCGACCTTGATTTCGGTCCCCTCGACCAGCTCACCGAGTCCGCCGCAGTGGTCGGGGTGGGCATGGGTAATTGCGACCGTGTCTATGTGGTCCAGGGTGAGTCCCAGGTCCTTGAGGCCGCCGGTTATTGGGAGAAGGCTACCTTGCAGCCCCGCGTCGACCAAGATGGCCCGGCCGTTTTCGATCAGCACGGTGATCCGGGCTCCGAGGACTCGAAACTGGAAGACTCCGTGGGTTACTTGTATGGGCTTGCCGAAGATCATGGTTGTATCTAGGGAGAGTTCCTCCGTGACGCTCTCGATATGATAGCTCATGCGTCGCGGTGACGCTCAGCCGGTCTTCCAACGCGACGTTGCTGTGAAATCGCTATGATTTGACCGGCTGTAATGGATTCCCGCCTTCGCGGGAATGACGATGGCCTCGCGAAGGCCACATGAGGGGATGAAAACGGGTTGGTGCCGGGAACGGGCAACCACAAGGGTTGCCCCTACAACAGGTTTGCCGGAGCCTATTTTCAGAGGAATGACAGTAAGGGTTCTTCGTGTACGGGCGCACTTGAGTCGTTGAGGCGAAGTTGTAACGAATAGATATAACCGTGTCTTCGGAGACTATTCGCGGGGCAGTTGGCCTCGGAGGAAGACCTTGAGAACACCCTCGTTGGCGGCGCCGGCCAGTCTGCGTTCGATGAACCCGTCCTTGCTTATAAAGAATGTGGTCGGCAGCGAGAGTATCTCGTATGCGCGGGCGATCTCGTTGGTCGTGTCGAGCGCGACAGCGTACGTCACGCCGGCCTCATCGGCGAATGCCTGGACGTTCTCAAGGGTATCGGACATGGCAATGCCTACAAACACGACGTCTCTGTCGCGGTACTCCTGCCACATGGTCTCGAAGAAGGGCATCTCCCAGCGGCAGGGAGGACACCAGGAAGCCCAGAAGTTCAGAACGACGACTTTGCCGTTGAGGTCGGACAGTCGGAGCGTCTCGCCGGTGAACGTCTCGACCTCGAAGTCGGGCGCGACTGTGGACTCCCTCTGGACTCGCGTCGTGATGGTTCGCGGCGTCGGAGCCGGGGTAGCGGTGACGGTTGGCTGGGGCGTGGGCGATGGAGGCGCGGGTGTCGGTTCAGGCGCGTCCGTCGGTGGGTCCGGGCTCGTCGTTGGTGTGGGAACGGGGCTCGTCGTTTGGGTGGGAGTGGGGTTGTCCCCGCCGCTTGACTGCGCGCACGAGAGGCTTAGGCAGACCGCTATAAGCAGCAAGACGCTTACCGACATGTGCCTGATCTGACTCAGTGCAAGTCGGGGTGATGTCAATTCGTCATGGCGCGAACGTATTTTC
>CBDFHR010000003.1:0-55464 GCA_965247555.1 Dehalococcoidia bacterium | reverse complement strand
TGTCGCTTTCGACCGTTGACCTTCTTGCCAGCGTCATAGCCACGAGGCCCCCTTTTTCCGTCGTCTTAACAGACTGGCTGTCTATGATGGCCGCGCTAGGTGTTGGGTTGCTGCCTTCGGCCTTCCGAACCTTGGGCCGCAGGGCCTCATGGACTCGTTCCCATGTACCACCCTGTCTCCATTCCCGAAAATACCACCACACGGTGCCCCAAGGCGGGAGGTCATGCGGCATGGCTCGCCACGTGCAGCCGTTGCGCAGAACGTACACAATGCCGTTGACGACCTCCCGTAGGTCTACAGTACGTGGCCTTCCCCCGGTCTTGGCTGATGGGAGTAGGGAAGCCAGAACATCCCACTGTTCGTCCGTCAGGTCGCTGGGGTATGGTTTGCGTTTCATACCTCCATTCTAATACATGTCCAAGACTTCTCACACACCCTCTTAGAGACCAAGGGTAGTTCCGCTTCCCCAGGAGGCGCAGTGCGAGCCTAAAGATGTTCTTCGGAGGGGCAATGGACGTGCTCTGGGGCCGTGTGGTACCGCCAGAGGCCACCCCCCAACTACTTTCAGGAATGGGGATACAGGGGGCTTTAACTCGTCGCGGGGGACGACGTGCATTCGGTTCCAGTCCACTTCATCGAGGTCGGAGATATACAGGACTCCCGTCATTTGCCACACCACGAGATAGAGCATTCGGCGGAGACTGACGGCTCCCGGTCGTTGTGCGCCCGGATCGGTCGGGTTCTTCTCCCACCGGCGAGTGAGGTTGCAACCGGATTCCCCCAGTCCCAGTTGTCGCACAAACTGCGCTCGTGTTTCAATCTGCGAGTAGGCCATCCAAAGGCGGAGCGCCTCTTGGTGGTCTGCGTGTGTGAGGTTCTCTCTAGTCTTTAATTAAGTTAACTCCTCTGCTTGCTCTATGCCCCCCCACTCTATGGCCCCCCCTTCTATGCCCCCCCTAGCCCGCGCTACTCTCATTCAATACCGCGCCCTCGGCGGGTGTCTCTCTCGGCCAGCTCACGTCCCTGTATCCGCCCTAGTAGGTGCGCGGCATCAACCGTAGGATCGGTATCGGCATCGGTAAACACCAGGGCGGTAAAGAAGGTGTCAGCCGCCGCTTCGAGCGGGTCGACGGGTGGACACGTGACGCGCGGACCACCCGCCCACTCGTCGCGGTCATGAGCCGCGTACACAGCCAGAAACCGAAAGGCGGCGGCGCGCAGTGCCGCGTTCTCGCGCCGCCGGTGGAGGTCGGTGGCGAGATCGAACGGAATGTAGTCGACCAGTGGATCGTTGCCGGGTGATATCATCATCCCTCCCTTGCCAAATGATTGTGTCACGCCACCTGTGCGCGCTATGCACGTTTCCCGCACGCAGCTTGGCGCCCTCGCAGTCACCGAACTGGTTGAACACGAACAAAGGGTGATAGCACGTGCTCCCAAAGTGACCGTTGTACGATGCTCCCTCCTGTTCTCCATGTACCGGGCTCTCCGAACTGTCCATGTCCAAGATCACCCGCCGGTGCGGCGTGCGGGACATAGCTCCATCCACCCACTTAGCGTTCAGTCGGCCCAACCCCTCCACGTTGCCGTCTTGGGTGAGCACCTCGGTCTCGAACCGGCTCATGGTGTTGGTGCTGGCGGCCGGTCTTTCAGGACCACCTCGCCGTCCAACGATGATCCGCATCGTCGGGTCCTGGGCCAGCCGTTCAGCGTCGTTGGTATCCTCGTAGCCTGCCAGACGACTGTACACCGACTGCCTGAGAAGGCCCACCAATCGGTGCTGCACGTTACGACCGCCCCGACTCTCCTGCAGACACTCATTCGTCGTCTCCGTCAGTCCCAGCGCATCATCCAACTCGCGACAGGCCAACAGTCCGGCGTCTGAGGTAATAGTGGCACCGTGGAACTCCAACCGTACACGTCGGTCGAAACGGAGCTTGGCGCGGGGGTTGGTGCTTTCACCCATTGGGTGCCTCCAGAGTGGGTACGTTATCAAGACCTAAAATAGTCGATCACGACCAGTCTAGCACTCATGATAACCACTACGCTCTGCTATTCGGCTACATTAGGTAGTTCTGTTGCTGATTACGGCAAGCCCTGCAGGGTTGATATGGGAAATGTGGGGTAATACTTCTCGAGTCCGCATATTGGCGTGAGTCACTCAGAGGGTCAAACCGCCACCCCGACGCCCGGTCCCGTTCCGTCCGCCGACTGCGAGAGAACCGGCGAACTTGCGTTCGCCAACACCCTCGTGCCAGTCACCACCCCATCGGATGGCACCACTCCCGACATCGAAAAAGACGAGCTTGCTCACAGTCGGCCAGCGCCCCATCTGGGCGCTCCCAAGTGTTGCGGTCAGTATGGCGCGTTTTCCGGTCAGTCGCACAGGCGCGTCATGGGTACCCTGCAGGGACGACTTCGGCTTCCGACACGAACGCCGGCCTGTCACGACTCGTTGCAGCGGACCACTCCCCAGCGCATGAGCACGGTTGGATCGATCTCTTGACCTTCCAATTGGGTCGCCGCGCCGAGTTTGCCAGGTCCTCCCGTACCATCACGTCCACGACCTCGGCCACGAACCGCGCAGGACGATCGGGCAAAGGTGTTCACGTCTGCGCGCCGCTCTTCGAGGACCCGACCGTCTCCATCTCCCATCCGACTGAGTCGCGGCCAGGGATTACCGTCGACCCGCCCCATGCAACGGCCCTGCGACCTCTGACATGGGCTCAATCGCGATGTACGTCACCCCCGGCTTCCCGTGCCGATTGGGGAGCTCAGCAACTCCCTCTGCTGTCCACGAGCCAGGATCACCCACTGTGGCGGATTCCGGCCCACCGGCGGAACACCAGGGATGGGGTCAGCTGGATACGCTGCCTCGGCAAACCGGTCGTGTCTCGTCACTCTCTCACGTTTTGGTGTGTGCGCCTCCCCGTACCGCGCTGCACCTGAACCATGCCTTGCCGCACAAGTTGGACCTTGAGATCAACCGCCGTCGGTACGCTCCGAGGACGGTCGGGAAGAGTCGCGCATGCCAGGTCGTCCCAACGACGCCGGGCCAGGGCAGTTCGGAGCGCGGGGGTTAGTCAGTAACGATCGATTCCGCCATCCTGACAACGTCCTCCCAGTCGAAGAAGGGCGCGTCAATGCCGGCTGCATCAGCCGGTGTCATTCCGCCAAGTTCATCCTGCGGCTGGAAGAAATTGTAGTTGATTCGCCACCCGTCCAAGAAGTCTTGAGTGGTCCCTTGGCTCTTCATCTTCCGGAGGGTCTTGGAGTACTTGTCATACGATTCTTTCGACGGGATGTAACCGGTCTCGTTACCCACCGCGCCATACTCGACGTAGTTAATCTCATTCGAATACAGCTCCAGGGCACTGCTGCGCTGTCTCACGATGACTACTCCAGGTGGGTCCACAGACGCCGTGACCGCTCTCTTCAAGATGTCGACCGCCGTCTCTTCATCGCGCCCTACCGTCAGGTGCGAGACAAGCAGATAGCGGCTGTCGATGTCCATCACGTTCCACAGAACGAAGGTGCGCCCGCCATCTCTCACGATCTGGTCCCCCTTCAACCAAACCTCTCCCGTCCTGGCTCTACGGCCCCTCAGGGCTTCCTCCGCCCTTTTCGTAAATTCGCGGACCCAAAGGCGTACGCTCGTCTGGTTCGGCGGCTTAGTTACGAACACGTGACCGACATCTTCTGCCGCTTCACGATACGTAAGACCCTCGAAGTACCGCTTCACCGCCCATCCGACCTGCCTGTTGGGAAACCTGCCTTTAAACCGAAGGTGACCATCTTCGCGGAACTGTTTGCGACATTCCTTGCACAGGCGCCGCTGGTACCCGCGTTGTGTGCCATTCTTGACGGTTCGACCGACGTGTCCCCAAGGACACGCTTCGGTGACGTTCTCAGTGCGCACGGAGTTCCTCAACTTTCACCTACGTGAATGACCTTCTCTTCCTCGATTCGTCGTGCGGCGTCTGTTCCCAAGCTGGAGTGTTGCAGCGAGGTTTGGAAGCGTGTCCTCTCAAGAAGCCTACGTGACACTACCTAGCCCTCAGCCGCTGATGTTCAAGTCCGATTACGACGGTGGGGCCTCGGTCAGCAGACCCGGCCTCGGTAACAGGAGTTCTGGTGGTCAGACTTCGGTCATCGCCGTATGGACTGCTCCGCACCGACCCCACGGCCGGAGCACATGGGTCGCCGCCTGCAGGTCCCAACACGAGAACCGACCTCCACACACCCTCCCCATTGCCGGGACCTGTAGAACTGATCGAACAGCGCTCAACTGGTCGGCGGCAACCGTACGACCCACGACGTGACCCTCACTGGAGATTATATCTTACTATCTCAAAGGGAAGAACCCAGCCCAATGCACAGAAAATGATGCTACTCCTGAAGTATACAACAAGACTCCTACTCTTGTGGCATCACCATCTACAACACCAAGGCGATACAATTGTCTCAAATTTGAGACAATTGTATCACTAAAACTTCTCTTAAAGACACCAAAGCACTAACAATGTTCTTCACTATACTGTATCACAGCTACAAAGACCATCTATAATACCAATATTATCGCATATATCGCGCCGTGATTATTGTCAGATAATGTCAGATAATGTCAGATATTACTTCGAAAATAAGGCAAGACATGAATCGAACACTTTCTCCGTACAATCAAACGTGATAGAGTGAAGGTACGTCTCATTTACGAGCACGATAACAGTGGTACAGATCTACGATATTGAGTACTTTGCGTGGCTATGAATGGAGTAGTTGTCAATGGGCGCTCTCAGCAAGAGTAGTTCGATGGTCGATTCGCCAACTGTTTGGGAATTGCCCGATGCCCGACCGTCACCCGGTGGATCGGGCCTGCGAAAAGTGGAGAACTTGAAAACCGGAAGAGAGTCACTCGAGGCAAGAGAAGACCGGGAGGACGGATATTTCTCGGATGCCAGCAAGCGGGTATATGCAGAGTACCAGGCCCGGAGTGGTATACATGCGTCTGACACGTACGGCGAGGGAGGACGATCCACCTCGCTCGACTCTGTTACTGGGCGGCACACCTGTAGGCAGGTGCCGGACGATGCACGGGCCCGAGGGTGCAACGTAGAAGCGACCAGTACTTCGTTCAAATCCTCTCGAACCGGACAGGTCAGGAGAGAGCGAGAGCAGAGGGACGGTTTCAATGGGGCCCCTATATCCCTGGATGTGAGCTCAAGTACCGGGTGCCTTGATATTGGCGAGCAACAGTCAGGCAGTGGCCGCCAGCGGGACAAGTCGTTCGAGCTATGCGTCGGCACGGAGTCCATGGCTCCCCTGGTGTCGAACCTGAGCGACCGGCGTTGTCATGCGCTTGCCGAGGCCAACGGCCGGCCGATCAGGGAATCGGCCGGTGGTGAGTACCCAGAGCCGGACTCAGCGAAGGTATCGTGGTTGGCAGGAGCTGTACCGAGACCCTGCAACGGTCGGTGCCGGCTGCATGGCGCGGCGGACTGCTTACTTCCAAGCCGCACGCGGTCTCCCGCCATCTCTATCACCGGGGGTCGGCCTCTCATTGTCACAGCACGTATTGGTAGCACCGGTCCTGGAAATGATGGAGCGGCACAAGAAATTGGTGCGCGCGAGCGTGAGTGGTCCGCTGTAAGTAGGTGGACGCAACGGATTTCGGACTCGGCCTGGCACGTAGGTGCGTGCCAGACCATTCACAGACCGCTAACCATGCAGGGAGGAGAATTCCAATGGCTGATCGACTTATCAAACTCCCGGAGGTGATGGGAATCACCAGCCTTAGTAGCTCCACGATCTACCGCCACATAGAGCAGGGAAGGTTCCCTAAGCAGGTCAGAATGGGCTCTAATGCCGTTGCGTGGTGGCGGAGTGAGATCCTAGCCCACATCGAGTCTAGGCCCAGAGGGAGTAATAACGGGAGGGGAAAATGAGCGGTCAGGAAGAACGTCAGCCGATTTCGACGGCGTCGATGATACGCTGATGGACGGGCATTGTGACTCGGCGAGTCCGACGCCCCGCCACAGCCTTGTGGGTCCGCGCCACGTGCTGTGGTGGACCTGAGACGAGGCGCATGTGGCAAAGAGAGTCCCATCGATGATCGGGATTGCGTGTCTCGGATCGCCCCAATGGAGTCGACTGCGCTTGAGTCGGTCTACAATTGCTTCGCCACCTTATCTCCTTTTGCCAAATCAACCATATACCTTCGGGACACGGAACAGGCCGATGCAGCTGGAATTTAGACCATATCAGTCAATCGGGCAGTGCTACAGTTGTAGTGCCCCACCCTTTCAACGCTTGCTTCAGTCCCCAAACCGAAGACATCCGGCCATGGAAAGCACTGGCACCCACGTTGCGCTACGATTCGACCGCCGGATGCCGGATGGCACCGCCCTTGTCGGTAGGCCTACTGGATGTGGGATAGAATGTGGGATATTGGCTCAGCACACCCTTGAATCGTACTTAGGATTCCCGCCTTCGCGGGAATGACGGTGTGCGGGTGTCATGCAAGGGTCTCGGACGGACGGCGTGCTATAATCGGGCCGCAACCGGAATTGGGAGGCGCTTAATCGGTGATGAACGTGCGTAAGGCCGTTATTCCGGTGGCGGGATTTGGTACGCGCTTCCTTCCTGTGACGAAGGCCGTTCCAAAGGCACTTTTGCCCGTTTTGGACACGCCGGTCATCCATCTTGCCGTCGCGGAAGCCGCAGCCGCCGGCATCGAGCACGTGGTCATGGTCGTCGCGCCGAACCAAGAGGCGATGAGCGCGTATTTCGAGCGGGACGGCGAGATTGAGCGAATGCTAGAGCGACAAGGGAGGCACGGCCTCCTCGAACGGATGCCGGACTTCTCGAATGCGGTGGAGATCACGTACGTCCAACAGGACGAGCCGCTCGGCAACGGTCATGCCGTGCTGGTTGCTAAACAGATTGTCGGGAACGAGCCGCTCGCGGTGCTGCTGCCGGACGACGTCATCCGGGGCGGTGACTCGACCATCGGGCGGATGATCGAGATCTATCGTGAGACCGGGGGGCCGGTGATAGGCGTGGCGGAGACTTCGGAGGAGACGATCCCGCAAAAGGGAGTCGTTGCGCCTACGAGGCAGGACGGCAGGGTGTATGAGATATCGGGCCTCGTCGAGAAACCGTCCATTGAGGAGGCCCCTTCGAACCTGGCAGTCGTTGGGCGGTACGTGCTTCCACCGGAGATCTTTCCCGCCTTGGAACACACGAGACCCGGGGCGGGGGGAGAAATCTGGCTGGCCGACGGGATCGCGGAGTTACTCAAGACCCACAGGGGGACGGCGTACCGTTTCCCTGGAGAGCTGTTCGACACGGGAGTGCCGGCAGGGATGCTGAAGGCGTCCATTCGAGAAGCTCTCGACCGCGACGACATATCGGGTGAAATCCGGGCGTATATCAGCGACTTGGTATCAAATGAGGAGGCCATCACATGAGGCTTGTAATCATAGGCTGTGAGTATTCGGGCACGACGACGCTGGGGTTCAGGATTCGGGACTGGGTACACGAAGAGCTTGGCGGGTGGGTGAAGAACGTGCACGACCACGGCAAGTTCCCGTACACGGTGACGCACGAGCAGGAGTACACTCCCGTGCCGAGCGATTTCACGGTCGAGGAGCAGGAGCAGCTCTGGGCGCTGAGTACGCGCTCCAAAGAGACGATCATGCGGCACAACGTGGTGTACCACGCGTCGGGGATGGCGACGATGACGGGAATGAGGGACTCGATGATGATCGGGCTTCACATCGAGGAGGCGATCTATGGGGAACTGTACTTGGGGTTCGAGGGGCGGCGGGACTTCATGAGCAATATGGAAGACAAGATCCTCAGCGGTGGTACGGATGCGGTGCTCTGCCACGTGACCGCGGGGCCGGAGGTGATCCGCCAACGAATGGCGGAAAACCCGCATCCAAACGGCATCCTCAAGGACCAGGACGTGGAGCTCGTGCTTCAGAGATTCCGGGAGGAGTTCGAACGCTCCCGTCTCATGCACAAGATCGAGCTCGACACATCCGATGCCACGGTCGACGAGACGATACAGGACTTCATCCGCCAGATCGGCCCGCACCTGACCGACAAAGACCGCGCGGGAATGGCGTCGAAGGCTGCGGAGAAGCGGTCGTCCTAATTCGCCCGGTTGGCTGAAAAGACTCGGCCTAGCTGCCGCGCTCCGCCATAGCCCGGGCGTGGTAGAGGGACAGGCACGTGGCGATGAAGGAGTTTACGGGTGTCGGGATGGACATCTCCGCGCCGATTCGCGCCACGGCGCCGTTCAGCACCTCGACCTCGATCGGGCTCCCGCGCATGAGGTCGGTGTACATCGACGATGTGTTCTCGCCCTTGATGCTGACGAAGTAGTCGACCGTGGTGTCGACGTAGTCGGGGGCGATATTCACGCCCTTCGCCTCGGCTACCGTGTAGGCCTCGCGCATGATGCTCCGGGTGAACTCCAGCGTTGCCGGCGTCAAGACGACCTGGTCGAAGGTCGAGCGGGTGATGCAGGTCGAGCCGCTGAGTCCGCAAATGTAGATGAATTTGCTCCAGAGCTCCTTGGTGATGTCGTCGGCCACCTTCACGTCGATGCCTTCCACGTCCAATGCGTCTCGGACGCGCGCGACACGGTCCGACTCGCTCCCGTCCTCCTCACCGAACACGAGGTCGGGGGCCTTCAAACCGAACTCGCTGACCGCGCCCGGCCCCGTTCGGGTCGCGTCGACATAGGTCAGGCCGGGCAGCACGGCGTCCCTGCCGTAAGCCTCCGCAAGCGCGTCGACGCTGCCCATGCCGTTTTGCAGCGTAAGCACCACCGTGTCGTCTCCAACGGCGGGGCCTATGGTCGGCACGCCGGTGTGGTTGTCGTAGCCCTTGACGCAGTAGAGAATCAGGTCGGCCTTCCACGAGCCGTCCGGGCGTTCCATGGCCGACGCCTGGACCTCGAACGTGCCCGCCGCGTCGCTCTCCACGCGGAGGCCGCTGTGGTTGATCGCCTCGAGGTGGCTGCCTCGCGCGATGAATACCACCTCGTGTCCGGCGCGGCTCAGCACGCCGCCGAAGTAGCCGCCCACGGCGCCGGAACCCATAATCAGTATCTTCATAGCGCGGAATACCTCCAATGGGCAGGTATCATATCCAGCGGGGGCGGCGACCGCAAACGCCCCCCTCTCTGTAATCTCTCCCCCGCTGCGGGCGAGATTGAAGGTTCCTGCGGGCCGTTCGACAGCGGCGCGCCCTTGGTGGTACAGTACCCGCCGCCGCGAAGGTCACGTACCCGAACGCGCGCGAAACACAACCACAGTATCAGGAGGACAGGCGTTGACGAAACTCATGGCGATCACGGCGCATCCGCAGGACCTGGCGGAGCGCACCGGAGGCACGGTGGCCAAGCACATCGAGCGGGGCGATGAGGTGATGTGGGTCAGCTTGACCTCGGGCGTCGTGACGCACGCCTTCAACATGTTCCCGGCCGAGGGTGAAGACAAGCTCAAGGACATCGAGAAGATCAAGGAGATGAAGCGGCAGGAGCTTGAACGGGCCGCCAATATTCTGGGCGTGCAGCACTGGCACTTCCTCGACTATCCGGAAAACCCAACGATCTTCGGCTTCGACGAGTACAAGACGGTTATCGAACTGATGCGGTCGTTCCGGCCCGACATCGTCATCACCCAGCACCCCTTGGAGTACGGCCGGTTCGATCACATGGACGCGGGCGAGTTCGCCATCCGTTGTGTCGACTACGTACGCGCCGACGGCTTCGACTCGCCTCTCGCGCCCCATACGGTGAGCGAGGTCTACTTCGCGTACTATCTCGATTCCCGCTCGGACGTGCTGATGGCGACACCTCGCCAGGCCCCGGACGTCGTTGTCGACATCACGGACGTGGCCGACAAGAAGAAGGCCGCCATGGCCGAGTTCGCCACGACCCAGACCAAGCCCGGCGAGGACTTCTCCGCCAAGATGGATATTTTCATGGCGAGCATCGACGGAGCGGTCGGGTACGTGAGCGGCACGGGCTACGGCGAACAGTTCGTGCGCTTCAACCCCGCCAAGGTGCAGTACCTGCCGCTGGGTTAGCGAGTGCCCTCGGCTGATGGAGTCTCCCATATCGGAGCACGGGGCGAAAAACTGGCATCGCATTAGGAGTTAAGGGCCAGTTAGGGATACCCTTAAGTCTCCTATTCTCTCCGTGCTGCGGCAGAATGGCTCAATATTCCGTTTCGGTCTCTGAGTAGCTTGACAAAACCTTCACAAGGCATGTAGTGGTAAATACAATCCGTGAAGTAAGAGCAATGACACCCACTGAACACATAAAGACGGCTCGCGAATTTCTAGAAGCGTCAGACCGAGAGTTTGAGGCCGGTGATGAACTACAGGGGTCTGAAAAACTGTGGGGTGCCGCAACACATGCATTGAGGGCCGCCATGCAGTCAGAAGGACATACCAGTGGCAAGCATCATGAACTCCGAGAGGCTGTTCAACGATTGGCGGATGAGCGGAACGATCCTACAATCCATTCCGGATTCGCTATCGCTGAGAAGTTCCATGCAAACTTCTACCATGGCTTCATGGAAGACTACCAAATTGAGTCAGACCGACCGCTAGTGCATGACTTCGTTGAGCGTATCTTGCTTGATCGCCCACCGATAGCTAGGGAGTCCCCGTCTCCGGGTAGGGGAAGGTGATGATAGAGCAGCAAGTTGAATGGGTTAAGTGTGGAGAAGGTAGTGCTTTTTTCTGCCCTTTAGAAACCATTAACCTTGGCGATGTGAAGACCAGAGGCGTCTACGTCATCTGGCAAAGCCTCTCAAGGGTAGTGATATATGTCGGAGAGGGCTGGATCGCTGATCGACTAAATGCACACCGCAATGACCCGAATATACTAGGACATCGCGGGAATGGGACCCTCCTTGTTACTTGGGCTAGTGTGCCAGACGACCTTACCCGTTGGGGAATCGAGCGATATCTTGGGGAACTGTGGAACCCGCTAGTCTCTAAGCAGTTCCAAAACGTTGCGTCTATCCAGGTCAACCTGCCCCAATAGTATACCCGCGATAACCTAACGACCTGCCAGCATCCTGCTAACTACTTACCGTCTTCTACGTCCATGCTGAGGTCACAACATGGATAATCCGCAAGGAAAGAACGTGCCCGACGCGCATTACGAGCGTCTCCGCCGCCATACGGGCGAGTTGGCGATGCTGGAGTGGCGGAAGCGTTTGGCTCAACGCCCCAAGACCGACCTCGCGGTGGAGGCCGCGGCGCTGCTTCAGGAAGAACGCTCCCGCCGCGACATGGAGATAGGGTAAGCCCGCCACCCTTACCGGCGGGGTAGACCCCTCCCCTACTCGCTACCGCAGGGGAGCGGCGTATATCTGTCCGCCCTTCGGGCAGTCGGCGCAGGGGGCGTCGGCCCAGAGCGCGTTCCGGCCGCCCGCTCGCGGCAGTCCGATTCCTTCCGGTCCCAGGTGGCGGTCGTATATCTCCCCGTAGTTGCCCACTTGGGTTATGACCGTCTGGGCCACAGTCGTGTCGAGACCCATCTCGGCCTGCCCCCATGATCCCTCGACTCCGAGCAGGCGTTTCACCTTCACGCTGTCGCTCGTCGTCATCTGCGCGACGTTGCCCGAATTCACGCCCAGCGCCTCGGCGTGGATCAGGATGCCCATGACTGTCTTCACGATGTCGAACCACTCGCTGTCGCCGTGCGGCACCAGCGGTGTGAGCGGCTCCTCGGAGATGACCTCAGGAAGAATCACGTGCTCATCGGGACTGGGAAGGCTGGACCTCAGTCCCGCGAGGGCGGAGCGATCGGTCGTGAACACGTCGCATGCCCCCTTCCCGTAGGCATCGAGCGCGATGTCGGCGCTCTCATATATGGTAGGGTTATAGTCCAGCCGGTTTTCACGGAAGAAGTCCTCCACGTTCAGCTCGCTGGTCGTGCCGGACAACGTGCATACGGCTGCTCCGCCCAGATCGTACGCGCTGGATATCCCCAGGCGGTCGGGCACCATGAACCCCTGGCCGTCGTAGAACATGGTCGGCACAAAGTCGCCCCACGCGGCGTCACGCGAGCTCGTCCAAGTCGTCACCCACACGAGCAGGTCCACCTCCCCCGCCTGCATGATGGGCCCGCGCTCTGCCGCGTCAATCGTGCGGAGCTCTATTGCGTCGGCGTCGCCGAGAGTCGCGGCCGCGACTGCGCGACACAGGTCGATGTCGAAGCCTACGTGGTTGCCCTGCACGTTCAGGAACCCGAATCCCGGCGTGTCATCGAGCGTTGCGCAGACGACCTGACCCCTGTCCTGCACGGTCTGCAAACGCGACTTGGATTGGTCATCGCCACCTTGAGAGCAGGCCAACGCAACGGAAACCGTAAGGATTAGAGTGGTGAAGTACCATTTCATAGCAGAGTACCCCGTGTGCTTGTAATCAGGTTGAAGTGTACACGAACGCTCGGACTGAAATAAGACCTAACCTGCGAACGCTTACGTCTATCATGCCGCGACTTTGCGTCGCTGTTGCCGCTTTACCTCGTTCGCCCGTCTCATGTAGAGTGAAGCGTATGGACTCCGATCCAGACAGACCGCCATCTACGCCGCCGAAGGCCCGGCCCACGCCGGCGCGCTTCGGCTTCCCCCTGTTCACTCTCCAAACCGCAGTCCGGTCCGGAACGCGACTAAGCGTTCTTGGCCGCTCGTTCACAATCCTTGATGAACGAATTGAGTTAAGGAATTGACACTATGTCAGGCGAAGAAGCTGCAAGTATTGCTCTGCTAATGGGCCTCCTGGTGCTGTCCGCCTTCTTTTCGAGTTCGGAGGCGGCCTTCCTATCTCTTCAAAGGACGAGGATCGCGCACCTACTAAGCGAAGGCGTGCCCGGCGCGCGACGAGTCGCAAACATGCTCAATGAGCCCGAGCGCCTCCTGTCGACGATTCTTCTCGGCAACAACCTTGTCAACGTCGCCTTCAGCGCCGTAATCACGGTCATCGTTGTTGACCGCGCTGGAGAGGGCAACGAAGGTATCGCAGTTGTCATTGCCACCATACTCGGCACAGTAACTCTTCTCATGCTGGGAGAAACGATTCCAAAGACCATAGCGATCCGGAAATCGGAGAGACTTGCCTTCCTGTACTCCTATCCTCTCAAGTGGGGAGAGTACCTTCTGCTCCCGTTCGTTCTGATTCTTCAATGGATCACGAAGATGATCAGCCGCCGGGTCGGCGTGACGCAGGAAGATCAGCGTTCGATTACGGAGGTAGAGTTGCGCACCCTTATCGACATCGGCGTAGGTGAAGGAGAGTTCGAGCACGACGAAGCCGAACGCCTCAAGGGAGTCTTCCGGTTCGGAGACCGACAGGTGCGCGACGTGATGACCCCTCGCCCGGAGATCGTCTTCGTACAGCGCGGCTCCACCGTGAGGGAGTTCCTGAAGCTCTACTCGGAGAACACGCATACTCGCTTCCCCGTTTATTGGGACACGACCGACAATGTGGTCGGAGTGCTGTCTCTGAAAGACATCCTGCGGTCGCTGGCCGTCAACGGCCTCACAGACGAAGACTCGGTTACCAACGTGATTCGCGACGTACACTTCGTCCCGGAGACCAAGGGTATAGCCGAGCTCTTCGACGAGCTTCGACGGTCGGGCAACCAGATGGCCATTGCGGTCGACGAGTTCGGCGGGGTTGCAGGGCTCGTCACGCTCAAGCAGCTCATCGAGGACGTCATGGGCCGCGTCGGGGAAGAGGGCATCGGGGCCGAGGAAGAGATGACCCTAGTCGGCCAGGATACCTACGAGGTCGACGGCGGCATGAGCATCGACGAGGCGCGCGACAGGCTCGAACTGGACATCGAGGAGGGGGGCTTCGAGACGGTTGCCGGCTGGGCGCTGGAACGCCTGGGACACATTCCTGCACAGGGAGAGACGTTCGAGGCCGACGACGTTGCCGGTGAAATCATAGAGATGGACAACCTCAAAATAGAGCGCCTCCGCCTGACCAAGAACCGCCAAACAAGCAATGCCGGCAACGAAGAGTGACGCCCAGCGGTACGGTAAAACGTTCACACCCGAAATTTCGGTCTGATATAATCGCCTTATAGGTCGGATGGAACATGCGCAGGGAGCCCACGTGTGAAAGTAACTCAAGGTGAAGTCGAGGAGCGCCAAGTCACGCTCCGCATCGAATTGGACGACGATGACCTTGAGCCGTACGTAGAGCGTGGCTTCCGACAGGTTGTCGGTAAGATTCGCATACCGGGATTCCGTCCCGGTAAAGCCCCGCGCAAGATCGTCGAAGGCATGGTGGGGCGTGAGAGCCTCATCTCCGAGTCGCTCGATTTCCTCGTGCCCGATGTCATCACGAAGGCCGTGGAAGAGCAGAAGATTGAGAGGGTCGGATTCCCACACATCGAAAAGGTCGAGCTCGACCCGGTGGTCGTCGAGGCCGCGGTAGCCCTGAATCCTGTCCTCGATCTCGGAGACTACCGGGGCATCCGCGTCGAAGAAGACCCCGTTGATGACAGCGACGAGGATGTCGAGCAAGAGCTGGAAGCCCTCCGCAAGCAGCAGTCCTCCTGGGAACCCGTCGAACGACCCGTCGCCCACGACGACCTGATCACCATGAACGTCGTTGGAAAGATCGGCGAGGTGAAGATCATCGACGAGACGGACTCGCAATACTTGGTGGACCCGTCCTCCACTCTCCCGTTCCCGGGCTTCGCGGCCGAACTGGAGGGGCTGGAAGTTGATACGCCTAGGGACTTTACATTGGACGTGCCCGCCGACTTCGCAGACAACGAGATTGCAGGGAAACAGGCCGAATTCTCGGTCACGATAACCGACGTGAAGCAGCGCTTACTTCCCGGACTGGACGACGAATTCGCCCAGAGCGTCATGGACGAGTCCGAGACACTTGACGATCTCAAAGAGCGGCTTCGCGAAGACATCCAGGACGCCACCGTACGGCAGAACGAGCATGAGTACCGCGAGTTCGCCATCGAAGAGTTGGTCGTGAACGCCGACATGGAGATCGCCCCCCTCCTCATCCAGCATGAGATCGAGCACATGGAGGAGCGGCGCGAAGAGATGATGAAGCGCCTGGGAATCAGCGAGGAAGACTACAACCGCTTCACCGGCAGGACGGCAGAGGAGATTCGCGACGAGATGCACGAAGAGGCCGTCGAGAAGCTCAATCGCTCCCACGCAATCAGCGCCTTCATCGAGCAAGAGGCGCTCGATATCACCGACGACGAGCTCAATGACCGGCTCAAGCAGCTTGCCAGGGAAGGCGATGAGTCGACCGGGCGCAAGCTCACGAACAAGGAGCTTCGCTCCGAGCGCGTGAAGTCGTCGGTCAGGGAGTCGCTTCTCATCGAAAAGGCCCTCGACCGCCTCGTGCTGATCGCCAAGGGGCAGGCGGATGAAGGAACGGAGGAGGACTCGTCCCGCGAAGAAGACCAGCCGGAGGTCGTCGCGCAGTCAACGGCCTAGACGGTCGTTCACTGTGAAGAATTGGGGCGGACGAAGCGGTCCTTAATACTCGGAACAATGCGCAATGAGGAGACATACGTGCTGACATCGACATTTCAAAACGCCGTTCCGACGGTCGTTGAGACGAACGCCAAGGGGAGGAAGGAAGAGTACAACATCTACTCGCTCCTTCTCCGCAAGCGCATCATCTTTCTGGGTACTGCAATCGACGATCAGGTGGCGAACTCCGTCGTCGCGCAGCTTCTCTATCTCGAAGGCGAGGATCCCGACTCCGATATCCTCATGTACATCAACACTCCGGGTGGTGTTATCTACTCAGGACTGGCCATCTACGATGCTATGCGGCTCGTCAACGCCGACGTTCGCACCTACTGCGTAGGAGCGGCTGCGAGCATGGGCACCGTCCTCTTGACGGCCGGAGCGAAGGGGAAGCGCTTCGCTCTGCCCAACGCGACCGTCCACATGCACCAGCCTATTGGTGGAGCGCAGGGACAGGCGTCCGACGTCGAGATCCGTGCCCGCGAGATACTGCGACTCAAGGACCGACTCCGCGAGATCATCGCCGAAACGACGGGACAGCCCTACGACCGGGTCGCGCGCGATTCCGACCGCGACTTCTACATGAACGCCCAAGAGGCCATGGAGTACGGAATCGTGGACGGAATCGTATCGTCCATGCCCATGCTCTAGTTTCGGCCATCGGTTAGCGAGACGAAAATCAAGGAGACACACGTGCGGAAACCGAGAATCGAAAACATTCTGCCGATGGTGGTGGAGACAAGCGCCAGAGGCGAGCGCGCGTACGATATCTACTCACTTCTGCTTCGCAAACGCATCATCTTCCTGGGGACGCCGATCAACGATCAGGTCGCGAACGCCATCGTTGCCCAGCTTCTGTACCTCGACAGCGAGGACCCCGACCGCGACATTCTCATGTACATCAACTCTCCCGGCGGCTACATCTACGACGGCCTCGCGATCTATGACACCATGCAGCTCGTCAAGCCCGACGTGCAGACCTACTGCGTCGGATCGGCCATGAGCATGGCGACGGTGCTCCTCACCGCGGGCGCCAAGGGCAAGCGCTTTGCCCTACCGAACTCGACGATACATATGCACCAGGCCATGGGCGGAACGCAAGGCCAGGCCTCGGACATCGAGATTTGGGCGCGCGAGACCCTTCGCCTCGAAGATCGAGTGCGACGCATCATCTCCGATACGACCGGACAGTCGTATGACCGGGTAGCCAAGGACTCCGACCGCGACTTCTTCATGAACGCGGAGGAGGCCAAGGACTACGGCATCGTCGATGAAGTAGTAACCAACGAAGAAATAGAGAAGATGGGCAAAAACTCTTAGCACAACGATCAAACCAACCGTCCCCCGCATGAAACCGGGGAGCGGTTTCGTTCCGACTAAGTTCGATCTATGGACAGCATTGACGAGGGGAATATGACGACATCACGGACAGGCGACACGAGCAGCTACAAATGCTCGTTTTGTGGCAAGTCGCAGCAGCACGTGAAGCGCATCTTCGCCGGGCCCGACAGGGTGTTTATCTGCGACGAGTGTATCGGCCTGTGCGGACAGATTATGAACGAGGAGAGCCAGGCCCCGGCCCGTCAGCCGGCCGGCAAGGAGGTCCTCTCCAAGAGTGTCACGCCCCAATGGATATACCGGAAGCTCGACGAGTACGTCGTCGGTCAGGAAAGGTCGAAGAAAGTCCTGAGCGTGGCGGTGTACAACCACTACAAACGCATCATGTCGAATCTCATGCCGTCGCCCGACGTGGAGCTGCAAAAGGCCAACATCCTCATGATGGGACCTGCCGGCTCCGGCAAGACCCTCCTCGCCCAGACGCTAGCCAAGATCCTAGACGTTCCCTTCGCAATCGCGGACGCCACCTCCCTGACCGAGGCGGGATACGTGGGGGAGGACGTGGAGAACATCCTCCTAAGACTGATTCAGACCGCCGAATTCGATATTGAAAAGGCCCAGCAGGGCATCATCTACATCGATGAATTCGACAAGATCGCGCGGAAGAGCTCGAACCCCTCAATCACGCGGGACGTTTCCGGCGAGGGCGTTCAGCAGGCGCTGCTGAAGATTATCGAGGGATGTGTCGCCAATGTCCCGCCGCAGGGCGGACGCAAGCACCCTCACCAGGACTTCGTGCAAATCAAGACGGACGATATCCTCTTCCTGTGCGGCGGCGCGTTCGAGGGGCTGAACGACATCGTTGACCAACGTCTCTCCAAGGGCAGGGTCACTCTCGGCTTCAACGCCTCCGGAAAACACTCCGACGGCCTCTCAGAGGACGGAGCGAACCTGCTCGACCACGTTATAGGCGACGACTTGCTAGAGTACGGTTTCATCCCCGAGCTCGTCGGGCGCCTGCCGATATCCGTCGGCCTCCGAAGCCTCGACAAGGAGGCCCTCGTCCGAGTCCTCACCGAACCGAAGAACGCCTTCGTCAAGCAGTACCAAAGCCTCTTCAAGATGGACGGCGTGGAGCTAGAATTCACTCAAGAAGCGCTCGAAGCCGCCGCCGATCAGGCCATCGTGCGTGGCACGGGCGCGCGAGGACTTCGCTCGATCCTCGAAGAGACGCTGCTCGACGTGATGTACGAGCTTCCCACCCTCTCCGGCGTGACGCGCTGTGTCGTCGACGCCGAGTCCATCCGCATGACCAAGGGCGTCCATCTCGTCCGTGACGACGGCGAGGTCATGCCCCTACCGCTCTGGGAGCAGAAGTCGGCGTAGCCTTGGGGGTAAGGTTCGCTTCCCCTGGCAGTGTGTACCTTCCCCAATTCCCTTCATCATTCCGGCTCATGTTGTCCTTCCCGCGAAGAGCCTGTCGAAGGGAAAAACAATTTCAATGCTGATAGTTTTGAGATAACTTCTCAGTTATGCACAGGTCTCCGAAAGCGGGAATGACGGGTATGCACGCATGTCGGGCTGCTGGAGTGAAGGTGGATTCGCCACAGAGGGCACGGCGAGCGCGGAGGTTTGTGGTAGCCTGATACCGCTTGCTGCGCGAGTGAGAATATCTGGCCGCTCGTGGGCGCCATGACTGGTGGGATTGATCAATTCCACACCCAACGGGGGTCGTATGCCAGCTCCGAGAGTAATTTACCAACCCAAAGCCGGAAGTCCCATTGACGTTGACCGGGAGTTTTACGGTCGACTAGGTCAAGATACGGAGACCCGGAGCCTGGTTGAACAGTTCGTGGTGCCGATACGCTCCGGTAAGGCCTGGCCGGTCCTGGCAGGGCAGATATGCCGCATCGTCGTGGTGGAAGGGGCGCAGGTGGCCGACTTCAACGCGTGGAATCTGAACAATCCCCGCGAACGGTTCTGGGCGGCCCGTACCAAGCAGCTGCACCGGGCGCACGTCACCACATTCGACCGGCTGTGGTCATGTCTCCCGTACCTGCGTCCGATGCTTACCATTACCGGCGACACCGTGGACTATCCCCTGGACGAGGACGGGGCGGGATGTCACGACCTGCTGGGCACCCGCTGCGATCCATACGTTCACAAGCTGCTGAACGGTGAGGACTTCGACTACAGCTGCCACTCGAACTTGGTGCGGGCAATCACTCCGTACCATCTCGACGAGAGCGACGTCCACGACGTGCTCAACATATTCCAAGTGACCGGACTTACCCGGGACGACCGTTACTTCGTGAAACCTTCACCGGCGAAGCAAGGGGACTACTTCGAATTCTTCGCCGAGATAGACCTGCTATGCGCCATTTCCACTTGTCCCCACGGAGACCTGTCGGTCCAGGTTTGGGGAGAGGATGTCGACGATCCCATCGACACTTGCCACCCGCTGGGCGTCGAGATTTATCAACCCAGCCCGAGACTCCTGGAAGGTTGGCAGTCGCCTCCAACTATCGATTACCGTGGTATCCACGGACTTGACCGTCCATGAAATTCAGGTAGCCCATCTGCGGTGGGCCGGTCACGTCTTCAGTCAAGGGAATTAGTACCATGTCAACATGGTATTGATATTGTAAATCACCCTCACCCTAGCCCTCTCCCTCAAAGGGAGAGGGGATAAATCGGCATCTGTTTGGTTCGTTATATTCAAGGTGAGTGAGTACTACCTGGAGAAAGAGATGATAGTGGTAACCGGAGCGGCGGGAAGGCTGGGCCGCCGGGTGGTGCAGCTGCTGGTGGACCAAGACAAAGAAGTCGTGGCGACAGACCAATTGGCAGCCGATGACCTTCCAGCGAAGTTTGCTCGTTGCGATCTCATGGATGCCAAGGCAGTGGAGGGTGTTCTCAGGGACGCGGAAGCCGTCGTTCACATGGGAGCTATCCCAGGGCCGATGCGGGTAGACCCACGGGTCATTTTCGACAATAACGTGACAAGCACCTTCAACGTCATGACGTCGGCGGCGGAGTTGGGACTGCGTCGCGTAGTGTTCTCGTCGAGCGCCTTCGGCATGGGGTGGGCACACGACGGGAACGCCTTCGTGCCTCTATACCTGCCATTGGACGAGGAACATCCCATGATGCCCTTCGAGCCCTACGGCCTTTCCAAGCAGCTTGGAGAGGATATCGGCAGAATGATTGCCCGCAATTCAGGCACTACCGTCGTCAGCCTGCGGTTTACCAATGTGGCGCAACCGGAAGTCCAAGCGGAGTTTCCCTGGCCTGCCCCTACACCGGAGAGTCCACTGACGCTGGTGATGTGGGCGTACGCCGATGCCAGGGACGTGGCGGAGGCCCACGTATTGGCGCTGGATGCCGAGATAGAAGAGTATGAAGCCTTCATGATCGCCCAGCCTTCCAGCAGGTTCAATGAGCCTACGATTGACCTTGTCAAGAACAACTTTGGGAACCGGGTGGAGATCCGGGAAGGGCTGAGCGGCGCCGCAAGCGTAATCAGTACGGAAAAGGCGCAGCGACTGCTGGGCTGGAGACCTCGCTACGACTGGAGGTGAGAGGCGGCGGTAGAGTAGCCCGCGCGCGAGGCCGCTGACATTCGGCGGCTGCCAATCGCTACATTCGAAATAACAGGGGGTGAGTCGCCCCGCGCGATTTATTGACACGTGGTACGGGCTATTCTAGGATTTACCTTAGCAGTCGCAGTTGGCGGCTGCTAATCACGTTATACAGAGTACGTTTGGAGGGAATTGAGGATGTCAGAGATCACGTATGCGCCCCTGGGGAATCGCGTGGTGGTGAACCCGTCGCAGGAGGCGGCTGAGATGAGCGCGGGCGGGATATTCATCCCGGATACGGCGAAGGAGAAGCCTCAGGAGGGCGAGGTTATAGCGGTCGGACCGGGGAGGATCACGGATTCGGGCGAGCGGATACCCGTCGATATCGCGGTCGGGGACACGGTCGTGTACCCGCAATACGTCGGGACGGAGTTCAAGCAGGACGGCGAAGAGTATCTCATCATCGGCGAGGACGACATTCTGGTCATTAAATAGGCGGTTGGGCCGCATCGCCGCAGAACCACACGGAGGACGGAACATTGCCAAAGCAAATGGAGCATAGCGACGACGCGCGAGCAGCGCTGAAGCGTGGAATCGACATCATGGCCAAGACGGTGGGCGTCACGCTGGGGCCGCGGGGCAGGAACGTCGTGATCGACGACGACTTCGCTGGGCCGAAGGTATCGAGCGACGGGGTCACTATCGCGAAGGAGATCGTGCTCGAAGACCCCTACGAGAACATGGGGGCGCAGCTTCTGAAGGAGGCCGCCAGCAAGACGAACGAAAACGCGGGCGACGGCACGACGACGGCGACGGTGCTGGCGCAGGCGATCATTCACGAGGGCTTTAGGAACATCGCGGCGGGCGCGAACCCGATGCTGTTGAAGAAGGGTATCGACCGGGGAGTCGTCACGATGCGCGATGCGATCAGGGAGATGGCGCAGCCCGTGTCTGGGCGCGAGCAGATCGGCCAGGTGGCGACGCTCGCGGCTCACGACGACGAGATGGGTGAGCTGATCGCCAACGTTATCGAGAAGGTCGGCAAGAACGGCGTCATCACGGTCGAGGAGTCGAAGGGACTGGAGTACGAGCAAGAGTACGTCGAGGGCATGGAGTTCGATAAGGGGTATATGTCGCCCTACTTCGCGACGAACCAGGAGCGGATGATCGCGGAGATCGAGGACCCGTACATCCTGATAACGGACAAGAAGATCTCGGCCGTGTCCGAACTGGTGCCGGCTCTGGAGAAGATCGTTCAGATCAGCAAGAACGTCGTTATCATCGCCGAGGACATTGAAGGCGAGGCGCTCGCTACGCTGGTGGTAAACAGACTGCGTGGGGCGTTCACGGTACTGGCGATCAAGGCTCCTGCATTCGGCGACCGACGCACGGCGATGCTCGAAGACATGGCGATACTGACCGGTGCGACGGTCATCAGCGAGAACGTCGGGCGGAACCTCGACTCGATAACGATCGACGACCTGGGCAGGGCGCGCCGGGTGGTCTCGACCAAGGACGAGACGACGATAGTGGACGGCGGCGGGTCGTCCGAGGCGGTAACGGGCCGTATGAACCAGCTTCGAGCGCAGATCGAGGATACCACGTCCGACTACGACAGCGAGAAGCTGGAGGAGCGGCTGGCGAAGCTGTCCGGCGGGGTCGCGATCCTCAAAGTTGGAGCGGCGACGGAGGTTGAGCTCAAGGAGAAGAAGCAGCGCATCGAGGACGCGCTGGGCGCGACGAGGGCGGCGGTCGATGAGGGTATCGTGCCGGGAGGAGGGGTGACGCTCGTGCGGGCCGGCGAGGCGCTCGATTCGCTCGATCTTCCGACCGCGGACGAGCAGACGGGGTTGCACATCCTGAAGACCGCGCTCCGCGCGCCTCTGAAGCTGATATCCGAGAATACCGGAGTGTCGGGCGAGGTCGTCCTTTCGGAGACGCTCAAGCAGGAAGGGTCGTGGGGCTATAACGCGGAGACGGGGGAGTACGGCGATCTGCTCGAACTTGGCATCGTCGATCCCGCCAAGGTGACGCGCTCGGCCGTCGAGAACGCGGCGAGCCTCGCGGCGATGGTGCTGACGACGGAGTCGGTGATTACGGACATCATCGAGAAGCCGAAGCCGGGCCAGCCTGCGATGCCGGACTATTACGACTAGGATCAAAACTCATTCGAATTTGCGGCGGGGCGGTCGACTAGACCGCCCCGTCTTTTTGTCGCGTGATTGGTGCGGCGTTACCTATAGATGGGGCCTTGACGGGGCAAGGGATGGGTGTTGCTATAATGCGGCCACCACCGGACTATTCTATTCTTCGTCGACCGATTTGAGGGCTTGCATCGAACGTGTTCACGCATCTGCACACGCATACCGAGTACAGCATGTTGGACGGCCTCAGCAAGGTCGGACCTCTGGTTGACCGGTGCGTGGAGCTGGGGATGAACAGCCTGGCGATCACCGACCACGGCGGGCTGTACGGGGCAATCGACTTCTACCAGACGGCGACGGCGGCGGGCATCAAGCCGATCATCGGCTGCGAGCTGTACGTGGCGCTGCGGAGCAGGTTCGACCGCACGCCGGACGACAAGGAGCGGTACCACCTGACCGCCCTCGCGAAGAACGAGGCTGGGTATCGGAACCTCATCAAGCTCGTCACGAAGGCGAACCTCGAGGGGTACTACTACAAGCCCCGCGTCGACCGCGACCTCTTGGAGCAGCACAGCGAGGGTCTCATCCTCCTGACGGGGTGTCCGAGCGGAGAGGTGCCGACCTTCATAGCGCAGGGCAGGACGGACGAGGCGAAGCGGGCCATCGCGTGGTACCGCGAACGCTTTCCCGACTACTACCTCGAGGTGATGCAGCACGACGGCGTACCCGAACTGCCGGCGATCAACGCGGGCCTGATGGACCTGCACCGAGAGACGGGAACGCCTCTGGTCGCGACGAACGACTCGCACTATACGCTGCCGGGGGAGCACGAACTCCACGACATCCTCCTCTGCATCCAGACGAACACGAACATCGAAGACGAACGACGGATGCGGTTCGACGACACGACGTACTACCTGCGCACTCCGCAGGAGATGGCGGACCTGTTCGCGGACATTCCGGACGCGGTGGCGAACACCGAGAAGATCGCGGACATGTGCGACCTTCGGATCGACTTCTCCCAGCTTCACCTGCCGCACTTTGATATCCCGCCGGGCATGACGGCGGACGAGTACCTTCGGAAGATCTGCGAGGAAAGCCTTCGCGAGAAGATTCCGGATGCCGGCGAGCGGGAACATCAGCGGTTGGACTACGAACTTGACGTGATACGCCGGACGAAGTACGCGACGTACTTTCTCGTCGTATGGGACATCGCCCAGTTCGTCAGACGGAATAACATCGAACTGGCGGTCCGCGGCAGCGCGGCGGCGAGTCTCGTGCTGTACCTCGTCGGGGTGACGGACGTGAACCCGCTGACGTACTCGCTGGTGTTCGAGCGGTTCCTGAACGTCGAGCGCAAGCAGATGCCGGACATCGACATGGACTTCCAGGACGACCGTCGGGATGAAGTCTTGAGGTATGTCGTTGAGAAGTACGGTTCGGACCACGTGGCGCAGATCATCACGTTCGGGACGATGGGGGCCAAGGCGTCGGTGCGGGACGTTGGCAGAGCGCTCAATATGCCGTACGTCGAGGTCGACAGGGTGGCGAGGCTGATCCCGAACCGGCTGAAGATCAAGCTCGACGAAGCGCTGGAGACGAGTCCCGAGCTGCACGAGATCTATAGTGCCGACCCGTCGATAAAGGAGCTGGTCGACAAGGCGAGAGGGCTGGAGGGGATCGTCCGGCACTCGAGCACGCACGCGGCCGGTGTCGTGATGTCGGGCGAGCGGCTGGACGAGATAGTACCGATGCAGACATCGGGACGGGGCGGTGAGGACGACGGGAGCTCGCTGCCGACGACACAGTACGCGATGGACCCGGTGGAAGAGCTTGGGCTGCTCAAGATTGACTTCCTGGGGCTCATCAACCTCACGATACTCGCGAAGGCCCGCGAGCTGATCCGGGAGACGCGGGGGATCGACGTCGACCATCGCGCGCTCCCGCTTGACGACCTCAAGACGTATGAGTTGCTGTCGCGCGGCGAGACGGGAGGCGTGTTCCAACTGGAAGGCGCGGGGATGACGCGGTACATCAAGGAGCTGAAGCCTGCGCAGTTCGGCGAGATCGCGTCGATGATAGCGCTGTACCGCCCGGGGCCGATGGACCACATCGGCGCGTATATCGACGCAAAGCATGGCCGCGCTCCCGTGGAGCACCTCCATGACGATTTCCGGGACATCCTGGAGGAGAGCTATGGGGTCATCGTCTTTCAGGACCAGGTGCTGCTGATAACTCAGAAGTTCGCGGGGTACACGCTTGGGGAAGCGGACAGCGTGCGGAGGGCGATGGGGAAGAAGATCCCTGCGGTTATGGCGCAGGAGCGGGAGAAGTTCATCGCCGGCGCGCTGGCACAGGGGTACGAGCAGGAGCTGGCGGAGCGGGTGTTTTCCCTCATCGAGCCCTTCGCGGGGTACGCATTCAACAAGGCGCACAGCGTGTGCTACGCCTTGATCTCCTACTGGACGGCGTACTTCAAGGCCAACTATCCACCTGAGTACATGGCTTGTCTTCTGAACGCGTTCTCAGAGAACCTGGAGAAGGTCGCGTCCATTGTCAGCGAGTGCAAGCGTCTGAAGATCCCGGTCCTGCCGCCGGACATCCTGAAGAGCGAGCCCTTCTATTCCATCGAGGTCGGGGAGGACGGCGAATTCGCCATTCGGGCGGGTCTGGCGTCGATCAAGAACGTGGGAACGGGAGCCATCGAGGAGTTCGTGGAGTCGAGGGCCTCCCTGGAGGGGCCGGTCGAGAGCATCGAGCAGTTCTGTCGCGCGGTGGACGCGAGCGGTCTGAACAGAAAGAATCTCGAAAGTCTCATCAAGGCCGGGGCGTTCGACTGGTTCGGCGACCGGGGGGCTATCCTCGACTCGATAGACCGCATCCTGTCGGTGGCCGAGAGCGAGGCGCGGCTGAGGAGTTCCGATCAGACCTCGATGTTCGACATGTTCGGCGAGACGGTGCCGACGCCGCTGACGAGCATCGAGCTTCCGAACGTCGAGACGCCCACCACGGAGAAGAGCCGATGGGAAGAGGAACTGCTGGGGTTCGCCGTCTCAGGGAACGAAGAGTTCGACGCGATGGTGGCGGAGAACGACGGGAAGGCGATCATCTCCGTGAGCGACGTGACGGCGGAACTGGCGGGACGCAGGGGCGTCATGATAAACGGCCAGGTCTCCTCGTCGGAAGAGCGGTTCACGAGGGCCGGGAAGCGGTTCCTGATCGCCAAGATAGCACTGCTGGGCGGGAGTGCGGACGTGTTCGTGTGGGAGGACATCCTGGCGGTGTCGAGTGAGCTGTGGGAGCCGGGCACTCTGGTGTCGCTCATGGTAGCGGTGCGTGTCCGTGACGACGATAGAATCAGCCTGTCATGTCAGAGAGCGGAGGCATTCGTGCGACCGGAAGAGCGAGAATCGAAGGACGAAGAAGCAGCGACGACCGACCCCATAGCCAAAGCGTCTGTCCCCCTACCCGCCCCGGACCTGACGCTCCGGTCACCCTCCCCTAACGGTGGGGGAAGCGTACCAACTGGCGGCAAGGTACGGGAGGGTGTGGCCAGTTATGGCGCGCCTAAGAGCGCGTCGCCAAACGGGTCGGAGAATGAGCAGGCCGACGCGTCCGCACCTTCAGCGAACAAGCATCTCGTCATCCGTCTCCGAGAGGGGGACGATGCCGACAAAGACAGGGAGATCCTTGACGACATCAAGACGGCCCTGGTCGAGCATCAGGGGCAAGAGGACGTGACCCTGGAGATAGCGGTGCAGGGCCGGCTGATTACGATGGACTGGCCGATGCTGAAGGTGCGGATCAACGACGACCTCGAGCGCGCCCTGAAGGAATATGTCGGCGAGTCCGGCGAGGTACACGTCCGGGAGAAGGCGGCCTCTCCTACGTAAGCGACCGCGACTGGGCCTCCATCTCCAGGAGGCGTTTCTTGAGTTCGAGACGTGTCCTACCACTTCCGTAGCCGCCCAACGACCCGTCGCTGGCGATGACGCGGTGGCAGGGGATGAGGAACGGAAGGCGGTTTCTTGCCATGGCCTGTCCCGCAGCGCGCGGCGCGTTCGGTCGTCCCGCGGCGGATGCAAGCCAACGGTAGGGCCTGGTCTCGCCTGCTGGAATCGTCCTGCAGGCCTGCCAGGCGGCCCTATGGAAAGGCGAGGCGTCGTCAACGTCGATGGGCACGTCGCCGAAGTCCTCGTATTCACCTTCCAAGAATCGCTCGATCTTGTGGCGAAGATCGACGAATTTGTCAGGAATTCGCTCGGCGTCGTCGATTGCCTCGCCGAGCTTTTCTCGGCAGGATTCGATGGTGGGTTCGGGCAGGGTCGTTCGGCGGACTCCCCGTTCGGACGCTAAGACACCCACCCATCCTTGATGGGTCTCGAAGATGTCGTAGGTCAACGCCGTCATACGCGGTATCTGCCTACGGGGAGAATTCGCTTCAGGGTCCTCGAAAGGAGGCCGCCTCGAATCTTCTTCCAGTGGTCGTGAAGGCTTGCGACCGCGTCGTCGGTGGCTTCTAGGTGCGCGTACCGCCCAATCGCGAAGTTCCAAGCGACGGCCTGCGCGCCCGAAGAGGCCGCAGGGACGGCATCACCGATGGCGACGGCATAATCTATCGGCGTGTGATAGGGCTGTCGACGGACACCCGCGAGCGTGCCGAGCCGGGCCATCTTGATGTAGTAGCGCTCCGCGGCGCCGGCCTTGCCGAGGCCGAGGTTCCAAATCAGCCAGCCGAGCAGCCAGACGAATGCCAGGACGATGAGTGCAATTCCGGCGGGGATGGCCAGCGCATTTGGTCTCCAGCCGGCCTGAACGGCAGTGTAGTCGGAGGGCAGGGGTTGCAGCAAGTCGTCGCATCCGAGGGCTTCGGCCTCTTCGGGGTCAGCCTGCTCCAAGAGCTCGCATTCCTCTTCGAGCGTCATTGAGCCTTGATCAGTGATGCTATCCAACAGATCGTTCATGGCTTCTTCCGCCGCTTCGTCTTCCGAGGCACCGACATCGACGGTAAGTTCGCCGCGGTCCAGCGGAGCCCAAGCGGTCGTCGGCTCGAAGTCGATCCATCCATGCCCGGGGAAGTACGCCTGTGTCCACCCGTGGCTGTCCCTGTCGCGGATGGCCCAGCGTCCGGGAATGTCGACCTCGCCCGGCGCATAACCGGCAGCCATTCGGGCAGGCACTCCGACCGACCTGAGCATGACGGTCATCGAGGAACCGAAGTAGTCGCTGTATCCGGTCTTGGTCTCAAAGAGGAACCAGTCAACGCCGTCCGCGTTCGTCGGAGGCGACTCTATGTCCTGGGAGTACTCGAACCCGCCCTCGTTTCGCAGGTAGTTTTCGATTGCCAGGACCTTGTCGAGGGGCGTTTCCGCGTCTTGGGTTATTCGCTCCGCCAGATCTCGGACCCGGTCGGGCAGAGTAGACGGCAACTGAAGGTAGTGGTCGGTTATGAACGTGGAGTACTCGTCCCCGGCCATCTGCAACTGGTCATTGGTCGCCTGTGACACGAAGGAATACAGAGTATAGGGCTGTTCCTGCGGCAGCGCCCGTTTGAATTCCCAGTTCACCACTTCGGGGATCTCGGGGTCCTTGCGGCGGAGCGTGACCACCTTCTGGTTGCGCCACTGTTCCGACTCGCTGCCCGGAATGACGTCAAGAACGATCAGATCGTCGGGCAGGACTTCGGCGATCAGCGACTCGATGAACCGGTTCGGGGGAGGGTCCAGGAGGCGACGAAACTCCTCGGCGAGCTGCTGAATATCGGGAGGAAGCTCACTGTCAAACGTCGAATTCTTCAGATCGATGTGGAAGACCCTCGGTTCCAGCGTCTCGACGACGGCGTCGTGGCTGACCCAGTCGACATTGCCTCCGACGAACATCTCGTCGCTTTCGAAGGTGAGCTGCACCCGTTGGAACGCCAATTCGCGGTTGTCAGACTCATGGGGAGGCGGTGGAAGGCCCTCGGGGCCAACGTTGAACTTGATCGTCTTGCCGGCTATCCAGCCCTTGGAGGTGTAGTGGCTGTAGCTGCGGGAGAGCCAATAGGTGGGCATTTTTGAATTGGCGACCATCACGACGTCGCCGCCGAACGATATCTTGCCCATGAACGGCAGCGTGTTCCCGAAGAACCGCCCGTTTACGTCGTTTTTGGAGGTGATGCCGGAGAACAGCCGCGCGAAGTCGTCCTCGAAGACGGTCAGCGGGTCGCGCCCCCAGTTCCACGCGTCGATGGCCGTTCGCACGACGTAGACGCGCAGGGGGGCGCCGACGGCGGCGATGACAATGATCGCGGTCACGCACAGGATGATTGGAGCGCTGAGCAGCCGGTTGCGTATTGCCGTGATCGAGCCGATTTCGAGCTTCGACCACAGGGCCTCGCGCTGGACGAGGCTGACACGGGCCACGAGCAGCATTGCGATGAACACGAAGATGAAGAAGCGCGAGTCGAATTGGTCGGGGAGGAAACTCAAGGTCGTGAGCAGGGCGACCCCGCTGAGCATGAGGCCGATCCAGGGGTTGATCCACTTGAACAGGAACCACGAGCTTAGGTAGCCGAGCAGCCAGGCCAGAACGAGCAGATAGAGGGTGGAGGGGAGGAGGTCGCGGCTGATGCCTCCGGTGACGGCGACGTCGTACCACTCGCGCACCCTGTCCCAGACCGTGAACATTCCGGTCAGGGCGATCTGGTCTTCCAGCAGGGTGGCGGTCTGGTAGGTGGCCACGACGAGGCCGATCAGCAGCCCGGCGACGTACGGTATCGGCCAGATAAGCCCGCGCACCTTCGCCATGAGCATACCGGTCAAACCGGCGATGAAGATGACGCCCATGAGTCCGGGAGTGGAGACGAAGTCGGCCTCTCGCAATACCCATGCGGAGATGCCGACGGCGCCATACATCAGGAGGAAGGTGTCCCACCCCTCTTTGGGGGAGAACCTTCGGAGCAGCTTGCCGAGTTGTGCAAGCCAGTCGGGAGGACTCAGGTCGACATCGGTCGGTTGGGAGAGGGTTACCTTGGTGCTCGTCATACGCCTGCCAAGACCTGCCGATCGGATTCGGATGTGGTAGCGCCGTTCAAACTGCCGCGATCGGATAACTTGACGGGGATGTTGTCACCCTGCCGGATGTAGAAGTGCGGGATGCCCCGCGCGAACATCTCTTCCTGCGATTCCGCTACGTCGCCGGTGCCTCCGAAGGACTCGAGGTCGAGCTGGATCACCATGATGCGCACACCGCGCCGCATCAGTTCGCTCATGCCCACAACCCAGTCCGGTCGAGGAGAGGGGGTAATGACGATGAGCGTCGCGTTGTGGCCCCAGAGGGGCTCGTAGTCGGCGAGGGCCTCGTTCAGCGGCGTGTCGCCCTCGGCCTTGGCGAGGGCGAGGTACTGCATTATGCGGTCGGACTGTCCCAAGCCGGTCTCGCAGGGCAGGAAGTACCGTTTGTCCCCAAACGCGACGAGTCCGACGGGAAGCTCGGCGTCCACATGACGCTTGACGAGTGAGGCGGCGATGGTCACGGCGTACTCGTCGGTGCTCTCCTCCAACTCACCCGCCTGAACGCTCCGTTCGAGGTCGACGAGGACCCATACCTCGCTGGCACGGCCCAGGTCGAACTCTTTGGACATGAGCTTGCCCATCCGCGCCGTGCTGTTCCAGTGGACGCGGCTGAGCGCGTCGCCGGGAGCGTAGTCCCGAACGGACGAGGCGTGGGGAGTCACGCTCTGAGAGCGCTGCCGGGTCGAGGAATCGCCGTGCAGCTGCGACGCGGGAACATCGAAGCCGGGGAGATCGAGCACTTTGGGTAAGACCGTTATGCCGTCGCGGTCACCGAATTCACTGCCCTTGCTAAAGAGGTTGAACAGGTCGCGCGCCACGAGCCTGATGGGACCGAGGTTATACATGCCGCGTGTCCGGGTCTGAATGTGCATCGTCCATGAAGCGTAGTCCATCGACCCAATACTGACGGCGACGCCACCCTTGTGACCGGGGATGTCGGCCAGGTCGGAGACCTCCAGGGCATATTTTGGCAAGGTGGCGTTGTTGTGGATGGTGATCGTTTCGAGAATCTCGTCCCCGACGCGGGCAAGCCGCGGTCTGCCCGATACCTCTACCCGGAGGGCACGGAGCATCAGTTGGACCCAGACGTAACTGGCGATGAGGGTTGCGATGAGGATGTAGGTGAGACGGTAGAAGAGATCGAAGCCCGTTGCCATTCCCGTGAAGACCGAGAAGACGAGCAGGACCGCGACAAGCGCTAACCTGATCGACGGTCGTATGGCGAAACGGGCCAGAAGCTGCTTCACCTCTTGAACCATCCTGCGGGCTGTGCGCCCGGAACGGGGACTTCTTCGACCAGCGCCGCCACGACGTCCGAGCTCTGCACGCCTCTCATCCTGCCCGCGGGCGAGACGATGATGCGGTGGCTAAGCATCGGCTCGGCCAACTCTTTTACGTCGTCCGGGAGGGCGAAGTCGCGACCCCTGACGAGCGCCAGTGCCTGCGCGCCCCGGAAGAGAGCCAGGGACCCGCGAGGCGAACTGCCCAGTGCGGCGTCGGCGTGAGTCCGCGACCGTGCGACGAGCGTCACGACGTACTCGCGGATCAGGTCGTCGACGTATACGCTCTTCACGCTTTGCTGGACCTCGAGGATCTGCTCGGCGGAGACGACCTCTTCGAGGCTGTCGATCGGGTGGGCCTGCTCCTGGCTGCTAACGATGGCCAGCTCCTGCTCGATGGAGGGATAGCCGAGTCTGATAGTGGTGAGGAACCGGTCGAGCTGCGCCTCCGGGAGGGGGAACGTCCCCTCGTACTCAATGGGGTTCTGCGTCGCCATCACGGTGAACGGAGCGGGAAGAAGATGCGTGGTCCCTTCCACGGTGACCTGCTGCTCGTCCATGGATTCGAGGAGGGCGGACTGCGTCTTCGGGGTCGCGCGGTTGATCTCGTCGGCAAGGACCAGCTGCGAGAGGATTGGGCCCGGCTTGAACTCGAACTCTCCGGTCTGCTGGTTGTAGATCGACACCCCGGTGATGTCGCTCGGAAGGAGGTCGGGCGTGAACTGTATCCTGCGGAAGGCGCAGCCGATGGAGCGTGCGAGGCTCCGCGCGAGCACGGTCTTTCCTACGCCCGGCACGTCCTCGATGAGGGCGTGGCCCTGGCAGAGCAGGGTTACTACGGCAAGCTCGACGGCGCTTTCCTTGCCGATGATGATCTTCTTGATGTTCTCGACGATGCTCTGGGCAACCTGGTGCGCCTGGTCGATGCTTTGCAATGCAGCCTCCTTACGCCGGACATACACCCTCTGTGAACATACTTTCACGAAGTATGTCCAGATGAGTTGCCATTATAACGCCGATTATCTCGAATAGTTAGGTGTGCTCGAACGATATCACATTATGGGCGATGGGGTGACGAGTGTCGCTAGCTGGGGTTTCTTTGGTGGGTCTTATTGTATTGCACTGCGAATGTTTGGGGGGCCTTATTAGGGAGCTTATGTGTGTGCACCCCTACAAAGGTCAAACCGGGTCGCCGCGTACCAATCCTTCCCCTGTCGGGGCGCCATTCTTAGGGGCAAGCCATGTGCCGGCCGTTCCCCGGCTCGGACTGCTATGAGGACTCCGTGACCATAGGGCTTTCGCCCCGTAGGCCATCCCGCGTTCCGTTTGACATTGGGACATAGCTCCGCTAACGTCCGACGCTATATCCACTAGGAGGTGCTAGGCATGGAGTTTTGGCGATCTTATGACGGGACAGTCGCTCTGGGCTGGTTTTGCGCCGTTGCCTTTGTAGCCGCAACTAGGGAGGCTTCGCACTCTGATGAGGCGTCCATGATCCAGCTCGCGTACGGCGTCATGGTGGCAGCAGTCGTGATTCTGGCGCTTATGCTCTACCTAGGGTGGAAGATGAAACGGCGGGCCGAGGACATGGTCCGCACGTCTGACCTAATCCAGCTGACGGACATCCAGGTGCTGGCGAAATCGAACTCGCAGTTGCTGGAAGATGCCATAGCCCTGCGTTGCGCCCAGATGGAACAGGGGAACAGTCCCGGCGACTAGGCCCCCGTTGTCCAAAAGCAGTCGATCGTAACGCGGCTTGCCCGTCGTACGCGCATGGGAGCGTGATCCACGGTCAGCCCGGTGACCGGGAAGTCTTGGATCCTACGGGCGGCAGGGATCGTCTCCTGTGCTGATGCCAGCATGGCGGACCCTATGCGAAAGCAAGTATGCTGGACGGGTTGCCCACGGTAATCGCTCGAATCACATCTTCCGAAAAACCCTTGCGTCGCATTTTGGGAACGATGTTCTCGAGAATGTGGCCGTAGCCGTGCCCGCCATATTTCACGAGACGGTGTTTCGTGCAGATGTCCTGGCCAATGACGATTTTGTCGGAATAGCCGCCGTCTGCTATGCGCCTTATGAAACCCAGCCTCTGGGCGTCGCTGGGCATGTCGATTTCGGCGAGGGGATAGTACGATCCCTCATTGCCGAACAGGTCCCATTCAAGGAAGCAGCCTGACGCGGCAATGCTCTGAAGCGCGTCGAACTCGAACACGGTCCGGTCCAGATGTCCCAAAATCACCCGTGATATATCCGCGCCGCCGTTCGCAAGCAGTTCCAGTATCTCCAACGGCGCATCCGGATGCCGCCCGGGATGGATCAATATCGCCGCGCCCGTTTCTCTCTGGGCGATTGCCGCCGCCGCCAGAGATTTGCGCTCGTTCGGGGCCAGAGGCCAAGTGCAACCGACCTCCCCGATTATGCCCGCTCTTACACCGCTGCCCTCAACGCCCTCAACGATGTCGCCGATAATCTCACGCGCCAGGTCCTCCACGCTTCGCTCATCCATGTCTTCCGGATGGACCGCTTCAACGTAGAACCCCGCGCCCATGATGATGTGAACGCCCGAATCGCGGGATACTTGAGCTAGCGCATTCGGGTTGCGTCCGATTCCCGTGGTGGTCGCGTCCACAATCGCGCCGCCGCCAACCTCACTGTATCTTCTGACTTCTCCTATCATCGTATTCAGGTCCATCAGCTGAAGGTTGGAGCGGTTGCTGTAGTAGTTGCGCCGTATCCATCCGAGGTTCTCCATGGTTATGGGAGCATCCGCCAGTTCCGGGGACGGCGAGTCTTGGGCCGGGCGATACATGAAGGAGAAGTCGATGTAGAGGTGTTCATGGGTCGTGGTGGCGCCCAGTTCCGATGGATGTACAGGGCCCAGCACGGTCTGGACAAGACCCCGATTCCGGCCTGATGGCATGGCGCCCGCTCCTTGTAGTATGGTGACCCCCAAGCGTAACACGACCGTTCAGGGGCGCAAAGTAGCGCCTGCCAACGTCCGAGGATGGGCGTCATGGTGTCTGCTGTGTCCCTATCAATGGCCATCACCGGAATAGTGCTGATGAGCCGGACAAAGGGGAGGTTCAGGTCATGAAGTTCGCGGCGTTCACGACCGTGGCGGGGTCCGCCGGAGAGGCCGCCACGGCCGAGGAATTTATCGACAACCTCAGACAGCAGACCATTCTGGCCGAGGAGCTCGGCTTTGAGGCCATGTGGCTCGGAGAACATCACTTTGGGCCTTATGGAGTGGGCGATCTTCCGAACCCGATTCTGCTCGGCGCAGACCTCGCGGCGCGGACGTCCAGGATTCGCATCGGACAGATGGCGAACATAGCTCCGTGGTGGCATCCGATACGGCTTGCTGAAGACCTTGCGATGCTGGACAACATGAGCCGCGGACGCCTCGAGGTCGGCTTCGGCAGGGGGATCTGGCCATACGAGGGTCCACAGTTCCATCCCAACGCGGATCCTCGCAAGGACAAGGAAAACAGGGAACTGTTTACGGAGACGGTGGAGGTAGTGCGGAAGATTTGGACCAACGAATACTTTTCGCACCACGGGAACAACTACACCTTCCCCGCCGACGACACAGTCTTCTCGCACCCAAAATATCCGTCGAATCCCGCTTGGCAGGAAGGGGACAGGGTAACGAAGCTTCGGGTGACGCCGAGGCCTTACCAAAAACCGCACCCACCGCTGTGGATGACCGTCTCCACAGACAGGTCCGTAACGACTGCGGCCGAACTTGGAATGAAAGCGTGCTACTGGCAGCCGCCCGCTCTCAGGATCAGGCAGCGAATGGAACTCTACGCGCAGATCAGGACCGAGTTGGAGGGGAGACCGTTCGCGGTGGGAGAAGACCAGGCGGTCATGCGCTCCACGTATGTGGCCTCTTCTATGGAGGAGGCGCGCCGCGATGCGGAAGAAGGCATCATGTCCTCTTTCATCTACAACGATCCATTTCGCGCCAGGCAGGTCTTCACCAATCCGGGCGAGGTCTTGGGTCAGGACGTGAAACTGGACTGGGACTTTCTGGAGCCACGCTCCCTGCTTGTGGGTTCCCCAGAGAATGTGGTTGAGAAGATTCAGGAGCTGCGGGAGGTTTGCCACCTGGACTATTTGCTTATCGAGTTCTCACATATGGGGATTCCGTTGAGCAAATCGCTGACGAACCTGGAGACCTTTGCCACAAAGGTGATGCCGCGATTCGCTGGGGACAGCTGACTCATGCAAGGGAGGCCCCCACTCGCTTGATCAACTACGAACACTCGCAGTACACAATAGACACGAATAACTGAGGTACTCGTGGGCAGTGGACTTCAGCCAGCCCGTAGTGGGATGTGAACGTCATCGGCAAGGGGCATCACTCCCCTGGTGAGCGGTTCCTGTCTCGTGGGGTGGTCGGAGCTTTCCAGTAGGAATCTGTTGCACTTGCTTCGTAGGTTCGCAGTGATTTGACGACGCAATTGCTCCAACATAACATGGAGTCATTGTTGCTGTTCTCATAGATGCCGGCATGCACAGCGGAGATTGCGTAGTCTAATGTCAGGCTTCCGGTTCAACTTGCCCTTGACCGCCAGGTGGCGGATCGTCACGTTTTCGTTACTCGCGGTCATCCTGTTGATAGCCCTTGACAGCTCGTTCAGCTTGAACGCACCTGTCATCGGGCAAGGAATGACTCCTACGGCGACGACCACTCCGGTCGGTACGGTAACGCCGTCCCCAACCCCGACTTCCACACCGTCTTGGCCGACAGCGCCGCCAGGCTTGGGCACCACCGCATCCGAGGATGTTGGTCTGTTCTCCGAGGTCGACGGCGATCCACCACCCAGCACAGACGTAGAGACTATCGCCAGCCGCTTGGTGGGAATCGACTTCAGACAGCTCGCCGAGGTCACAAAGCCACCCGTTGGTCCCAAGGACCCCGCCACGGGGGAACCTCCGCCGCCTCAGACCCTTGTGTTGAACCTGTTTGACGACGTGGTGTTCACCGGCATCGTCGAGCATGTCGAGCGGACTTCATCGGGTCATGCGCTGTGGGGCGGGATCGAGGGTGTAAAGCTGGGTACGATGACCCTGGTGGTGAACGGCAGCGTGGTGGTCGGCACGGTACGGACGCCCGATGCGGTGTACACGATCAGGACCGCCGGCGGCGGCGCGTACGTCGTCCGGCAGATCGACGAGTCGTCGCTACCACCGTTGGGTGAGCCGCTTAGGGGCTCAATTCCTGAACCAGACTCCCCACCGCCAGTTCGCCCGCAAGTACGAGGTCCGGACGCTCCGGACGGCACGTCAACGCCAACCTCGACTCCCACCCCCGTGCCGACTGTGGCGACGTCACCCTCGAAACCGGCTCCCGATGAAGCCATGGCAAGCGGCCTGTTCTCGGAGGTCGAGGGCGATTCGCCTCCGAGTCCCGGCGTCGATACTCTCGCCAGCCGCTTGGTCGAAATCGACTTTGGACAGCTCTCTCAGGTCACAAAGTCGCAGGTTGGCCCCAAGGGCCCCGTCACGGGGAAGCCGACAGAACCCCAGGCGCTTGTTCTGAACCTGTTTGACGACGTGGTGCTCACCGGCATAGTCGAGCATGTCGAGCCGACCTCTTCTGGCCATTCACTGTGGGGCAGGCTCGACGGGGTGGGGTTGGGGACCTTCACCCTGGTGGTGAACGGCAGCGTGGTGGTCGGCACGGTGCGGACTCCCGATGCGGTGTACACGATCAGGACTGCGGGTGACGGAACGTATGTCATCCGTCAGATCGACGAGTCGTCGCTGCCACCGTTGGGTGAGCCGCTCGAAGGACCATTGTCCACGCCAGAGGCCCGGAGCGAGTCGGACGACGTCCCGCCGGATGACGGTTCTATGATCGACGTGATGGTGGTGTATACGCCCTTGGCTAAGCATCAACAAGGAGGCAGGGCGGCCATCGAGGCGCTGATCGATCTGTTTTTCGCGGAGACCAACCAGGTAAACGCGAACAGCGGGGTCACGCACCGGATTAGATTGGTGTTGAGGGACGAGGTTGATTACATCAAGGAGGGGAACGCTGTCATCGACCTCGGCAGGCTCTTAGATGATTCGGACGGATACATGGACCATGTTCACGACCTGCGCGATCTGTATGCGGCAGACCTCGTTCACATCGTGGTCGGCAGAAGCGTGAATGTGTGCGGCGTGGCGGCGAGCATTGGCGGGGACGAGTCGGACGGTTTTGCCCTCACAGTTGACCATTGTGGAGGCCTGACCTTCGCCCACGAGCTAGGCCACAACATGGGCCTCCACCACGACAGGTACCTATTCAGAGTTCCTGTGACAGGGTCGCATTATGGCTATGTAAACCAACGAATGTTCGATGAGGGCGCTCCCGAGTCGGCCCGCTGGCGCACGATCATGTCCTACCCGAGTCAATGTTTGGAAGTTGGGGGTTTCTACTGCGGAGGGCTCCTGTACTTCTCGAACCCGGAGGTGACCTACAATGGCGATCCGATGGGCGTTCCAGCAGACAACCCATCAACAGGCGTGGACGGGCCCGCCGACGGAGTGGGGAGCCTCAACGAGAGGCGTGAGATCACCGCGAACTTTCGCCGGAGCTCGGCCTCGCCCACACCAAGGGTGCATCTGACCCTGTCACCTTACTGGTTGTCGGAAAACGGAGGGGCGACCACAGTGACGGCGACGCTACACAGGCCATCGAGTGCGGACACCATCATGACGGTGACGGCGTCGGGCGGCGACGCCGTCACGCTGAGCGGGGACAGGACGCTGACCATTCCGGCGGGCCAGACGGTGAGCGCCGGCACCGTGACGATTACAGGGGTTGATAACGGCAATCAAACGGGCGACGTGACCGTGGCAGTCTCGGCTACGGTGGCGAACCCGAGCAGCCTGGGCGTGATCGAGCCGGAACCCGTTGCGCTGGCGATCGCCGACGACGAGACGACCCCGGTGGTGACGCTGTCCCTTTCACCTGAGGAGATTGTCGAATTCGGGGGGCGGACTTTTGTAACCGCTATGCTGGACAACAGGTCAAGTGCCGACACCATAGTAACGGTGTCGGCGGAACCGGCTGAGCTGATCAATGAGATAGAAGGAAATACTCTGACTATTCCGGCGGGCCAGACAGAGAGCATTGGGTTTGGTGTGCGCTTCCAGGCAGTAAACAACGACGAACTCGCGGAAGCCACCCAAACCGTGACAGTGTCCGGCACGTCAGAGAACCCACAAGGGGTTGCCGGTCCCGAGAACGTGACGTTGACCATCATCGACGATGAAGCGCCCTTCTTCGCTGCCGACAGCATTGCGTACACCTTCACGGCGGGAATCGCCGGGAGTCGCTTCCTGCCTGAAGCTGAGTTTGGCAACGGGAAGCTAACATACTCCCTATCTCCTGCTCCGAGCAATGATGTCACCTTCACCCCCGAACCACTGGCCCGGATTGGGACATCGTCGACGTCTGTCGCTGGTGGAGAGACGAGCTATACGCTGACCGCCACGGACGCCGACGGCGACACCGACACGATGACGATCAGCATTACGGTCCGCAAAGGTGTGTGCCCCAACAGCGCCGCAGTTTCCGGATACTCCGACCCTGGGATCGTCCACGACTGCGAAGCCCTTCTGGCGTCCAGGGACACCTTGAGCGTTGACCAGTCGCTGAACTGGGACGAGGACCTCCCCATCGACGAATGGAAGGGAGTCGAGCTTGCCAACGGCCGGGTATACGGATTGCGCATGACTTCTCAGGGTATCGTCGGGACCATACCATCGGAGTTGGGAAACCTCTCCAACCTGCGGTGGCTGAACCTCGGCGGCAACCGTTTGACGGGTGGGATACCGAAGGAGTTGGGGAGTCTCGCCAATCTGCTGTCTCTGAGCCTCAGCTTGAACCGGTTGACGGGTGGGATACCGGAGGAGTTGGGGAGCCTCGCCAACCTGCAAGGGCTGGACCTCTGGGTCAACCAGTTGACGGGTGGGATACCGGAGGAGTTGGGGAGCCTCGCCAACCTGACAGGGCTATTTCTCCACAACAACCAGTTGACGGGGACGATACCGACGGAGTTGGGTGACCTATCCAACCTGCAATCACTGCTCCTCAGCTCCAACCAGTTGACTGGCGCGATTCCGCCTGAGTTGGGTGACCTATCCAACCTGCGAGAGCTGCTCCTCAGCTCCAACCAGTTGACTGGCGCGATTCCGCCTGAGTTGGGTGACCTATCCAACCTGCAATGGCTGTACCTCGGCGGCAACCGTTTGACCGGGTGCATACCCGACGGATTGGGCGACGTAGCCGATAACGACCTCGACGATCTCAATCTACCCTTCTGTAGCGATCATGAATGCGTTACCGGAGACACCGTCCCCGACGCCACCAACACAGGGCTGATCGCTGACTGCGAGGCGCTGCTGGCATCGCGCGACACGCTGGCGGGAACGGCGACTCTGAACTGGTCGGAGGAAACTTCTATCGCCCAGTGGGAGGGTGTGAGACTCAGTGGGACGCCTCAGCGAGTTACTCGGCTGGCGATACCCGGCAAGGGCTTAGATGGGACGATCTCATCCGAGTTGGGCAGGCTCTCAATGCTGACCGACTTGAACCTCCGTAGCAACACCTTGACTGGCGAGATTCCTGAAGAGTTAGGTAACCTGACCAACCTCAGATGTCTGAACCTCCGCACCAATGAGTTGAAGGGCGAGATTCCCGCTCAGTTGGGTAACCTTCGCAACCTCCGAGTATTGAACCTGCACAGCAACAACCTGAGCGGTGACATACCGGACTTGAGCCTCATAGCGGGTCTCGAAGAGTTGTATCTGCCAAACAACTACGACGAGACGGTTCAAGACAGCGGCCTGACCGGCCCCGTCCCGACGTGGCTGAACGGCATGACCAACATGCGGGAGCTGTGGCTCTGGGGCAATAGTCTGACCGGCTCGATACCCGACCTGAGCGGCATGACCGGCCTGCAGAAGCTGAAGCTGGCAAACAACATGCTCACGGGTGGCGTCCCTGACGGGTCGATGCTGCCTCCCAACATGACGTGGCTGATCATCGACAGGAACCCGCTGGGCGGCACGATACCGGACCTGAGCGGCCTGAAGAGCCTGAGGCTCCTGTGGCTGCACACGAACATGTTGGAGGGTCAGATCCCGCCGGGTGACATGTTGCCACCCAACGTGGACGACCTGAACCTGCGCGACAACATGCTGACCGGCGAGATACCGGACCTGAGCGGGCTGGACACCATGACGCGGCTGCGGCTGCACAACAATAAGCTGAGCGGTGAGATCCCGGCCACGCTTGGCGACTTGGATAACCTTAGGTCCCTGTGGTTGCACGGGAATATGCTGGATGGGTCGATTCCGGCCTCGTTGGGCGGCCTCACCAATTTGGAGAGGCTGTGGCTAAGCGAAAACGAGTTGACGGGTGAGATACCGGAGGAGTTGGGCGACTTAACCAAGCTGACCCAGTGGCGACTCGCCGACAACCGGATCACCGGGTGCGTACCGGCGAGCCTGAAAGACATTGAAGACAGTGATCTAGACAAACTCGGCCTACCAATCTGCGAAGGAGGCGATAGGCCCTCGGTCACAGAGACATTCACGGCCATCAGCAGCGGGACCTATCACACGTGTGCCCTACGTGCCGACGGCACGCCCGTGTGCTGGGGGGCCAAGCTTGGCGATGAGGGAGAGGTCATTGGACAGACCGGCTTTGGCCAGTCGGAGCCTCCTGAAGGCGAGCATTTCGTATCCATCAGCAGTGGCGGCGATCACACCTGTGCCCTGCGGGCCGACGGCACGCCAGTCTGCTGGGGTGGGGGATTCCTTGGTACAGGATTCGTCGGTCAGTGGTCCGTCCCCTTGAGTCTCTTCCGAAGCAGGGTCACCTACTGACCCATCGAAGTGCTTCTACGACACGTAAATCAGTGCGCCATGTTTGTCGAGCACGGCTAATCGATTTCCAACCTGAACCTCAAAACGAATGTTCTGACGTTTGTACGTTTGCCAAAGTTTGTACGGACACGGAATCTTCCGTAGTGGGCTCTCTTTCAACCTTCCATCGAGTTTCCTTGAACTCTATGGAAGGCGGCGGGTGGTCCAGTTTTGCAGCGCCACTCCCGGACGCTCACCCCCGCCTCGCCGGTCCACTATTACTCTGCCCTTGACAAGTTCGCCTACTACATCTGCGGCACCCTGTTCAGGGAAGGCGCGGGGACGTGCAGCGCCCGCTACCTGAACGCCCCCAGGCTGGAGGCGTTAGTCGCCGAGAAGATCAGGGAACGGATTCTGACGGAGGAGACAATCGTGGCGCTGGTGACGATGGTGGCCGAGGAGATCGACGCCATGGCCGGAGAGCTGTCCAGCAGGGTGGAGGTCGTCGAGGCTGAGCTAGGGGACGTGAGGAAGCGGCTTGAGAGGCACTACGAGGCCCTTGAGACCAGCGAGCTTACCCTTGAGGTCCTGTCGGCCCCGCATCCTGTCTCTGAGGCACCGCGAGGAGCAGCTGGAGGCTGCGAGAGACGCCGCCGAGCGCCAGCTTCAGCAGCGCAGGGTGGAGCTTCCCAACACTGAGGAGGTCAAGGAATACGTGGCAGACTTCCGGGAGTTCTTGGAGGAGGGGACGTTCCCCGAGCGCAAGGCGCTCATCCGCAACTTCGTAGGAGGCATCGAGGTCAACGGACACGAGGCCGTTCTGACGTACACCATCCCCATGCCGAACGATGGTGTGACATCAGAATCGGCCTCGGTTCTTGATTTCGTCAACCCCGGCCCACCAACGACTCCTATATTCATAACTTCTCCGTCCGGCACGACTTCCTCCGCGTCCCCGTCACCTAGCGGACATTCCTCTGGCGTTGGGATGGTGTAGTTTATCGTAGCCTTGACCGACCTATCCTCGGTCTCCCTGACAAACAACCGGATGATTGCCCGTTCTTCCTCGCCTGCCTCCGCTGCAACTTCTCTATCAACACGAACACTCCCACCACACAATTGATACCAAAGGCTCAAGTATTTATGAGCCGTGAACTTGAAGCCGGCCCGGCTCGCGACTCTCCTCCCCAGACTCGCGTGATACACTGCCCGCGGGATTGTCTGATGACAACCCAAATGGAGTTGCCGGAGCATGATTAAGCTCGGATGCCTCGTAGACCCGGCCGATACGATTCAACACTCCCTGGGCGGCCGCCCACCAGCGGTGTATCTTCAGCTGTGCCCTCCAAACTTGCGCTCACCTCAACTGTCCCCTATGCACTGGATGCGTACACCGACTAGCGTTTTCAGTCATTTGTGACCTATACTATATAGGCACGTTTGAGTAGCACCAAGGTTTGACACGAGAACGGACCGTGCGCGCCGCCGCCCTCTTCTTGTTGGCCCTCGCTGATTCACCTGCGTTGCCATTCTTGATTGGGGAGCCCGTTCTCTCATGACCTATCGATCTCCGTCCGCACGCGTGCGTCGTGCCAACCGTACCCAGTACCAAGCCACTTGCGATGCCTGTGGGGCATCCGCCACCCTCTCCTTCCGGCCAAGCCGGGGCAAGCCGGTGTATTGCCGCCCATGCTTCAGTGTCCGTCGCCACGAGCTTTCTTCGATGGCCAGTGAAAATACGAGCACGTCATGTACTGCAAATGGGCAAGCCGTTGGTACCACCTCCACCCGCGGCCCCCTGTTTTCTGGAATGCCTTTGAAGACCACAACCAAGGCGGCGATTGCCCGGATGAACATCTCAAGTCCTACACCGATCCAAGAGAAGGCTATTCCTTCTCTCATGGCGGGCCGGGACTTAATCGGGCAAGCGCGTACGGGGTCCGGAAAGACCCTGGCATTCGCGGTGCCACTGGTCGAGCGGTGCGACCCGTCGTCCCGGAGGATCCAAGCACTTGTGCTGGTACCCACCCGTGAACTAGCCATGCAGGTGGCTGAAGTCGTGGAGGCCCTGGCTTCTTCGCAGCAACTCCGCGTCGTACTTCTGTACGGCGGCCGGTCTTTGCGACCGGAATACGCAGCGTTGAGGAAAGGACCCCATATCCTCATTGCCACTCCGGGCCGGACGTTGGAACATCTACGACAAGGGACTCTCGATCTCGGTTCAGTACGGTTTCTCGTGCTGGATGAAGCGGATGAAATGCTGGATCGGGGGTTTGCCCCTGACGTCGAGTCCATCATAGGCAGGACACCCAACGAGCGGCAGACGGCGCTTCTCTCCGCAACCATGCCTGAGTGGGTGGCCAAGACCGCTGACAGGCACCTGCGGCAGGCAATAAAGGTGAAAGTGGATACGGGCATGCATTCGCCACCCACCGTGGAGCACCTCGTCTACACTATCCAGAAAGGCGACAAGCTGGAGGCCCTGCGAACGCTGCTGGACCGGCGAGACGATATGCCCGCAATCGTCTTTGGCAAGACCAAACGTGGTGTCAAACTACTGGCAAGCAAGCTCGATTCGTTGGACTACTCTGTAGGAGCGCTCCAAGGAAACCTAAGCCAGAGCGCACGTGAACGGGTGATGGCGGACTTCCGCTCCGGCGCCGTGTCAATCTTGGTGGCAACGAATGTGGCGGCCAGAGGCTTGGACATTGAGGGTATTGGCCAGGTTATCAACTATGACTTGCCTGACTCAGAGCAGCTGTTCACCCACCGCGCCGGAAGGACTGGCCGCATGGGCCGCTCTGGCGAGGCAGTAACGTTCGTCACGGTGGAGGACGAGCGGAAATGGCGAGAGATCGAGCAGGGCCTCGGCCATCGGTTCACCAAGAAGCCTTGGTATGAGGTCCGTAAGACAATATCACTTCAATAGCTCTACAATAACCGCGCAAGGGCCTCAGTAGGCTCACGGACTGGCCCAGCCACATCTCGAAGACGGTAACCGTCTACCGTCACCTTTGGCCCACCTGAGCAGGATCGAACCGGCCGTCGGTAACGAGGTGGCCCACCCATTTGTGGGTCCGCTTCACCTACCCGGCTGCTTTCAAATCGACCGCCCACGAGTACCTGAGTTTTCCGTGTCTATTGAGTCCGTCGAATGAAGGTTCTCGATTTTGTCAAGTTGGGTGGAGATTGTGCTACCGATGCCATGCGGCATGTAATGTATGTATCACCACGTATCGGCCACCAGGCCACCAAAGGCCAATAGTTTGCAGCGCACCCTTCTCTGAGAGCGCTCAGGAGAACTGCTTACCGGTGGCACGGTGGTCACGCGAGGACATGACAAAAGCGAGGTGGGAGCAGTGGGGCGATCTACTCAATTCGTTCCGATATGTGTTGCCAAGCCAAGGACAGGTGTCTCTTCGGCCCCAATGACAGTTTGAGCCTCCTCTGGGTATGGTTGCTGCACTAGCTAGTGCGTCGATCTGTCCTCGTCTTCCGCAAGCTGACTAAGGGCGTCGCCGTGGATGCGGAAGACGCGCCACTCGGGTAGCATCTCCGCACCCGAATCTTCATAGAAGCGGTGGGCGTCCGTGTTCCAATCCAGGGCCAGCCATTCGAAGCGACCGCAGCCGCGCGCCACCGCGATGACCGCCACGCGTCGCAGTAGTAGCGTGCCCAGCCCACGACGTCGGTATTCAGGGGACACGTAGAGGTCCTCCAGATACATGCTCCGCCGGGCGAGGAACGTGGAATAGGTGTGGAAGTAGACGGCGAATCCCTCCGGCTCGCCATCCGCAAACGCCAGTAGTGCTTCCGCCGCAGGCGGGTCGCCAAACAGCGACGCCAGCAGGGCCTCCTCCGTCGCCGTCACCTGATGTGTGAGATGTTCGTACTCCGCCATGCCGTGGATAAGGGCGAGAAGCCGTGGTACGCCGTAGCAGGGCGTATCGTAAACTGGGGGTGTCGAGTCAATACTGTCACCGTCCTCTTGGGTTGCGGAGGTCCGCTGTGTCGCCGCCCTATCTCGGGCGGGCTGTATCATAAAGTAGGGAGAGTTGGAGTACCTAGGGAAGCGCAAGGGGGTTGCCGGGCCACCTCATGTCTTCCGTCTGCCCTCATCTACGACTGAAGGAACGTCTCCTGTCCTCCCAAGTCATCGCGGTCCCTTGCGGACCCAGTCCAATGACCGCCCCGATAGCTGCGCCGCCATTTCGTCTAATTCAATTCGGGATGCCAGACGTACTCGCTGTTCGCTAAAGGCAAGCTTGCCATCTACCCAATGAGCGTAGCGGGCTGAGGTGATGTCTGAAGAACTCTGTAGCGGGACGACCGAGAGGTGGGCATGTGGCACACCGAATCCATGAACAACCAAACCAACTCTTTGGGGACTAAGGATTTTGCGAATGGTCCGGGAGAGCTGCTGAGCGACTATGAGTATATGTGCAGCGAGTTGGTCAGGTATGTCGCAGAAGTGGTCGATGTGCTCCTTCGGAATGACCATCAGCTCACCTGGGTATAACGGTCTGATGCCCATGAAGCCAATCGAGACATCATCTTCATGTACCCAGCTAGAGGGCTTCTTACCTGATGCAAGCTCACAGAAAACGCAGGTCACGTCGGTTTTCATCTATCTGAGCCTCTACAAACGGTCGTTTGAATCCTAGGAGGTTACTCCGAAGGTAGCTTCGTAGGCAAGGACGAAATCGCAGGACATGGAAAGAGACCTCCAGGCTCTCGCCGTCAAGGACGGGGGCTAGTGGTTCAACATGTTTGTATTGAAGGATATAGCGACCTCAGCCTGATGCGGGCATCCTCGGTGGTGAAGCGCCAGTTCACGCGCACCGCATCACGATTGCGGCTCTTCTGCCACGCTTCTACCTCGCCACGCAGGGTCTCCCTGTCCGGTATGCGACGCTCCAGGCACTGTCGAGCCAGCACTCCGATCTCTATCTCCGCCATATTCAGCCAACTCCCGTGTTTGGGTGTGTAGTGTATCTCCAGACGCTCAGCTATACGCCTCGCCTCAGAAGGCTCGAACGCCTCGTACAGCGAGGACAGCCTGTGCGTGTTGAGGTTGTCCATCACCAGCACGATCCGTTCTCTGTCAGGGTAGTCCTCATTGACCAGTCTCTGTATCACATGCGCCCAGTCCACCTTCGTGCGACGCTCCCTGACCTCGACTCGACGCTTCCCTTCCAGGGGCGCGAACAGCATGAACAGACTGCTCACTCCATTGCGCTCGTATTCGTAGTCGTAGGCCGACACCGCGCCGGGCGCTGTGGGACGGGGCACTCGCGTCTCCTTGACTTGCTGTTTGCTCGTCTCATCCATGCACACCAGAACTTCGTTCTCATCATACGGCCGTTGGTAGACTTCCAGCACGTCTTCCATCGCGCACACAAACTCCGCGCTCTGACCGGGCGGGATGCACCAACTCTGCTTCAGCCACGGCTTGAGTTCGTTTTTTTTAGCACTTGGCGAACCGTTTCGGTGCTGATGGTCTCGACTATCTCACACTCGACCAACTGGTCAGCCAACAGCTTCAGGGTCCAACTGGCGCGACCCTCCGGCGGTTCCCCGCAGGCCATCGCTATCAACCGGGCTTCGCGCTCGCCGTCCAGTATCTTCTGACGGCGGCGCAGTTGCTTTTTGCGGTTCAACGCCGACTCGATGCCTTCCTCCACACAGCGCCGGCGCACCCGCTCGACCATTGACAGTCCCACACCGAGCGCACCGGATATGTCTGCGTCCTTCATTCCTCCGTCTTCCCTCGCCTCGTCGCTCATCAGCAGGATGCGCGCATGCGTCTGCTTGTACGCGGCTGCCCGACCACGGGAGACGAGCGCCTTGAGTTCCTGTTGTTCGTCCGTTGTCAGTCTGATACGGTACTTCTTGGTAGGCATAGTGATTCCTCCTTGATTCAATCGTATGATTGAACCTCTCGGAGGAATATGCCCTTTCAGACCTTCATTGCAACAATGTTCGACCACTAGCTTTCCTCCCCCACAAGGATCAGGATCCGACTACAAGTCTAGAACGAACTTCAACGTGAATGGCAACCCGAGCCTGTTGATTGTCGCTTACCTTTCCCCTAATCACGGCGTTCAGGCATCCAGAAACCACCGACGTGCCGGTATGCTGCGCGATGGCCGACGCGCACTCCGTATGTCACGGCGTCCGGCATTCGTTCCAGCAGTCGCCGGGTGGCTGCCGCGTCTCTTGCGTCGATCTCATAGTCGCCGGTCTCGATGTCGATGACTACGAACGTACCCTTCTCCACCGGGCCGATTTGCGACTGGACCTGCTCCTTGTAGATGGATTCTCCCAGGGCCGTTATCTCCCCGGGTCCGTAGTCTCGGTGTGCCGTAGTACCCTCCTCTTGTCAGAGGGGAAGCGTCCTGACAGCTCCAAGATATGCTTCCCGTCGTTCTCTGGTCAATCCAACTGGCAAATATCCTAGGTAGCTGTGCTAGCCTCTCCAGACCACAATATAGGGGCCCCGCTGTGGCGAGGGGATCACGTCGAGGTACGGCAGTTGGCGGACGACTTCGCGCACTAGGGCGTGTTCACACTACGTAGCGCATCGAATATGAGCGCCAACAGGATGAAACCCAGGAAGAGCACATCGAGCTTGTCGAAGCGAGAGAAGATGCGCCTAAAGCCCTTCAACCGTCGGAACAGCCGCTCGACCTCGTTGCGCCTCTTGTACAACTCCTTGTCGTATTCCCATGGGTCGACTCGGGAAGAGAGTGGGGGAACAACGGGAGCAAATCCCAACTCCAATGCGAGTTGGCGCGTCTCGTTGCCCTCGTATGCACGATCCATCACTATAGACAGGTCCTTTTGCTGAGGCCCCAGGCGGTGGAGCAGCTTGCGGCCCTCCGGTGCGTCGTGGGCCTGTCCCGGGGAAAGGGAGAAGGTCATGGCCGTTCGAGCATCTGCGGCAACCATATGAATCTTGGTGGTCCAGCCGCCACGCGACTTTCCGATGGACTGTGGCCCGTTTTTTTTAACGCCCCCGTGCCGTCGGGATGCACTTTGACTATCGTGCTGTCCATCGAGACCGCCTCGAGCTTGACACGCACTATCTGTTCTCGCTGCAGATGTTCGAATACCCTGTCAAGCACACCATTCTTGGCCCAGCGGTTCATGCGTGTGTAGATCGTGTGCCATCTGCCAAACCGAGGAGGGAGCCCCCGCCACTTGCAGCCATGCTCGGCTACATACAAGATTGCATTGAGCACCTGCAAATTGGAAATGCTTACATTTCCACGCTGTACTGGTAGGAGAGGAGCGATGCGTTCGTACTGGTCTTGTGTGAGTTCCATTCACCAATGATAACACCAACCCTCATAGTGTGAACAGACCCTAGTCCATCCGGGCTGGGCCAGCCTAGATCCGGACGTGGTAGCAGAGTTCGGTGCTTAGGTTGCGCACCACGAGCGTCCCAGCGGCCTCACCCTCTCCAACATGGTCTGGCGGGGCACGCTACTGTCTAGCAATCCGAACTCGCTTGAATGGACCCAAATCGACCGCCCACGAGCACTTAAGCTTTCCGTGTCTATTGAGTCCGTCGAATGAAGGTTCTCGATTTTGTCAAGTTGGGTGGAGATTCCTTAACTTGCCCAAATTAGCTCTCGCAGCGCAGCACGAATTGCTATTTGTCGGTCCGTTGGGCGGCCACTATGATGTGGCTACCACTGTCTACAAGCCCGGGTTGAGTGTTCAACTCCCGTTCAAGGCTAACAACTGTAGACCATGACTCATGGTCGCTCAGCAATTCGTCTATGGTAGTCGAGCCCTCAAAGGTCGTCACGTTGCTCCCCGCCAACTCCAACACCCGGCAAGCGGGTAGCAGACCGCGCAATTCGTCGCTCGTGTACAGGTGCATCGGCGGGTGTTGCATGTTCACCCGTCGCGATAGAAAACCGGGGAGGTCGCCATCCTCGGCAACGCGCCGGATGTGCCATCCTTCAGGGTCCTTGAGGGCGGGTATCACCGGGCTTCGTACCAAGTTAGCCATCCGGCCATACCGGCTCATCACACTTGCGAGGAGAATACCCTCTGGCCGAACGACTCGAACAAGCTCGGAGGCAGCCCTATGACGTTGCTCACACACATAAGACAGAGCTCCGCCATAGCAGATAGCCGCACTGAAGTGGCCATCAGGGAAAATGGATAGATCCGCGACATCCGCGGACACAAAGGCATCAATCCCGTCTAGCAATCCTGCCTCGCCGATTCTCTCCTGGGCGAGCTGGAGCTGACACTCCGACAGATCCATAGCCGTGACCGTCGCTCCTAGCCTGGCAGCAATGGCAGCGAACCTCCCTGGGCCACATCCGGCGTCAAGAACTCGGTCGCCTCGACGTACATAGCGCTCGATGAAATCGGTGTGGATTATCGCCTGTAAGCGCCCGTAGGCTGTTACTTCAAGCCTGTCCCACTCATGACGCCCATATGCATTATAAAATCTCTTGGTATAGTCAGCGTCGTACGTGCTCATAGATCGTGCTCCAGTCTTGGGGACCAACTACCCTCAACATTATGACATCTACCGGACGTACGAGTTGAAACCCCCAGAAGACTTCAGCCTCTTGCAGGATCCCTCTGTGGGTGGGTTCAATGGTTCTCCTACTGGAAGGGATCAGCGTTTATGGCGAGTTATATGTTCCCCCTCGGTTTGGGAGGAGTTCATGAAGGACGTTTAGCCTCCGCGTGGGCAACGTATTCGGGCGTTTGAGGAAGACACCGCACACGCTCCCGAAGAAAGGCCGGAAGGAAGTTGGCTTGTTCCGCCTTTCAACCGGTGCTGAAATTGTAAGAGGGTGTTCCGAAAGGTGTCACCGGCTCAGGCTGTCGGTCATGCTGAGGGCGCAGACCGAAGTATCTCGTAAATGGCCACCCGTCAGAGACGATAGGTTCTTCTCCTGCGCTCCTCTTCGGCTCAGGATGACGTACTACACAAACACCCTTTAGACAACTTTACGTCAGCCTGATACACTTTGCGGCGATTCCAAGAGACTGACCGCACAGCTTTAGTAGTCCGAATGGGGAAGGAGAGGTTTCCATGAAAGCAGTTGTGTACCAGGGACCGTTCAGCGTATCTGTAGAGGAAGTTCCGGATCCCGAGTTGCAGCACCCGAATGATGTGATCGTCAAGATTACCTCCAGTTGCATCTGCGGTTCCGACCTGCACATGTATGAGGGTCGGACCGCCGCCGAACCGGGCATCATCTTCGGCCATGAGAACATGGGTGTGATCGAAGAGGTCGGACCCGCCGTCAAATCGCTGTCCGTGGGTGACAGGGTCGTGATGCCGTTCAATGTCGGCTGCGGCTTCTGTAAGAACTGCCAGCGGGGGTTTACGGGCTTCTGCGTCACGGTCAACCCAGGATTCGCCGGCGGCGCGTATGGATACGTCGCGATGGGGCCATGGCGAGGCGGCCAAGCCGAGTATCTCCAGGTGCCTCACGCGGACTTCAACTGTCTGCCTCTCCCGGCCGGGGATGAGTTCGAGTCGGATTTCGCGCTTCTGGCGGACATATTCCCCACCGGCTATCACGGCACGGAACTTGCCAACGTCAGCCCCGGCGAGAGCGTCGCCGTTTGGGGCGCGGGCCCCGTCGGTCTGATGGCCACCTATAGCTGCATCATCAGGGGAGCGGCGGAGGTCTACTCCATCGACCATGTGCAGGAGCGATTGGACAAAGCCAGCGAGATTGGCGCTACAGCCATCAACTTCGACGACGGCGATCCGGTGCAGCAGATCAGGGACATGCGTGGAGGTGACGGCGTGGACAAGACGGTCGACGCCGTGGGCTATCAGGCCGCTGCTCAGGGGTCGTCCGCCGCCGGTGGTGAGCAGGACGAAATTCCCAACGTGGTCCTGAATCAGATGATCGACCTGATCAACCCGACCGGGATGATGGGCATCCCAGGGCTGTACGTGCCTTCGGACCCGGGCGGAGTGGACGAGGGCGCCAAGAAGGGCGCTCTGTCCATCAACTTCGGGAAGCTCTTTGAGAAGGGTCTGAAGTTGGGTACGGGTCAGTGCAACGTGAAGCAGTACAATGCCTACTTGCGCGACCTGATCATATCCGGGAAGGCCACTCCCAGCTTCGTGGTGTCACACGAGGTGCCGTTGGACGATGCCATCGACGCCTATGACAAGTTCGACAAGCGCATCGACGGGTACACCAAGGTCATCCTGAATCCATAATCGGAACGCGCCGGTTCGTTCCTAGGCACGGTGTATGAAAGGGGCAGGGGATGGCGGCATCACGCTGACCCCATCCCATGGCCTGTGCCTGATCTCTCACGGTGCTGTCTCTGTGCCCTATCAAAGGCTGTTGGGGGCGGTTAAGCGGGGATTCACGATGCACACGTGCGTGAACGGTAGGCGCGCTTCAAGTTCAGACCGGCGCTAAGGTACCTACCCTTGGACTCCATCAAGGGGAAGGGCAAGCAGAGGAGGTTGTGTCATGCGGGTAGGAAGCGAAGAGCATTCATACAATTGGATCGACAACTGGGCCAAGATCCCCGAGAGCGACAGCTCCCGCAAGGGATGGGCGCATCCGGGCATCGTGGTCACGGAGTCGGGAAACGTCGTAACCTGCCACCCCGGCGACCCGGAGGTGATGACCTTCGACGGAGACGGGAACTTGATATCCTCGTGGCGCGGCGACTTTGCGGACGCGCATGGGATCACTCTCGTCAACGAGGGCGGGGTCGAGTTCCTGTGGATAGCGGACAACGGCTCCAAGAGAAACCACATTCACGGCTACGAATATCCTCCGGGCGCAGGCGATGCGTCCGGCCAGGTGTTCAAGACGACATTGGACGGCGAAGTGGTCATGAGGCTGGAGACGCCTCCCCTTCCCGTCTACGAGAACACGCGCTATTCCCCCACAACCGTTGCGGTAAACGAGGAGCGATTCGGGGGCAACGGCGACATCTGGGTGGGCGACGGGTACGGCGCGTACTACGTCCACAGGTTCACGAGGGACGGCGAGCATGTCGGCAGCATCAACGGCGAGGAGGGGGCCGGAGCGTACGATTGCCCTCATGGCATCTTCATCGACCATCGCAAGTCCGAACCGGAGCTTTACGTGGCGGACCGGGCCAACGCCCGTGTCCAGGTCTACGACATGGAGGGTGGATTCAGGCGGTCATTCGGCTCCGATTTCCTGACCACGCCAAGCGGTTTCGCGACATATGGCGATCTGATGATAATCGCCGAGCTTCGCGCTCGCCTGGCCGTCACCGACATGAACGACGACCTGCTCACGTACATCGGCGACAACCAGCAGGTGTGCGACGTGGAGGGCTGGCCCAACAATACGGGCGATGAGGGGCAGATAGTACCCACCAGCCTCCTGGAGGCGGGCAAGTTCAACAGCCCTCACGGGTTGGCCGTGGACGCCAATGGCAACCTGTACGTGGCCGAATGGCTCATCGGGGGCCGGGTAACCAAGTTGAACAGGTCCTAAAGATTCCCTGGGGTTGTCCCCATCGCCGCCTGACCAACGAGAAGAAGCCGCACATCCCACTCGAATTCCGGCCCGGCGGCGAGGCTCTCCTCGAACAGGTCTGCCATCCGCACTACTGACCGGTTCGAACGTTCGCGATTGGCCCTAGGCGTACTGTACTGCGAACGGAGCGTCATGAACGACCCTCAACGCATCAATACTGAAAGCCGCCTTCGGAATACCGACCGCATCGTTGTGATGGGGACCACGGGCGCGGGGAAGACTACGCTCGCCCGGCAGATTGCGTAAGCGCTCGATATGCCTCATTTCGAGCTGGACTACCCGAAATACGTGGTGATGTGGAGGCTGTTCTGGAGAACGATAAGCCGTGGAGTCCATCGCAAGAAGCTTTGGCACGGCAACCGAGAAAAGCTCTGGTGGCCGTTCTTTACTCGTGAGTCGCTGTTTCTGTGGGCGTTAAAGCCTCATTGGCATCGCCGTCGGGCGCGAGCGATCGGCTAACTGATCGCGGTATCGCCTGCACGGCTGGAAGTCTTCAGCGTCAGTGGCAGTCCGGCGGCCATGAAGTACACCTCGCCGGCCTCCGCGGCCACGACTTGGTTCACACGTCCAAGCTCGTCGGCGAAGACCCGGCCCTTGCCCTCGCCGGTATTGACGATGACGAGGCCGTGTCGGACACGTCGGCTCTTGACCACCCGAGCGTGCGGCGTCGCGGGATCACGTTCGCTCATGGCTCACCTCTCAGGAGTGACGGACGCTCCGTCGCCGTCGGGGACATGCACCCTTTCCGCTGCGACTTTAGAGTGCAGCCCCGCTCCGTTTTGTGGATACTCATCCGCCGGGCCGATCAGGCTTATCGCCAGTGATCCCGTTATCGGGTCGCGGTACACGGCGGAATGCACGTCGAAGGCGGACTCTATCGTTTCCGGCGTAAGTACCTCTTCGGGCGACCCTACTGCGAGCACCCTTCCGTGGTTTAGCAGCACCAGCTTGTCGCAGTATCGCGCCGCCACGTTCAGGTCGTGGATGGCAGCGACGGCGGTGAGGCCGTCGGCTACGAGTTGTCGTACGAGATCCAGCACCTTGAGCTGATAGAGGATATCCAGGTTCGCCGTAGGTTCGTCCATCAGGAGGATTCGGGGCTGCTGCGCCAGGGCGCGTGCGACGAATACCCGCTGGCGCTCTCCGCCGGACAGGGTGTCGAGCGTCCTGTCGGCGAACTGCTCGGTCTCGGTCAGCCGCATCGCGTCTCTGGCAATTCGTTCGTCTTCCCTGCCCTCGATCTGGAAGCGCCCCAAGTGAGGATACCTGCCCATTAGCACCAGCTCGATGGACGTAAAGCCGTACGTGTATGGCGCAATCTGAGGAACGAGCGCGAGGGCGGCAGCCACGTCTTTGGTCGATAGGGATTTCAAGTCCGCGCCATCCAGGCGCACCGCGCCGCGACGGTATCGGAGGATGCCCGATATGGTCCTGAGCAACGTTGACTTCCCCGCGCCGTTGGGTCCTATGAGGCCGACGAACTGCCCGCGGTCGGCGTGGAGGTCCACGCCGTCCAGTAGCATACTGCCCTCTATCTCGTACGTGAGGTCCTGCACGCTGATTGCCTGTGGTCTGGTGTCGTTCATGCTGTACTACTCGGCGAGGCTGAAGGGGGTGTTTGATGGCTCCGGGAAGTCCTTCGGCCAGAGGAGCCGGGCCAGGTCCTCGGCCCCGCGGATGTTCCAGTAGGAGAGGGTCGTGAAGTGCTTGCCTTCAACTATATGGACCTGGTTGTTCTTGATCGCCGGGATCTCGGCGAGGGCCTCGTTGGTGAGGAGGCTCTGCCGGAACTCTTCAGCGCCGAATTCCAGCGGTTGGGCGATGATGATGACCTCGGGGTTCATGGCGATCACGCCTTCTAGGCTGGTGGTCTGGTTTTCTTCGATGCCCGCTTCTTCGGCCAAGTTGATTCCGCCGGCAGCCGTAATGACGCCGCCCTCGGAGGAGTTGCCGCCCGCGACCCACAGCTTATCCGAGTACTGTGTAAGCGCAAGTACCTTTGGCTTAGGCTCCGCCTTGCCGGTGACAGCAACGAGGGACTCGTGCCGGTCGCCCACCTCCGCCGCGAATTCGATAGCGCGTTTCTCCTCGCCGAAAATATATCCCATAAGCAGAATGCTGTTAATTCGCGCTTCGGGGTCGTGCTTCAACTCTGTTTGGACGACCGGGATGCCGGTCTTCGAAAGGGCTTCAATCGCCTCCGCGGGGAAAAACGGACTGGTGACGACAACATCGGGCGCTTGGGCGACGATCGTCTCCGGGTCGCGTGAGATTTGTGCTATGTCCTGGACCAGCGAGGCGACGTTGGAGTAGGTCCAGTTCTTCGTGGCGCTTCCCACTCCGACGAGTCGGTCGCGTGGCACCAGCGCCAATGTCATTTCGTCGTGACCGACGGAGGCGGTAATGATGCGCAGCGGCTTGGAGGGGATGCTCACAAGTCCGTTCAGGCCCTCGACCTCGCGGGGCCAGCCGAGATTGGTAGGGTCGACGATACCCCGGACGCCTTCGAGCGACTTGGTGGCGGTTTCAGGGGTTGGTGTCGGAACCGTTCTCGGAGTGGGCACCGGGGTCGGCGCCGCGGTTGGAGCGACGGTCGGTACCGCGGTCAGTGCTGCGGCGGGGGCTGTTGGCGTCGCGGATTCCGACGAACATGCCGCCAACGTCAATGCAAGCAGGACGGCTAGAGGGACGATAAGGGTGCGAAGCTGTCGAATGGTCACTATGACTCCTGTGAAGATGCCCGCTCTCAAAGCGAGTAGGCCTGACGCTTGTTCTTGATGAGCAGAAAGATGAAGAACGGCGCGCCGACGAAGGCGGTCAGAACACCGACGCGAAACTCTGCCGGCTGCACGATGGTCCTCGCCACGGTATCGGCGACGATGACGAAGACGGCCCCGCCCGCGGCGCTCATGGGTATCAGTACGCGATGGTCGGGCCCGAGCACCAGCCGCAGGATGTGGGGCATCACGAGGCCGACGAAGGCGATGGTCCCGCTCACCGCGACGGCGGCCCCGGTGGCCAGCGCCGCAGCCGCGAGGAGTACTGGACGCGCCATGCCCACTCGAACTCCCATCGACCGTGCCTCGTCGTCGCCCAGCATAA
>CBDFHR010000002.1:0-22653 GCA_965247555.1 Dehalococcoidia bacterium | reverse complement strand
GAGCGTCACGGCCTAGCGATGCCGGCGAGACTCAGTCTAGTGGCTCACGCCGAACTCGACCTGTCGGAATGAGTGCGCCCCCGGCCAGTGATGCTGGCGAGACTCAGTCCAATGGCTCACGCCGAACTCGACCTGTCGGAATGAGTGCGCCCCCGGCCGGTGATGACGGCAAGAACCACGCGGACCGCTTGGTTGAGGTGGCCGACCTCATCATCCGACAGCTTCCTGCCGGGTCCTTCAGGAGCACGGAGTGCCAGCGCGTCATAAAATCACAATGGCCCGGAGATCCCATGGCGAGGATGTCGAGCGTACGCTTCGGTATGGAGTTCGCCAACAAGATTTGGCCCATTCTCGATGAGCGCGGAGTCGAATTGCTGAGCACGAAGCCGCGAAAGTATGGGTTGACCCAGGAAGTCAAGGACGCATACCGAAATGGGGACGGGGCATCTCAGACGTAGTGGTCGCGCTCTAACAAATAGCTACCGCTATTCCACTTCGGCGCTGATGATGAGGTGTTCGAGCCAGCCGTCACTGTCATTTATGAGTCCGTGGGGTACCCGCGGCGGTCCGTACACGAAGTCGCCTTCCTCGACGCTGACCGTCTCGTCACCGACGATCATCTTGCCCGTGCCTTCGGTGAAGACGTAGACCTGCTCCTTGTCGGAGTGTGAATGAGTGCCCGTTTCGAGGCGTGGCTGGAGTCGGTGGATCGTGATTTTCTGCACGCCCTCGACGGGGGCCTCGGTGTAAGAGCGTCCCGGCGTTCCCTTGCCGGCGAACACCGACCACAACAGGGCTGCGCCGTGTGACACGTGGGGCATGCTGTCCAGCCAATGGCGGTGCGCTATGGGCTGCTTCGAGCCGTGCGCGTTGGACGCGGCGATGATCCGCTTGTTCTCTTCCTGCTGCGCTTCGGGGACGTGCTTGCCGTTGATGATGAGGTGGACGAGCCACTCGTCGGTGTCGTTGATCATGTGGTGGTAGCTCGTTGGCGGAACGCAAACGGCGTCGCCCTTCTTGACGGGGTAGATCACCTCGTCGATGTTCATCTTGCCACTGCCCTCTGTGAAGTAGTACACCTGCTCGCGGTCGTAGTGGACGTGGTAGTCTCCTGCCTTGCCCGGCTGGATCATGTGTCGGGTGACGCCGCTGAACCCCCGCAGGGGCGTGGCATTGTACGACGAACCCTCTCCCGCGCTCTCCGGCCCGAGAATCGGCCAGACGATTGCAGTCTCATGTCCGATATAGGGTGTCACGTCTCGCCAGTTAACCTTGATTGCCATGGGAACTCCTTTGTGTCTGATTATTCTCTAGGTGATCGCCCACGATTTCTCACGGTCGTGGGTCGGAAGTGTGGTGGGTACCTTGTTCTCTTTGGTTGGCAGGGAATTGTCCTCGGTCGATAGCCGGACTCGTTACCTTGTCGAATCGATTACGTCGAATCGGGTATATGGCCGCAAGACCTCAGGCACGACGATCGAGCCGTCCTCCTGTTGGTAGTTTTCCATGATCGCGATGAGCGTGCGGGGAATGCCGAGCCCAGAGCCGTTCAGGGTGTGCGCGAGTTGAGGACGCCCTCCCTCTTCGGCGCGGTACCGTATCCTGGCGCGTCGGGCCTGGAAGTCCGTGCAGTTCGAGACCGAGCTTACCTCGAGCCAGTCCTTGCTGCCCTGGGCCCAGAGTTCCACGTCGTAGGTCTTGACCGACGCGAAGCCCAGATCGCCGGTACACTGGAGGAGCACGCGATGATGGAGTCCCAGACGGCTGCACAGTTCCTCGGCGTCCGCGACCATTTCGTCCAGAGCGACAGCGGAGCCCTGCGGCTCGGTAAAGCGGAACATCTCCACTTTTTCGAACTGGTGCACCCGCTTTATCCCTCGCGTATCGCGGCCCGCCGCCGCCTTTTCCCGACGATAAGAAGGCGAGTGCGCCACATACTTAAGCGGCAGCACTCCCGGATCGAGGATCTCGTCGGCGTGGAGGTTCGTGATGGGCACCTCGGCGGTCGGGATCATCCAAAGGTCATCCTCTTCATCGTGGTACATCGTGTCGGCGAACTTTGGCAGCTGCCCGCTGCCAGTGGCCGCCTGCCGCGTGACCATATGGGGAACGTAGAGCTCCTGCATCCCGAACTCGTTGACGTGAGTATCGAGAAGCCAGGTGATGAGCGCCCGCTGCAGTGTCGCTCCCTTGCCCTTGAAGATGTAGAACCGCGACCCTGACAGCTTAACTGCTCGCCGAAAGTCGATGATGTCGAGCGACTCGCCCAACTCCCAGTGGGGTTTCGGGTCGAATGGGAGGTCCGGCGGCGAGCCAACCGTCTTGACCACGATGTTGTGGGCGTCGTCGTCTCCCACCGGTACATCCTCTTCAGGGATGTTTGGCACATCCAAGAGCAGAGCGTCGTATTCGCCGACGACATTGCGAAGGTCGCCTTCGAGCTGCTTGATGCGAGAGCCGACTTCGCGCATTTCGGTGATAAGCTCCGGCGGCTTTTCCTTCGACCTGCCCAGTCTCCCGCTAACTTCGTTGCGACGAGCGCGCAGGGAGTCCGTCTCGGCGATGATCTGCCGTCGTCGAACGTCCAACTCGATGATCCGGTCGATATTGCCGGTCAGGTCACGGTCCGCGATGGACTTCTTGACTTGATCGGTCTCGTTCCGGATCGTCTCAATGCTCAGCATTTCTAGGTGCCCTTGCGTGTCTCAGGGTTGTGCGAGTAAGTATACCGCATCGTTCTGAATACGGAGCGAAGATAGTGAAGTACAAGTATGCCTCCACACACCCAAGGAAATGGGGGAATGAGAGTGTCGGTATCCTGGCTCGCCTCATTCGCCCGCGACGAAAAGCCCTCGCTCGAATCCCATCAGGAACTCAGGTCCGTCCTCGCCGACGTGCATGTGGTCTCCGATGGGAACGAACATCTTGCCGGAGCCGGGCAGCGCGAAGGCAGAGTGCAGGATGATCGTGGTTCCCGCTTCAAGTATCGCGTCGTTGCTCTCGGCGGGACTCGGACGCTCGCTGTAGTCCATGCCGATGCCGTGTCCGACACGCCCACCCAGCAGAGTCCAACCAGCAGCCTCGCAGGTCTCGCGGATGGCCTTGGCGATGTTGCCAGCGCGATTGCCGGGGCGCATTTGCTCGATGCCGGCGGTCTGGGAGTCGATGGCCGTCTGCATGATGTCCTGAAGATATGCATTTCGGCGCATGAGGGTGCCAGCCCGCTGACCGTGACTCCAGTACCCCTTGTAGACGATGTAGGAGCAGGTGTTCATGAAGTCACCCTCTTGCAGGACGCGCAGGTGCGGACGGATATCGAGGCGCGTATCCTCCCACTTCGTGTCCGGCCCGGAACCCATCCAGTATTTGGCGTGGTCGGCGCCGGCCTTTCGGACGGCGTGTTCCATCTCGGCGACGATTTCTATGCCGCGCATTCCCGGGCGCGCCACGTCGACCATCGTTTGGAATCCGATGTCTCCCAGGCGGGCGGCGTGCCTGATGACCTCCAGTTCCTCGGGTGTCTTGACGGCCCGCAGCTCGGCCACGATGTCGTCGCCTCGCACGAGGTTGTCGCCCAACTCGGCGTGCAGATGTTCGTAGAAGGGGACGGGCATATTATCGACGCCGACGACGCCAACCCGTTCGTTGAATATCTCGTTCTCGCGCATGATCGCCACCGCCTCCTCCGCGAAAGTGCCGGGCGCTCTTGCGCCGCCCATGGTCTTGGTGTCCATGGCCACCGCGTTGGGATCGACGGCCTTGACGAGGCGCACGTCCGTGATCGGCGAAACCTGCTCGATTTGCTCCAGCATGTAGGGAAGCCCCGCGAACATGAGAACGGGGTCGCCCTCCACCGGCACCACGACGGCAGAGTCCACGATGCGGTCATGGTTCGCCCAGCCCGTCAGATAGGCGACGTGGGCCGTCTGACCCCACTTGTGCTCGGCCGCGGGCGAGTAGACGAACAGCGCACCAAGGTTCTTGGCTTCCAGCCAGGCCCGAATCCTCTCGATGCGTGGTCGTATCACGCTCATGTCGGTCGTTTCGTCGAACATCATCCCTCCCTCTCAGCGTGTGCTTTTCTCTACCGCTCCGATCCTCCGCACATAGTACAGAATTACGCCATCGGGTCAAAGCGGAGGCACGTTCCCGACCAAGGTCGCATTTCAGTCAGAGCCAGCCTTAGGAGAGTCTCCCGACCCACCCCTCTGGACTCCGGCCCCGTATCGCGGTACGGGGTGACGTTCCTTCGCCGGAATCACTCTTGCAGCCTTGTGTGCTGCACAACCAGTATTGAAAGTGGGAAGTGCATTCATTATCGACATTGGGTTTGTGGCAGTGAACAAAGATGGATTCCCGCCTTCGCGGGAATGACGAAAAGGGGGTTGTCGTTCACTTTCATACCAATGACGGTTAAAGGCGGATAGCCCTGCGCTCCCGTCGATTGGAGCCTGTCACTCCATCCACTGTCCGATTGTCATACGGAAGGGTAGAATACCCCCGATTCAGGAGACTACCGGCAAGGGAGCCTGTGTTATGACACGACTGACCGACGTGAATACCACCGACATAATCGGGGCAATCGAGTTGGCGCGAAATGCCATGTGCAGCATCTTCGACCCGAACGGCGAGGACGTGCCCTACTTTCGAGTAGCAGTGCTTCCTGAGGCGTATTTCGGCATCCCGTTGGAGAGCCATGTGCCGGGCCGGCACCTGAACGCGCTGCTCAACGCCGAGGATGCCGCGGGTCTGCAGGTCGACGAAGAGACTATTGAGAAGATTCGCCAATGCCTGCTTCTACTCCTACAGCGGCCCGGTCCCGTTCCCTCTCGACCGTAACGATGGGCAGTACGACTCGCCCGTGGTCTTCAATCCACATCACATCAGGGAAGGCTTCCATGCGCTCAACGCTCTCGTGGAGTACCGAGGGTCGGAACGGGCCGAGGAGATCGCGGCGGCCAGCATCGCGGCAGTCTTGGACTACTGGAACCCCGACACCGAGTGGGACTATGACCGTCTTGAAAGAGAGGGTGTGGTTGTCCAGCGTTCGAATTCCTTCGTCTCCGGCGTGGCTAGGGCAATCGGCCCGCTCGTCAAATACTACCGGACGACCGGGTACGGCCCGGCGCTCGATCTGGCCATCGTCCTGAAGGAGAAGTGCCTCGACGGGCACTATACGCCGGACGGCTCTTACGACCCTGTACTGTTCGGTACCCACGCGCACTCCGTGACCTGCACGATGTCTTCCCTCGCACAGCTTGCCGACCTTACCCAGGACTCGACGCTTATGGGCATCGTCAAGGCCTTCTACGACAACGGGCTTTGGGGGATGCGAGACGAGACCGGCTGGTCTCGCGAGCACGGGGTCGGGGACAGCGGCAAACCCGACGAGGGCGAGATGAACAACACCGGGGATATCCTGGAGACGGCGTTGATTCTCGGGCGGTGGGGCTACACGGACTACTTCCACGATGCCGAGCGCATCCTGCGCTGCCACCTCCTGCCGTCCCAGCTGCGTGACATCTTGTGGATACCGACACCCGACAACCCGGACGGCCTCGACACGCTCCGCGAGGTAGCCCAGCGAACGCAAGGAGCATGGGGGTTCCCCGCGCCGTTCGGGCATGAACCCCTTGAGCAGCGGGACGGCGGGCGGATGCGCTTCAACACCGACGTGGTCGGAGGGACGGTCGGGTCACTGTGCGAGGCGCTCAGAGAGATGACGCGGTTCGACGAGGCGGGCCACTGGGTCAATCTTCTGTTCGACCATGAAACGGCGGAGGTTGAGGTACAGTCGGCCTATACTCATTCGGCTCTCAGCGTAAGGGTGAAGACGCCGGGGCCGCTGTTCGTGCGAATACCACCCTGGTGCGATCCCGAGAGTATTCAAATCGCCGGTGTCGACGACAAGCCTCGCCATACCAACGGGTACCTGTTCTTTGCACGACCTCCGATCAACAGGCCAATCACCTTCCGGTACGAACTCCCGACCGAGGAGATCGTGCTTAGCCACGTGACTCGCGACATCCGCGTCCAGCTACGCGGTGATGAAGTAGCCGCGATGGAGAATCATGGCGCGGACCTGACGTTCTTCGAGCCGCTTTAGGAAGCGGCGTCATTCGCACCTTCGTTCGTACTCGCCGAGAAACGGCACGTTCATTCAGTGCCGGATGGTCCTTGACGGGCCGCATGCCCGTATTTGGGGGGTTCGCTGAGTGATTGAGAGGAGGTCAGGCGGGGACTGCGAGCGCGTTGCCGTCGGAGAGAATTTCCTCTGAAAGTGGGGCATTCTGGGGCATTCTGGGGCATTCTGGGGCATTTTCCTCGTTATCGTAAAGTAGGCTGATGGATGGTCCCTGGTGATACGTCCGCATCATGGGCGGAGTCGCTGGCGGATTGAGAGGGGATCAGATGGGGGATTGCGAGCGACTGTCTACGGAAGTTTTTTTCGAAAGTGTCGCATTGTGTCGCAAACTGTCGCATTTTTCGCGTTATTGTAAAGTTGGACGGCGGATGACCGCTCACATATATTGTGGCACATGTGTTCTTGTTTGTCAATTTGGGCAGGGTGTTGGTAACTGTTCAGTCTCCGTGAGTTGAATTGCGAAGACCCTCCTCTCTGTGTCTCTCCCCCGCCGGGGGAGAGACTGTAGATTCTTCGTCGCTTCGCTCCTCAGAATGACAGTATGAGGACAATTCCTGAATATCTCACCGACTCTGAACAGTTACGGGTGTTGGGTCCTAAGAAACTATCTCAAAATGGCAAGTCGCCATTGACGGAACCACAGGAGTGCGCACGCAAGCTGTAGCAATCCGATGTAGTTCGACGCCTTTTTGTCGTAGCGTACCAGAACGCAGGCACTTGGAGAGCCATCTAGAGTCCGTTCCACAACCCACCGGCGCGCAGGATACCGCTTGCGCCCAGAACCGTCCAACTTCTTCGATGCGTCGGATGTGTGGCCGATAGCCGTGTCTGGCGACGGCTCGACGAAAGGATTGTCATACCCCTTGTCCAAGCACAGGTGCTGTGGGTCATCCTGGTCGGACGTTCGACCACAATCGCCTCCAGGGTCTCATCCAACAAGGTGGCGTCGTGGGCGTTGGCTCCGGCAACCACAATGCTCAATGGGCCGCCCTTCCTTCCACAAGCAGGCTCCGCTTGCTGCCAGCCTTGCCGCGAGTTGGGTTGGGTCCAATCAGGTCCCCCCAAACGTGCCTTGCCCATGGCCCCGTCTGCCGCCTGCCATTCCCAGTCCACGCCGCCCAACTCTTCGCACTGTTCCACCAAGGCTCCCCATATTCGGCGCAAGACACCCAGTTCCACCCACCGTTGAAAGGTGCGATGGATTGTGCTGTCGTCCCCCAGTTCTTTCGGCAATCGGTTCCATTGGCACCCGCTGCGCAAGCGGAAAATGATGCCGTCATCTGTCTGGGGTCAGCCCGCTTGCGGCCTGACTTTGGGAGGGTCTGCCTCCAAGATGATAGTGAGTTGCTCGTCCGGCGCTTCCTAAGTGCTAGGTGAATCTGGGGGCGCTACTAAGTGCGGACGGGATCGCCGGAATTGATGCTACATGGGAGCTTACTTTCAAAGGAGTGAGGAGAAAGGGTTAGCAGCAACCAGTAAAGGCATCCGACCACATGGATACCGGCCTTCGCCGGTATGACGGTTAAGCGCGAGGGTCTCGCCAGTATCCCCATATGAAGAAGGATTTGTGGGGGACTGATGGAGAAGCGTCAACACTTCCTAGCCGGACATGCCGGTTTTCTGCGCTTTCTTTCACAGCCGTGCTTCCGGCCTATATGCGAGCGAACTTGTTAAAGGCGTTTACCTCGCCGACCTGAGCGACGTAGATATCGCCGTGCGAGTCGATCCACAGACCGTGTGACCCTCCCGAGAACTGCCATGGCTCGTCTCCCCGCTCACCCCAGCAAGCGATCTCATTGCCATCCAAGTCTATGACATAGATCAGCCCAGCACCGGGTACGTGCATAGCGCCATCGCTGTCGATGAATCCCTGGTTGGGGCTCGGGATACTCCACTCGGTCAGGTAGGTCCCGTCGCGGTCGAAAACCTGGATGCGGTCGTTCGACCTGTCCATGACGTATGAGCGATCCTCGCCGTCAACGGCTATGCCGTGCGGCAGGAGGAACTCGCCCGGACCGGTGCCATGTTTTTCTGTTGAACCCCAGGAGAGGTCGTCATGGTAGTTCAGATCGCCGCCGCCCCACGAGGCGGTGAGCTCCATCCCGGAGCTCTCCCAGCCGCGCTTGAGGTGTTGGTACTTGGCGGCGGCGGCAGGGTCGCTTCCTGTGGGGCTGAACCGGTGTATGCGGTTCTGCCGGTAGCCGTCCGACACGAACAGATCGTCCGAGACGGGAGACGGAACGGCCAGTGTTGGCCTGTTGAATGGACAGCCCGCGGGTCCCGGCTCGCCCGGCACGCCGAGCACCATGCCTGGGTCTCCGCCGGTCGAGTAGGTGCGGATGCAGTGGTCGAATGTATCGGCGAGGTAGAGCGTATCGTCGGGCGTGATCCACAGGCCGTGCGGTGTGCGCAGTTTCTCCTCGCCGAACGTGTTCAGGTGGTTCCCGTCTCGGTCGAAGACGAGGATGGCCCCGGTGTTATCGTCGAAACCCTGTGCCGTCCGTACCGCCAGGTAGACCCTGTCCTCCGAGTCGGTCGCAACGTCCGAGACGACGCCGGGGATATCGATCTTTTTCCAGTTGTCCACCGACTCGTATAGGTAATCGCCGCCGCCCAGTCGTTTCGCCATGTTCTTCCTCCTGTGTAGAAAAATCCGGTCCGTACGGCTGAAGTATCTATACGTCAGTATACGGAGTAACGTCGGCCTTCGCACCTACGATACCCAATACGAAAACAGGCAAAATATGGTATACTGTCTATGCGTTTGTCAAGAACACTTGAGCGCTCTGCGTAACGCATCATCGACCGGCCTTGCGCGTCGCTATGACCGCTCCCACAGGAGTCCTAGATGGTAACAAAGACCCAATTCGGACACATCCGACCGCACGGTCTCGAAGAGGAGATGCGCAGCTCGTACCTGACCTACGCGATGACCGTGATCGTGGGTCGGGCCTTGCCTGACGTCCGGGACGGACTCAAGCCCGTTCAGCGGCGAATCCTGTACGCCGCGCACGAGATGGGGATGCGCCCCAACTCATCATACCGCAAGAGCGCCAGACTCGTGGGCGACGTTTTGGGCAAGTACCACCCACACGGCGATGGCGCCGTGTATGACGCGATGGTCCGCCTAGCCCAGGATTTCTCACTGCGGGTGCCGCTGATCGACGGCCAGGGCAATTTCGGCAGCGTGGACAACGACCCGCCCGCGGCGATGCGCTACACCGAAGTACGCCTAAGCTCCGCCGCCGAGGAGATGTTGACGAACCTCGACCAGGAGACGGTCGAATTCGTAGATAACTTTGACGGGTCTCTCCAAGAGCCGGTCGTGCTTCCTGCACGCCTGCCGAATCTTCTGGTCAACGGGGCGGCGGGGATCGCCGTAGGCATGGCGACGAATATCCCGCCGCACAATCCCTTGGAAGTCTGCGACGGGATCATACATCTTATCGACAATCCGATGGCGACCGACGAAGAACTGATGCAGTTTGTTCAAGGTCCCGACTTCCCGACCGGCGCAACGATCATGGGGCGCGAGGGCATCGTGAATGCCTACACGACAGGTCGCGGACAGATCATAACCCGCGCAGTGGCCGAAATCGAGCCAATGAAGCGCTCGAACCGGATGCAGATCGTCGTGACCGAGCTTCCCTACCAGGTCAATAAGGCCGGGCTGATCGAGAAGATCGCGGCCCACGTCAAGAACAAGCGGCTCGACGGCATCACCGAGATTCGTGACGAGTCGGACCGTCGCGGTATGCACATCGTCATGGAGCTTCGCAACGGCGCGCAGGGGATGGTCATCCTCAACAACCTGTACAAGCTCACCGAGATGCAGAAGTCGTTCTCCGCCAACATGATGGCGCTCGTGAACGGCAGGCCGGAGCTCTTGACCCTGAGGGCGGCCCTGCAAAACTACGTCGATTTCCGTCGCGAGGTCGTTCGTCGCCGGACCGAGTTCGAGCTGAGAAAGGCCAAAGCGCGCGCTCACATCCTCGAAGGGCTGCGAATCGCGTTGGAGAATCTGGATGCGGTCATTCAGTTGATCCGCAACGCTGCGGACGTCGAGACGGCGCGGACGGGCCTGATGAACCGGTTTGCCCTCGACGAGAAGCAGGCCCTGGCCATCCTCGACATGCAGCTGCGGCGGTTGGCCGCCCTCGAGCGCGAGAAGATCGAGAACGAGTACCGCGAGATCCAGGAGACCATCAGCCGACTCGAAGACCTCTTGGCGGATCCCCGCAAGGTGGACGTGGTAGTCAAGAAGGAGACGCGTACTCTCAAGAAGAAGATCGACGGCGAGCGACGGACGCAAATCAGCGACGCCTCCATCGATATCAACCGCGACGACATCGAGCCACACGAGCAGGTGGTCATCACCTTCAGCAAGGGCGGGTACATCAAGCGCATCCCGGCCACGACGTTCCGCAACCAGCACCGGGGCGGCAAGGGTGTCTCGGGGATGAACACGCGTGACAACGACCCGGTGCGTCATATACTCGTGGTCGATACGCATGACATGCTGCTGTTCTTCACGAGCAGTGGGCGGGTTCTGCCGCTGAAGACCTACGAGCTTCGCCCGGATACGTCGCGCAATACGCGAGGGGTTCCGGTAGTTAACGTGATCCCGTTGAGCGGTGAGGAGCAAGTCGAGGCGATTATCGGCGTCAAGACCCTTGATCAGCCTGATCTCTACCTCGTCATGGCCACGCAGCAGGGGAGCGTAAAGCGAACGGCACTTAACGCGATCACCAACATCCGCCGCGCGGGTCTGATCATTTTCAACCTGCGAGATAAGGACATGCTCGTGACCGCGCGTCTCGCCCACGAGAGCGATGACGTCATGATGGTAACGGAGCAGGGAATGTCGATACGGTTCCCCGTCCAGGACGTCAAGCCGCGATTGCGGGCTGCCGGCGGCGTGCGAGGCATGATGCTCTCAAAGCGAGACCGGATCGTGTCGATGGACATGGTGATTCCCGATAGCAAGCTGCTCGTCATCAGCAAGAACGGCTACGGTAAACTCACTTATCTCAAGAGTTACCCGTCGCAGGGCCGCAGTGGGTTGGGTGTCAAGACAATGTCCGTCACGAAACGGACGGGCAAAGTCGCGGCAGCCGAAGTCATCGCCGACAGTGACGAGGTCTACGTCGTGTCGGAGCAGGCCCAGGTGATCCGCACAAACCTCTCCGAGATTCGCAGCACCGGACGCGCGACCCAGGGCGTGCGCATCTTCAACCCGAAAGAGGGCGATGCGGTAGCGTCGATCTCCTGTGTCGGTGAGTTCGAGGTGCCGGAAGAGAAGGTCGTTCAGGTCACGCCAACCGTTCCTCCGGCTCCGCCGGCTCCTGACACAAAGCGGAACGGCGGCCCGCCCTCGTCCGGTAGGCTGTTCGAGTAGCGTTTAGGCGTCTACCTCAGCGGGAAACGCACACCGCACCCTTTCAATTTCGAGAGGGTGCGGTTCATTTCCGAATCCGCTTATGAGACTTTTGCATAACTGGCATGACAGTCTGTCATTCCTCTGAAAATAAGCCCCGGAGCGGCTGCGTAGACCAAAACACACATTTTCATCTTCCATGGTGCCGGTGGCAACCGGCATGGCTAATTGCTATGAAAATAGGCCACGTCAAACCCGTTGTAGGGGCAACCCTTGTGGTTGTCCGTTCCCGGCGCCAACCCGTTTTCATCCCCTTAGTGTGGCCTTCGCAAGGCCATGGTGATTCCGAGCGCAGCGAGGAATCTAGGATGTTTTTCCGTCGTCATTGAGGCCGTTCCAGCTACGGAACTCCGCTTGAAGGCCAAGGACTTTAGATTCCTCACTCCGAAGTAATAGGTTCCTCCAACCAGTTCCCAATTGGTTTCATCTCCCCTTGTATGCGTAGCTGATATCGCCTTCAGTAACTCTTGTGCCTTCCCATCCAATCCTTCACAATCGCACGCACAGTGTGGGGTTAATTGTGGGAAGGTATGGGATCACTTGAGACGCGAGAGGGAACATGGCGAAGCTCACGGCGACGAAAATCAAGGCGTTTCGTGACAAGGGCCGTTACGGTGATGGCGATGGCCTCTTTCTCAATGTCACGGCCACGGGAACCAAGTCCTGGGTTCAGCGTGTGGTGGTGCATAGCCGCCGTCGTGATATCGGGTTGGGCGGCTATCCCGCTGTGTCGCTGGCTGAGGCGCGAGAACGATGCGCGGACAACCGCAAGGCCATTGCTGCCGGGCTTGATCCCGTCGCGGAAAAGCGTAAGCCTACCGTAGCAACGTTCAGAGAAGCTGCCGAGACCGTTCACGAGATGAACGTACCACGTTGGAGGAGTGTGAAGCATGCCAAGAGTTGGTTGCGGATGCTTGAGCGTTACGCATTCCCCGTCATTGGCGACATGCCCGTCGACCGGGTAGATCGCACCGACGTGCTGGCAGTGCTCAAGCCAATTTGGACGACAAAGCCGGAGCCGGCGCGCCGGGTCCGACAGAGAATGAGAATGGTCTTCCGCTGGGCTATGTCGCACGGCTTTATTGACCACAATCCGGCTGGGGAGGTGATAGACGGCGCGTTGCCTACGATGCCACACATCAGAGAGCACTTCCGGTCTTTACCTTATCAGGAGGTCAGAGCAGCGCTCAAGACCGTCGAGGCGTCCGGCGCGTCCTTGTCATCCAAACTCTGTCTCCGGTTCCTCGTGTTGACGGCGGCCCGTTCCGGGGAGGCCAGGGGTGCAACCTGGGACGAGATCGACTTGGAGGCTAGGACATGGAGGATACAGGGGTCGCGCATGAAGGCTGGCGTCGAGCATCGAGTAGCTCTCAGTGAGCAGGCACTAGCTGTGCTGGATCAGGCATACCTGTTGCGCGATGAGTCCGGCTTGGTGTTTCCGTCACCGCTAAAGCGTGGGAGGACTCTTAGCAACATGACGCTCACGATGCTACTGGGTTCAACCGGCCTTGCCGAACGAGGTACTGTTCACGGGTTTCGCAGCAGCTTCAAGAACTGGAGCATGGAAATGACAAATACGCCGTGGGCAGTTGCGGAGGCGGCGCTTGCTACACCCTGGGCAATTCGACCGAACAGGCCTACGCCCGCTCGGACCTGTACGAGCGACGCCGCGCACTCATGCAGAAGTGGGCGAACTACGTGACAGAAGACAGCCGAGGGAACAATTCTCTCGAGGTGCCGTAGACAGGGTTTCGTCTTTGAGACTCGGGCGTGGCTCGACTGATCTCGTCAGCTACTCAGTTCCTGCGACAAGGTGAAGCCTCGGTCTTGGGCTTCCCAACCGTCCTGAGGGTAGTCGGGCAGAGGGCCTCCTTCACAGCAAATGAGGACGTTTACAGATGAACACAAGCTGGATTGCTCCTTGGCCCTGTAGTTCGACACATCAAGGTAGGCTAATTCCACGGACACTACGCCCCACAACGTTGCGCATTGCTGACCGGTTCGAGTCCACTTAGGTGGGGCCCATGGAGTCCATTCCCCACCGAGGTGCGTACAGCAATCCGGACAGGTGTCCACGGCGTGCTCCACACGGTCGGTCGGCTCCGGGTGCCTCTCATAGTCTAGGGTCGACCGGCTCGCTTTCTAGGGCGAGTACAGCGAAGGCGCACTCATGTACTCGGTAGAGAGGCTCTTGCTCGACAAAACGCCGGAGACCCTCTACGCCCAGTGCGAACTCCCGAAGCGCGAGCGACCGCTTCTTGGAGAGGCTGCGATTCCGCAGACGTTCTATGTTCTCCGGCAGTGTGTACTCCGGACCGTAGACTATGCGCAGGTATTCGACGCCTCGGCACTTCATGGCGGGCTGCACCAAACCACGCTTGCCAGTCGCAATGAAGGCCATCGGCTTCACTACCATGCCTTCCCCACCGTTGTCTGTTAGTTCGTCCCACCAACCAGTAGCCTCCTTCTCATCCGGGGTGTCCAACTGTACCACCCTATGTTTGGTAACCTGGAACAAAGCGGGATCGGCCTCGAACAAGCGCGCGGCCATATCCATGTGCCACAGATTGTTCTTATCGGTGTGCAGTTGGCCCTCGCTCGCCAGCAGGTGGAATGGCGCGAGTCGGACATCGCCTAGCGAAGTCACTGGCCAGCAGTACCGGGCATAAGAGTCGCTGTAGAGTTGGGCGAGGCGCAGCCGCTCTTCGACTCCGAGCAGGGCCTCGCCGGTGTCAATGCCACGAGCAGCCGTCTGTTGAAAGACGGTTTCCACGGCCTTGAGACTGGTCCGTGCTGCCACCGCTACCGCCGCATACTGCTCTCGGATCAGCTCTTGAGCCTTGACGGACCACGGCATGATTTCACTGTCCAGCACCAACCAGTCGGTCCCCAGTTCAGCCCAAAGACCGGCTGTCGTAAGCGCCGCGCAGACGCGTTCCATGAATTGGGCCTCGAGAGCGCGGTCTTCAAAGAACCTTCGTCCAGTCCGCGTGTAGCAGGCGCCGATACCTTCGCCGATTATGCCAAAGCGTCTCTCGATGGCTGCGGCGTCTTGCCCAACCACTACGACAGCCCGTGAACCCATGTGTTTTTCTTCGCAGACCACGCTGGACACGCCGCTATTTCGGTAGTAGGCAAACACCTCTGCTGGATGTTCGAGCAGGCCGGGGAGTCCGGATGTCTCGCACGGGGATATTGTGGGTGGTAGGTAGACCAGCCAGCGAGGGTCCAGGGCGAAACGGCTCATCACCTCTAGGGCTGCCGCTGCGTTCTCTTCCCGGACCGTAATGTTGCCGCGGAGCCGCGTCTCCACGATACGTTTCCCGAGCACGTCGTCGATTTCAAGGAGGTTCGCGGCGCGAGCCCCGGCTGGCGCCGGGGGTTCTTCCGACTGGGCAGCCTCGGGCAGAGGTCTCTCCGGCTCGTAGTAGACCCGTGCTGCCGGAACTGACACGAGCTCTTTTTCCGGGTACCGGAGCGCGGTCAGCTTGCCACCAAATACACAGCCAGTATCAATGTTCATGGTGTTGTTCAGCCAGGCAGGCTCCATGATCGGGGTATGGCCGTAAACCACCATCGCCCGCCCACGATAGCTGGCCGCCCAGTTGACACGCACCGGGAGCCCGAAATCGTCCGTTTCTCCAGTGGTCTCGCCGTAAAGGCAGAAATCCCGAACACGCGTGGACGCCCGACCCTGGTACTCCGCCTTGATTCCCGCGTGGGCCACCACCAGGTCCCAACCGTCAAGTACATAGTGGCTTATCAGTCCGTCTAGGAACTCGGCCGCCCGCTGCCGGAACGCTGGGGACTCCATCTCCAGCTGTACGAGCGATTCTGCCAGTCCATGGGATACCTGAACATTCCTGCCGTGGAGCTTACGGTTGAGCTTGGACTCGTGGTTGCCGGCGACGCACAGCGCCACGCCGTCCGCCACCATGGTCATCACGAGTTTGAGTACTTTGGCAACGCCCGGGCCGCGGTCTACGAGATCGCCAAGGAATACGACCTTGCGCCCGTTTGGATGGGTAACCGAAAAACCAGTTACCCCGTCAGCGTCAGCACGGGTCTCCATCTCGTACCCGAGGTGCTCGAGGAGGATGACGAGTTCATCGAAACACCCGTGAACGTCGCCGATGATGTCAAACGGCCCGTGCTCGTGCTGGAGGTTGGTCCACAGCGGTACGCGCTCAATGGTCACCGCCTCCACCTCTTCAGGGGAGTTGAGCACGAACACGTACCGGAAGCCCTCACGTTTTAGCCCGCGCAGTGACCGCCTGAGCTGTTCCGCCTGCTGACGCACAACCCGCGAACCAAACGACCGGTCGGGACGCCCTTTGTTGCGGGCCAGGCATAGAGCCCTCGGCATGTTCAGTACGATTGCCACCGGCAGGCAGTCATTTTCCCTGGCGAGCGCCACCAGAGACTTACGCGCCTGTGGCTGAACGCTGGTAGCGTCAATGACGGTGAGGCGTCCAGCTCGCAGGCGTGTGGCCGCAATGAAGTTGAGCACTGCAAAGGCGTCGGGCGTTGCGGCCTGATCGGTGGCGTCATCCGCTACCATCGCTCGACAGACGTCCGAAGACACCACTTCGGTGGGCTTGAAGTGGCTGGCGGCGAAAGAGGACTTCCCCGATCCTGTGGGGCCAATGAGCGCCACAAGACATAGCTCAGGAATGGCGATCTTCATTGGGTGAAGACACCCATCTGGGTTGGCGTGCCGTAAGTGAGATGTTCAGGGCCGATGCCCTGGAAACGTACATCGTACTTGCGGCGGTCAGCCACTTGACGCGCCCAATCCTGGAATTGCTCCCGCGTCCACTCAAATCGGTGGTCCCTATGCCTGAAGGCTCCAGGGGGTAGCCCATCGAACAGCGTGTTGTACTCCGCGTTTGGCGTCGTAATGAGGACCGCACTCGGCCTCGCGGCCCCGAATACGACCTCCTCGAACGCGTCAAGCCGTGGCGTGTCTATGTGCTCGATTACCTCCATTGCTATCGCGGCGTCATAGCCGGACAGACGCTTATCTCTGTATGTGAGGGATCCGTGAAGCAGGGTGATTCGCTCACGCTGCGCCATGGGGAGAGTATCGAGGCGCAGGCGCTCACGCGCCACTTCCAACGCCCGATGTGACACGTCCAAGCCGGTTACTGATCGAATCGCAGGCTCACTGAGCAGCTCGTTGATCAGCCTTCCTTCACCACAACCAAGGTCAAGCACCCTGGTTGCGCTGAGCAGGCGGAGCGTGGTCAACACTGCTTGTATGCGCCGCTCACCCAGTCGAAGCGGAGTTTCGAGTTGTTCCTCTTCTTGTTCGTATCGCGCGGCAGTGATACCCGGGTCAGTCTGACCAGCGTCAAGCAGCTGAGCCAACGCCAGGCGCACCAAGCCGCGCTGATGCTTCAGGTAACGGCGAGAGATGAGGTTCCGCTGCGGATGGCTGCTAAGCCACCCCTTGCCGAAGCGCAATAGCTTGGCAACCTCGTCGTCGCCGACCCAGTAATGCTTGTCGTCGTCCAGTACTGGCAGAAGCACGTACAGGTGCGCCAGTAGGTCCCGGAGCCGAGTCTCCGACGTGAGGCGCACGCTGAAGTACGGGCTGGCTCCCCACTCGGGAAAGCGCCCATCCAGTGGGTGTCCCTGAATCTCAACGGTGTAGCCGAGAGGCTCAAACAAGCTCCGGATGAGGTCCGCTCCCTCTCTGGAGGGTACTACTTCGATCCGGGCCTCAAGCGGAATGGTCGACTCCGCTAGCTCCGGGCGTTCCTGGCTCTTGCCGGCAAGCGCGCTACCGAATACGGAGGCAATCGCCACGCTCAAGTGGGATGATGCGACGTAGGGGCGGTCGTTCACGAATTGCTGAAGCCAGCCGCCGGTACTGGGCGCGCCGGGCTTCGGGCGTACCAGACCTATCGGATCGATGACCAGGAAAAGCGCTACCGTGCAGCGGCCGCACTCCGCCTCGGAATAGAAGACATCAGCCCGCCCGAACGGCAGCGTGAACGACTGAAATCGACCGGGGTTCTTATGCACCAGGTACCCAAGGTCGGTTGCAGGCTGATGCGTTGTAGAGATGGTCAGCAACATAGCGCAAATGGTAGGGCGGACGCGCCTGGTTTTCAAGGTCAGCGCTATCCTGGACAGGAACGGAGAGCCGCCAGGCGCTGCGAACGGGGGCGTCAGGAACATCGTTGCGCTCATCAACCGCCACAGCCAACGCGCAAAAGTCGCAGTGCCCCGACTGGATCCTACCCTCAACAAGGGCGTGTTGACACCACCACTCACGGTTGGCCTTCGCACGACGGGGATTCAGGGCCTGGTTACAGGTCCAGAACGAACCTCAGTGTGAAGGTTCTCGATTTTGTCCAAGATGGTGGGCCTCGAAGGGCTTGTGAGAAACAGAGCGGCAACGGGCACGCGGCTCCCACTGACACTCAGGTTGTGCCCAAATGTGGAGCGCAGTATTCCCGGCGCAATGGGACAGTGTGGCGCGGCCACAGCGTGATATGATACTTGTAGGCTGAATCGCGGGGGCTGTCATGACTAGCGACGAACGGCATGTTTTGCGGGGTGTGGTGATGGCTCTGTCGACGGCTCAATACAAGAACCGGTCCCAAAAACATGGGACACGGTCCGTCTGCGTGCCAAGCAGGAGCACGGGCGGCCTTGGGCAGGGCTCGGGAACGGTACTGGAGTGTCCCTCTCGACGGGTGCAGACGGCTGGGCGCATCGGCGACGAAGAACGCCCCGGCCGTGCGGCCGGTCCGGAGCACGGATGTGTGAGTAACATCGACGAATCAGAGTCAGCACCGCCTTGTGACACCGTTCGCGCGCCAGGTGGACCCGGCCCTGTGCCTCTCCTCCGGGGATGACCAGAGACGGAAGGGACGATGGAACATAACGTGCCGCCAGCATTGGTATCTAATCCCGGAACTGCTGTTGGTAGCAGGTCGTCGAAGAAACCGCTGCGACATGATAGACACCGGATATGGTGCGGGGTATCGCGCCCGTTAGGGCGTCTACTATGAGTTAGGCTACCCATTGAAACCAGAAAAGACTTGAAGAAGCCATTTTAAGAAGACAACATTTGGCCAATTCCAAGGCCCTCATACGGGACAGGAAACTTCCGTCAGGCCAGTAATTTATTGGTGCAATAGGGCCATCTGGCATAGGCTCTTAACCTTGTGGAGACAATAATAATGGAGAACGCTATTTACACCCCAGAGGGCTACACGGATCGAATACGACAAGAGCTCGGAAACTGCCTCATTGAGACGAATCTTTCTCAAGGTGAGAAGTTCATTGGCAAAGCACGGGATCGATACGATCTTGGGGATCGTATGGTACTCATCGCCACCGACCGACAGAGTGCCTTCGACCGGGTGCTGGCCGCTATCCCCTTCAAAGGGCAGGCCCTCAACTTGACGAGCGCATGGTGGTTTGAACAGACCCGCCATATTGTGCCAAATCAGGTTCTCTCCATCCCCGATCCAAACGTCACAATTGCCAAAACATGTACCGCCTTCCCGATTGAGTTCGTGGTGCGTGGATACATCACCGGAAGCACGAACACCTCCCTCTGGACGGTCTACCAGAGTGGTCAGCGTGACTACAGTGGCAACGATTTGCCCGACGGCCTAATGAAAAACCAGAAGCTCCCGACGAATTACCTCACACCGACCACCAAGGAGGAGGACCACGACCGTCCGATCAGCCCTGACGAGATCGTGTCCGAGAACTGGATGACGGCCGATGATTGGGAACAATGTAGCCGCATCGCGCAGGAACTTTTCGCGTTCGGTCAAGCCAAGGCAGCGGAGCGTGGCCTAATTCTCGTCGATACCAAATATGAGATGGGCCGTGACGAGACCGGTGAGATCCTTCTGATCGACGAGATCCACACCTCTGACTCTAGTCGCTACTGGATCGCCGACTCTTATCAACAGCGCATGCTGGAGGGACAGGAACCCGACAACGTCGACAGAGAATTCCTTCGGCTCTGGTTCAGGGAGAACTGCAACCCCTACGAGGATGAGGTCCTACCACCAGCACCGGATGACCTTGTAATCGAGCTCTCAAGACGCCACATCTACCTTTACGAGAAGATCACCGGTCGCTCTTTCGAGTTTCCAGAGGCGGACCAACCGATCGAGACACGTTTGGAAAGCAACCTTGAAGGAATCACATGAAGTTATACGGAGGGCAATAGGGCCAAGGTGATTCTGCTTCCACTTCAATTGACAGAAAGCCCTATCCAATAAACATGAAGTGTAGGCTAACCAGGCGCTCAACTTGACCGAGCCAGCGAAGGTTTTCTTAAAGTTTTCGCATCGCGTCGCAAACACCGTTAACTCTTCTCCGACGATTCGTCGCCGGGGCTCGTCAAGTTAGCTTGATCGTTAAGCCGAAATTGAATCGAGCACAGAAGTGAAAAAATACATTCTCTTTGACCATGATGGGATTTTAGTCGAAACAGAACATTGGTATTACCTGGCAAACAAACGAGCGCTGGCATCTCTCGGAATTGATCTCCCACGAGACGCATATTTGGTGAATATGGCCAATGGGGTTTCCGCGTGGGAGGCGGCACGAGTTTCAGGAATATCCGAATCTGACATTAATCGTGGCCGAGAACTAAGAAACCGGTACTACCAGGAATACCTGATCACCGAAGACATCGAAATCGAGGGTGTCTTGGAAACGCTAGACGTACTCGCAGGTGAGTACAGGATGGGCATAATTACTACCTCCAAACCACCTGATTTCGCCTTAATACACGAAAGGCGATCCATCCTGGATCATATGGAATTCTATTTAACGCGGGAGGATTACGAGCGAGCTAAACCACATCCCGAACCCTATTTGAGAGGACTCCAACGCTTTGGTGCTACTGCCGCTGAAACGGTAGTTATTGAAGACTCGGCGAGAGGGTTGAAGTCGGCAATAGCGGCGGGTATTGACTGCATCGTGGTTGCAAACGAGTTCACTGCAGCTCACGATTTGTCCAAGGCAACTGCCAAGGTCGCTACGTTTAGGGAATTGCCATCTACTATAACCGGTATTCCCCATATTGGGAGTCTTCAGGCTCATAGGGCAGCCCGAACAAGATAGTGGCATCATATTCAGGTCCTGCAAGGCCAGTCAATCGTCGGTCTATCCGATAAGGGATGCGATTCTGCCGTGAACCATGCTTCTTGTCCATCTTTGTCGTCTTCGGGCCCCCGCCAATGGGGTGAAAGCGCATTGAAGACAAGCCGACTCCCTGGAGCGCTCTCCCTCTTGGCTAGATCGTGGTTGTACCCTCCCTCAACTTGGCGCCGGCGATAACCGGCCGATACGATCCAACACTCCCTGGAACAACCGTCGAGGAACCGACACCTCAGACAACTGAAAGATCAATCGCCGCGCGTGCCGCACCAGACGGCCTCCCATCTTGATCAGCTTGACCTGCACGCTCCGCAGCGACCAGTGCTTGAACGCCTTGGGCAGACACAGCCGGCGAAGGAAGTTCCCAAGGTTGTACGCCAGGACGAACAGAGACAGACGCACCCGGTTGGCCACGAAACGATGGCATGACAGCCGAGTCCAATTCAGCGCGTACTTCCCTTCCTTGATCCACTGCTCAGCCGTCCCACGACCATTGTAGAAACGCACCACTCCTTCGGGGCTAGCCGTCATGTTCGTGACGATGAAGCCCACCCGAGGGAACAGTTCTCCCCTATGCCACTCCACCTTGGCCACCACCCGCCGAGCACGGTCCCAACTCCCGGCACGATACCAAAAGTCGTCGTATAGGATCACTGGACGCTTCGGCGGCCTCCCCACAGGTCGTATCAGCAAGGGAGCGATCTCGTATTGCAGCACTTTGTTGCTCGGCAGCCGTATTGCGTAGAAGACTCGCCGCTCCTCCAGGTACTCATAGATGTCCGGCTTGGCGAATGCGGCGTCGGCACGAAAGTACCGCCGCAATCCCGTCTCAGCGTACCGCGACAGGATCGGTTCCAGCACCTGACTCCACTCGTGCGCGCTATGCACGTTCCCCGCACGCAGCTTGGCGCCCTCGCAGTCCCCGAACTGGTTGAACACGAACAATGGGTGATAGCACGTGCTCCCAAAGTGACCGTTGTACGACGATCCCTCCTGTTCTCCATGTACCGGACTCTCCGAACTGTCCATGTCCAAGATCACCCGCCGGTGCGGCTTGCGGGACATTGCTCGGTCCACCCACGCAGCGTTCAGTCGATCCAACCCTTCCACGTTGCCGTCTTGCGTGAGTACTCCGGTCTCGAACCGGCTCATGGCGCTCGCGCTCGCCGCCGGTCTGTCTATGCCTCGGTCTCCAACGACGACCCGCATCGTCGGATCGTCGGCCAACCGTTCAGCGTCGTTGGTATCCTCGTAGCCTGCCAGACGACTGTATACCGACTGCCTGAGAAGGGGCACCAATCGGTGCTGCACGTTACGACCGCCCCGACTCTCCTGCAGACACTCATTCGCCGTCTCCGTCAGTCCCAGCGCATCATCCAACTCGCGACAGGCCAACAGTCCGGCGTCTGAGGTAATAGTGGCGCCGTGGAACTCCAATCGTATGCGGCGGTCGAAACGGAGCGTGGCGCGGGAGTTGGTGCTTTCACCCATTGGATGCCTCCAGAGTGGGTACGTTATCAAGACCTAAAATAGTCAATCACGACCAGTCAAGCACTCATGATAACCACCGTGCTCTGCTATTCGGCTACATTAGGTAGTTCTGTTGCTGATTACGGCAAGCCCTGCAGGGTTGATATGGGAAATGTGGGTATAAAGGGCTTAACAAGTTTAGCCAGGCGACGCTGAAAAGCGCGCGCCTGCTAAAAGCGTTAGGTCTTAGTTGGGAAGGCCCAGGTCCTCGTCCAGTATCCGGTCGATCATCCCCACGTATGGTTCCAGCTTCGGACGCCGCGGCGGACGCTCTCGACGGTACCCCGGAGGCACTGAATACATCAGCATCTTGCGCACCGTGTCTCGGTGCAGGCCGAACACCCGAGCAGCCTCCCGGATGCTCATGCCCTCGACCATACATGCCCTGCGGACGCGC
>CBDFHR010000001.1:0-31379 GCA_965247555.1 Dehalococcoidia bacterium | reverse complement strand
CAGACCATGCAGTGGCTGTGCCAGAAACGGCGGCGCGGCTCGTCGACAGGCTCACGACACCACGTGCAGGTGCGGTACTTGTCGACGAAGAGGGCCAGGCCAGGCACAACAAGCTGCCTGTCCTGAACGAACGCGCCCGCCTTCATCCGCATAATCAGCCCTCGCATTCCTCGGTACTTGGCCTTAGCCGAGACGGTCATCAACAGCCATGCCCACGTGCCTTTGGACGGCGTCATGGCATTCTTCGGATTCTTCGGATTCGCAACGACATACACATACTGGGCAAAAACCATGTGGACACAAGGCATCGTCCCATAAGCTGCAATCATGCTCTACTCGGTCGTTGTACCAAACCATCTACTCCTCCTTTTGCGAGTCCAGTCAGGCCCACTAGAGGGGCATCATCACCCTTCTGCCATGTGTCGCAGCACCGCGAGCGCGGTCCGCGCATCGTTCAGGGCGCGGTGAGGCTGACCCTCGACCGAGACGCGGCAACCGTGTGCGGCATCGCCCAGGCTCTGCCATGTGTAGCTGCTGTGGTACTCGCTCCAATCGCAGCCGAACTCCGCGTACAGCAGCATGATGCAGGCGTAGTTGGTGATCGCGTAGTCGCGGAAGCGGGTGTAGGCTTCCCAAGCGTACTTGCCCCGCAGTAGAAACGAGTTGCGCAGGGCCTGAGCGTCGAAATCAAGGTTGTAGGACAGGATGAGCTTGTTGGCGAACGCATCCTCTAGCTGCGGCAGCAAGTCCGTGATGGTCGGCGCGTCCTTGCAGTCGTGGTCCGAAATCCCGTGTACCTCATAGGCCAACGGCCCGATGAGCTTGACCGGCTTGACCAGGGTATCGAGGAGTACGTCGCCGTCCTGGTCGACCACGCTTATCTCCACGATCTCAGCCGGCATGAGGCTAGGTAGTGTTGACATTTCACGTTATTCCGCTTTTCCTTGTCATTGCGAGTGAAGCGTGGAATCTAAAAGTTTGTGCTTGCGCGATGATTTTAGATTCTTCACTCCGCTCTGCTACGTTCAGAATGACAGAATGTCAACACTACCTAGTCGTCTCGGTGTCGAACACCACAAGGTCGGATGACACCCATTGGCGCGCACGACGAATGGCCGCTTGGTAGTCGCGCATAAGCATGTCGTGCAGATCACTCATTGCGCCGCCTCCCCGGAGCAGAACGAGCATAGGTCGATCTGAGACCACCAGCACGGCCCGATGTCCGCATCGTGGCACGGAGCGTACTCCCAACAACCGCACTTTCGACAGACAGGCATGTCCAGTAGCGCAGGTTCCGATATCAGCGGAATCAATAGGTTGCTCAGCATAAATGTCCTGACTAACTGACCAGCATAAATGTCACAGTCACCTCATGGAGAATGTGACATTGAACCAGAAAGAGCAGGTAAGACTTCAGATCCTCAACAGCCTACTGGCCGAGCATATGACGGTGGACCAGGCGGCCATGCTGATGGGAGTGAGCACACGCCACACCAGGCGCATTCTTGCGGCTTACAGAGAAGAAGGAGCAGCCGCACTCGCTCACGGCCATCGGGGTCGGAGGGCTCCCAACACAACACCCGATTCGATAAGGGCCGAAGTGTTGCGTCTAGCTCGAACCACGTACTCAGGAGTCAACCACACTCATCTGAGCGAACTGCTGAGAGAACGTGAGGGTATAGACATAGCCCGTAACACGTTGCGACGCATACTGGTCGGAGCCGGTCTCGTCAGTCCTCGTCGCCGTCGTCCTCCGAAGCACCGTGTTCGTCGGCAACGCATGCCCCGAGAGGGGATGCTGATACAGATCGATGGCAGCTATCATCGGTGGCTCGGAGAGGATGGACCTCAGTTTATGCTTCTGCTTGCCGTGGACGACGCCACGGGCAAAGTGGTCAGTGCGCTGTTCTGTGAGTACGAGAACACCCGAGACTACTTCGTGCTGATGCGGGGACTGATCGAGCGCCACGGGGTACCCATAGCGCTGTACACCGACCGCCACTCGGTCTTCAAGCACGTACCAGGAACCGGAGCACCGAGCGCTCCAACCCAGTTCTCCCGTGCGATGGACGAGCTCGGAATACAGATGATCTACGCGCTGTCTCCACAGGCCAAGGGCCGTGTGGAACGAGCGGCAGGCACCTTCCAGGACAGACTTGTAACCGAGCTTCGACTCGCGGGTGCGACCACCATCGAAGATGCTGGTGTCGTTCTGAGAGACTTCCTTCCTCACTTCAACGAGCGCTTCGGGGTATCGGCTCCGGAGTCTGAAGTCGCCTGCCGCCCTGTGGACGGAGGGACGTGTCTGGATCGGATGCTGTGCTTCAGGCACAGTCGCAAAGTGGCAAAGGACAACACTGTGAGATACCGACGGAGTACGCTTCAGCTGCTGCCCGGCATGGAACGTCCGACCTACGCTGGAGTGAAGGTGGACGTGCTCGAGGGAATGGACGGTCAACTGGTCGTTGAGCACGAGGGTCAACTCATCCCCAGCCAGGAGGCTCCACCCCGTCCGAACATCCTGCGCGGTGTGAATGGATACCCTTCACACGCACCGCCGTATCGTAACGGTCTGGGCAGCCGCTGGGAGAGAGTTCTGGCCTCACTCGACAGGGAGAGAGCCGAAGCAATCGACGGCAACCACGACAGTGGTGCAGCCAAGATCCGCAAGAAGGCAACCTCTGTACCGAGGAAGCCCACTCCGAAGCAGATCGCCAGGTGGGAGGCGGTTCATGCAGCGAAGCGCAGGGGCCTGTCCATCAGGAGAATAACCAGGGAGACGGGCATCCACAGGAACACCGTACGGAAGTACCTTAAGACCGACAGTCCGCCGATGAATCGTCCTCGGGTGATGTTGAAAGCAACGTAGTCTGTTACCGTGGCAAGTTAGACAGGTGACATTTTCCCTGGTCAGTTAGGCGGACATTTATGCTGGTCTTCGACAATCTATCTAGGTAGTGTTGACATTCTCCCAATTTCTCTCGTTATCACGGGTAATTCGTCATTCCCGCGAAAGCGGGAATCCAGTTCTGGTACAGTATGTGCTCCCAAAGGGGAATAGATTCCCGCTCTCGCGGGAATGACGGGAAATGTCAACACTACCTAGTATCTCGGCTGGGTATTCCCCATTGACTAGCAACTCCCCATGCTCATCCCAATCACTGAAAGGAACTTCCTGAAGGAAAAAGCGAAACATCTTTGGTCACTCCCTCTGTTTGGTTTCGAGATAGTCCTTCCAATTCGGCCAGGGCCTATGAACGCTTATCCAGTCCTTGACGCCGACGGTAATCACGGCCCCGCCTTGCTCGCAACGGTTCGGTACATACTCCTCGCGTATGACCTTCTCAAACGCCGACGCCGCTTCCTTCATTCGGTCCGTCGCCTCGAAAGCGTCCTCGACGGCGTACTCTTCGTCGAGCCGCTCAAGGACATCGTCCAGCAGGCCCGATAGGGCCCACTCGCGCTCCTGTAGCTTGAGCCGGTGATACTCGACAACCTCGATGGTCTCCGGCATGTTCGGCGCGAGGCCGTCGAGGTAGTTGAATACGTGCTCGTCGAGGGTCGTATACCGGAACTTCTCGTCGTCCGGGTGGCCGTAGTAGATATCGGGGTGTTCCTCACTCATTCGGTGTACTCCTCATCACGCGCTTCGACTCGCACCATGGCCCTGAAGACCTCACCGCTTTTCTCATACTCCCCGAACAGGTGCATCCTCTTATTGCTCAGAGGCGCGAGCATCGTCGGCGTGAAGTAGAGCAAAGCTTCCGCGATGCCCTCGAACGTTGCCATGTCGATACCCCACCGTTCGTCAAGGCGACGATCCAGCTCGTCCATGTGCTCATATATCGCAAGGTCAAGGTCTTTGGTATCCATACCAACGCACCGCATAGCAAGCTCGGTCATCTCGTAGTCGTCCATACCCTAAGCCTTCCTTCCCCCTGGATGTTTCTCAACTCTGTCGCAGTTGCAGTCCAGCCCGTGATCGGGATCGTCGCCACAAGCGCAACACGCGTCACCGTCATACCAGTGGACGCAGTGGATCATATCCTCTCGTTCGGGGCATGGTGTCTCTTCAGCCATGTATCGCCTCCTTCCCCAAGAACCTTTTGAAGGGCCTTCAGTGCATCACCCGTGACGTATCCTCGGTGGACCGCCATAGAAAGGTATGAACTCGACAACCACGCCTGTCGGCTTGCATCTGAAGCGGACAGCCCTAGTTGCTTTAGGCGGCTTTTAACTGCCTGAGCGTCGATAGGGATTCGGTCTGGTCGTCTTCCTCTGGTCATGTCATCTTCTCCTCTCCGGATACTGGTCATAGGTGCGCCCGTCCAGCAGGCGTCCTCCGGACTTGGGTGTCGGGCCGCCCTACTGCTTGAAGAAAAACGCAACGCCGGCGCGGTCGCAGTCGTCGCGGATGCCCCGCGCCCAATCGGGTTCCATAGGTCGCGCCCGCGGTCCACTCTCCCCGCCAACGATCACCCACTGGATCCCGGGAAGGTACGGCGCGAGTTCGAGAGGCTTCAATAGCGGTTCGCAGCTGAGGAACCGCACGGGGGCCTCGGTTTCAAGGAGCGTCGGGATGCGCCGCTCGGCCCAATACTGGTTTTCGACCGAGACGCCGATCCAGATGTTGGGTGGCAGACCGTCGCGGAATGTCGAGCAGTTGACGCCGTAGCCGTTCAACTCAAGCCAGTCCGCCATCCGGTTGGGCCGCTTCGTCAGAACCTGATAGGTGTGCTGGGGTGTCTCGCGGCAGACCTCGAGGACCCGCGCTATGAAGTCGTCGGGTACTTCCTCGTGGAACAGGTCGGACATCGAGCAGACGAACACGCGCCGGGGTTTGCGCCACCTGCGTGGATGTTCAAGGCGGTCATGGTGTAGCTGGATTTCCGCCACGCCAGGAAGGTACGCAGGGCCTCGGTTGAAGCGCAACGTCACGCGCTCAGCGTAGCAGTGCGCACAACCCGGGCTCACCTTCGTGCAGCCTGTCACGGGGTTCCAGGTCGCGTCCGTCCATTCGATGGCCGTCTTAGCCATGGCCGTCACCTCCAATCTTGAAGTACACCCGGCGCGACAGGTCCTCGCCGAATGGCGTGTAACGGACCTCTGTCGCGCCGCAATGGCAGAGCCTCAGCCGGTTGTGGCCGCCCTTCGTCTGGACGACGCGCCGTAGCATCCAGACGTGGCCCTCCGCGCGATCCTTCTCGACCATGTCCGATACCCTCTTCACCAGGTTCGCCATTCTCCACCTCCTTGCTCGTCATTCCCGCGTCAGTCTCAATAACGCTCGTTATGGCCTTCTTCGTGTTCTGAATTGTTCCAAGACTCCGACCTATGTTCTACATGTGTTCTATGGAAAAAGAAAATTGTTTCCCAGACTCTTAAATCCGGAAAAGGGTTGCCAGGGTTGGCAGATAGATACAAATTCCCTGCCAACCCTTGCCAACCCTTGCCAACCCTGCATTTTCGGAGGGTTGGCAGGCCGTACACACCATGCCACAGGGGTTGCTGGCATTTCCTGCCAACCCTTTCTTCCGTTTCCCCCAGTTCGAAAAAAAGCGAAAGTTTCGGACAATGACATTTCGCTGTTCTAATCTCACTTACCACGGCTCAATCCCCCATGCCGTAGGACGCTTCCCGTTTATCTGCATCCGTTCCGGCCCGTGCAGCCGGATTTCACCTTGCCATGCGTCGCGGGACGACCCGAGCTTCGTCGCGAGGCCCTGGCTGCCCTGCACCCAGTAGGGCATCTCTTTCTCACGCGCGATCTCCGCAAGCGCCGAATGGAGGTCGTCCTTGGCGACCCACCTGATGTCCGATGGACCCTCCAACCCCTGCTGACCGGGAGTGCGGTCGACCCAGAGGTGGATGAGCGGTAGCAGCCAGTCGCCCTCCTTGATGAACTCGCGCTGCTCCTGGTCCGCCCGGTCGAGGAGACCTTTCCAGTCCTTGATGCCGACCGCGGGCGCGGCCCACTCGGTGATCGAGCCGAAGTCGGCGATGCGGAAGTTGTAGCCTTGATCGCGGTCGAGGTTGAACGGGCCGGACTTCTGCAAAATGCGCTGGAGGTCCCTGACGTAGCCGGAGAGGTCGCGGTCGCGGTTCGAAGTCGTCTGGTGTCTGAGTCTCCGCTGCGACTTGTACGGCTCGTTGGGATTCTCCTCTCGCAGGCCCTTGACCTTGACGGTAATGATCCTCTGCGCCATGTCGACCTGGCGCAGTCGCGGAGTGCGCGAGGTGATCGCGATGAACGAGTCGAGCACGAGCTTCGTCACCTCGGTGGTCGTGTGGAGGGTGCGCTGCAGGTCCTCAGCCCCCGTGGTGATCGGAAGTAGGGTCGACTTCAGCCACTCCACCTCGTCGTCGGCGTTGTCGAGCGCATACATCGGCTCGGACTGTAGGGCGACCTTGAAGTCGTTTTCCGACTTTGGCCGGGTCTTGACGTTGTAGTTCGTCCTGTACAGTAACTGGCCGATCCGCCTGATCAGCGTCGACTTACCGCTACCGGGAGACAGGCCGAGCGACATGAGCACGGGCTTTTCGTCCAGCAGTTGAGGCATCGCGTTCGCCAGCATCCAGAGCCGGACGAGGTCCTGCGCGTCCTGCGCGTACATCTCTCCCCCATCGGCGGAGAGGCCGTCCCAGATGCGGATGGCGTACATGTGATCCTCTCCGTGATCGACGGGGTCGTACTCCCATGCGGTGACGGGGATAGAGGGGACCATGTACACGCCGTCGGTACCGAGGGGAACGACCTCGATCTCCTCGGCCGTGACCTTCAACATGTTCCCCGGGGAGAGCTTGACGTAGAAGATGCCTCGCGTCTCATCGTACTTCGACCACCTGACCAGCTGCGTAGGCTCCTGCTTGTATGCCCGGATTCGGAGTATCGGGTATATGTGCTTGTATTCCCTCGTCTCCTCGGTGATCAGTAGCTTGTGGAAGATGTGGGCTTGGTATGGCAGGTGCTCCTTGCGGACCGGAAGCACGTCTGCGTCGCTCTCGTGGAGGTACGTCTCATGGGACTCGGTGACGAGCAAGGTGGCGGACTTCTCCAATAGGTCCACCTGCCGCTCTGCGCTGCGCACTTCGTTGGGCATCATGGGCGCATAGGCGGTCGAGTCATCCTCATTCCCGCTCTCGCCCTTCAACTCCCTGACGTTCCGGTCGAACTCGCGGTTGGAGATTGGGCTTTCCTCGATGATAGCCCGCGCCCGTTCAAGGGTTGCATCGCTCTGAACGATCCGCTTGAGCGCCGCCTGTGCCGCCTGCTCTTTCCACTCCCCGCGGTCTTCAGATAAGACGGCATCTTTGAGCGTTTTCAGTGCGTCGGCCTCCCGCTTCTCTTCCGGTGTCGGCTGAGCCAACTTCGCGGCCTTGTCGATGTTCTTGACCTCCGCATCGACCTGGTCGTCATCCGCGTCGTCCGAATGCCTAGTACCGGTTCCATATGTATTTGACAAATATAAGAAATAGGTTAGTCTTATGTATGATCCTATAAGGAGGACATACGAAGACATGCCTGCTCTCAAGTACAAGGTGGAGTTGAACGAGTCGGAGCGGACACATCTCAAAGAGATAGCGAGTCGTGGGGAGACTTCGGCCCGTAAGGTCAAGCGAGCGCTGGTGTTGCTTAAGGCAGACGAAGGTCTGATCGACCGTGACATCGCCAGCGGACTATTGATAAGCGCCTCCACGGTGGGACGTGTGCGCACGCAGTATGTACAGGAAGGACTCGACAGTGCGCTCATTGAACGCCCGCGACCAGGACAGAGGCGCAAGTTGGACGGTAGGCAGGAAGCGCACCTAGTCGCCATTGCGTGCAGCGATGCGCCCGAAGGACACACGCACTGGACGCTGCAACTGCTTGCCGACAAGGTGGTCCAGATGGGGTTTGCCGAGAGCATCTCCCTCGAGACGGTGCGCCAGACGCTCAAAAAAACGAACTCAAGCCGTGGACGAAGAAGGAATGGTGCATCCCGGAGGTGAGCGGGGAGTTCGTGGCTCGAATGGAGGATGTGCTGGACCTGTACCACGCAGACTACGATCCGGACCATCCCGTGGTCTGTTTCGACGAGACGTCCAAGCAATTGGTGGCCGACAAGAGACCGTCCATCGGGGCCAGGCCGGGTCGAGTGGAACGATATGACTACGAGTACAAGCGAAACGGGACCCGAAACCTGTTCATGTTCTGTGAGCCGAAAGCTGGCTGGAGGCATGTCGAGGTGACCGAGCGTCGCACTGCTGTGGACTTCGCACATCAGATGAGGTGGCTGGCAGACGAGGCATACCCTCATACAAAAACGATACGGCTGGTGCTGGACAATCTCAACACTCACAAGCTGGGCTCGTTGTACGATGCCTTCACGCCAGCCGAAGCGCGGCGCATCGCCAAGCGTCTGGAGTTTCATTACACTCCCAAACACGGTAGTTGGCTGAATATGGCCGAGATAGAGTTGAGCGTCTTGAGCAATCAATGTCTCAACCGTCGAATCAGCGACGAGGTGGTACTGAAACGAGAGGTCTCGGCGCTGGAACATGAGCGTAACCAAGCTGTCGCCTTCATTGACTGGCGTTTCTCCACTCAGGACGCTCGCACTAAACTTCAACATATCTATCCATCATATTCAGGCTGAACCGGTACTAGTGATCTCGACCTCCGCGAGGATGGCGTCGTCTATACCCTTGGCACCATCCTTGCCACCCGCCCACGTCTCCAAATCTACGCCGAACCCGGACTCGCGGAGGCCGTCGACGGTGCGCCGGAGCGCTGCGGCGACGGGGCGCTTCTCTCTCGCGTCGCTGTCAAGGGCGACGATGACCGTCTCTGTCCCCAGGGCCTTGAGCGCTGGGACCGCCGCCTCGAACGCCGAGGGGCCGTTGAGCCCAATGGTGAGAAAGGAAGGTTCCTCGCGCTCGATGCTGAGGGCGGTCGCCACGTCTGCCTTGAGCTCCCCTTCGGTGACGCGGACTGTGGGGTGGTACTCGATCACATCGCCGGGTGTCATGTCCTTCCTCGTCGCCGGCGTGGGCCTTATCACGGGCACATGGGCGGGCGCTCCCGGCCCAGGTCCCGGCTCGACCGAGGCGGAGGAGACGAAGGAGTATCGCGGATCGCCCTCATCTTTCCGGACACGAAGGGCGACGACACGCGACCGTGCGTCGTGGACGGGAATGATGAGGCCGGGGTAGGCGATGAACCGGCGCTCGACGGGATGAACGCCGGGGACCTTCCGCGCATCCTCACCGAGCTCGTCGAGCAACGCGCCCGCAATCGCGTCTCCGCGCCCTTCGGGGAGGGTGCGGTACTGCGCGAGCTCAATGAACGACTCCGAGAGCCCGCGACGGCTGAGGTCCTCGTGGTGGCGCTGTGAGAGCGTGAGCCAGTCGAGGACGAGGCGGTAGGCCTGGTCGAGCGTGTCGGCGTCCGCGATATGGATTGCCGCCTTCGCGGGATTGACGACGTTGCCGGAGCGGACAGGCGGGGAAGCTGCGTCGCCGAAGACGGCGCGGGTGATCTCGTTGATACGCTTGGCCCGTGCTTTACCCTCGATGCCCATAAGACAGCCGCGGCAGCCGAGGACAACCTCGTGCGTGTCCCCGCGCTTGGCCCAAAACATATCGTCGCCCCCGCACAGTGGACAGGAACTCTTATACTCCTTGCCGTGGCGCTTCATCTTCAGGGCGTCGACCCAGTCCTCAAGCGTGTGTGTCATGTTGCAAACCTCCTTTGACATCGCCTACAACTCGGTTTTCGAGGACTCGCCGCGACCCTCTCTTCCTCCGCCCACTCGCGCCGGATACGCTTGGCCTCGGAGGATTGGCAGTCGTAATGGTGGTCGCGCCCTGGCAGGACGCCGCAATGGTCGCACCGTTCGCTAGTCATTCGACGTACCTCCTAGTCGACTCCCGCCGCGACAGCCTCTCGTACTTCGCCCGTGGCCATGGCCACGGCCTCTAACTCACCCCGAAATCCCGCGTTCAGACGGGCCTGCCACATCACCAGCCATGCGGCCACCGCCGGCCAGTCGAAGTCCGGCGGCGGGTCCGCAAGGAACTGGTCGAGGTACGCGGCCCACTGGTTGACCTCGTAGGAGGAGTGCTGAGGCGGCAGGTCGCGGCCGACCATCGCGGCAAACTGCTCGGCTGCAGCCGGCGGCAGGTCGTACTTCGCCCAATTGCGGCCGTCGCCCCATGTCGTCACGTACTCAGGGTCGCGCGCAACGCCGAGCAATGACAGCACGACGATCTTTGCCATCCCAGGGCTCAAGACCGAGGCCAGTTCCATTCCCAGCTTCAGGTCTTCGTCGCGGTTGCGCGCCGCTATCTCGTCGCGCCAGACGAGGAACTTCTCGATGCCGACGCTCTGCTTGTCCATGTAGACTTTCTTGGTCCCGCAGAACAGTTGCACAACGCCGCTCCCGTTGTACGTTTCTTCCCAAGACGCCCCGACGGTGCAGGTAGCGCACTCGGAGAAATCAAACATCGGCGGCTTATCGCCCATACCGTAGTGCTCCTCCCCCTTTATGATGGGCTGGGCGGCTGTGGGTAGTGCGTTGAGCGAGGGGTCGTAGCGGTACCCCAATTTGAGGATTCTCGTGCCGAGGGCCTCGCGGATTTCATCGGGGAGACTCTCAACGTCCTCGTCGGCCTTGAGCTTCCGCAGCGTCGCGGCATCGACGAGCGCAGTCACGACGGGGTCTTTCTTGACCGCTTGAAGCCACCTGCTGTCCTTCGACTTTGGCTCTGGCCTTGTGGCCTGTGCTCAGCTTCCGCCTTGGTCTGCTCCCTGGTCGCCCTGGCCGACCACTTTGCCCACTCCTTGACGTGGCACGTCCATGTCAGGCCGCCTGAGTCCTCGCCGTCGGGCAGTGTGTGGATGAAATCGCCGAACGCCCACTTGAAATCGTCCACGTCGAACGATATGGACCGCCCGCCGTCCCCGGCCTCAAACAAGAGCCGCCAGTTCCTGTCCTTTTCTCTGTGTTCGGAACTGTAGCCCCTGTGGGACACCCCGCGCGCCAAAGCGCGAATAGAGGCCCTGACGGTCTTGGTGCGGTAATCCGGCGGAAGGCCTGTATAGTAGGAGCTTGAGTCTTCGCCGCAGTCCTTCAGGACGGCCTTGACCATGTCGCCATGGCTGTGGGTCTCGGTGCGTAGGCACAGAAGCTCCCGCGCGGCCCGCAACGAAAGTCGCCCGTCCTCGATGTGCGTGAGGACGTTCGCCGGTAGCTTCAGGATGGCAAGGTTCTTGCTCATGGTCGTCCGGTCGACTCCGACGCGGTCGGCAAGCGACTGGATTGTCACCTGCTCGATCTCCAGCGCCCTGGCCCACGCCGAGAGTTCCTCGAGGGCCGTCAGGTCCTTGCGGGCGCGGTTCTCCGACAGGGCGATGTAGGCCATGTCGGGGTCCGAAAGGGCGGCGACCTTGACCGTGACGTTCGCCGGCCATTGCTTTCGCTCGTGGAGCAGCCGCAGTGTGGCGATCCGGCTGTGGCCGAATGCGAGCTGGTAGGCGTCCTCGCCGGCAGGCCGCGTCAGAGGCTCTTGCAGCAAGCGCCCGACGGATTTGATGTCGGTGGCAAGTCCCTCGATGTACTCGTCGTCCACCGTCGTCCTCGGCTGCCACGGGTTTGGGTTCAGCTGGTCGAGCCGAACCTTTTTCATGTGGGTCGTGCCCTCGTCGGTCGACGCCTGATTGATGGTGGTCTGAGCAGTGCCGCGGAGATGGTCTCCGCACCGGCTCTCGCCCGGCAGGGCATCGTTGTTGCAGTTCGCGCACAGGCCCTGTTCTCGTCTGGTGTGGGCACGCTCCCGCTTCGCGTCTCTTTGCTTCTCCATCAATACCATGTCTACCTCCTTTTACTCGCTGTCTTCTTCTAGTTCGATGTTCTCCTCCAAATCGGACTGCTTGCGCTTACGGACCATGTCGTCGATGGCCTCTCGAATCTGCTCCCTGTCCTCTTCCTCTCGTTCCAGTATTTCCTCGTAAGGGCCGAAGTCGAGCAGGTCCTCGATGGTGTCGGTCACTAACTCTTCAAGCACTCGCGGATTGAGGGCGTCAACCTCCCACGAGTCGTGGCCGAACTCTGCGATGTAGTCCGCCGCTCGGCTATCGGTGACTTTGGTAGGGTTGGGCGGCGGGTCGTACTGCCGCACCTGTTCCGAGGTCAACGCAAGGCGGTTGACCTCGACATCCTGACCGCGTGTCAGGACGAATAGGCGGTCGGAAATATCACGCGACATGTCGTGGCCGGACGGGTCATGGTCGCCGATATAGACCACGACCGGCGTCCTACCCACCGCGACCTCAGCATCGAAACGCTTCGCAGCGTCAAAGACGGCGGTGGTCGACAGGTACCCGTGCCCCGCCAAATACCGCACGTGCCACCTGTTGCAGATCGGTTCGAGTATCGAAGAGAGAGCATCCTTCTCACACCAGACTTCTACGAAGTACGGCTGATTCCCCCACCTGTCGAGCCTATACGACTCCTTGGCGCTTCTGAGTATGTCACCGGGGCTGTCCCAGTGAGACGGCATTTCCGTCACGCGCCCACGATCCACGATGGCCGACCAGTCGATGTGGCCGCCCATCCGTCCTTTGGTAATGAGTTCAATCAGGCGCTTGTACGCCCGCTCGTTGTTTGGGATTATGTCGCGGCTCACCAGTTGGTAGTACAACTGCCGCACCGTGAGGGCGATGTCTTCGGCTGAAAACTCCTCGATGACCGCCTGGGATGCGGCCAGAAGAGCTTTCGTCTTCCTTGCACGCGGCAGCCAGTCGGTGAACTTCTCGAACACGCTACTCTCCCACTCCCAACGCCCTCGCCAACTTCGTACCGGCAAGGCCGTCAAGGGCCTCGATAATGTCCGGCTCCCACTCGTCGAAGAACCGTATGAACGACAGGGTATGAAAGACGTTCTCGGTCGGCCCGACGATGAAGAGCGTCTTGCCGGTTCCGATTGCATAGCCGAACTCGACGTGTCGGCCACCCCGCGCCGCAGCGTCCAGATAGGGGACTATCTCGGCCCGCTCGGTGAACGAGATCAGGACATCGGCTTGCAAGAGGTCCTCCAGGTCCTTCACCGCCACGTCGGACGCGCCGGGTAGGTACCTTGCCCGCGTTCTCAACCACTTCGTCGTCGCCATTCAACCAGCTCGCCACGACGGAATGTCCCGCGTCCTCGACCTCGTCGGCGTACTTGAGCAATTCCTCGCGGCGTGGATACCGCGCTGCCAGATAGACGTTCATTCGGCTATTCCTCTCCCCTGCATCGACCGCAGATGCCGTAGACCAGGGACTTCCATTCCGTCGTGCCGCAGACCTTACATTGTGGTCTCATGCGTCTCTCCTGCTTGTCTTGGATCGGAGCACCGGAGTCGAACCGATATCTCGCGGACTCCCAGTCCGCGCGCCTTACCGTTAGACCAGCTCCGCCTCTTTGATCGTCGTCTCGATGCACCACCTAACGAAGTCGTTGACGCGGCCGGCATGACCCGTCCGGCCTGCGGCCTTCTTCCAACGAGCGAGGAGGCCCTTGGACAGGTACATCTTGAACTCCTAGGTGTGTCTCGGATTCGTAGGGCCTTCCGGCGCGGTCGGCTGCGTTCCCAACATCGGCATGAGGCACACGAGGGCGCTCGCCGGTGTCTTGATAACGTGTCCGCAGTGCCGCGAGTGGTCGCCGGGGAAGCAGTGCGTGTCGTCGTGCCAGTCCTTGCAGGTCAGGCAGAACGCATAGCCGCCCGTCTCCAGCCCGATCACCTCTTCCAGTTCACGGGTCATGCGCTTCCCTCCGCGTCTCGAATCGTCGAAATTCTCTGTGGTCATGCTGCTAACCTCCTTATGCACTTCCAACAGGACGGTCGTCGTGGAGTCGCCGCGAGCCGGACATCAGGCCACTCGCCAAGCATGGACCTCTTCTCCAACATCGCAACCGGCCTTCCGACCGGAACGAACAGGTTGCAGAGCGTCTTGCCCAGCGATGCTGGATTCAGAGTATGAGTTGCCATTAGCCTATTCCCTCAGCGTCCCCGACAATCACCAGGGTGCGATCACCCGCCATTTGCTGAACCACGTTTAGGTCACTCACCAGAACCGCTTTCAAGACCTCTCTCGCCCGCTCGCTCATGCCGCTCTGCTCGGCGAGGCGTTGCGCTATCTCCGCAACGCCTCCCTTGTCCCTCATGTACTGGATTATGTCGCTGTAGTTCACGCGCTCAAGCAACTCTTCGGGAGTCAGGTCGTCGATTATGTCGTCAATCTCGATATCAACCATTACATTCGCCATCGTCTAACCTCCCAGTAAATCTCCTCTTTGTTGGCGACCTCGGTCAGAGCGGCTACAGGGGCCGATTGCTGGGTGAGGTTTCGTTCCCCTTGCCCCAACAAAGCCGCGAGAACGCCCCGGCCGAGGTGGACCTCGATGATGTACCTGTCGGACTGCAGTCTGCTCATTTCATTCGTCATGGGACTGATCCAGCCCAGGCCGTCTCCGCGTCCGTCATGTACGTCCCAATGCATGCAACTTGAACATTGCCTCTATGTCTTCTGTCATCGTCTCGGCGCGCGTGTATCCCAGAAAATTGCCGGCCACCTCCACTGGACCCGTGTATCCTTCGCCGGGGATAGTGGACACTCCCACTATGGCGAGCTCCTTGTCATCGTCGAGGTCTTCTACCAAGGCCCATACAAGGAGGTGCTCCGTGAACACGGCTCGTTCATTGCCCGCCTGGGAAACGTGATAAACGACAAGCCATCCGATAGCACTCGCTATATGGTGAATGCGCCCTAGTTTTCTCGAATGGCTGCAGCAAGTTCGTCCGTTGGATGTCATGTCTCGCCTCATCGCTCCTTCCTCCCTTCGAGACCTGGATTCGGGGAGCAACAAAAAAAGGCCCCCCGTCCCGAAGGACGAGAGGCCCTTAAGCAACAACCCCGTCTCTCAGGACGGGGTTACGGTACTACAAGTTAGAATGGATTGTCGAACTAGGAATGCTTTTTGCGAGGCCGCCCAGTAGGGCGGGGAGGATTTGTGATGAGACCAGCTACCTCGCCTATATCCACGAGCAGGGCTTTTCCACCACGCCCGATGCGGCTACCATGCGTTGGGAGGTGCCCGCTCTTGTACCAACCCTGCAATCGCCCCACAGGTATGTCGAACCGTTCTGCGGCTTCTTTGAGTGTGATGAGTTCGCCCTTGTCAGGGTCGCCCGGCTTGGACTGCTTATCGAACCCTTCCACGTCTGCCATGTCTACATGTACCCAGGGGCCGTTTGCGTGATCGGACGGTGGGCGAATCTCAACTGTCTGAAGGTGGCCTAGCCGAATCCACGACCGAACGGTGTTCTCTGAGCGGCTAATGCGGTGCGCGGCCTCTTTGACCGGAACAAGCTCTATTCCGTCGCCGTTGTCGGTCGGCCTATCCAGTGTAGCGGTCGCAGTTACCACTCGGTCGATCTCCTCCTTGGACAGTCCCGCTCGGCGCATCGCACTCAGCCAAACGGCCTCGCCGACGACGCCTTTGGCGATTGATTTCTGTTGTAATTCTACCATATCGGTACCTCCGATCGGGCGTGGGTGTCTCCTGACCGTTCCGGTGTCGCTAACCTAATAGCGCGGGATAGTTGGCGGGTTTCTGGTACACTCCCTTGCCAGTTGCCTTGCGCTCCTGTACTAGGCCCTGACTTGTCTACAAACTCTGAGGCAGGGCCAACCGGCTTTGCACCAAAACTCAGGTTTGATGCAGAAGTCCCATAGTTGATGCAAAAAGGGGCCGCCCCTTTCTCGCTCTTGTGGTGGTAGACTTTCCTGAAGCTCCTTGAGGCGGGTGATATGACCACTGTGCGCCAAGACAAGGAAGCGGCATAAAGGGAGGGGCATAACATGGTAGAGAATGCAGTCAAGAAGGCTCCCCGTAATCAGAACGGATGGAATCGCGTGCTGACTGAACCGAATTCCGCATTGTTTGAGCGAGCCTTAGAGCGTGTTCTTCCGCATCTAATGTCAGCGAGGGGAACCGCTGAAGCTGGAAGGACTCGGCCAGCAGCTCATCCATCCGCTGAAGAAACTTCGACGCCGTCCGCATCTCCGGTGGTGAATAGTCCATCTCTGAAAGAGTAAACGCGATGGCGACCATGAGTGCTGTCCATGCATCGTCGGACATGTCATCGAGGTGGTCTGTCTCCGGTGTCATCAGCGCATTCCCTCCCGCGTGAGCACCGCTAGAAACTCTTCCTGCGACTTCGTGCCCTTCATAGAGTTGCACGCCCCGCACAGCAACTGAAGGTTGTCCAAGATGTACGCCCTCGGTGTCGAGCCTGAGTTCGGAGCCGATCAGACTTTTGGTGCAAAGCCGGGCCAACCTGTACTTGGCTCCTGGGCTGTTTCCTTGCGCCTTTTTGTAACCTGCCACATCGCCTCTTAGATATGGGTGGCGACCCCGACCGGATTCGAACCGGCGATCTCTGCCTTGACAGGGCAGTATGTTAAACCGCTACACCACGGGGCCGCGAATCGTGGAGAGGCTCAACGCCTACAACAGATTGTAGTAGGCTTGCCTACCTGTGGTCAAGCATCAACGCGGCTTGTTGGTCAACAGTGTAACGTATGCTGGAGCAAGGGCCGGCAAGTCGCTTGAGAGCGCTGGGGTACGATATCTTCACGTAGTGAACCGCGATTGATAGAATCGCTGTTATCCTCAGAGGCCGAGCCTCGATCCCACACGTAAAGGCGGTTGGCGGTGATACGCGGTGCGTTTGCTAGGTTCCTTGGACGAGAAGATCGCTCCGATCCATCTTCCGCTCCAACCATCATCGTCGGTCTTGGAAACCCCGGCTCGAAATACGAAGGCACTCGCCACAACGTAGGATTCTGGTGCATCGACCGCCTCGCGGAAAGCCACCCCGGTGGCTCCACACGGTCGCATCGACTGGTGCATACCTCCGAACAGTTAATTGACGGTCATCGCGTTGTTCTCGCAAAGCCGAAAACCTACGTCAACGAAAGCGGGCGGGCTGTCACGTCTCTCTTCACCCGGTTCCGCGCGACGGCGGCGAACCTCATCGTCGTATACGACGAGATGGCGCTCCCGTCCGGCAAAATGCGGATTAGGGCAAGGGGCGGTGACGGCGGCCACAACGGCATGAAGTCCATCATCGGCGCCGTCGGCACGCAGGACTTCGTTCGGGTGCGAATTGGAATCGGGAGGCCGGAGGGTCAGGTCGGTGACGTCCAACACGTGCTCAGCAGACCGAGCGACGAGGAGCGCCGGGCTATCGATGAGGGAATCGACAGCGCCATCAAAGCAATCGCAATGACGCTGTCTGACGGAGTCGAACGCGCCATGAACGTGTACAACTAGCCGCGCCTCGCTACCGCTCCGGCGAAATCTCTTCCAGCTTGCGCCGATTCGTCTCAGGTAGTGTGAAGGCGAGGACGAACGGTGCGAGCAGGCCCAGCATGGCCAGGGCGCTGATGGCCGTCCACTGATCGCCGATGAGATCGAACAGGCGGCCGTGTGCCCAGAGTCCAATCACCCCGCCCAAGGCCGCGACCATGGCGACGAACCCGGAGACCGTGGACCGATACGAGGTGGGAAACAGCTCTTTCCCCATTGCGGCCAACGAGACGTCTGCCCCCGTACCGACCAGCGCGAAGGTCACGAGCAGTACCGGGAGCACCGGCCCCGACGCCTGGTAAAAGCCGACCATGGCACAGGGGCTTGCCATGAGGAACAAGAACGCCATCCGCCTGCGTCCAAAGCGGTCGCTGAAACTTCCAAGGTAGAGGGCGCTCGCCACTCCGATCGTTCCCGTAACGAGAAGAATGCTCGAGAGCTGGGCCGGAGACCAGCCATGCTCGGATTGCAGGTAGGTTGGGCCGTAGAGACCTGCGGCAACGTTCGAGATTACTATTATCAAGATGACGGCTGCCATTGCCGCGAAGCGCCCTGGGTAGGCCGTCGCAACGCTCACGATTGGGCCGAGGTGGGCGGAAACGAAAGGCCGGGCCGATTGCGTTCCAACACTCAGAAACCGCTGCGTTTCAGGAAGCCGCCGGAGGAGGAGCGGGAAGAGAGCCAATGCGATGAGTCCCAGGAAGTAGAGAGTCCTCCAACCGAACGGCAGACTGTCGATCATGCCGAACATGATGAGCGCCAATCCGGAACCCACGCCTGAGAGGAGAGCCAGGGCGCCGAATCCCCAACCGCGGTGGTCGGATGGGAATTCCTCGGCGATGTAGACGGCGGCTAGGATGCCCGTCGCAGTGTGGAGCATGCGCGCGATAAACTGGAGGACCACGAAAGTCTCGATGGATGGCGATGCTCCGGTGGCCGCGGTCGATATCACGTTCGCGACCGTGACAAAGATGAGCGTTGGACGTCGTCCGATTCGGTCGGCCACCAGAACGACCGGAACCGCCAAGAGCGACCCTAGCCTGATCGCAGCCGCAACGTCGCTAACCGCTGCGTCTTCGATGCTGAGTCCGTCTTGAATCTGCGGCAGAGCGAACACCATGATGGCCGCGCCGTAGCTCGTGACGAGCGACGCGAGCGCGACCAGCCCCAGCACGCCTCGCTGGCGCTTGCTAAGCTTCGGGGATGGGAACGCGGTTCGAACTCGCACGTGCGGTTACCTCATGTGACCGGCCCGACCTTCTCGGAATCGGGCCCCGTGCACATCCCTCGTCCTGTACGCCCAACCGTCGCGGGCAATCGCGAGAAGAGACACCACGCCAAGGATGCCAGACCTAACCGTCTCGGAGGAAGATCATGTAGTCCAGGTCGCCAGGAGAGTGGCCGAATTGCGTGAGGAGGACAGCGGCCTCGCTGCGCGACTGCGTGCCGTGGTTAATCACGTGCAGAAGAATCTGCCACAACGGTGTCTCGAGTTGGACGCCCTCCGTACGAGTGTACTGGATAGTAGCTGTCAAATCGTCGTCGGTCAGTCCCGCAAGGTAGGCGCGCATGGCGTGTTCCTCCTCCCGCCAACGGTGCGCTAGGGACTTGACGTCATCGAAGTCATCCTGTGAGAGGAGAGATTCAGGCGAACTGCCTTGGCATCTTTGTCTCCACGCCCACTCCGCGCCCAATGCGTGAACCAACGTGCCCCTAAGGCTGCCGTGACTCACCGGCCCGGGTGCCATGAACTGCTCGGACGACAGGCCTGCCGCAGTCTCCAGAATCCGTTGGTTCACCCAGTAGTTATAATCGAAGAGAGAGTGGATTGCTGCGATGTTCATTGGCGTATCCTCTGGCGTGATCCCAAAACGTCAAGAGAGTTGACTCATAGTAGGCTACGTGAATATGTTGGTCAAATCGGGATAACACAAGAGAGCGGAATTGGTGAATCCCTCGTCACGTCAGTTGTAGCGAGGGACGAACGGCGTGGATGTGTCGGGGCGCTGATAGATGTAGGCGTTCTCGCTGCCCAGACAGGAAAAGTTGTCCTCTGCAGGTACACAGACGCCGTAGCTAGTCCAGAAGTTTCGATAGAGGAAGTAGTCGGCGAGGTCGCGCCATGTCTGACGATCCGCAGGGTCGGCGATGAGCTTACCGATGCCGAAAACGTTTGAGTTCTCCTCCGGATCGTGATATCCCCTGTACACGGCCTCGGGGAACCACCACCGTTGCCTGAGGAGCTGCGGCTCGGAAAACACTTCGGCAAAGATCGGGTCGGCCGTGCTCTTGTTGTGCGAGTGCACGAGGGCGACCGGCGAGTTCGGTGGGTTCGTTACACCCGTGGTGTCGTAGTTCGTGTACTCGATGTCATTTCTCCCGCGCAGGTACCAGTACCACGGCCAGTGGAAGCCGCTCGTGCCGTCAATGGCGGCGATAGGAATTCCCTCCTGCGCGTCCTGCTCGCGTAGAAGTCGGGCCAGGTTGTGGACGTCGGGCGAGGTCTGGGTATAGACAATCATCTCGACGGGGATGTCGCCGTGCTCGAAGGCCGCCATCAGCCCGGACCGCCCGCTGAGAACCAACAGCACCGCCGCTATTGAGACCAGGCCAATCGTCCCGAATACGGCGGGGCCGATCTTGCCCGCTAAAAGGTATCCAACAACTACTAGGACTATCGCGACCCCACCGAGTGCCCCGCCCAAAGTAACAACGGAGAGACCGGCAATCGTCTCGCTGCCGTCGAGGCCCAGGAAGGCCAAATTCCACAGGATGGCCAAGAACACTGGCACCCCGACGAGCGTAAGAATACCGCCCACTATCGAGACTCTCTTCCATTCGACACGCACGATGATGTCGTTGAGAAACTTGCCGGACAGGACGATCATCGGCAGGGTGATGTTCACCAGCAGCCAGGGCATCTTCTCGCTGGCGAGCGTGTAGAGCAGGAAAGTAGTCCATACCCAGTACACCAAGAACAGGCCGAATCTGTCCCGTTTGCGGAGGTAGTACACGCTGCCGATGATGGAGAGCAGCAAGGGCAGGAACTCGTACAGCGTCGCAATCACGGTGTAGTAGTACCAGGGTTGACTGCCTCTCCCCTCGCCCTGCTGCACCACCCAGTAGCCCAGAGACTGCCACACGCCGGAACCCACTCCGAAACCGTTCGTGAGGAACGACGTGTACATGAGGAGGAAGAGCGCGTAGAAGAGCGCCGCCGCCTTCCACCAGACCGATGTGTTCCACTTCAGGCCGTAGGACAACGACAGAAAGATCAGGAACGCCGTAACTAGGAAGGCGACGACCAGTGCACCCCTCCCTAGCGGAGCGCCGATCGCTCCCGCCCCTCCGACATGGCCCGCTAACGTTAATCCGCTCCACTCGAGGAACGGCGTGTCCTGGAGGATGCTGACAAAGGCCCCCCACAACGGGAGGGTAATGGTAATTAGCAGCACCAGGAATCCGGCTTCCTTGGAGATGCCTCGCATCTCTAGGCCGCGTTCAAGACTCGTCAGCCACCCACCCACAATCTTTACTGCGGCGATGGGGGGCGAGTCCACGCCAACATTGACTTTTGATCGCACCTTGTTCCAGTTGCGGCTGGTGATCACCACAACGAGGTACAGGCCCATCGTGGCCGTGATGAGATACGCGCTTTCCTTCGAGGCAAAGGCGAAGGCGAGTAAGGCCGCCGTAATGTACAGGTAGCGCGGGTTGCCCATCTTGGGCGGAGGCTCCGCAGGCTCACCGCTGTCGGGTTCGTGGGCGGGTTCCTCGTCCTCGGACTCTTCTCCGTTCTTGCCCAAGCCGTATCGGATTACGGCTACCATGACTGATGCCCAGCGTCGAAGGCGGGAGTTGCTCCAACTGTATCGGATTGCAGCCGCGACGGCTGATGTCCAGCGCCAGACACGGGAGTTTGTCCAACTTTGTCGGATCGCAGCCACGACAATTGACCCCCAGCGTCGGACGCGAGAGGGACACTTTCCCTGGGCATCACCAACGCCCTCATCGAGGTATCTCCACATCGCGATCACGATGCCGAGCGCCCACACTGCCATGAGAATATCGTTGCGTGCGAACCGGCTGTAGTACAGCATCGCGGGGGAGAACGCCAGTAGCATCGACGTAAACAGCGCGCCCCAGTTACCCAGCCGCGACCGGAAGAGTAGTGGCAACAGCACCAATGCCGTGCCCGCAATGGCGTAGAGCAGTCGAGCGGTGTAGTCGTCGTCGCCAAACAGGAAGAACAGCCCGGCCGTAGCCTCCATCTGGAAAGGGCCGTGCATCATCGGATTGTGGATGTACCCTTCGCCGACATACAGATTCCAGGAGTAGAAGGCATGGAGGCTCTCATCGTGGTGGAACGCGCGGACTCCCAAGTCCCAGAACCGCATGGCCGCCGCCGTGACCGCTACGACGACGTAGAGTGCCACGTACCAAGGGAACTTGGCCACGTTCTGTTTGAGGCGGCGCAGGTTAACGGTTAGCTGTGTACGCTTCGACAATGATTCGCCGTCCCCCATATGCCACTTAGTTGTGCTGTATACATAGTGGGATCATTCACCTTCTGTATATAACGACATCCGCCTCGGAGAAGACAGGGGTCATGAACTCGGCAAATTTCGTGAGACCCGCCTCTCCGTACTTGCTGCGTTCGCGGGGGCCGACATAGACGTGGTCGACGTCGTACTTGTCGAGCAACGAGACGGCCTCACTGATGTCGAGCGTCTGGTAGATGGTCTGTACGTCCTGTTCTCGACCCACGAACGGTGTCGACGACCCACGCCACTGCTTCTCATGTCCCGGCCAGTTGAGCACCGTCGGCACACCTGTACTCGACGCGATGCGCCCGTGCTCCGAATACCCACCCCCGACTGCCTCCAATATCGCGGAGTCTTGGCCCACGTTCTCCCGAACGTACTCGATGGCCCGGTACTCGGCGCCGGCGGAGCGCTCAACGTGCTGCAGGCCGTCCAGCGTCCTGTCCTCGCCGTACAACTCCGCCTTAGACGCGATCGCGGCGGGTGTGTAGTACAGCGAACCTGCCAGCACCAGTACGAACGCGGCTCCCCAGACTCGCAACAACAGCTGAGAAGAGCCTTTCGACTCCCTGACAAGTTTGACCCAATAGTATATGACGAAGCCGGTTGCCGCCGTGAGAACCGTCCACGCCTGATAGTAGAGCTTGAACACGGTGTTCATACGCTCAAGTGCCCCGCCGAATGAGTCGTCGACGAAGAGCAATTCCGGGCCCATTATGAGCGCCAGACCGAGGGTCGACAGCGCCATGGCGAACACCATCCCCACATAATCCTTGCCAGCGCTGATGAGCCACAAGGTCGTATAGGACGCTATTGTGACGAGCAGTGCAAAGGGGAGGACCTGAATGAGCCTGCCTATAACACTCAACGGATCCCCGCCACCGTACAAATTCAGAGAGACCCAGACTACACATGGCAGGAATCCCGCCAATACTGCGTAGAGAGTCGTGCGCGACCAGGCCTTCCAGACGGTCGTACGCCAGAAGACAGTCACGACGAAGGGTGCGACCGCGACGAGATACGGAGCCCAAACTAGGAGCAGATGAACGCGGCGAGTGCCGGGGCCATCCAACGCCCCGATGCCACTCACTTGACTCGCGAAGGTGAGGAAGTACGGAGAGTAGAGCAGGATTATGACTACGCCCATGAGCAGCGCAAGAGACGCCGTCTCCAGTACTAAATCGCGGATTCGCGACCCTCCGCTCTGGTACACCTTGAGCGCCGCGACGAGCAAGAACACCAGACCGTAGACCGGCAGGTCCCACATGTTGGTGAATCCAAGACCGCCAAGGACGAAGGCGATCACAAACAGCGACAGATACGGACGCCATTCAATCAACGACCACACCGATGGAGCACGCCAAAAGTTCCATAGGAACCCAAGAAACATCACGACAAATGGGACCGACATCACGTGCGGATGCAGGTCGCCGAGAATGTAGCTAAACGCGGGGAACTCATGGATCGTGTAGTCTGTCTGAAGTCCGGCATCGAAGCTGCCAATCACCCTGGTCGCACGCCACCACCACCAGTTCTCGGTGGGCCACCACTCTTCCGTAAGGGTTCCTGCCGGGGCCGTCAGTCCCTCGACGCCAATCCAAGCCCAGAATCCGGGTGAGCCCATGCCGTTGGCGCGCATAAACTCCAACGCGCCCTCCAGGTTTGCCAGGAAGACGAGCATGAGCGCCGCAACCATCCCCGTAAGTACGGCGGCCTTGATCTTGCCCTGCTCGGCCCTTATCAAGTTTGAGACGAGCCCATACATGCCCAACGCGGCCATCGCGGGAACCAGCGCGAGCGAGAGGTTGTACGTCACGCTGGACACGATGCCCGTCAGCTTGGTCAGCAAGGCGAAATTCCAGTAGCCGAAGTAGTAGTAGCTGATGCCTGCGCCCCTCAGCCACGAGTCCTCCGGCGTTCCGAGCATCGAACGCGCCGTGCTGTTCAGGAACATGAAGTCCATGGGCTGCTCGGTATGGTTGATTGAGGGGTCGTGGAACCGGTAGACGATCCACACGGCGAACACACCGAGGAAAATAATCTGGCCGAGCGCCAGCGTCATCCACTCCCTGACGACGAACTCCACCATCTCCCGCCAATTGCGCTGGACGATCCACGCCGACACGCCTGCCATCACGATCAGCAAGAGGATGATTGTCACCTGTGTGCTCGGCACGATTCGCAGAACGCTCAGTATCCATGAGGCGTACCCCACCGTAAGAATGCCGAACGGCATGGCAATGCTCGCGCCCCGGTCGCGCAAGTACGGAAGCAAGAAGTAGCAGAGAGGAAAGGCCGCCAACGCGATGACATAGGCGGCAATCAGCCAAAGGACGACATCAACCATGGGGACATTCTACCGAAACGGCTCACGCGAGTGAATCAAGTCCAACTCGTTGCGCTCGGTGCATTCGCTGCCGATGCCCTGCCTACGCGCCCGCAAGAGACCTCGCCTCCGCCAAGAGGGTCTGCACCATATCGGGTGAGTCACCCTCGGCGTAGATGCGAAGCAGCGGCTCGGTGCCGGAAAAGCGTATCAACGCCCAGTAGCCGTCCGGCAGTACAAACCGATAGCCGTCCCTGGTATCGACATCTTCCACTCGACGCCCGGCGAGCTGTAGCGGCTGGGCAGAACCGACCCGTCGCTCGATGGTCTCCCGCTCCGCAGCGTCGAAGTGAAGGTCGAGGCGGTCATAGAAGTGTGCACCTACGGTATCCCTCAGGACCGAAAGTAGTTCAGAAACAGACCTGCCCGTCCTAACCATCAAATCGAGAATCATCAACCCGCTCAAAATGCCATCGCGTTCCGGGATGTTGCCCCGGAAGGCGTACCCCCCGCTCTCCTCGCCTGCCGTCAGGGCGTCCTCGCGCATCATCACCGGCCCAAGGTACTTGAACCCCACGGGCGTGTCGAACACCGGCACACCGTATGCCTTTCCCAGCTTGTCGATCATGCTCGTCATGGTGATCGACCGCACGAGAGGCCCGCGATTGCCCAGAACCTCCAGCTGGTAGTAGCAAAGCAGTGCGAAGGCATCGAGGGTCGTCACGAACCGGCCGCTCTCGTCAATAACACCCAGGCGGTCGGCGTCGCCGTCCGTCGCGAGGCCCACGTCGGCATTAGACTCCGCCAACTTGCTCATAAGCCCCGCAAGATTGTGAGGGAGCGGTTCGGGCTGGACCATCCCCGGAAAGCTCGGATTCCTCTCGTCACGGAGTTCGACCACAGAGGTACTGCCGCCGGATACGAGCGTAGCCAGGTATCCCGCCCCTGACCCGTGCATCGAGTCAACCACGACCCTCAATCCCGCCCGACATATCCCGTCGAGATCGACAAGTCGCCCGATATTTTCCAGATACAGCGGCTCCGGGTCGAAATACTCCACAAGCCCGCTCTTCACGCCCTCAGAAAGAGGAGTAACCTTGGGCTGATTGCCTCGCTCGGCTCCGGCAACGTGACGCTCCAGCTCAGCGACTATCTCCGGTGAAGCGCTTCCCCCATAGTCGGGTTTGAACTTGTAGCCGTTCCACTCCGGCGGATTGTGACTTGCCGTTATGACAACCCCGCTGCCTGCTCCCCTGGCGACCAAGTTATACCCGATGGCAGGCGTGGGCGCGGGCCTATCCGCGAGGAGCACGCGGAGACCGTTGCCAGCAAACACCTCGGCCACCGCAGCCGCGAACCGCTCCGACGCGAGCCGGGTGTCGTAGCCCACGACGACCGTTCGGTCGTCACCGTTCGCGGCAAGCAGGTCGGCCGTCCCCTGAGCGCAGACACGAACGTTGTCAAAAGTGAAGTCCGCGGCGATGACCCCCCGCCATCCGTCGGTCCCGAACTTTATTGGCATGAAGCGTACCTCCGTTACCGGGTCACTAACATACCATTGCGGGATGTGCACATGTTACGAGACGGGCATTGCTAGGTAGCACGCCATTCAGTTAGCCGCGCTACCCAGCCTCCAACGCCGCCTGCAGACGCTCCGCGATCAACTCTGCCTCGCTCGGCATGAGACCGTGTGGATTTACGAAAATATCCTCGTCGTCGCGTCGACTGGCCTCGATGATGATCGGCGGGTCACCATTCGCGAGGGCATCGACTATCTCCTCGGCCGTGCGGCCACGCCGTTCTGAGGTGAAAGCAATCGACACCTCCGGCACCGGCCTGAGCCAGTCGTCCTGCTCTATGCCGGCCACGACTCCCGGTATTTCCACGACCGCGTCTACGATTGTTCGACACTCGCCATCCCAGCGCCGCAGATCGGCCTCGTGGTCTCGCCGTACGTACAGGTCGAGTGCGGTCATCAGGCCGACGATCTCTTCGCGGGCAACCTTCATCGGGCGTCCGATGGCGTGATGCGGACTGGCATTAACCTTGGCCGAGGCAATCAGGTCCGCTCGCCCGCAAAGTATGCCGGACGACTGCGGCGCTTTGATCGCTTTCCCGCCGCTGTACGAGACCAGGTCCGCACCACATTCGATGAAGCGACGAAGGTTCTCCGCGGGAGGAAGCATGGCCGCGGCATCGACGAGGAGCGGAAGACCGTGACCGTGAGCGATCCCGGCGAACTGCGACAGCCCCTCGAACGAGTCGGGGTGCCACCGTGAGGCGATGAACCCCAGGGCCGCCGTCTCACCGCTGATAGCCGACTCGATTTCCCAGTCGAGGCACGTGTCTTCACTGCCGACCCAGACCAGCCGCGCGCCGCCCTGTCGCCAAGCCTGCGTGAACTCGCTGTGGTGCGACCTCTTTATAACGATCCGGTTTTGATTATGGGCCGCTTCGGGCAGCAGAGCGATCCTGTCGGGGTCGTCCCCTGCGATGACTGCTGCCGCCTGTAGCGTTAGCCCTGCCGCCGCGCCACTCGTAACCAGTCCCGCCTCGGCCCCGGTGTGCTCGGCAATGAGCTGCCCGGCCGCCTCATTCAACTCTTCGAGTACGACCATCGTCCGGCTGGCCTCTGCCATCGCCTCCGCCACCTCGGGCTCCATGATGGAACCCCCGAGAATCGTCTGCGTTCCATTGGCGTTGATGATCGGACGAACGCCGAACCGCTCGTAGACGCTGCCTCTACGTCTCAGGGCCTCTACCGCGTCCAAAGGCTTCACAACCATGCCGTCTCCTCCTGTCCGAGTGGACACCCCTTCTTCGTCATCTACGGTACTGGTGATAAGTGGCTACTCTCGGTATCTGCGTGGCATAGCCCTAGGGCCGTCCAAACCATGATTTGAGCCCCTAACGGGCCGGGAGCTCCCCAACGGAGAACACGAATGCGCTGCCTTGAGGCTTTCAGCCGAGGGCCTCTGCTCTGATCGCTTCGGCCTTGTCCGTCTGCTCCCACGGCAAGTCGAGGTCATCGCGACCGAAGTGCCCGTACGTTGCGGTCTGCTTGTAGATCGGACGACGCAGTCCGAGGTCGCGGATGATCGCCCCGGGCCGAAGATCAAAGTGGCGCTCCACCAGCCCGACGATCTCGGCGTCGCTTACGTGGCCGGACCCGAAGGTCTCCACGGAGATCGACATCGGTCGCGCAACGCCTATCGCGTATGCAAGCTGGATCTCCAACCGGTCCGCCAGACCGGCGGCGACCAAGTTCTTCGCGACCCACCGCGCGGCGTATGCTGCCGACCGGTCGACTTTCGTGGGGTCCTTGCCGGAGAACGCGCCTCCTCCATGCCGTGCGAAGCCGCCATAGGTGTCGACGATGATCTTACGCCCAGTCAGACCCGCGTCGCCGACAGGCCCTCCCGTCACGAACCGTCCTGATGGGTTGACGTGGTACTGCGTGTCTCCGTCTCGCAAAGACGAAGGAATGACCTCGTGAGCGACGTGCTCGACGAGGTCATTCTGGATAACCGACTGTGGCGTCTCCGCGTCGTGCTGGCTGCTCATCACGACCGTCGCCACTCGCTTCGGCTTGCCAAGCTCGTACTCGACCGTGACCTGCGATTTGCCGTCCGGCCTCAGGTACGGGATCAGGCCTTCCCGTCGGACTTCCGACATGCGCCGAGTCAGCTTATGGGCCAGCATGATGGGCAGCGGCATGAGCTCCTCAGTCTCGTTGGTCGCGTACCCGATCATCATGCCCTGATCGCCAGCACCGAGACTCTCCACCTCTTCCTCGTCGATCTCCTCCTGGTCCCTCACCTCAAGCGACTTGCTGACACCCGACGCGATATCGGGCGACTGCTCGTCGAGCGAGACCATCACCGCGCACGACCGGTAGTCGAACCCGTACTCGGGCTCCGTGTAGCCGGCGTCGCGGATGGCTTCTCGTACAACCCTTCGAACGTCCACGCCGTCGTTGGACGATGATATCTCGCCCATGACTACGACGAGTCCGGTGGTCGTCGCCGTCTCACAGGCGACGCGTGCCCTGGGATCCCCAGCGAGGAATGCGTCGAGAACGGCGTCCGATATCTGGTCGCATAGCTTGTCCGGGTGTCCTTCCGTCACGGACTCCGACGTGAACAGATAGGACGGTGAGTTCGCGAAGCTGGATGTCATTGCGGTTGTCGAATCCTCGTTGTGGCTCTAGGTGCCGATATCCCAGCTTGAGAGGTAGCGTTCCTGAGCGTCGGTTAGCGTGTCGATGGTGATACCCATCGCCTGGAGCTTGAGACGCCCGACCTCCTGGTCGATCTCGGTGGGTACCGTGTATACCCTGTTTTCAAGGTCTTTCGCGTGGAGCGCGAGATGCTCCACACACAGGGCCTGGTTCGCGAAGCTCATGTCCATGACTGCGGACGGATGGCCCTCTGCCGCCACGAGATTGATGAGACGCCCTTGTCCAAGCACGTAGACCTTGCGCCCGTCGTCGAGGAGATATTCGTCGACGAACTCGCGAACGCTCTGCTTGCCGTCGGCCATTTCCTCCAGGGACTCGATGTCGATTTCAACGTCGAAGTGCCCGCTGTTGGCGACGATCGCGCCGTCCTTGATGACTTCCAGGTGACTCTTGCCGATGGCGTGCATATTGCCCGTCAGCGTGATGAAGATATCACCGATCTCCGCGGCCTCGTCCATGGTCATTACCTGATGACCGTCCATGGCGGCTTCGAGCGCGCGAATAGGGTCGACCTCGGTCACGATGGTGTGCGCGCCCATTCCCTTGGCTCTCATCGCGACGCCCTTGCCGCACCAGCCGTACCCGGCGACGACCACGCGCTTTCCCGCAAACAGCACGTTCGTGGCACGAATGATTCCGTCGAGGGTACTCTGGCCGGTCCCGTACCGGTTGTCGAAGAAGTGCTTGGTCTGTGCGTCGTTGACGGCGATGGCGGGATATCCGAGCTTCCCGGCCTCGGCCATATTGTTGAGGCGAATGACCCCCGTCGTAGTCTCCTCCGTTGCACCGAGCAAGCCACTCAGCAGGTCGGGGCGCTCGGTATGAATGACGGTCGCGAGATCGGCGCCGTCGTCGATCATCACCTGCGGCGCGTGCCCGATGGCGGCGCGAATGTGCCCGTAGTAAGTATCGTTGTCCTCGCCGTTTATGGAGTACGTCGGAATCCCATATTCGGCCACGAGGGCGGCCGCAACGTCGTCCTGCGTGCTCAGCGGGTTGCTGGCGCATAGCACCGCGTCGGCCCCACCCGCCTGTAGCGCGAGCATCAGGTTTGCCGTTTCCGTCGTAACGTGGGAGCAGGCCACGACCCGGACGCCTTCCAGCGGGCGTTCCCTGGCGAACCGGTCACGAATCTGCGCCACGACGTTCATCTCGCGCGCGGCCCACGCGATTCGTCGGACGCCCGTCGATGCCAAGGAAAGGTCCTTGACGTCTCCCTTATACTCCTGCGTCTTCGTAGTCACTCGTTTCGTCTCCTCGCCCTACCCTGTCGTGAATGGCAGGCTCTCGACTATCTACGTCTCGTCGGCAGTGATTCATCTTCCGCTAACGGCTCGAACCGTGTCAACGCCGATAGCTGACGAAATCGCCCTTCGATCTCATCAAACGTCGCGTCGGCAAGGCGTTCGAGGCTGAATCCCTCGACGACGAACGATCCCATCACCGATCCCGTGACCGCCGCCCGCCGGAATCCCTGCTCGGTGAGGTCCTCGGTGGCGGCGAGGTATCCCATGAACCCGCCTGCAAACGTGTCACCCGCGCCGGTAGGGTCGATCACATGCTCCAGCGGCACCGCGGGCGTCAGGAAAGGCTGCCCGTCGTGAATAAGGATTGCACCGTGTTCTCCTCGCTTGACCACCACGGTTCGCGGGCCTATCGAGTGAATGGCGCTTGCCGCCTGCATAAGGTTCGCGGTGTTGGTAAAGCTCCTGGCCTCGTTCTCGTCCATAAACACAACATCGACCTGCCGGACGACCTCTCTCAACTCCTCGCCGCTCCCCTCTATCCAGAAATTCATCGTATCGAGAGCAACGAGCTTTGGACGGGGCCTCATCTGTTTCAGGACATCGAGCTGAAGAGACGGTGCGATATTCGCCAGGAATAGGTACGGGGCGTCACGATGGGCTTCACTCAAGCACGGCGCAAAATCGCCGAATACGTTCAACTGCGTGTCCAGCGTCGTCCTGGTATTCACGTCCTCCGGTCCGTATATCCCTGACCAGCGGAACGTCCGCCCCTCGACTCGTTCGAGGCCTGCGATATCAACCTCGTGTGATCGGAGAAGTTCGACGTCGCCGTCCCGGAAGTCTTCACCGACCACTCCAACGAGACTCACAGGAGAGAAGTTGCTGCATGCAACGGAAAAGTAGGTTGCGGAACCGCCGAGAGCGTCGTCTCGACTGCCCGCAGGCGTCTCTACGGAGTCGTACGCCACCGACCCTACGACGAGTACGGTCATGGCCCTGGGTTAGTTCGTCCGCTCGCGCTCGGCCTTCCGGCGTTCCTTGAGCTTCTTAAGGTGCTTGCGATGCTTTCTCCATGCCTCGCGCCTCCGCTTGTTCATCAACGCCCCTCTTGGAATGGTTCGTACAACCCTCTATTCGTCTGCGCCGTAGCTCGTCGGAAGGCCTTGCTCGATCCATCCCGGCGTGCCGTCCTCGATGTTGTACAGGTTCTCGGGGTCGATTCCCATCGCCCCGGCCATCTCGGCGGCTAGCCCGCTCCGTACACCCTGTGCACAGATGAAGAGCAGCTTCTTGTCCGACGGCAGCTCCTCAACTCGCATGAGCAGGTCGTCTACGGGAATAGCCAACGCGCCGGTCACGTGTCCCGACAGGTACTCGTCCTCGCGGCGCACGTCCACCACGACCGCGTCCTCATCCTCGTACATCTCCTCCGCCTCTGCGATGGTGAGCCTGTAGTAAGGCTCATTCGCCTCTCTCCTGGGCATCTTCTTCGCCTCCACCCTCGACGCGCCTCGCGTCGTTCTCGTGTTATAGGTACCGCGCTATGATCGCCGACAGCCTCGACTTGGCCTCGTCGGTTATCAGGTCGCGACTCGTGATTATAGCGCGTTCAAGAGCCGATG